>CAXSCE010000001.1:0-229161 GCA_964236545.1 uncultured Bryocella sp.
CGCCGGCAATAAATCAAGAAAAGGCCCACCATGCCCTGGTGGGCCTTTTCGCGTTCAGTCGAGGAAGCGAGAGTACCCTCGGCGTTACCTGGGCAAGCGGCGACACGCGGGTCGACACCTTTCCAAAGAGCAGAGGTGGGTATCCAGCATTCGTCAGGAAATGGCAATGAAGACACGGTCTGCGGACGGCACTTGGCAGGATAAAGTAGCTGGATGGCCTTACCTTTCATGAGCAAACTTCCGGAAGCCACGGGCAGGGGACGGCTGCGTGGGTTAGCTCAGAGATGAGACGATCCAGTTGGTATGTTTTCCTGGTTGTTCTCGTAGCTTTCGTGAATGACGGATGGTCTGGGCGTCCAAGTCCCTTGCTGCACCAGATTCTTCTTCTGCCTTTGGATTTTCTGTTTGGGGTAGGGTTGGTGGGGCTCTTATGGCGACCCATGAGATTTCCTGCCCGAGAAGTGCCTGAACAACAAGCCGCCGCGTGGTTATGGATTTGCGCAGCTTTTCAGTTCATCTCCCTTGTTAGCTTCCTCTACGAAGCCAGGCATTTTGCTCAATTTGGTTATCGCCTGACGCGAATTCCATATGACTCTGCGCTCGCAATTACATTGCTGGCAGCCATAGGATTTCTCCGCTTCAGGTCTGCGGCATGGCTTCTAGGTGGGGCTATGTGCGCATATGCTGCAGGCGCTGTCCTCGCCATTCGGGAGTTCCCACTGAACTATCTTCGGTCGGATATGCTCCCCGTGGTGCAGTGGGCTGACCAGCGGCTTGTCCAACACCTGAGCCCGTATGCCACCATGCATGTGGGCCGCCGGGTCTACGATTTTCCTTACCTGCCGGGCGTTCTGGTGGTATATCTGCCAGCTGTTGCCGCAGGACTGGATCTACGCTGGCTCAATCTGGCTTGTATCTTTGCTGTTGCGGGGCTCTTGTATGCGGCTGTGCGGGCCGAGTCCCGGATGCTTGCGGCAGGGCTGATTGCGGTGTTTGTGCTTTCGCCCTTTTTGCAGTATCGCCATGATCTGTATCTAGCGCCTCACTGGCTGGCTCTCACGGGCGCAGTGTTTCTCCTCCAAAAAGGCCGTTATTCCTGGGCCGCCGTGGTCTTTGGCCTGAGCATGGCGGTGTATCAGCTCAGTTGGGTACTTTGGCCTTTTTTGCTGCTCTATGCGTTGCGGCGGCGCGGCTGGTTGGAGGTAGTGCGTAGCGGGGTGCTTTCGCTTTTGGCCATGGCTGCCGTTATTGGGCCGTTTCTCCGGTCAGCATTGCAGCGAATTGCCAGCAACACGGTAGGGCAGTGGAGCCGGTTACCCCATGCTTTGGCGGAGCCGATTAATCTGTCTTATTGGGCCACATACCTGGTTCGGCCTGACCAGCTGAAGTGGGTGCAACTCGGCGTGCTCTCCGCAGTATTTGTTTTCTGCATTGTGGGAGGCCGCTGCCGCACCCTGGAGGATACCCTGCGCTGGATGGGAGCAGCCTTGGCCATCTTCATTGCATTGAATGTGCTGGTGGACGGGTATTTCTATCTGACCTTGCTCTTACTGTTATTGATGTACACGTTATCCGCGGAAAGATTGTGGCCTCGCCCCTCAGCCGATGTGCCAGCCGGTGAGCTCCAGGATGCATCGTGAAGGATTGATCGTGTTCATGGAGGACCTGCCGTTCTATCAGAGGCTGTGAGGGCCGTGATCTTTCGGTGCCTTCACCTTTGAGTCTAGTGGGCCAGTCCCCGAGGTGTCGGTCCAGACGGCTTCAGCTGAGGATATTTTATGAATCTGAATATTGTCATCGCTGGTGGCTAGGTTGACTTCCGGCCCTCCGCCAAGCACCTGGCCGTCGATAAGTGCGGCGGAGCCTGCCGTTGTGACCGGTAGATTGAAATCGTCATGAACTTCGGCGTCCTGCGCTCGGGCATGCAGGGTGAAAGCTTGGCGATCTGGAACAGAGAGATCCACGGTACCGTTGGTGTTGGTCACGTGCACCGGTTGCAGGGGTGTCGCCAAGGTGATCGCTACGGAGCCATTGCGGTCGGTGATGGTGGCCGCGCCGCGAACGCCGTCCAACGAGAGATTGCGGTCGGTGGTGGCGAGTGTGAATGGACCCAGAAGATGCTTCGCATTCAGATCGCTGCGGCCATCGACGACCAGGTTGCCGGGAATGCCAGCACAGCTGAAGCGGGTAAAGCTGCTTTCAAAACTCACGTTGCCGCGAATGCGCTCCATCTGCGTGGTGCCGAAGAAGTCACCGTGCAGGGTGAGACCGCCATCGATGTCGCTGAGGTTGATGTCGCCGCTGTGGCCGTTCAGGGCCAGACCTGCGCCGAGGCTGTGAGCCGTAACGGTGCTGTCGTCGTCCTGGGTATCTACTCGCACAGGGCCGCGCAGAGCCGTGAGCTTGACATCGCCCTTTCGCGCAGAGATGGTGGCCGCCCCATGCAGTTCTTCCACGCTGACATCACCATTTCCGCTGTGGACGATCAGCGAGGCATTGTGCGGCAGCTGAATGGTGAGATCAGCATCATCCTGGCCCTCGCTCAGGGTGGTCAGGGTGAGATGGTTGCGGTCGCCGTGAAACTGGGGCTGCTCGCGCGTGTGACGGGCGTTGAGGTTGTCATGTTCCCCGCCGAAGAGATGCTGATGCACTGACACGTGAACCTGTCCGTCCGCGCTTGATCCCGTGACCGTTACATCGCCGTGTGGGTCTTCAATCGTGAGCTCACCATTGGAGCCGAGAGAGGCGACCTGGTCGCTCGTGAAGTCGCTGTGCTCACCGAAGAACTCGTCCCAGTTGTTTCGATTGTTGCCGATCAGCGGAGCGTTGAAGACGTCGCGAAAGAAAGAGGCGTTGCGGCGTGCCAGGCTGAGACCGGCACCCGCCAACGACAGCAGAAGCAACAGGGTCGTCGCCGCTCCACCCAAGATGCGGCGCGGCGCGGGCGCATTTCCCCGAGCCGAGAGCCGGGTGTCGAGAGCCCACTCCAGCATCATCAGGATGCCTGTACCGATCAAGAGGAGCGGCCACCAAAGGCTCAGCCAGGTGAGCAAATCGCTCCAGTGCAGACGCCCTGTCTGCAGGAAAAGCAGCAGAATGCCCACGGTCAGGAGCAGAATGGGACCGGTTACTGAGCGGCGCTGCAGGGCGCGCATCTGCAGACGCGCCTGTTCACGAGTGAGGCGAGCCCGGACCTCGGCAGCCTTTTGCTGGGCTTTTTGCTGGGCCTTCTCCTGTGCACGTTGCGTGCGCCGGTCGGGCGAGATAGGGGGTGCCTGCGGCGTGTAGCCGAAGTCTGGCGGTGGGGTGCCCATGAGCACGCTCCTTTGTGAATCGTGAGTCATCGGTAAATTGCTAGAGCGGTGATTGCTAGAGCGGTGATGCCCGGGGATGGCTAGACGATCGGGCCATCACCCGGACGGGGTGCTTCGTCAACGCCGGGACCTGGTACCGGTGGAGCGGCGGGACGGGCACGTGCGACGAGCAAGAGGGCGCCCCAGACAATCAGAAGGACTGGCCAGCTGTGGCGAAGCGGAAAGCGATCGGCATTCTGCAACGCGAGAAGGATGGCTAGGGTCAGCAGGGTGACGGGGCCTACCAGACCTTCGGCCAAATTGGCAAAGGCGGTAGCCCCTGGTGCAACGTACTGCCCGGATAGCGCTTGCACTTTGCGGCTGCCGGTCCAGAGTGCCAGCAGAGCAAGCAGTGCCGGAACGAGCCATCGGCCCTCAAGGCGCCAGCCAGGAGCCAGGTTTGCGAGCAGGAAGAGGATGCCAAGCCCAAGAAGCCAGGCTGCACCTGCAGGAAAGCGTTGCGCAAGGGGCAACGGTTCAGCCGGAATGGCTGCCGGAGATGGCACACCTGTGTAGGTTGGGCCGAACTGAGGCTGATACGGCGCGGACGGGGTAGGCGCAGAGGTGAAAGGCACAGAGGTGTGAGGCGCAGTGTTGTGAGGCGCAGAGGTGGGCTCAGCCGCGGTGAAGGCTGCAGGGCTAGGTGGCGGGGCAGATGCGGAGGCCGGTGTCGACCGGGGGACTTGCGTGGCCAAAGGGTCGGGCACCGTCGATTCCTGAGTGCCCGAGGAAAAATGCGTGGTCGCGGCGGCTGTGGAGTAGACCGAAGCCCTGTGGCTTGCCGAGCCCTGAGCTGCGCCGGAGGAGCCAGCGGCTGGCCGGGTGGCGGCTCCAGGGGGCGACGAGACCGGCGGGCTTGTACGGCTGAAACCGAAGCGGTCCCCAAGGTCGTTCCAACCGAAGGGATCGGGAAGGGGCTGTCCATCCCGACGAGCCTGTGCCGTGTGGTAGGCCTCAAAAGCCTGGTAAAAGATCCATCCCCAGACGAACCACCACAAAACCCAGTTCAGATTGTCAGCCAGGCTTGTCAGCACGACAAAGACGACCAGGTGAATAACACCCTTGGCGTACTGGCCGTTGTACATGGCGCCGACGCCGGGGATGAAGCCGAGAAGACCAGCCAGAACCGGATTGGGCTGATCGAAAAAGGCTGATGGGGGGGAGACTCCGTCCACACCGGGGGAGTGAACCGGGGTGTAACCGCCGGCCGCGGCACCGGTAGGGCTCCCAGAAAACGGTACCGCCGTACGGGCGCAGGGCTCGCAGAAGATGCCCGAACCCACCGTACGCACGGTGCTGGCCGTAAGATTGCGGCCGCACTGCTGGCAGAAGGCCACGGTCGGCTGGGGCGCCTCTTGCTCGGTGGCCGCGGGCGGGAACGGGGATATCGGCTGTGTGGTGCTCTCGTCCGTCATGATCGTTACTCCTCTCTGCCGCCTGTGCGACGTACAGACGGCCTGGTGGATGCTGCCCTACTGACGCGTCGCCATGGATGGCATGAGGCTGGCAGCAAGCCAGTCGCCCACCCGTGATTCGACCCTGTACACGATACGTATACCTTCCAGCGAGCGCAGCAGACTGGCCTCTTCACCGGCTACCGTCCGCTGCAGGTGAACGCCATGCAGATCCTGCGCATGCAACTGGGTCACGGAGATGCCGAGCAGGTTCAGCGTGAGGCACACCGAAAAGAAGGCCATAGCAGCCGTCATGGTGAACCGGGTTCCGGGGACCGGAACGGCCTGGGTATCGAGCCCAAACCAGCGGGCTATCCGACGCCGGAGGGGGCCTGGTTCCAGGCCCAGCTGTGCAGACCCTAGCGCCGACCCCGCTTGGGGCGCGGTTACGGCCCACGCCGGTACAGGCTCGGGCACAAGCTCCGCGGCGACCGCCTCCCCAAGCGTGGGAATGCCCGTGGTGCGCGCCAGTATGCCGGCGACCAGGTCGCGGGAGGGCTCCGGCACGTCACTTTTCAGGAGAGCTAACCAGGCAGCTCCGCGGCGTGCTTCGGCGAGTTCCGCCTCGCAGGCAGGGCAGCGCGCAATGTGCAGCGCGAGGGCCTGGGCCTCCGCCTCGCTCAGCAGATCCTCCGCAGCGTCGGGCAGCAGCGCACCCCAATCCGCACAGGCGGCCCCATAACCGGTGCGGTCGTTCTCAAATTCCTTGCGCCCCATGCGATTGAGCATCGCTAAACCACCTGTCCTTCCGTGCTGCCCAGCAGACGCGCCAGTTCGGCACGACCACGGCTGATCCGGCTCTTCACCGTTCCCTGTGGGATGCCGAGTACGTCGGCGATTTCCCGGTAATCAAGATCCTGCAGGTCACGAAGGATCACGGCCTCGCGCAGCTCCGGTGTGACGCGGGCCAGCGCGGCCTGAACCCTGGCACGTAGCTCCAGACCGGCCACATGCTGCTCCTGGCCGGCGCGCGGATCGGGCAGTCGCTCCGCGCGGGTCTGCCCTTCAGCATCGTGCCCGAGTGGCTCATCCAGCGATTCACTGGAGCGCTCCAGGCGGGAGCGCCGGTAGTGATCGACCAGCAGATTGCGGGTGAGGGCGGTGAGCCAGACGCCGAAGCTGGCGCGGACCGGGTCAAAGCTTTGCAGATTGCGATAGACCTTAAGGAAGACCTCCTGCGTGAGGTCCTCCGCGTCCGCCGCGGAGCCGGTGAAACGGTAACACAGCCCGTAGACGCGGCGCTGCTCTCGGCGCACCAGACTTTCCCACGCGGCGTGGTCGCCACCCACGCATCTGGCCGCGAGCGCGGCCAGGTGGGCCTGTTCGGCGGCATGAGCCACACGGGCGGCGTCTACCGGCGGCCGGCTGGAGACGACGGCCCCGGAGGGTACCGAAGGTCCCCCTAGCGGAAGCCCGACCGGCTGCGGCAAGCTCACCTCCGTGGCGGGTGCTGCGAGCGGCCGAAAAACGGGGGCAGGGAACACGGGAGCGTGTGCCGAAGGGCCGGTTGGCGCCCCCTGCCGGAGCCCATCGACAACGTCGGCCGGCCGTTTCGGGACGGGCGCCGTCGTGAGGAACAGAGCCGGCGGATAGATAGCCATCGAAGCCATGCAACACAGTACGCAGCCGGTTGCAGTTCGGTTCCCGGCTGGCCTGGCGCGCGGGTGCTGCGCCTACTGCTTGATCACGCCGCAGGCGATCCGGTTGCCGGAACTGCCGCTGGGATCGGTCTTCATGTCGTCGGCGTGCTCATGCACCATGATGGAGGTTCCACCGTTGGACAGCAGGGAGTTCGGCGTACCGGGCTGCAGGGTCACGCCGGTCAACGTCCAGGTGGCGGAGCCGCGGTGATCCTCGCCCACGCTGAGGTTGCTGGGGGTATCGCCGGCGTGGTGACCCATGGGGTTTTGAAAGCCGTGCTGCTTGCCATCAGGATTGAAATGACCGCCGGCCGACTTGAAATCGGGAGCTTCGCAGACCGGGTTTTGGTGGATGTGCACACCGTGTTCGCCAAAGGCCATGTTTTCGACCGACAGCTTTACCTGCACGCCATCTTTCTTCTGCTTCAGCACGGCATTGCCGGCGGGCTGGCCCTGGCTGTTGATGAGCGAAACCTTGATCTCCTTCACCGGCTTTGCATCCTGTGCCGAAGCGGTCGCGCCCGCGGTCAGAATCAGCCCTGCCATTGTCCATACACCGGTGTTCCTTCGCCACATGCCGAGCTCCTTTTCCGTACTGGTAGGTCAACGCCAGCATACCCCAACGCCATTTGACTGCAGCAAGGGCAGAGCAGACCGAATTTCCACCGGCCGGGTCAGTTCCCGGTGGACCGCCAGCGGGCTACTATCGAGGGCGATGGATTCCCTTACTCCCCAAGCCCACCCAGGTGTCCTGGAAGTGATCACCGGGCCCATGTTTTCGGGCAAGTCCGAAGAACTGATTCGCCGCTTGAAGCGGGCGCGCATCGCCCGGCAGCGTGTGCTCTGTTACAAGCCCGACATCGATCTGCGGTATCACCGTACCCACATCGCGTCGCACTCGGCGCAAACGCATGAGGCCGTTCCCGTGACCTCGGTGGAGCATCTGCGGGACAGCCTGTTTCCGCAACTGGACGCCATCGAAGTGGTGGGCATCGATGAGGTGCAGTTTCTTTCGCCGGAGGTCATTGCCTTGACCGCTGATCTGGTGGCGCACGGCAAGCGCGTCCTCCTGGCGGGGCTCGACATGACCTTTGAGGCTGAACCCTTCGGCCCGGTGCCGGCGCTGATGGCGATGGCCGATAAGGTGACCAAGCTTTCCGCCGTATGCATGGTGTGCGGCGGCAGCGCCATCCACACGCAGCGCCTGACGCCGTCGCAGGAGCTGGTCGTGGTCGGGGCGACAGGGCTGTATGAGGCTCGTTGCCGGGCGCACTTCCATCCGCACACCGATCCGCATGGCCCGCAGCAGATGGAACTGCCGGCCGGGCTGGGGCCGCTTCCACCGCACGTCTGAAATACGCTAAGCTGGCCCGAACTGCCGTAGCGCGATCACCAGTTCCCTTACCGCTCCGGAGTCGATGGTCCCCGCGGCCAGTTCTACGCCGGCTGAAATATCCGGCGCGCGTCCTGCGGCGACAAAAACCGCTGCAGCATTCAGCAACACGATGTCACGCCCCGGTCCTCGCTTCGGCGGCATCCCGTCAAGAGCGAGGATCCCCTTCAGGATCTGCGCATTTTCCTGGGCGGTTTCGCCGCCGCGCAAAGCACTCAGCGGGGCGCGTTCCAGGCCCACCTCTTCGGGCGTGATCCGGTATGTTCTGATTTCCTCGCCTTTGGCCGCAGAGTTCACCTCCGCAACCTCGCTGGCGCCGCTCAGGCTGAGCTCATCCAGGCCATCCTCACCGTGCACAACAAGCGCACGGTGAACCCCAAGCAGCACCATCGCCTTTGCCACAACGGGGACCAGACGCGCGGCGTACACCCCCATCACCTGCCGCCGTGCGCCTGCCGGATTGAGCAACGGCCCAAGCACGTTGAAGATCGTGCGCACACCCAGCGCGCGGCGCACCGGCAGCATCGCTTTCATGGCGGGATGGTGGGCGGGGGCGAGAAGAAAGCAGAAACCGCACTGACGCAGAGCCTCCGCCGCAGTCTCAGGAGCGAGGGCGATGGGCACACCCAGGGCTTCGAGCACATCGGCCGAGCCGCAGCGGCTGGTCACGGCTCGGTTGCCGTGTTTGGCGATCTTGACACCAGCCGCGGCAGCGACGAGCGCGGCGGCGGTGGAGATGTTGAAGGTGCCAGTGCGGTCGCCGCCGGTGCCGCAGGTATCGACCAGCTGGTCGCGCTCGGCCTCGGTCAGCGGGAGCGTCTTTGCGGCCTCGCGCATGGGGAGGGCGAAGCCGGCCAGCTCGGCGGCGGTTTCGCCGCGGGCGCCCATGCCGCCCAGCAGCGACGCGAGCTCCAAATCGGAAGCCTCACCCGCCAAGATGCGCCCCAACAGCGCCTGGGCCTGCGAGGTGGACAGGGTTTGCCCTTCCTCCACCACAAGACGAAGTTCTGCCCCGATGCCCATTTCGCTTTCTAAACTACCAAAGTGAAGACCCTGCCTGCGAGCCTTTCCCATTCGCGGCTGGATTTCGCTCCGTGTCACAGCCATCGTCTACTATGGCTCTGTTCGAGCAACCGGCTCGCGGGGCGCCCCATGAAGATTCACGAGTACCAGGCCAAAGAGATCCTTCGCCGCTACGGCGTCAGCGTGCCTGACGGGCACGTCGCAGTCACCTTTGAAGAGGCCGACGCCGCCGCGCAGGGGCTCTTCGGAGCAGGGCACGGCGCCGTAGTCGTCAAGGCGCAGATCCACGCGGGCGGACGTGGCAAGGGTGGCGGCGTGAAGCTTGCGAAGTCCCGCGATGAGGCGCAGGAGCACGCGAAGAAGATTCTCGGCATGCAGTTGATCACGCACCAGACCGGGCCCCAGGGTCAGAAGGTGCAACGCCTGCTGATCGAGTCCGGCTCGGCCATCGCGCGCGAGCTCTACCTCGGCATTGTGCTCGACCGAGCCACGGCGCGGGTGGTCTTCATGGCTTCGCAAGCCGGCGGCATGGAGGTCGAAGAGGTCGCGCACGAAAACCCCGATGCGATCTTTAAGGAAGTGATCGATCCCGCCATTGGCCTGGCGCCGTACCAGGCGCGCCGGCTTGCCTTCAAGCTCGGCCTCGAAGGCCCACAGATCGCCGAGGCCGTGCGCTTCATGACCGGCATGTACAAGGCCTTTCTCGAGACCGATAGCCTGCTGATGGAAATTAATCCCTTCATCACCACGAAGGACGGCAAGCTCGCCGCGCTCGACTGCAAGATCAACTTCGACGACAACGCCCTGTTCCGCCACAAAGAGTTGAAGGACCTGCGCGATCTGGCCGAAGAAGACCCTCTGGAGGTTGAAGCGTCGCGGTTCGCCCTGAATTACATCAAGCTCGACGGCAGCATCGCCTGCATGGTGAACGGCGCGGGTTTGGCCATGGCGACGATGGACATCATCCAGTACGCGGGCGGTTCGGCGGCCAATTTCCTCGATGTCGGCGGCGGCGCCAACCAGGAGCAGATCGAAAATGCCTTTGGCATTCTGCTGAGCGACCCCAACGTAAAGGTCATTTTCATCAATATCTTCGGCGGCATCCTGCGTGTGGATGTGCTCGCGACGGCAGTGGTGGCGGCGGCGAGAAAGCTTGACGTGCAACTGCCGATCATCCTTCGGCTGGAAGGCACCAATGTCGAAGAAGGGCGCAAAATCCTGGCCGATTCGGGGTTGAAATTTGAAGTGGGGGCGACGATGAAGGAAGCGGCTGACCTCGCCGTGGCTGCGGCGAAGGGCTGAGCTGTGAGGAACACAGGCAAGGGACATCCGAAGCTGCATCAAAATGCGCATCATTTGATGCTCGATTGTGGTACTTTACCGAGTTAGGGGGTTTTCAAATGCGAACTACACTTGCTCTCGATGACGCTCTGCTTGCCAAAGCCGGCCGCCTGGCAGGCATCACGGAAAAACCGGCGCTGATCCGCGAAGCGCTCCAGGCCTTGATTCAGCGAGAAAGTGCAAAGCGGCTTGCGAACCTGGGGGGAAGCGAGCCCAAGCTGGAGGCCGTGCGGCGGCAACGCACGGCGGAGTGAAGGAACTCCATGATGCTGGTGGACACCTCCGTGTGGACCGACCACCTGCGAAAAGGCGATGAGGACCTGGCGCGATTGCTTCGCGGCAACCGGGTCCTTTCCCATCCGTTGATCGTCGGGGAACTGGCCATGGGCAACATGGGGGAACGCGAGACGGTACTGCGGACTTTACAGGACCTGCCCCAGGCAGCGGTCGCGGAAGAGGAAGAGGTGCTGCACTTTGTTTCCGCCCGTAAGCTGTTCGGCTTGGGCCTAAGCTATGTGGACGCCCATCTATTGGCTGCCGTGCAACTGACACCCGGTGCGTCTCTCTGGACAAGAGACAAGCGCCTCGCCAAAGCCGCTATGGATTTATCTCTGGCCACCCCTCCGATGTAGCTACCTTGCTGTCGAGGGTCCTGAGAGATGGAGAATCAACATGGCGATACAACGAAGGGGCGAGTCCGGCCGCGGAAAAGGGATACTTCATGGCACGATTTGGCAAAAAACGACAAAAGATTTCCTCGTCATTTCCGGTGAAGGCTCTGCTTTTTGACGTCTTCGGCACCACCGTCGACTGGCACGGCGGCATGTTCGATCATGCACGCAAGCTCGGCCTGAAGCGCGGACTTGCTGCTGACTGGAAGGGGCTTATCGAGGAGTGGCGTGCCCACTACAAGCCCGCGATTGAACCCGTTCGGGAAGGGGTACGCCCCTGGGTCGACTTCGATCAAACCCATCGCGAAGAACTCGACAAGATTGTTGGAAGCTATGGGGCGCAGGCGCTCTCGGGCGAGGATCGTGATGAGCTTACGCGCGGCTGGCGCTACCTTCACGCGTGGCCCGATGTTGTGCCCGCCCTGCACCGGTTGAAGAAGCATTTTATTCTCGGCCCGCTCTCCAACGGGACCACGCGTCAACTGATCGAAACCGCGCGCTGGACGGCTCTGCCGTGGGACGTCGTGTTCGGCGCGGATATCTTCCGCACCTACAAGCCAGATCCGAAGATGTATCTCGGAGCGGCTGGACTACTCGGATTGGAACCAGGGAACATCCTGATGGTTGCCGCACACAGCCAGGATCTCCAGGCCGCTCAGAAAAATGGCCTGCAGACGTGCTTCGTTCACCGCAGGACGGAGGATCGGCAAGCGAAGGGTGACTTCGATTACGTGGTCGATGACTTTGAAGATTTGGCCCGCACACTGGGCGCGGCGTAGCGGCACTAGGAGAACGCGGGTTTCCTGGGTACCTGACAGCAGGTGAGCAGAGACGAACAGGGATCCCTCCGCTACGCTGCGGGATGACAACAGAAAGACCTAGAACCTAGACTCAGAACCACCAACGGAGAACGAACGCATGGCAGTCCTCGTCGACAAGAACACCCGTCTCATCGTGCAGGGCATCACGGGCCGGGAGGGCACGTTTCATGCCAAGGGCTGTGCAGAGTACGGCACGCAGGTGGTGGGCGGTGTGACGCCAGGAAAGGGCGGCACCACGCATGAGGGCTGGCCCGTCTTCAACACCGTCGAAGAGGCCGTGAGGGCAACCGGCGCCAACGCCACCGTGATCTTCGTTCCGCCGCCGGCCGCGGCGGATGGCATCCTGGAAGCGGCCGATGCTGGCCTTCCGTTGATCGTGTGCATCACCGAAGGCATTCCGGTGCTCGACATGGTGAAGACCTGGGACCTGGTGAAGGGTACAAAATCCGTGCTCATCGGGCCGAACTGCCCGGGCGTTATTTCCCCGGGCAAGGCCAAAATCGGCATCATGCCAGGGCGCATTCACAAGGAAGGCAACGTGGGGATCGTGTCGCGGTCGGGCACGCTGACCTATGAGGCCGTTTATCAGCTCACGACGCGCGGTATCGGCCAGTCCACCGCGATCGGCATCGGCGGCGATCCCATCGTCGGCACCACGCACATCGATGCACTGAAGCTGCTGAATGAAGATCCTGAGACCGAGGCGATCATCCTGATCGGCGAGATTGGCGGCACCAACGAGGAAAAAGCCGCTGAGTACATCAAGGCCAATGTGAAAAAACCGGTGGTCGGCTTCATCGCCGGGCAGACCGCGCCGCCCGGCCGGCGCATGGGTCATGCAGGGGCGATCATTTCAGGCGGCGAGGGCACGGCAGAGAGCAAGATGGAGGCGATGTCACGGGCGGGCATCCACGTGGTGAAGTCGCCGGCCGAGATCGGCGAGACCACCGCTCGTGTACTCGGAAGGTAAGTTACGCTTCAGTAAGCAGTTACCTGGGAGTAAGTGCCCCTTGGTAGCCGCTTTTTTCTGCACCGCTTTCAGCAGATCCTTCATCTCTCTTTGCAGCAGCCGGGACTTACAACCTATCTCGAGGGAACAGACCTCGCGACCCCGTCATGCCTTGAAAGGAACCTCCATGCACCAGATCCTTCGCTCGTCATTGACCACCGCCGCCCTTCTGGGCAGCTGTCTTTCGGCTGGAATGCAGGCGCATGCTCAGAGCGTGAGCTATGCCGTTGACCCGCAGCACTCCCAGGTGGATTTCGGCATCAAGCACATGGCCATCTCCACGGTGCACGGCCGCTTTGCGATCTCCGAAGGCGTGATCGACCTGGACGAAAAAGAGGTCGCCGGCTCGTCCGTCAAGGCGACCATCAACGTACTCTCTGTCGATACCGGTGAGGCCGCACGCGATACTCACCTGAAAAGCCCGGATTTCTTTGACACGGCCAAGTACCCGACGGCGACCTTCACCAGCACAAAGGTGACCAAGACGGATGAGGGCTATGATGTCGTCGGCGAATTAGCGCTGCACGGCGTTACCAAGCCCGTCACACTGCATATGGAATCCCCCAGCAAGGAAGAGATCGGCATGGACAAGATGCAGCACCGGGGCTTCACGGCAACCGCAACCCTGCATCGCCAAGATTTCGGCCTTACCTGGAACGGCACGCTGAAGTCAGGCGACAACATGCTGGGCGACGATGTGAAGATGAATTTCGACATCGAAGCGACGCGCAAATAGTTGGGGGAGTTCGCGTGATCTCCCTACCTGAGCAACGCCCGAGTTGCACTCAGCGCGGCTGGCTGCCGTAAAACGCATAGGCGATCCCGAAGAGGATAGCCAAAAGGAGCGCAAGTTCGGCATGGGGGCGATTGCCGTGGAAGGCATTCACCCCGCAGTCCAGGGTCCATGCCAGACAGCCGGCCAGCCATATCCATGCCGTTCGACGCATGAGCCTTGGACGCTGGCCGGCGGGGTTCCGCTGCAGGATGCGGCGAGACTCCTCTCGATGCAATGCAAAGCCTCACCTTCTGGCGGGAGCGAACCTGTCCGCCAGAAGGGAACAATCCGCAATGAAGGCGTGCACCTGGGACGGGGTTGGATACACTGGGTTGGCTGCACGCCAAGAGCAGATTTACAGGAGACTTTGTGTCACAACGTACCTTCAGCATCGTCAAGCCCGACGCCGTTCGCAAGGGCTACACCGGCGCCATCCTCGCACAAATCGAGAAGGCCGGATTCAAGATTATCGCCATCAAGAAGCTGTCGATCTCCGAGGAGCAGGCCAAAGGTTTCTACCATGTCCATGCCGCGCGTCCGTTTTTCGGTTCGCTCACGCAGTTCATGTCCTCAGGACCGATCTTTCCGATGGTTCTGGAGAAGGAAAACGCCATCGCCGACCTGCGCAAGTTGATGGGCGCAACCAATCCGGCCAACGCCGAGGAAGGCACGCTGCGCAAGCTGTTTGCGGATTCCATTGAAGAAAATGCGGTGCACGGTTCAGATGCGGAGGATACCGCCGCTTTTGAGATCGGTTACTTCTTCGCTGGCTACGAGGTGAAGTAGCCGGTCTGGCAAGCGGCCCTTGGCAGCAGGGAGCAGGGGCCGCTCGCTGCGCAGGTAAGCCGGGCCGGATGCAGCCTATAGGGTCCGGCCTGCGATGAAGCGCAGGATGTCGTCCGCCACCGCGTCTGGGTCGACCTGGCCTGTTTCGGCGGTGCAGTGGGCGATGGAAAGGTACAATGCCAGGCGTTCTTCGTAGCGACGCGCGGCGGTTTCAGGATCGCCGAGCAGGGGCCGGTCAGTGGCCGCGGGATCCCGGGCCTGTAGCCGGCAGCGTTCATAGAGCACGGGGAACGGCGCCCGGAGGTGAACGACAATTGTTCCGGCGGCTTCTCGCAGCAGTTCCCGGAGGGCGGGCGTGCCGGGCGCGCCACCGCCAAGAGCAATGACCTGCCGCGGGTGGTGGAGCAGATCACGCAGAGCCGCAACCTCGGCGGTACGAAAAGCGGCTTCCCCGTGACATGCAAATACCTGCGGAACGGAGAGTCCCAGGCGGAACTCGACGGCGGCATCGAGATCGGCGAAGACCCAGCCCAGCCGATCGGCCAGCAAGCGCCCAACCGTGGTCTTGCCCGAGCCCATAAAACCGGTCAGCACAATGCATTGCACGGTCTGCGCGGTGGGTAGGGACTCGGGCGGATCGGAAGAAGCCGGTAGCTTAGCCGGCAAGATCGCTGACACCGCCATCGCCCGGGTTCTCTTCCTTTAGCTTGCTGGCGATGTTGGACCAGACAGCGTCACTGGGCTCGTGGACGGGCTCAAAGAGGCTTTTAGCTGTCTCTGCAATCGTCTCGAGATCGCGAACCAGCGCAGCGCAATCAGGATTGGCTGCCAGGAAGCGGGACAGACGGGGATCTTCACTGATCTTGCCGCCGGCCAGGAAGAGCTCGGGCAGGTACTGCTCGAAATCTGCCGGCGTCATGGAATCAAAGTTGATGTTGGTCAGATCGTTCATTGTACCAACTCCCGGGTGAGTGCCAGCGGAGCTGGCGGTAGTTGTTCCGGATGACGAAGAAGTTCCCGCAAGCGGAGCCGGGCCTTGTGCAGCTGACTCTTGCTGTTACCGGTGGAGCACTCGAGCATGGTGGCGATTTCGTTGTGCTCGAATCCTTCCACGTCATGCAGAACAAAAACCATGCGGTAGCCGGGCGGCAGGGAAGCGACGGCCCGTTCCAGGGTCACGCGGTCCACGGAACCGGAGAGCTGCGGGTCGCGTGAGCCGAAATCGCGCTTGGGCGCATCTTCCTCGGACGGGTTGATGGTCTCTTCGAGCGAAACCAGCTGTAGCCCCTTCTTGCGCAGGTGCATCAGCACGAGATTCACGGTGAGCCGGTGCAGCCAAGTGGAAAAGGCGCTTTCGCCGCGGAAACTGCCCAGCTTGCGGAACAGGTGGAGAAAAGCCTCCTGGGTCATGTCTTCGGCTTCAGAGACGTTGCCGAGCATGCGGAGGCAAAGGGTGTACACGCGGCGCTTGTGCAGCGCGTAGAGCTTGGAGAAAGCGTCTGGGTCGCCCAGTTTGGCTCGCTCAATCGCTTCGGCTTCGCCGGCGATGGGCGGGTTGCGCTTGAATAGGCCCGGAGTCGATTTGGTTTGCATTCGGTGTTGGCCTTGACCTTCCATGGCGCGCGCCGGGACCATTTTGAGGAGTTCTCACCAGCGTCACTGCCTCACAACAGCCTATCGCACTCGGCGGTGATTCGGGAGCGAATTGCCGGTGTGGCCGTGAGGTGAAAGTTGGCATTGCGGCGGGTTGCCGCGCCGGCTCTAGCTGCCCACAAAACGCGCATAGAGCGAGCGAGCCAGGCCGGTGTCGATGGTGCCCTGCACCAGGGCGCGGCCGTCCGGAAAGACCGTCAGCGTATAGGGGCTGTAGGTGAAGCGGAGCAGGAGCCCGTTGGCCCGGACCTCGCCCAGGGTGCGGAGCCGGCGGGCCAGCTGCTCCAGATCAAGCGGGCGTGCGTGCTCGTGAATCTGCACGGAATTGCGCCCGCAAAGCGTGATGTGCGGACGCGCCTCGCCGGCCAGGGCCCCGAACTGACGCGCGCCGCATACGAGGCAGCCGGGGCGCGGCGTACCTGCCCGGATTTCGGAGCGATCACCGCTCCAGAGATCAAAGGAAAGGAGAGTACGCCGCATGGCCTCGGGCTGGCCGGTGAGAAATTTCAAGGCCTCCGTGACCGCAAGCGAGGCCGCGAGGTTAACCGCGGTGCCGAGGATGCCGGCGGTCTCGCAGGTCTCAACCTCGCCTTTGGGCGCGGCAGGGAAGAGACAGGCGAGGCAGGCGGTTGGTTCCGCGCGCGCGGCCCACGCAGGCGGGGTGCCTTCCGCCGCCGGTTTCGGAAGGATGTTCATTGTTGCCGCGTAAGCGCCGACGGCGGCTGTGTAGATCCACGGCGTCTTGTTCTGCACACAGAAGTCGTTGAGAAGATAGCGGGTTTCGAAGTTGTCCGTACAATCCAGTACGAGCTGCGCGCCCCCGAGCAGCTCGCTCGCGTTGGCGGGCACCAGGTCCGCCACGTGAGGCTGCACATGGACATCGCGGTTCACCGCCAGTAGGTGCT
This sequence comes from uncultured Bryocella sp., assembly GCA_964236545.1. Lineage (GTDB taxonomy): Bacteria > Acidobacteriota > Terriglobia > Terriglobales > Acidobacteriaceae > Granulicella. The sequence goes on from CAXSCE010000001.1 coordinate 16,825, forward strand.
GGCGAGCCGCCTCCGCCTTGGGCAGTGACTGCAGGGCGTCCGCCTCGGTGAAGAGCATCTGGCGCTGCAGGTTGGAAGGCTCCACGAAATCCCGGTCGATCAGGGTGAGGTGTCCGACGCCGGCACGCGCGAGCAGACCGACCGCGGCCGCACCCGTGGCCCCGATCCCGACCACAACGGCATGCGCCGTGCGGAGCGCCTCCTGACCGGTGGCGCCGATGCCGGTGAAGAGGATTTGGCGCGAGTAACGATCGCGGGGATCGATCCTGTTCCGCAGCGAGCCTTGCCCCGGCTCACCGGCCGGCCGGGGCGTCGGCTGGGTGCTTGCCGGGATTTCCGGGTCAGAGACCTCCGCTGGAGAGCCTGGGGTGCGGACGGCCGCGGTGGCCGGAGTGGAAGAGCCCATGGGAGGAGTATAGGAGCTGCACCGCCAAAGGGCTCCGTCCGCATTCTTCCCAAAATGGAACCGGAAAAGAAGATGACTCAGGCCGGCCAACCCGGGAAGCTGACCTGGCGCCCCGTTCTGTACTATCCTGTGCCTCTCGGACTCATTTGGGCCCGCGCGGACCGTGTCTGCAATTTATCGACCGATTCGGGTCTTCGGCAACGGAAGGACAGGCAGTGGTGGGGTTGGCAAAGATCCGCGCAGCAGACCAGATGGGGCAACACGGGTTGCGGGGACGGCACCCTGATATCGAGCGGCTTGCGGATCGCGGGCTGCGCCCAAACGCCGCGCCCAGTCGGGCGTCGGAGCGGTTCACGATTTACGCAATCACCTCGTTGGCCCTCATGGGCGGGTTGGCCGCTCCGGTGCTCCATGCCCAAAGCCCGAGTGTTCTGAGCGGTCAGTCCGCCAGTGCGCCTGCGGAGCAAACGCCTTCGGCCAACCCCACCGCGCCGATGGCCGTACCCCAGGCAAGTCAGGAAGCCAATCCAGCCACCTCGACGGTGCGCCAGTCCCCGCCTGTGGTGACGGACCCCCTTCCAGCGCTGACTCCGTCGCTCTGGGATGAGGGCGGCGCCAACGTGTCCGCGATTCGCTTTGACGGCGTTCATTTCGCCGAAAACGATCCCCTTCTGAAGCAGCTGCTGCAGCACACCCACGAGCCGTTGAATCCCGAACATGTGCGTTATGACCTCCACCGGCTCTTTGACAGCGGCCGGTACCGCGATCTCAGCGCCAGCGTGGTGCGCACGGATGCCGGTCTGCAGCTGATCTATACCGGGGTGCCGCGGTACTACATCGGCCGGGTGGATATTGCGGGCGTCTCTTCCGAGCGCCTCTCCTCGCTGCTTGAGTTTGCCACCAAACTCGATCCGGGAACACCGTACACGGAGACGGAGATCCCGGCCGCGCTGGACGGGGTGAAGACTTCGCTTGCGGAAAATGGCTTCTACCAGTCGACGATCGATGTCGCGACGTCCATGGATGATGTCGGACACCAGATCAACTTCACGTTCATGATCCAGATCGGCCCGCAGGCCAAGGTCGGCAAGGTCGCCGTGACGGGCAAGGATCCGGGCATCAGCGTGGTGGATTTCCGTAAACAGGGCAATCTGAACTGCTCTCGGCTGGTGTTGCTGTTTCAGCATGACTGCCAGCTGAAAGTCTCGCGCGAGACGGTGAATGACGCGCTTTCGGGAGTGAGTTCTTACCTGAAGAAGGAGAACCGGCTCGAAGGTACGATCACCCTGCAAGGGCAGAGCTATAAGCCGCCGACACGCGAGCTCTACTACCAGTTCCAGGCCGAACAGGGTCCCGTGGTGAACGTGGTGATCAACGGCGTCAAGGTCTCCAAGGCGCGAAAAAAATTGCTGGTGCCGGTGTATGAGGAAGGGGCTGTTGATAACGACCTGTTGAACGAGGGCGCTTTCAACATTCGCGATTTTGAGCAGCAGCAGGGCTACTTTGACGTGCAGGACTCGGTGAAGCTGCTGGGCGCCGGCACAAACAATGTGACCGTGCAGTATGACGTTGTGCCTGGAGAACGTCACAGCGTCGTTTCTGTCTCGATCAAGGACAACCGCTACTTCGACACGGACACCCTGGACGAGCGGCTGCGGGTGAAAAAGGCCAGCCTGTATGTGCGCAACGGAACGTACAGCACGCAGCTGGTGAACGCTGATGTGTCCTCCATTCAGTCGCTGTACCGGGCCAGTGGATTTCTCGAAGCCAAGGTGACGTCGTCTGTGAAGGACACGCAGATCACCAAAAAGGGCAAGACCTATGCTCAGATTGCTGTCACCTACGTCGTCACGGAAGGACAGCAGCAGAAGTTCGGCGCCGTCACCATGGCGGGCGTGGATCCATCCCGTGATGGGGTCGTGCATAGCCTGGTGAGCGCTGAGAAGGGGCAGCCGTTCTCACTAATTACGCTCTCCAACGATCGCGATGCCATTCTGAGCTACTACCTCGCCCTGGGTTTCGACCATGCGCAGGTTGAGGTCAACCAGAAGGTGGATGCCGACGACAAGAGCCGAACGAATGTGACGTTGAACGTTGTCGAGGGGCAGCAGGTGTTTATCGATCACGTGCTGCTTACCGGTCTCAATCGCACGCGGCGGTCGCTGGTGGAAGACGAGGTTGAGGTCCACGCGGGCGATCCGCTGAACCAGGCGGCCCTGCTGCAAACACAACGCAACCTCTACAATCTTGCGCTGTTCAACGAGGTGAATACCGCCGTCCAGAACCCGGTCGGCAACACCCCCGAGAAGGATGTGTTGATCCAGATCACCGAGGCCAAGCGCTGGGACGTGACCTATGGCTTCGGCTTTGAGGCGCAGTTGAATCAGCCCGGATTCATTCCCGGCCAGCAGCTGCAAAACGGGGCGACCGGTACAGCGGCGCAAAACGGGCGTGCCGGTGTGAGCCCGCGCGTTTCGCTGGATGTGTCGCGTATCAATTTTCGCGGCACCCAGCAATCAATAACCTTGCACACGGCCTACGGCCTGCTGGAGCAGTTGGCCACGGTCAGCTACAACGTACCGAGTTTTCTGGGCAGGCGCCCCTTCACGGCATCGGTTTCAGGCGGCTACTCCAACGTGCAAAACATCACGACCTTTCAGGCCAAGACCCTGCAGGGCGATTTTCGCGTGACACAGCGGGCGAGCCGCGCCGATACCCTTATCTACGACTTCCAGTACAGGCGTATTGATGTCAACTCCAACAGCCTGGAGGTCTCGCCAAACCTGATCCCGCAGCTGTCGCAGCCGGTGCGCGTGGGGGGGCCGGGTATTACGTACTTCCATGACACCCGCGATCCAAGCCCCCTGAATGCCACGCGCGGGCAGTTCTTTTCGCTGAATGAGTTTGTGGCGGACTCGGCCTTCGGCTCGCAGACCAACTTCAATCGCCTGGATACGTCTCAATCGACCTACTACACCTGGGGCAAACGACACAAATACACCTTTGCCCGCAACCTGCGGGTCGGCTTTGAAAATACCTTTGGTTCGGCTAGCAACGGCACCACCGGCGCCCTAGGCGTAACCAACTGCCAGGGCGCCCTGCAGACGACGAATGCGACCTGCAATCCCATCCCGCTGCCGGAGCGCATGTACGCCGGCGGCGCCACCTCCCATCGAGGCTTCGGCATCAACGATGCAGGTCCGCGCGATCTCACGACCGGCTACCCGGTTGGCGGCTCCGGCGTCGTGGTGAACAGCTTTGAACTGCGGCTGCCGCCGCCCACGTTGCCCTATGTGGGCGACAGTGTTTCGTTTGTGATCTTCCATGACATGGGCAATGTGTTCCGCTACCCATCAGACATGTTCACAAGCATCAAGAATTTTCATCAGCCCAACGAGGCCACCTGCCGCAACGTCACCCTGCCGCCCGGAACGTCCCAGACGACGGCGACCGGCACATGCAACTTCAACTATTACTCGCACGCCGTGGGTATAGGCGCACGCTACAACACGCCGGTCGGACCGATCCGGCTGGATTTGGCCATCAACCTGAATCCGCCGGTCTACCCCGTATTTTACGACTACACCAGCAGTGCGCCGTATGTCGGCCAGGCAAGTCACTTTCAGTTCTTTTTCAGCATCGGACAGGCGTTCTAAGAGACATGGCGCAGAACCCACATCCCGTCTTTCTCCGTCTCGCCGCTGCGGGAGCGCTTTGCTTCATGGCCGCGAGGCTGGCCCCGGCGCAGACGCCGCAGCAGCAACAGGCGACGCCGAACACGGTTCCTGTACCCAAAGCTGTGCCATCGATGATGCCGCACGAGCCGGGGCAAGAGGTGGACCGGGTCGTTGCGATCGTGAACGGCGAGGTCGTTCTGGACTCGGACGTGAATGAGGAGAAGCGTTTCGAAGCGATCCAGCCATATTTCAACACCGTGGGGGAACCCAGCCGCGATCAGGAGATCGAGCGGCTGATCAATCGCGTTCTTATCCTGCAGCAGGCCAAACTGCAGACCGACCTCACCGTGTCGGACGAGGAAACAGCAAAGCAGATCGAAGGTCTGCGCAAGACCCTGCCCGCCTGCAAGCAATTCGACTGCGAGACCGATGCCGGATGGAATCGCTTTCTAGCCTCGCATGGCTTTGACAGCACAGAGTTTCATCAACGGTGGGGCGAGCGCATTGAGGTGCTGTCCTTTATCAACGCACGCTTTGGCGCGGGCGCGACGGTCTCCGGTGCGCAGGTGCGCGAGTTCTACCAGAACACGATGTTGCCGCAGTATGCGAAGGCACACGCGAAGCCCGCTCCGCTTGCCTCCGTGGAAGGCCGCATCCGGGACGTTCTGCAACAGCAGCAGGTCTCCAATCTTTTGCGCGACTGGCTGCAGAGCCTGCGCGCCCAGGGCAGCATCACGGTGCTGCACCCCGGCGAGGAGGCCCCATGAGCGCCTCCAACCCCACCCCCTTTGGCCAGGGGAACCGGCGGCAAAACCCGCAGCCAGCTGCGCTCCCGCGGCACAGGGTGCTGCGGGTTGTCGGCTGGGCTGTCCTCTCCTTGGTCTTGCTGGTCGCGATCCTGGCCGTCGGGCTCTCGTTGTACGTGAAAACCACCGACTTCCAGCGTCGTGTCGGGAACCAGGTGAAGGGTGTGCTGGAGGATTCCACCGGTGGCAGGGTGGACCTGGGCCACATCTCGCTTGATCTTTGGCACCTCGCGATCGAGGTCGACGATCTGGTCATTCATGGAACCGAAGCTCCGGGCGAAGCGCCATACCTTTCCGCCCAGCGCGTCCTGGTGCGGCTGAAGATCAACACCGTGATCTCGCACACGGTGGGCAAGGGTGCGCAGTCCCGCATCGGCTTGAACTACCTGGCGGTGGACCAACCGCACGCTCACCTGATCATCGACAAGGACGGCCAAACCAACCAGCCGGAGCCGAAGCACCCGTCGGCCAGTACGGAACCAGTGCAGAATTCACTGCTGGATCTGCAAGCCAGGCAGGTGCTGCTGAACAATGGCCTGATCCTAATCAACGACCGCGCCATCCCGTTCGACGCGGCGGCCCGGAACCTGGATGCGCGGGTGAAATACCTGCCGTCGACGGACCGTTATGGGATCGGGATCGATCTAGCCGACCTGGAAACGCACATGGTCAAGGAGCCGCAGGTCCGGTCGCGGCTGCACCTGGATCTGCAACTCGGCCGCGATATGGCCCAGCTCGAAGACCTGGATTTTTACTCCGGGAACAACACACACCTGGGCGCGAATGCGCTGATCCAACACTTTGCCAAACCGGAGTGGCAGGCAAAGGTGAACGGCGGTATTGATCTCAAGCAGCTCGGCTATCTTGGCGGCATCGACGGGTTCACGTCGGGCGTCGTGAGCCTGGACGTGGGGGGGCATAGCTGCCAGGTCACTCCGCAGGCGGCACAGGGAAATTCAGGCCTTTCGCAAGGGAAGGGCAAAGCGGCCAGGCCTCTAAATGAGCCCGTGCTGACGCCAAGCGAGACCTGCCCTGCAGGGTACCTGCTCGTCGGCAATGTGAAAGCGCAGGATGCGGGGTACGTCACGTCGGCTGTGCATTTGCACAACCTAGACGCAGCGGCGCAGCTGCATGTCACGCCGACGGAGCTGCTCTTCAGCGCCCTGACCGGCTATCTGCCCGGCGGCGGCAGTCTGGCGGGCGAGCTGAAAATCGAAAATTGGCTGGGCGAAGTACCGGCAAACGCCCCGGCCACCTCGCCGACGACCGTGGCTGCGGCCACCACGGCAAACAACGCCGCCAAGGGTGTGAGTGCGGCGCCGCCTGTGACCAGCGTTACGATCACGCCCGTGAGTCGCGCCCATGCATTCGCCAAGGTGACGCTGAAGGACATCACCCTGCGTACGGTGCTGGAAATTACGGCGTCGAATAAGCTCGGCGACCTCGGGCTGGACACCGCCGTGAGCGGTCCGTTGACGGCGGAGTGGGGCGGACCGGCGACTACCATTGCCGATTCGGTCCAGGTCTCGGCGGACCTTGCGCTGCGGCCGGGGGGCGAGCGTCGCCGCGGTGTGGCCAACGTCCCGGTGAGTGGCCGTGTACAGGCCCACTATGACGGCAAAACGGGAACTGTGGATCTGCAGCAGCTAAATCTGCAGACGCCGGGCACGACGCTTGCGGCGAAGGGCGTCCTTGGACTCAACCAGGGCGACTCGCGTACCAATATCGCGGCCAATCTGCAGGTGCATGACCTGAGTGAATTCGATCAGACCCTGCAGGCCCTGGGTGTCAGCTCGAATGGCAAGAAGGGCGCTGCCGCCCTGCCGGTCGTGCTGCACGGCTCGCTGGCGTTCAACGGCACGGCCAGGGGACCGATCCGCGACATCGACGTCAACGGCCACCTGGCGGCCAACGGTATCGAAGTGAAATTGGGTACCTCAACGGATGTGTTGCTGGACTCGGTTGTGGCGGACGCGGAGTACCGGGCCAGTGCCGGCGTGTCCGTGGCGCAGTCCACGATCAAGCGCGGAACGGCTGTACTGAACTTGGCCGGCAGTGCGCGCCCACACCGCGTGGTACGCCGTGGCGTGGTCTCCTATGAGTTCGACAAGGAAGCCGCCGTGAATGCCACGGTCAAGCTGGCCAACGCCCAGGTTCCCGACCTGCTCCAGATCGCAGGTCAGGGCAGCATCAAGCTGACCGGCACGGCTAACATCAACGCCCATGTGGCCGGAACACTCGGCAATCTGAGTGGCGCCGGTAACATCACGCTCGCCAACGGCGTGGCCTACGGAGAGCCGTACCAGCTTGTCTCCGTCGATGCCAATGTGGAGGGACAGCAGATCAACGCGACCCGGCTGCAGGTGAACGCCCAGGATGTGCAGGCGAACGGCGCGGCGACCTACAACCTTGCGACGGAACAGGCGAACGTCAGTCAGTTGCTCCTTCAGTCAAACGGTCAGCAAGTGACCGCTTCGGGGAGCTATAACGCAAAGGCCGAGCGCCTGGCAGCGCAGATTGCCGGCCAAAATGTCCGGCTGTCCAAGATCCCGTACCTCGCTAAAAACTACCCCGGCGATGATGCGCTGGTGAACCTGGCCGCCAGTGCCAGCGGGACGGTGCAGCAGCCGAATCTGAAGGCCGAGCTCAGCCTTTCCGGCGTGACCGTGCAGGACAAGGTGCTTGGCCAGCTGCGGTTGACGGCGCATTCCACCGGATCCACGGTGTTCTACGATCTGCGCTCGGACCTGATCGGCGCCCAGGTGGCGGCTGACGGGCAGACCGGCCTGACGGGCGACTATCAGACGCAGGCCAAGCTGACGCTTTCAGGCGTAAATGTTGCCAATGCCGTGGCGCTATTCGCGCCGGGGTCGACCGATGCCTCTTCCGACATTGCGGGGGCAATCGAGCTGAACGGACCGGCGGCCAAGCCCGCGCAGTTAGCCGCGATGGCACAGTTTTCCAGCTTCAGCCTCACCACGCAGGGCGTCACCTTGAAGCAGGCCGAGCCCATCCGTCTCCGTCTGCATAACGGTGTGGCCAGTGTCGACAGCCTGCACATCGAGGGTCCCGATACGAGCCTTACCGCACACGGGACGGCTGTGGTCTTCGGCGACAATAATCCGCTGGGCGGCGAACTGGATGTGCATGCCAATGGTGCGGTCAATCTGGCCATTGTGCACACCTTCTCCACGCAATTGATCACTTCCGGCAGGGTTTCCTTTGATGTGGGAGCGGCTGGCCGGCTGAAGCAGCCGGAGCTGGTGGGGCGTGTGCGCCTGGACAATGCAAATCTGGCCATTGACGGAATTCCAAATGGCCTCAGCAATCTCACCGGCTCGTTGGTCTTCAACGAGAACCGGTTGCAGGTGGAAAATATCACCGGCACCTCCGGCGGCGGCAAGCTCACGCTCGGCGGCTACATCGGGTACCAAAAGGGTCTTTTTTCCGACCTCCAGGCCACAGTGGAGCATGTGCGTATCCGGTACGCCGGGTTGAGCACCACGGCGGATGCCAACCTCCGGCTACAGGGCGGTCAGCAGGCGCTGTTTCTCTCCGGCAACGTGCAGATCACACGCTTTGGAGTCGGCGCTGATGTCGACTTCGCCCAATTCGCCGGCGCAGGCGGCATTTCCATTCCACCAGATCCGACGTCGATCCTGAATAAGATCCGGTTGGATGTGCATGTCACGAGCGCCCCGGAGCTCAATTTCCAGAACAGCTACGCGAAAATCGCGGGTACGGTGGATCTGAACGTCCGGGGTACAGCCGCCGTACCGAGCATTCTGGGTACCATCCGCATCACCGACGGCAGCGCGACCTTTGCGGGCACAAGCTACGAGCTGGAGCGCGGTGTTATCTACTTCTCCAATCCGGTGCGCATCAATCCGACGGTCGATCTGGACGTTACGACGCACATTGAAAACTACAACATCACCGTCGGTGTGCACGGAGATGCGACCAATCTGAAGCCCACCTACCGCTCCTCGCCGCCGTTGACGGAGGCTGACATCTTTAATCTGCTGGCTCTGGGCAAAACGCAGGAAGAGTCGCAGATTTCCAACCAGCAGGAGACGCAGGCGGGAACCGATCCCACTACCAGCGCCATTCTCAGTGGAGCTCTCAATGCAACAGTTTCCAGCCGCGTCAGCAAACTGTTCGGTGCGGGTTCGGTGAAAATCGACCCTGCCTTTGTGGGGACATTGGGGAACTCCACAGCCCGCATCACCGTCCAGGAGCCGCTTACCAAGCAGCTCACGCTGGTTTTCGCCACGAACGTGAATGAATCGACCCAGCAGCTGATTCAGGTGCAATACCAGCTCTCCGAAAATACATCGGTCGTCGCCACGCGCGACGAGGCGGGTGTGTTCTCCATTGTGTACAAGGTCCGGCAGCGCTACCGTTAGCCTCCTGCGACGCCGGACCGGCGGCCCGCGTCTAAACTGCTGCTGGTCCGGCGATACGGTTTAGGCTGCGACTGTAGGTGCAGCTGTGTACGTAGGCGAACAGAGTTTACGACCGAAAAAGCTGTTCTTCAGCGCACAACGCAGAGGGTGCGAACCATGGAACGAGTGCTGCGCAGTACGCAAATCACGCTGGAGATGATTAAGTGGGAGCATTCGATCTTTGCTCTTCCCTTTGCTCTGACCGCCGCCCTTCTGGCCGCGGATGGTTGGCCCTCCTTGCGGGTGCTGCTATGGATTGTGGTGTGCATGGTGAGCGCCCGCTCCGCGGCGATGGCCTTTAACCGGCTTGCCGATGCGAAGCTGGACGCGGCCAATCCGCGCACGGCCATGCGCGCCTTGCCGGCCGGACAACTGAGTTCAGGATTTGTGACAGCCTTTGTTTTTATGGCTGCGGCAGTCTTCATTTTTGGAGCAGCGATGCTCAACCGGCTCACCCTTCTGCTGTCGCCCGTGGCGTTGGGTGTGGTGCTGTTGTACAGCTACATGAAGCGCATCACACGCTGGTCGCACCTGGTACTGGGGCTGGCTCTGGGCATCGCGCCTGCGGCAGCCTGGATCGGTGTACGGGGCAGCCTCGACCCGCGCATCCTGCTGCTGACCGTCATCGTTCTTTTGTGGGTGGGCGGCTTTGACGTGCTTTATGCCTGCCAGGACTTCGAGCACGATCGCTCGGCCGGCTTAAACAGTGTGCCGCAGGCGTTCGGCCTTGAAGGGGCTTTCTGGATCGCGCGCACCATGCATCTTGCAACAGCCATCCTGTTGTTTGTATTCGCCCATATCTTTGGTTTGGGAGTGCTCGCCACCGTGGGCCTGGGCGTTGTCGTTCTGCTGCTGGCCTATGAACATGCCATCATCAGCCCGGGGGATCTACGCCGGATGAACGCGGTTTTTTTTACCTTGAATGGCGTGATCTCGGTCGTTTTCTTTCTGTCGGTGGCAGCCGATCTCTTCTGGCGGCGCTGAGGCAAAGGGCTCACAGGTGTGAGCCCTCGCCTCAGTGTGTACTCAATGCGTGTACTCAACGCTTAGTGGACGATGATTGCCGATCGCTTCAAACGCGTCGGCCGCCCAGCAGGCTGAAGATCAGGAAGGCCAGCGCGACGATCAGGAGCAGGTGAATCCACCAAGCGACCACATGAAAGCCAATAAAGCCAATAGCCCAAAGAACGACAAGAACAACGGTGATGGTCCACAACATACATTCTTCTCCTGAAGTGTCTTACGCGCGCCGAACAAGAGCGAGAGCAGGCTTCGCGCGGCGGCTTTGCTAAGGTAGAGTGCCGAGCTTTGAACCAGGTTGTCCTTTGTTCCTGTTTATTTGTGAAAAGGTTGCTCGGGTTTGGGGGCGAAGTAGGAGCTGATTTTGACAGACTTGAAATCAAAGACCCTGAATGCTGGCGCGATTACGTCAACGTTTGTAAAACCGGTCGCAATCCAGGGCGAGCGCGGCTCCAACAGTCATATCGCAACCCGCGAGATGTTGGGGCAGGCGGTGGAAGTCCTGCCTTGCCGCCTGTCCACTGAGGTAGTGGAAGCGGTGACCTCAGGGCGCGCGCGAGCGGCGGTACTGCCGATCGAGAATAGCCTGCACGGCTCGGTAGCCGAGCACTATGATCTGCTGTTGAAGCATCCCTTGCGGATCGAGGCCGAGGGGCTGCTCCGCATCGAGCACAACGTAATTGCCATGCCAGGAGTCCGGCCCGAGGACCTCACCGAACTGCTGTCGCATCCGGTCGCGCTTTCGCAGTGCAGGGCCTTTCTGGCAATGTTTCAGCATGCCCGGGCGCTGCCCTTTTACGACACCGCCGGCAGTGTGCGGCATGTGTTGGAACAGGGGCTAGAACATGTAGCCGGGATCGCGCCGAAGCTGGCCGCTGAAATCTACGGCGGCGAGGTGCTGATCGCAAATATCGAGGATCACCACGAAAACTTTACGCGCTTTCACCTGTTGCGATCGGCCCAACTCCCACCCGAGCCGATAGGCCTCAAGCCGACAATGCTAGAGGCAAACAAACTCAGCCTGGCCTTTGCGGTTGAGCACCGCCCCGGGTCGCTGGTCGGAGCGCTGGAGGAACTAGCCGCCGCGGGAGCGAATCTGACCAGGATCGAGTCCCGGCCCGTGCCGGGAAGACCCTGGGAGTACGTCTTCTTCGTCGATCTGCGGTACGAGGGCGAAGCGGTGGCAGAGTCCATCCTGAGATTGCTTGGCCAGCGCTGCGGGTTCGTAAAAGAGCTGGGCCGCTACCGGGCAGCGTAAGCCGAGCCTGCGTCATCGCTGCATGGCGGCATAGAACGAGAACCCGATTGCCGAGACGACGGCAAGAGTGAGCAGGATCATAAAAAAGATGAACCAGGCAGCGCGCCGTCGCGTGGCCTCCGTCGGCTGGGTGATGCCAAAGGTGTTGATGAAAGCGGCTGCCAGGTATTGAAGGAACCGCATGCCTCCATTGTACGGAGGCGAAGTGGACGGACGAGCTCGCCCAGCTTGGTGGCCAGATTTGGTCGCCAGCTCGGGGCACAGATCCGTGCAACGTTCTCTCCCCCTCGGCATCAGATCTGTGTTTGGCACGGGAACCCTGTGTAACGACTGTGTGACGTTTCCTATCTGAAGCTTGCTGTGTCGGGATCAGGCGAATAGACTACATTGCAGCTTCCCTCTTAGGAGCGCGAAGCAAGGAGATTCAACGATGGCCACTGCCGCCGTAACTGCCCCCGAGGTTGTGACTGGTCCCGCTCCGGTGAAGTCTAATCCGGTAAACCTTACCGACTCGGCGATTGCTAAGGTAAAGGAAATTATGGCGACGCAGGATCCACTCCCTGCCGGTCTACGCATTGGTGTGGTCGGTGGCGGCTGCTCCGGATTTCAATACTCCATGAGCTTTGAGAATGCGGCCGGTATGATGGACAAGGTCGTCCGTTTCGACGAGCTTAAAGTGTTTGTCGATGCCACAAGTGCCATGTACCTGAATGGTTGCACCGTGGACTATGTGGAGACCTTGGAAGCCGCGGGCTTTAAGTTTGAGAACCCACAGGTAAAGTCGACCTGCGGTTGTGGTTCCAGCTTCAGCGTGTAGACAGGGTTTCCATTTCACAATGAGGCCCTGCTTGCGCGGGGCCTTCTACTTGCCCCGGACATTTCTCTACTTTTCGCCGCCGTGGCGCGAACGGGTGAGGCGGAATCGTGTGGTTCTCGTCTAAGCTTTGAGACGGACAAACCGCAATGACCGAATTCCTGATCCGATTGGCAGACGAGCGTGGCCGCATTCTGGAGCAGACGCATGCCGCTGCGACGGCGGAGGAGCTGCGGGCACGGTTTACACAGGCCGGTTACCTGGTCTATTCGGTAAAGCCCCGTTCAAGCTTTGGAAACGCCGGCAAGAAAAAGATCAAACTTGATTTGTTCTTGGTCTTTAATCAGCAATTCCTGACTTTGATTCGCGCCGGTCTGCCGATTCTGGGCTCCATCGATCTGCTGGCCAAACGCCAGAAGGATTTATCTTTTCGGGCGCAGCTGGAAGATGTGGCCAGCCGCGTACGCACCGGCGAGTCGCTTTCAGCGGCATTTGAAGCGCAGGGTGGGGTGCCGTTGGTGTATACGACGACCCTGCTGGCGGGTGAACGCTCCGGAAACCTGGAAGAGGTTCTACAGCGATTTCTTGAGTTCCAGCGCGTGTCGCTCACCTTTCGCAAGAAGCTGCGCAGTTCCTTGATCTACCCGGTTTTTTTGGTGATCATGATCCTGGCACTGTTCTTTTTCCTCATCACCTTTGTTGTGCCACGCTTTGCGGAACTTTACAACCAGCTCGGAACGCAGCTGCCGGGGTTAACGCTGGCTCTGCTCTCGCTTGGGCAGCACGCACAGCATGATGGCTGGTGGTTCTCCATCCTGGTCGCTGCCGCGCTTTATGCCATCGTGCGCTGGACCAAGACCGAGACGGGCGCGACTCTGGTGGATCGCGTGCGCATTGCCACGCCGCTGTTGGGGCCGGTCTGGCTCAAGTATCAGGTCGGCCTGTTTTCCCGCACCCTGTCCACACTGCTGACCGGTGGTTTACCGCTGGTGCCGAGCCTGGAAACGGCGGCCCGGTCCATTGATTCGCGACAGATTGCCCGTGCGGTCGGCGCCTCGGTGGAAAGTGTGCGCGAGGGCAATGGGTTAGCTAAGTCGCTTGAGTCCACCAGGGTGTTTCCGGAGCTCTCAGTGGAAATGGTGGAGGTGGGTGAATCAACCGGTGCTTTGCCGCAGATGCTCAACTCCGTCGCTGAGTTCTTTGAGGAAGATGTGCAGGCCTCGCTGGCCGCGATCATGAGCCTGATCGAGCCGATCATCCTGATTGTGATGGGTTTGGTCGTGGTCGTCATCCTGATTGCACTCTACTTACCCATTTTCAGCCTTAATGGAGTGGGGCAATGACACTTTGTGACTATGGTAAAGTGGTCACATTGAGGTGGAATATGAGGACCATGGGCGCGGCAAAAGCGAAGGCACAGTTCCTGGCTCTTCTGGAAGATGTGGCCGAAAAACGGGAAGCGGTGGTGGTGACGAAGAACGGTCACCCCATGGCGAAGATTATGCCCATGCCGCTGCTGGAGCAGGATCCGATCTTCGGCTTCTACCGGGGCAAGCTGGATATTGTGGGAGATGTCCTTTCTCCCGTTTTTACCGATGAGGAAATGGACGAGTTCCTGGAGCGCTCTGCGGCGCAACTGCAATGATTCTGCTGGACACGCACATCGTACTTTGGCTGGCTCAAGTTCCGGACATGTTGTCGGACCGGGCGCACTCGGCTATCGAGCGGGCCCGCAAGAGCGACGGTCTGGCCATCTCGGATAAGACATTATGGGAGATCGCCATGCTTGTCTCTCGAGGCCAGGTGGGGGTGCGGACCTCTTTGCGCGATTTTCTCGCCGTAGTCGAACGAACCTTTGTTGTCCTGCCCGTCAACGCGCTTGTGGCCGAACGATCCGTGCAATTCTCTGCCCGATATCCAAGAGATCCGTCCGACCGTGTGATTGGGGCAACGGCCCTGATCCACGCCATGGAGCTTGTGACCGCGGACAAGGCAATTCAGGGGTCAGGCGAAGTTTCCTGTATCTGGTAAACCGCTGCAAATCACAGGAGTCCAACACAGCATGGCCGCCACCGCACCGCCCGTTGCCAACCTCTACTCCAGTGACCAATTGACCGAGGCCGAGCGCGCGCAGCTGTTGGCGCGGCGCTACCATGCCGAGTTCGTGGATTTGAAGAACTTCAAGATCCAGCACGAGCTGTTCAAGACCGTGCCGGTCGAGATGATGTTCCGCTACAACTTCGTGCCGTTGGAGCAGGCCGGCAATCGGCTTGCGATCGCGGTGGCGGATCCCTCGAAGCTGATGATGCTGGATGAGATCTCCGGCCTGCTGGGGACACGGCTGATTACGCGGGTCGCCACGTTATCGCAGATCACAGATCTGTTGAAGAAGTCCGAACAGTCGCAACGGGTGTTGGATGAGGCTACCGAAGGACTCGCCTTCGATGTTCTGGGTGACGAGAGCACCGATGAAAACATCTCGATCGAGAAGCTGGCCGGCGATGACGACATTTCGCCCATCATCCGGCTTGTGGACACGACGGTGTATACGGCGCTGGAACGACGCGCCTCGGATATTCACCTGGAAACCTATGATGATTCGCTGCTGGTGAAGTACCGCATCGACGGCGTACTGCAGCAGGCCATGGCGCCGATCGCACGGGAGCACCACCAAACCATTCTGAGCCGTATCAAAGTCATGAGCGAACTGGATATATCCGAGCGGCGCGTGCCGCAGGACGGCCGTTTCCGGGTGCGGTACAAGGGGCGGCTGATCGACTTCCGCGTGAGCATTATGCCGACGGTGCATGGCGAAAACGCTGTGCTGCGCGTACTCGACAAAGAATCGATGTCGGAGAAGTTCAAAAAACTTTCGCTCGACGTGGTGGGCTTCGCGGCGGAGGACCTGCGGCGCTTCCGTAAATACATCAAGGAGCCGTATGGGATGGTGCTGGTGACCGGACCGACCGGATCGGGGAAGACGACGACACTGTACGCGGCCTTGAATGAAATCAAGAGCGAGGAAGACAAGATCATCACCATCGAGGATCCGGTGGAGTACCAGATTCGTGGCATCACTCAGATTCCGGTGAACGAAAAGAAGGGTTTGACGTTTGCGCGCGGTCTACGGTCAATCCTGAGGCACGATCCGGACAAGATCCTGGTGGGTGAGATCCGCGACGCGGAGACGGCGCAGATTGCCATCAACTCCGCGCTGACCGGACATCTGGTCTTCACGACCGTACACGCTAATAATGTGGTGGATGTGTTGGGGCGTTTCCTGAACATGGGTGTTGAGCCTTACAACTTTGTCTCGGCGCTGAACTGCATCCTGGCACAGCGGCTGGTGCGGCAGATCTGCGATTTCTGCGCGCAGGAGGTGACCTACACGGATGCGCAGCTAGTCGAGAACGGATTGGAGCCGGCGGATTGGCAGGGCTTCCGCTTTCGGGAGGGGGTCGGCTGCATCGAGTGCGGTGGAACGGGGTTTCGCGGGCGTTCGGCCATTCATGAGCTGTTGGAACTGGATGACGAGGTGCGGGAAATGCTTCTAGAGAAACGGCCCGGCTCGGAGATTCGCAAGAAAGCCCGCGAAAAGGGCATGCACTTTCTGCGGGATTCGGCGCTGGAACGGGTGCGCGACGGCATCACCACATTGCGAGAGATCAATAAGGTGACCTTTATCGAGGCGGGGCGGTAAGCAATCGCTCGGTGAGAGTGCCTTTTATGCCCCAATTGGGGCAGATCTGAACGCTCTCACGGGGTGACGAGGCAGACTTCCGCGCGTCCAAAGTTCAGCACCAGTCCAGCACCCGTTCCGCCCAGCCAGCCCCGCACGATACTCTTGAAAGAAGCCGCATGATCCTGTCGCCCAAAACTCAAGGAAACCGGCCGCGCCTGGCCTGCGAGATTGCTGCGGGCAGCGTGGTGGGGGCGCGTTCGGCTGAGCCGGGTGGGCCCTTGACAGCGGTGGCGCGGGTGGAGCTGGCAGAAGGTGCGATTGTGCCGAGCTTGAAGCCGGGCAATGTGGCTGACCGCGTGGCCGTGATCGCTGCTGTGCGCAGGGTACTGGAGGGCGTGGGTGCGCGTTCCAACGCGAGGAACTCGAACCTGACCCTCGTTATTCCCGATGGCGCCGTGCGGGTGCTTCTGCTGGATTTCGATTCCTTGCCAGGAAAAATCACCGAAGCTTTGCCCATTGTGCGTTTTCGGCTCAAGAAGCTGGTGCCTTTCGACACAGATGTGGCGATGGTGAGCTACCAGGTGATGAGTTCCATCCGGGGCACCGTGCGGGTGCTGGCTGTCGCCGTTCCGCGCGATGTGCTAACCGATTATGAGACCGTAGTGCGGGAGGCCGGCTTCGAGCCCGGGGCGGTTTTGCCAAGCACGCTGGCCGCGGTCGCCGGATTGCCGGATAGCGAGGCCGGCTCGCTAACGGTCAACGTATACCCCAGCGCGGTCACCACGGCCATTGTGCGGGGCGGCGTTCTTCTGCTGCACCGGACGGTGGAGTTGACCGAGCCTCCCCTGCCGACCCCGGCGGCGTTACCGGCTGAACTCTTCGAGGCCCCGAGATCCCCGACAACGACCGAAACCCCATCCATCTTTGCCAGTGGCGAGCTGTTGCCTCTGGTGGATGTCGAAGAGACGGCAGAGGAATGGGCGGCGCAGGAGCCATTACCAGAATTTGGACGCAATCCGTATGCGGATGCGATCTCCGCGGAGGCGGCGGTAGAGGCAAGCTACGGTGTAAGCGCGATGCCGGCGCGGGGCGCGTACCCCGGCGGCACGTCCGTGGGGTCGATCCCGTTACGGGGCGCCTCCGGGATGGGTTCTACGCCATCAGCGTATTTGCACGGTTTGAACGGGGCGAATCAGGCCGCGCCCACCGAACACTCACCTTATGCGGCACCGGGCGTGATCGATGACCTGCAGGCAGAAATCCATAACAGCTTCGAGTCAGGGGCGGCCCCGGTGAACGGGTTTGGAGATGAACCCGCGGGAGAAGATCCGCGCTCGCTGGAGCATCTTCTGGCCATGGGCCGCGACGACCGGGAAGAAGTCCCGGTGCATACGCTGGTACCGGATGCGCAATCGGAGGAAATCGCTCGAGCCATTTCCGTGGCGGTCGCCTATTTTGAAGATTTGCTGAGCGCTCCGCCCGAGATGCTCTTAAGCGCTGGATCTTTGGGAGCGGAGGGGCTAAACCGGACATTGCTAGAGGGAGGCCTGCTGCAGGAGATGGGCTTGCGCAGCCGAGAGCTGGTGGAGAGCGCTGCCCTGGCGACAGAGGCGACAACCTCTGCCGTGCCGCGCAGCTTGCTGGCCGGCGTGGCCGGGGCGCTGCGGAGCTGACGATGCGGATCTCGGTAAATCTTGCGAGCCGGCCTTTTGTGGAACTCAGGCCGTTCTTTCTGCGGCTGCGGCTAGTGATGGCGGCACTGGCTGTGCTCGGCCTTGTGCTGGCGGTAGGGGCGCAGTTGATCAGCGCCAAGGCCGAAACGCAGCAGGTCGAGATGGACCGGCTGCGCAATCTGACCATCGCCACGCAAAATGCGAGGCTGGGCACCGAGCAGCGGTTACGGCAGCCTGCCAACGCCGCGGTGCTGGACCGGGCGCATTTTCTGAACACGCTTTTTCTGCGCAAGAGCTTTTCCTGGACAGCCGTGATGATGGATCTGGAGGATGTGTTACCGGCGGGGGTGCAGGTGACTTCGATTGAACCTGCGGTCACGGCGGGCGGCGCGGTGACCATCCGGCTGCGGGTCGCCGGAGAACGCGATCTGGCCGTTCAGTTGGTGCGCAACCTGGAGAAGTCGCATCGATTCCTGCAGCCGCGCCTGGGCAGCGAAGCCGCTCAGGCCAAAGAGACGAACGGCGCGAATGGGCAGCGAGTGAACCTCCCCGCACCCAGTCTCGGGGGTGTCCCCGCGCCACCGCCGGGTGTGGAGTTCGAAATTTTAGCTGTATATAACCCCTTGCCGGCAAACCAACCCTACCGCGCAGGGCATGGGCCCGCGCTCCCGGCAGGGAGCAAGGTTCGTGGTATTGCCGCCGGAGTTGCGGCAGTGGGGGAGGTTCCGGCGCCCGGCCAGGTTGCCTCCGCCGCAATCCCTGCCCCCAGTGCGGCAGGGCCGGGACAGGTCTCAGCTCGGCCGGCAGCTGCATCTGCTGTGGAAAATGGCAACACCCGTCGTGGGTATCCCCGCGATGGTGTGGTGCTGCCGGCGTATGGACGGCCGCCGCGTCCGCAGGATGGACGTACCCCACCGCCTCCCTCCAGTGAAGGAGGGCCGCTATGAGTTCCGTGGCGCTGATTCCCCCACCGAATAGTTCGTCGTTGCGGCGGCGGGTGCCGCGGCTGACGGCACGGGCGCGCCAGCTGTTGACGGCGGTAAACTTCCACTTTGCGGCAGTTGCCGCCCTGGGTGTGCTGGACCTTTACCTGCTGCTGCACCTGCTGTTTGCGTGGCAGGCGCTTTCGGCGAGTGGACCGGAGGCGATGGCCCAACAAAGGGCTCTGCTGCAGTCGGCACAGGTTGCGGGCCGGCCGTTGGCCGGGATTGACGCGAAGCTGACGATTTCAACGGTGCAGGCCGATGCGTTCTATGCCAACCGGCTGCCGTATGCATACTCGCAGGTGCTTTCGGAGCTGGGTGTGTTGACCAAGCGTGCCAACGTGCGTTTGGGGCGGGTGCAGTACACCTATCTGCCCGTTCTTTCAGGAGACTACGGGCTGACCGAGGTACGCATGGACGCGAGCGTTTCTGGAGATTACCGGCCGGTGATCAGCATGATCAACAGCCTGGAACGAGACCGGATGTTTTTTGCCATAACCGGTCTTGCGCTCACCGGCCAGCAGACCGGGCAGGTGAATTTACGACTGCGGCTGGTGACCTATCTGCGCTCAGCCGGGCCGGGCGAGCAGCCTGGCGAGGTGCAACCTCCGGCGAGCGACGCCGCGGCCGCGGCTACGGCTGAAACGCAGGCGGGAGCGGCGCGATGAAGACCGGCGCGGAGAATCGCAAAAAGACGATTAGCCTGGGGGTGCTGGGCGCGGTGGCGGTGAGCGGTGTGCTCTATAACCTCTTTGCCTTGTTTGGGCCGAGCACCCCACCGCCCACCGTGGCGCCCACCACCTCCACGCCGGCGCCGGTGCTTCGGCGACCTGGTTCGTCAACAGCGACTACGGGAGGAACGAGCCCGCGGGGCGGCGGCGCAGTGGCCGGGGTGGCAGCGCAGCAGCTGGCGAGCAGCTCCTCCGGTCTGGACCCGACGCTGCATGCGGAGGCCATGCTGCGGACGGAGAGTCTGATCTATACCGGGTCCGGGCGCAACATCTTTTCGGCGACCTACACACCGGTAGCGGCTGTGACTTTGCCGGGCAACATGCCTTCCGCTCGTCCGGGACGTAGGGGTTCCGTGATGGCGCCCACGGCAGTAGGGCAAACACCCCAGGCGTCGATTCCGTTGAAATTCTTCGGAACGGCGCAGCGAACACAGGGCGTCAAGCAGGCGTTTCTGCTCTCAGGTGATGACGTCTACCTGGCGTCAGCGGGGGATATTGTGGCCAGGCGATTCAAGGTCGATCAGATCATGCCCTACGGCGTCCAGATAACAGACCTGGTAACCAATGTGACGCAGACGCTGCCCATGCAGCAGCAGTAGGGTGCCCGGCTTGGAGCTTCGCATACAAAACGACGGCAGGGGGGCGCAACGGCCTGAGGCGGCCGCGCGCCTGCAGGATAACGGCGAAGCCGGCTACATGCTGGTGGCGGTGGTGGTGCTGGTAGCGCTGGTGCTGATTGCGCTGTCTGTGGCAGCGCCCGCCATTGCGAAGAGCATCCGGCGGGATAAGGAGCTGGAAAGCGAGCATCGGGCGGAGCAGTACGTTCGCGCGATCCGGCTGTACTACCGCAAAACGCATACCTATCCGCCGTCGCTCGATGCGTTGAAGCAGAGCAACAACATTCGCTTTTTGCGCAAGGAATACCTTGACCCGCTGACGGGCAAGGCGGACTGGCGACTCATCCATCAGGGCGAGCAGAAAACGACGGTGAAGGGGTTCTTCGGGCAGCCGCTTGGGGGATTGGGAGCTCCGGGCGCGGCGGGCGGCGGTTTAGGTTCAGCGACGCCGCTGAGTTCGGGCTTTGGGAGCGCAGCGGCGGGACCGGCCTCGTCCACCGCGACGATTGGGGCCACCTCGGCGCTGGCCAGTGGGTTTGGCGGGGCCACGGTAGGGACGGATGCATCTGCTTCCAACGGCGCCGGTACGGCCGCGAGCGGAGCAGCGGGGGCTGCCGGAAGCGGTGGTGTCACGAACGGCTTTTCCGGCGGCACGTCTGGCGGTACGTTCGGCAGTCTTTCCGGAAGTGTATCGGGCGGAGTTGGGCCAATAATCGGGGTCGGTTCGTCGGCGACCGGAACATCAATCTCCGACCCCAACCAGCAGGCGACCTATGAGGCCTGGGAGTTCTGGTACGACCCGCGGATCGAGCTGCTCTATCAAAAAGGCCAGCAGAACGCCGGTGCCGGTACGGGGTCGCTGAGCTCGCAGTCGGCTTCCAGCTTCGGGTCGAACGTCAACGGGCAGCCGAACAGCGGCACCGGCAGCGGTACGGGATTGGGGTTTGGCTCCAGCTTCGGGGCGGGAACCGGGAGCGGCAGCGGAGCTGGATTTGGCGGTGGCAGCGGAGCTGGGTTTGGCGGTGGCAGCGGAGCTGGATTCGGATCGAGCTTTGGATCGACGCCGGCTGCGGGTACAGGGAGTACGTCCCCAAGCACACCTCCGGTCCAGCCGCAGCAGTAGATGGCGGAAAGCTTCAGGCGCTGACACTGTCATTCCGCAGCGCAGCGAAGGAATGGGCCGCTTAGATGGTCGCCATACCTGAAGGGAACGGTTCCTAACGCTTGATGAAGTAAAAGAGCCAGCTTGCCGCGATCACACCACCGGTAAAAAGGGCAAAGCAGAAGAGGCCGAAGCGGAGCATGAGCTTGGGCTGGGCGCGCTGGGTGATGCCGAAGACAATGGAGGTGCACAGGGCAAAAACAATAGCGGCGCTGAATTGTGAGAGCACGTCTAGGAGGCCTTTCTGCCGTTGGCCAGGGAATGAGCGTCCACGGCCGCGATGAGGTTCAGCAGGCCACAGGCAATGAGGTACTTTGTGCCGTAATCGTTGAGCGTCGTGGCCGCTGAGGTGCCGCCCCAGCTGAACCAGCGGGCGAGCAGATACAGCATGCCCATGCCGAGTTGGCCCACGAAGCCCAGCATGTCGAGCACTTCGCCGGTATTGGGGGTATAAATCTTGCCCACGAGCGCGAGCCCGACCAGGTACATGGTCAAAATTGCGGTAAAGAGGAGCAGCGCGCGGATCCATTTGCCCAGAAGCAGGTGGCCGGCGCCAGGGATCAGCCATCCGAGAAGAAGAGCAAAGGCCGGCAGCGTGGAGCGTTCGCCGGGGATTGGCTGCGCGATCTGGCGTTTCGTTTCAGCGGAGGAGGCAGCGGGCATCAGCGCTATTCTAGCGCGCACATGCACCTCCGGTGAGATGCGGCAGCAAGAAAGCCGTCCGGCATGGAACTCTCAACCCAGGGGAGCTCTCAACGCACGGAACTCTCAACCCACGCGAAGCAGCTCCGTTTGGCGCGGCCCGGTTACGGCGGCCTTCCCCGGACGGGTGATCATGTTGATCTCACTGCGGACGCCGAACTCGCCTGGGAAGTAGAGGCCCGGCTCGACGGAAAAGCACGTGTTGGGCAGCAGCAACCGCTCATCGTGGGTTTCGAGGTTGTCCAGATGCGCGCCGTTGCCGTGCAGCACCGTGGCAATATTGTGGCCGGTTCTGTGCGTAAACGCAGGGCCGAAGCCGGCGGCGCGGATCACTTCCCGCGCGGCATCGTCAGCCTGCCAGCCGGCGATGGGCTTCCCGGCCGCATAGGCCTCTTCGACCCGGCGGATGGCCGCATCGCGAGCGTCGCGGACGGTGGTAAAAACGACCCTCTCACGCTCGGTCGGTTCGCGCCCGATTACGCCGGTCCAGGTGATGTCATACCAGACCGCATCGGACCGGTTATCGAGCTTGGCCCAGCAGTCGATCAGGACGAAGTCGCCGGAGCGAATGGGGCGGGAGCTGCCGGGTGTCGGATCGTAATGCGAGTCTGCCGAGTTGGGCCCGGCGCTGACGTTGGGGCCGTGATCGGTCCAGAGGCCTTCGGCCTCCATGCCCTTGCGCAGGAGCTGGACGGTGCTGAACTCGTCGGTTGCACCGCCGTCGCGGCTGGCCGTGCCGATGTGCCGCCACGCCTCCTCGAGCACACCATCGAGTCGCCGCTGCGCCTCGAAGTGGGTTTCGATCTGCGCTTCATTCAGCCCGGCCTCGAACTGGCTGACAAGATCGGCCGAGCTGACCACGGTTTTGCCGATGGCACGCACGAGTTCCACGGTTCCGGCATCGACCATCGCGACATACATGATCGCGTTGCGCGGGGAATACTGCATGGCGACCGTGTTCGCCCCGCCGAGCATCGCCGCCAGACCGGCCTCCAGCTCCTGCCACGAGGAATATTCACGCTTTGGTCCAGGCAACGTGTCGAGCTTGCCGGCTTCGATGCGATGCACCAGCTTTCGGGGTTCGCCGTAGGCCGGTACAAGGTAGAACCACCGCCGGGAGACGAAGCTGGCTTCGTCCAGACCCAGAACGCGATAGGCGATGGGATCGCGATGGTGATGATCGTAGAACAGCCAGCTATCAATTTTGGCCTCGCGCAGGGCTGTTTGGATCTGCTGGATGCGGTCGCTTGGCATGGCCTTATGGTACCCGCAGACACAGCGCGGGGTGGTCCTGCTGACAAAAGCCGCCGGCGGTGCGCGGCGAATCCGCGGTGCTCAAACTCCGGTAATCCCGTGAAGATGCTTTACTCAAGGCACACAGCTTTTACCGCTATGGTCGGCTCTGCTGCTACCTCTGGGGAGGGGGCCAGAGCCTGGAGGTTTCTTGCGAAAACCACTCGTTTTGCTCGCCGCTTGCCTGTTTTTCTCTGTAGCCCACGCTCAAACCTCCGCTGCGAATTCGCAGGAGGGTCCGCAAGAGAAGGCTACTTCGACGCAAGATCCGCGGGAACAGGAAATCCAGGAGGTGCGCGCTGAACTGGCGCGGTTGTCGCGTCGGCTGGATGCGCTGGAACGGGGCGAGGCGGGCAGCGCAGCGGCAGGGGCGCCACCGCTTCCACCACCGGCCTCCACGGCATCCGGTGCGGGGGAGCAACCTACTTCGAGCACGGCAAACACGGTCACCTCTGCGTCGCCGGCTCCGGTGCCGCCGCTTGCCGCCTCCACGACAGTTCTTCCAGCCGCGAGTGCACCCGCCGAGTCTGGCGCAGCACCCCGTGAGTCACCTTCTACCTACGCGGCAGTCCCGGCGACGCTGCCGGGTGGCGCTACCCTGAACTATACCTTTGACGGCTACTACGAGTACAACTTTAACCAGCCGCCCGGCCGCGTAAACGATCTGCGCGCCTATGACGTGCTCAGCAACACCTTCAGCATCAATCAGGCAGCCGTCATCTTCGATCTGGACCCTGATGTCGAGAAGGGCCGGCGTTACGGTGTGCGGCTGGATCTGCAGTTTGGTCAAGCGACCGAGACCCTGCAGGGCAACTCTGCCAATGAACCCCGGCCGGAGATCTATCGCAACATTTTTCAGGCCTACGGGACCTACGTCGTTCCGGTGGGCAAGGGCGTGAGTGTCGACTTCGGCAAGTGGGCGAGTTCGATCGGTGTGGAAGGCAACTACACCAAGGATCAAATCAACTACACGCGATCCTTTTACTTTTATTACCTGCCCTTTTACCATGCGGGCGTACGCTCGTCCTACCAGTTCAACGACAAGTTCGCGGTGAACTACTGGATTGTGAACGGTGCCAACCAATCCGAGCCGACAAACGGCTTCAAGGATGAGCTCTTCGGTTTTGTGCTGACGCCGAGCAAAAACATCAAGTGGACGAGTAACTACTACCTGGGGCAGGAGCACCCGGATAACGCGCCGTCCACCAACTGCACGGTACCGGTGCAGCCCGGGCTATGCGTCACGCCGATTTCCCCCGCGCCCGACGGCAAGCTTCACATCTTCGACAATTACCTGACCTGGCAGGTCACGCCGAAGCTGGCGCTGACCGGGGAGGGCGATTATGTGATCGAGCGGGAATGGGCGGCGGCCGGGCCGGGCGAATCGTCGGCTCCGTCGCATGTTTCGGGCGGCGTCGGCTATGCGCAGTATGGGCTGAACTCCCGCTCCTCGCTTGCCGCACGCGGGGAATATTTATCTGACCGGGGCGGCCTTTTCAGCAATGCCACCCAGGCCCTGAAAGAGGGAACCGGCACCTATAAGTACAACGTGGCGGAGGGGCTCGATACCTTTGTCGAGTTTCGTCGCGACTGGAGCAACATCCCGTACTTCACCACGCATAATCTGAGCTCGCCCTCCAATCACCAATCCACCGTGACGCTGGGTCTGGTGTGGTGGTACGGCGGCAAGAAAGGTTCCTGGTAGGCTCATGGCCGCCTTCTTGAACATAGCGTGAATCCGGAAATTTCTGTCGGCGGGGTCTAAAGTTTTCAGGCAGTCTGCCGATAAGGTGAAGAGATGTGGAAACGAAGAGGCTCCCGTGTAGTACCCCTCCTGGCCGCGGCCGCCACCGCGATTGTGGCCCCGGTCATGTGCGCGCAGACGGCGCAAGGAGATGGGACAGCGAATCTGCCCAGCAGCAAAGAGGTCGCGCGGTCCCTGCCCGGAGCACCTGCGAGGACCAACAGCCTGCCCATGTCCCTGGTGATTTCACCGGACGGCCGCTATGCGGCCACCCTGAACGCGGGGTATGGCACAGCGGAATCGAACTACGATCAGTCGGTGCTGGTGGTCGATCTGCAGACGGGTCAGCAGATCGACTTTCCTGACAGCCGTACGGAGGCGCGGGTAGCGCACCAGACCTTGTATCAAGGCCTGGCCTGGAGCCGTGACGGCAAGCGGCTGTATGCCTCGCTGGCCTCGCTGACGGCACCCGAAGGCGGCAAGCCGGACAAGCCTGGGGATACCGGCAACGCAATCGCCGTGTATACCGTAGCGGACGGCAGACTGACGCCGGAGCGCCTGCTTCCGGTGCCGCTGCAGACGCTCGCCGCCGGCAAGGAGCAGAGCGAATTTCACGGCAAGCTCGCGGCAGGCAAGGCGATCCCCTACCCGGCGGGGCTTTGGACCGTACCCGGGGCCGCAGGCGCACCGGACCGTCTGCTGATCGCCGACAATCTTTCCGATGATGCACTTTTGATGGACACGGGCACGGGGGAGGTCCTGTACCGCTTTGACCTGTCGAGCATTTCGGCGGTGCCGGCGGCCTACCCGATCACAGTGACTGCCACCCATGACGGACGGCGCGGCTTTGCCGCACTGTGGAACGGGTCTGCCGTGGTGGCGCTGGATTTGGTAAACGGCCGCGTCCTGGGCCGCGTGGCATTGCTTCCGCCATCGGTGGCGACGGCGGCCAGTTCGCACCCGGCCGCGCTTGCCCTCGGTCCGGATGAACGCACGCTCTATGTCGCCCTGGCAAACCGCGACATGGTCGCTGCCGTCGCAGTTCCTCCGGGTCCGGGCGCCATGCATATCAAGGGCTACTTCGACACGAAACTGCCCGGGCAGACACTTTTCGGTGCCGTGCCAGATGCCCTGGCGGTTTCGCCGGATGGGGGACGTTTGTTTGTGGCCAACGCGAGCGCGGATGCGGTTGCAATCTTTGACACGAGGACGTCGAAACACATAAGTAAGGGACCCAAAGGCAAGGGGCAGGGCATCCCCGCTGCCCGTCCAGTCGGATTTGTGCCCACGGGCTGGTACCCCACCGCCCTGGCCGCGACATCCACGGACCTTCTCATCGCCACGGCCAAAGGGGAGGGCACTGGTCCCAATAACTTTCCCCAGCAGGGTACGCCGAAGACTAATGCGCACTCTGGGCGCACCTACATCCCCACGCTGTTGCATGGTTCGTTCGCGCGTGTTCCGCTGGCCGGGCTGGACGCGCAGCTGGGAGCCATGACCGCGGAGGTAGTGACTGAGAATCGCATGAAGGCGGCAGAGGAGCAGATCGCTTTTCGGTCCGGGTCAAACCCTATCCGGCACATCATTTACATCATTAAGGAGAACCGGACCTACGATCAGATCCTCGGCGACGAGACAGCGGCGAACGGTGATGCCTCGCTGACGATGTATGGCCGCTCGATCACGCCAAATGAGCACAAGTTGGCCGAGCAGTTCGGCATCCTGGACAACTTCTATGACTCCGCCGAGGTCTCGGGCGATGGGCATGTGTGGTCTAACGCCGCCATCACATCGGACTACACCGAGAAGACCTGGCAGCAGAGCTACCGCGGCCGGGAACGCTCCTATGACTACGAGGGGGTCGTTTCCAACGGCTTCCCCGTGCTGCAGGGCATACCGGATGTGAATGAGCCGGCAAGCGGCTATTTATGGACCAATATTGCCGCCCATGGCAAATCGCTTTACCACTTTGGTGAATACATTTCGACAAAGTTCTGTACGGACACGCCCGTCGTCGCCCGGCAGGCCTCGCCGCTCGAGGGCACACCGGAGGGGACCGCGACCGGCTGCCCCCGGTCAGCCATCCGGAAGGGTGAGGCCATCCCGGCCAACTACGGGGCAGGTACCAGCGCGTATCCCTGGCCGATTCCGATGATCGCCTCCAACACGGCGACTAAGCCTGAGCTTCAGGGGCATTTCGACCCGCAGTATCCAGATTTCCAGCTCAGTTTTCCCGACCAGCTACGCGTTGAGGAGTTCCTCACCAAGTTTCACGGTTGGGTGAGCGACAAGCAGGCCGGCCACGACACCATGCCAAACTTCATCCAGCTGCGGCTGGCAAATGATCACACCGCGGGCACGCGGCCTGGCATGCCACGTCCGGCGGCCTCCATTGCCGACAACGATCTGGCCGTGGGCCGTGCCGTTGAGGCGATCTCGGGCAGTCCGTTCTGGAACGATACGGCCTTTTTCATCCTGGAAGACGATGCCCAGGACGGCGCAGACCATGTGGATGCTCACCGCAGCCTTTGTCTTGTGATCAGCAAGTACTCTCCACGCCCCGGAGATGGAGCACCCTTCGTCGATCACCGCTTCTACACGACGGTGAGCACCATCCGTACCATGGAGACGCTGTTGGGGCTGCCGCCAATGAACAATAACGACGCATTTGCCCCGTTGATGTCGCCGCTGTTTACCGGCCCGGGAGATCAGCCGCCCTATGTCGCCGATGTCAGCAATCGGGAAAACGGCCTGATCTACCAAATGAACACGCCGCAAAGTCCAGGGGCACGTGAATCTTCCCGCATGGACTTTCAGCACGCCGACCAGGCGCCGACGGCTGCGCTGAACGACATTTTGTGGCGGGACAGCATGGGAAAGAAACCGCTGCCGGAACAGCTGCGGCATCCCGCACACACTGCGCGCAAGGAGGATGATGACGATTAAAGCAATCTCCTGATGACGCAGAGCGAGTTGCTCTTCAGCTCATCAGGAGGTTAGCCCTAACGGTTCGGGGAAACGGTCGTCGGGGCGACGGGCGGCAGGGAGCTGTTGAGGGTCGGCTCGACGTAGCCGGGCAGGGTGGGCGGGGAGGCACGCTGCACCAGGTTCAACAGGTGACCGGGGACGAC
The DNA here is from genome assembly GCA_964236545.1 of uncultured Bryocella sp. Classification (GTDB taxonomy): domain Bacteria; phylum Acidobacteriota; class Terriglobia; order Terriglobales; family Acidobacteriaceae; genus Granulicella. The sequence continues at coordinate 44,969 of CAXSCE010000001.1, forward strand.
GCCCAGCGCCAAAGTGGCCAGAGCGGAAGCGGCCAAAGCCAGACCGGCCGGAATCGTGAGTTTGCGGGTGGATGCGTAGCCGAGGCTGTCACTGAGTGGACGGGCGTAGAGTGCAGCGAGTAGACGGAGGTAGTAGAAGCAGGCTACGCCGGAGTTGGCCAGGCCGACGATCGCGAGCCAGACGTGACCGTTGTTGATGGCTGCCGAGAAGGCATAAAACTTACCGAAAAAGCCGCCGGTGAAGGGGATGCCGATAAGGGAGAGCAGGAAAAAGCTGAGCAGGGCAGCAAGGCCGGGGTTCCGCTGGGCTACGCCGGTGAAGTCCTCGAGTGAGCGAGTGCCTTCCCCATAGCCGGATAGCTCGGTGATAACGAGGAGGGCGCCGACGTTCATGGCGGCGTAGGCGGCGGTGTAGAAGAGGGCACCGGCAACCGCACCCCGCTCGGTAGCCGTGAAGGCTACCAGGAGATAACCGGCGTGCGCGATGGAGGAGTAGGCGAGCAGGCGCTTCACGTCACGCTGCAGCAGGGCGCCAAGGTTGCCGATGGTCATGGAGGCCACGGCCAGGATGTAGATCAGGATGATCCACTGGTGGTGCAGCGAGGGCGTGGCGCCGAAGAGGAAGCGCAGCAACACGGCAAAAGCGGCGGCCTTGGGCGCGGTGGACATCAGGGCGACGACCGGTGCCGGTGCGCCCTGGTAAACATCCGGAGTCCAAACGTGGAAGGGGGCGGCGGAAACCTTAAATCCCAAACCGATCAACACCATGGCTACAGCAAGAAAGCCGAGGCGCGGCGTGGCCGTGTGCGCCAGGCCGGCAGCGATGGGCCCGATGGCCGTCGATCCGGTGGCGCCGAAGCAGAGCGCGATGCCGTAGAGGAAAAAGGCGGTGGCGAATGAGCCGAGCAGGAAGTATTTCAGCGCCGACTCAGATGCGGTCGCCTGGCCCTTGCGGAACCCGGCAAGGATGTAGGTGGAGATGGAGGAAATTTCCAGGCCGATGAAGACGACCAGCAGCTCCACGCCGCAGGTCATGAACATCATGCCAGTGGCGCCAAAGGCGACAAGGGCGAAGTATTCGCCTGCATGCGTAGTCGGGCCTTCGAAGTAATCGAGCGAGGCGAGCAGAACTGTCACAACCACGGCCACGATGAGCAGGTGGAAGAAGATCGAGAACTCGTCGACCTGCACGGTGCGGTAGAAGGCCGTGATGGGCGTCCCATTCAAGGCCGTCACGATGTGGTTTTGGTACCAGGTCGCCACACCGGCAGCGACTGTGCCCAGGATGGCGAGCCACCCGAGTCCCTTGCGGGATTGCAGGGGCGGCAGGACGGGCTCAAGCAGCATGATGAGCACGCCGGTGACTGTCATGAGGATTTCGGGCAGGAGGGCGAGGAGGTTGGGGGACACTAGAGCCGTTCTCCTGATGGTGTAGCCTTACGAGTCGTTGAAGGGGCTAGCTGCCGTGAAGCGAACGGGCCAGTCACGCCATGGGCCTGCGAAGCAGTCTCAGAAGAACGAATTTCGCGAGATTCCTGGTGCAGGCTCGGCCTTGAGGCGGCCGCGACGGGGCCGTAGGCTTCGCTTTCGTTATGCCGGACCGGGTTCGTCTCGAACCGTCCAGGGCCGGCAACTCTGTCGGCGGTGGCTGTGCCGAAGCCGTCAATGGAGTGCATGAAGTAGGGTGAGGCGACACCCATGATGAGAAACAGAGCCATGAAGGGCCAGAGCTCGAGGTGTTCGCGCGGGTTCAGGTCCCAGCCCGCAACCTCCTCGGACCGCAGTCCGAGACGCCCATAGAAGACCCGCTGAATCATCATCAGCATGTAAGCGGCCGAAAAGATCACGCCGGTGGTGCCGACGACAGTCCAGAGCATGTGGCGAGCTTCGTGTGAGACGCCCGTGCCGGACAGGATGAGGAACTCGCCGACGAAGCCGCTGAGCATGGGCAGGCCGACCGCGGCCAGGGTGGTGATGACGAACATGGTCACCATCCAGGCATGTTTCTGGGCGAGACCGCCGTAGTCGCGCATGTCATAGGTGCCATAGCGTTCGTATAGCAGGCCTAGCAGGGTAAAGAGTGCGGCGCCGATCAGGGACTCGTTGAGCAATTGGTAGATGCCGCCGTCGATGCCGGCAATGGTGAAGGCGAAGATGCCGAGGACGATGAAGCTGACGTGGCCGAGAGTGGAAAAAGCGGCAAACTTTTTCAGGTCGGTCTGGGTGAGGGCCATCAGCGAGCCGTAAACGATGCCGACAGCGCCAAGCGCGATGAGTAGTGGCGCGATGTGGCGGGACTGGTCTGGAAAAAGGCTGAAACTGAAGCGCAGGATGGAATAGAGGCCGAGTTTTCCGGCAAGGACCATGACCGCCGCCGTAGGGGCTTCCTGAATGCCTTCCGAGAGCCAGCCGTGCAGCGGAAAGATGGGAACCTTGACCGCGAAGGCGATGAGAAAGGCGAGCGAGCAGAGCCAAAGTGCGCGGCCATCCGGCGAGATGCTGTGCGCGGCGGCGAGGCCCTGCAGCACCGGGAGGTCGAAGGTGCCGGTGCGGGCATAAAGCCAAAGCATGCCGACGAGCAGAAAGGCGGATGGAATAAAGGTGTATAGGAAGAACTTGATGGCGGCGCGCCGCCGATTTTCCGTGCGCCCGAAGGTGGCAATCAGCAGCGTCATCGGGACCAGCGACAGCTCCCAGAAGCCGTAGTAGAGAAATAGGTCCAGCGACACAAAGATGCCGAGCATGGCGACCTGCTGCAGCAGAAAAAGCACGAAGAAAAGCTTGGTGCGGGTGGCAATGGCGTTCCAGCTGACCAGCACTCCGATCGGCGCGAGAAAGCCGGTGAGCACGACCAACCACATGGACAGGCCGTCGGCGCCGAGGTGGTAGCGGATGGCCGGCGAGGCGATCCAGTCCCGGTTCTGCTCAAATTGAAAGCCAGCCAAGCCGTAGGTAAAGTGGGCCGGCAGGTGCAGTGTTAACAGCAGGGTTGACAGCGTGATGACCAGGGCGGCGATGTGGTGCGTCTTGGCCCCGGGACGCTCGGGGATGAAGGCAAGAACGACCGCTCCCGCTAGAGGCGTGAGCAGAATCAGGCTGAGGATGATGGGATTTAGATTCATCGGCTTGTTTAGCAGAGCTCCGGAAAACAGGTCCCTTGCGGGGATGCCAGAAAGAATGCAGGTGTCTAGATCAGAGTGTGTCTGTACCCAGATGTGTCTAGATCAGGGTGTGTCTAGATCAGGGTGTGTCTATGGATGAAGGGGTCGGATGAGGAGGACGACGGCGATCAGGACGGCGGCGCCCAGCGCCAGCCAGCCTGCATAGGAGCGGATATTGCCGGACTGCATGCGGCGCGCAAGCCAGCCGAGGCCCTGCGTGCCGGCGGCAAGGCCGGCGCCCGAACCCTGGACCAGGGCGCCCTCCACCAAGCCGCCCAAGAGCCCGCGGGTGGTCATCAGCAGACCCATGATGCCAACGCCGTACACCTCGTCCACCCAGTATTTGTGATCGAGCAGACGGTAGACGGGCTTGAAGGAGTTGGCGTAGCGTGTGGCGGTGCCGGGGTGGCGGTAATAGAGCAGATAGGCAACAGCGAAGCCGAGCAGAGCGGTGAGGGTGGAGACGGCTGCGAGGATCAGTTCAACCACATGCGATACCTGGTCGGCATTCGTTGCGTTTTCAGCGTGGGTGGTGAGCGCGAAGACGGGATCGAGAAAGTGCTCGAAGTGGTTGGAACCGCCCAGAGCCGCGGGAATCCCGACCCACCCGCCGACGATCGCAAGCAGCGCAAGAACGACCAGCGGGCCGGTCATGATGGCCGGCGACTCATGGACGCCATGCGCGTGCTCGGCCTGCGCCTGGTCGTGTTCGGCCGCGTGGGCCTCGTCGTGGGTGCCGTGCGTGGCAGTCGCGTCGGGAAGAGGATGCGTGCTCTGGCCATGCGCGAGGGCGTTTTCATCGAAGCGCTCGGTGCCGAAGAAGGTTTTGAACCACAGCCGGAACATATAGAAGCTGGTCAGACCGGCGGTCACAAGGCCGAGGAACCAAAGCAGTTTGCCGATTGGGTTGGGCGAGGAAAACGTACGGTAAAGGATTTCGTCCTTGGAGAAGAAACCGGAGAGCGGTGGAATGCCCGCAATGGCGACCACGCCGGCGGTCATGGTCCAGAAAGTAACCGGAATGCGCTTGCGTAGACCGCCCATCACGCGCATGTCCTGCTCGCCACTCAGGGCGTGGATGACCGAGCCGGCGGAGAGAAAGAGCAGCGCCTTGAAGAAGGCGTGGGTCATGAGGTGGAAGACACCGGCCGAGTACGCCGCGACACCGCAGCCCAGGAACATGTAGCCGAGTTGCGACACCGTGGAGTAGGCGAGTACGCGCTTGATGTCATGTTGCACGGTGCCGATCGTGGCGGCGAAGAAGGCCGTCAATGCGCCGATCAGGGCAATAACTCCGAGCGCGTAGGGAGAACGATCGAACAGAACGTGGCAGCGGGCGACCAGGTACACACCGGCCGTGACCATGGTGGCAGCGTGAATGAGGGCGGAGACCGGGGTAGGGCCTTCCATGGCGTCAGGCAGCCAGACGTAGAGTGGGATCTGCGCGGACTTGCCAGTGGCGCCGAGGACCAGTAGGAGGCAGATCGCGGTGAGAAAGCCGCCGGTGACTGCGGGGGGAAGGGCATTAATCTTCGAAAAAACCTGCGCGAAGTCCAGCGTGCCGAAGTGCGCGATGATCAGAAACATGCCGAGCAGAAAGCCGAAGTCGCCGACCCGGTTGACGATGAAAGCTTTTTTGCCGGCGTTGGCGGCGGAGTCACGCGTGAAATAGAAGCCGATCAGAAGGTAGGAGGCGAGGCCGACACCTTCCCAGCCGACGAAAAGCAAAAGGAAGTTGGCCGAGAGCACCAGCACCAGCATGAAAAACATGAAGAGGTTGAGGTAGGCGAAAAAACGCCAGTAGCCTTCCTCATGCGCCATATAGCCGACCGAGTAGAGGTGAATAAGGAAGCCGACGCCGGTGATGATCGCGAGCATGATCATCGTGAGGTGATCGACGGCGAAGGCGAAGTTGACTTCAAAGCCCGAGACGGCGATCCAAGGGCGGCTGGTGACAGCGATCGCGAGGGGCGCGCCGGGGGCGAGCATGGTCGACCAGAGCCAGGCGACGAGCAGCGCAGGAACGGCGGTGAACAGCAGAGCAATGGCGGAAACGCCCGCGCGCGGCAAGCGGCGGCCGAGTGTGCCGTTGAGCAGGAAGCCGGCGAAGGGCAGCGCGGGGATAAACCAGAGAAGGTTGGTGTTCATGCGATCGGGGCTCGATTCGGGTTGGGCGAAAGCGGAACGCAGAGGGTGCAGAGGAGAAGAACGCAGAAGGGGCGCAGCGTGCTTTAGTTCTTCATCAGGTTGACCTGGTCCACGTTGAGAGTTTGGCGCGCGCGGTAGAGCGCGATGATGATAGCCAGGCCAACGGCGGCTTCGGCGGCGGCAACAACCATGACAAAGAAGACAAAGATCTGGCCGGAGACCTGATGCCACATGTGCGCGAAGGCGACAAAGGTGAGATTGACGGCGTTGAGCATGAGCTCAATGGACATGAAGATGGTGATCACGCTGCGCCGGATCAGAAAGGAGGCGATGCCGATCGAGAACAGGATGGCGCCGAGGATGAGGTAATAGGCAATCGGAACCATGCGCTAGAGCTCCTTCCGGGCAAGAACGACCGCGCCGAGAATGGCGACGAGGATCAGGATGGAGGTGATCTCGAAGGGCAGCAGCAGCGTGGTGAACAGGACGTGCGAGATCTCGGCAATGTTGTTCACGGCGTTGGATAGGTAGCCACCCAGCTGCGTGGTGCCGAGTTGACGACGCTCGGAAAGGAACACGAACGTCAGCAGGCAAAGAATGGCAGCTGCACCGGGGAAGCCCGCGATGGCAGCGATGCGTGAGGCTTTGGAGCGGTCTTCCTCGCCGGCGTTCAGCAGCATGATCACGAAGACGAAGAGCACCATGATGGCGCCGGAGTAGACAATGACCTGCGCGGCGGCGAGAAACTCCGCGCCGAGCGAGAAGTACAGCACGGCCAGCGACATCATCACAACGATGAGTGAAAGCGCCGAGTTGATCGGATGGCGCTGCAGCAGCAGGTTCAACGCACCGGCCACAGCCAGCAGTCCGAAGAGGATGAAGAGAAAGAGTTCCATCGTGGCGCGGGATCCATGCTTCAAGCCATGCCACACACCCTTGAACACCGGGGATATGGTTTTGGAGTTGAACGTGTAGCCTATTGTAAACGGCGAGCCGGGGCGGTAAGCGGACTCTAGCCCCGAATCGCCAGCACGAGTGAGGTAGCCAGGATGTTCAACATGGCTACCGGGAGCAGAAATTTCCAGCCAAAGCCCATCAGCTGGTCATACCGGAAGCGCGGCAGGGTGGCGCGCACCCAGATGTAGAGCAGCAGAAAGGAGAAAATCTTAAAGACGAACCAAAGGATCGGGATCAGGAAACGGAAGACCGGCCCGGCCAGCAAGCCATCGAAGAGGTGCCCGAAAGGCGAGCTGGCGCCGCCAAAGAAAAGCAGTGTGGCGACACAGGCGACGGTAATCATGTTGGCGTACTCGGCCATGAAGAACATGGCGAATTTCATCGAGCTGTACTCGGTGTGGTAGCCCGCGACGAGCTCGGATTCAGCCTCAGGCAGATCGAACGGCGAGCGATTCGTTTCGGCGTACGCGGCCATTAGATAGATGAAAAACGCGATGATCTGAAAGCCGCCGAAGATATTCCAGCTCAGGGCGCCGTGGGCCGACTGCGAACCGACGATATCGCGCATACGCAATGAGCCGGCGCGCAGAACAACCCCGACCAGCGAAAGACCGAGCGCCAGCTCATAGCTGATGACCTGGGCGGTGGCGCGCAGGCTGCCGAAGAGCGCGAACTTGTTGTTGGAGCTCCAGCCGGAGAGCGCAATGCCGTAGACGCCGATGGAGGTCACGCCCAGAATGACCAGCAGGCCAACATTCAGATCGGAGATCTCGGTCAGGGTAACGCCGCGGTAGCTGATCGGGGCGCCGAAGGGCACAACCGAGATGGAGATCAGCGCGCAGGCGAGAGCGATGACCGGCGCGATCACGAACAGGGGCCGCTCCACGGCAAGCGGCATCATGTCTTCCTTCAGGAAAAGCTTGATGCCGTCGGCTAGAGGCTGCAACAGGCCGAACGGGCCGGTGCGCGAAGGCCCCCAACGATTCTGCATGCGGCCCAGCACCTTGCGCTCCAGCAGAACGGTGTAGGCCACCGCCGTCAGCGTGATCACCAGAACGACGGCGATCTTGAGAATCGTGAGCAGAAGGAAGATTTGGAACTCAGTGAGATGGCTCATCGGGGATCAGCTTCCACCATACATCGTTCGTGCCTGGCAGGTGCGCCGCTGCCAGGGTTAGATAAAAAAGCAGGTCTCCGCAGGCAAGGGTCGAGGGGCCACGACCTCCTCCCTGGCCTAGTCACCGGCTGCAGCGGCGATGTGATCGGCCACCTCGCGCTCCTGGTGCCGTTGCACGGATTGCAGCATCGGGGAGTAGTCCGTGAGCGTGCCGGAGGTGAAGAGCGTGTCGCCGCTGGGCAGGACCAAATCCTTGCGGTTATCAATCTGCACGAGGCCGGAAGACGCCGGAGTAAGGTGCTGGTCATTGCCGCTGAGTAACTGCAGGCGGCGCAGTTCGCTGTAACCGGGCACCACCCGCTGGATCTCGTCGAGAATGGCAAAAGGATCAAACGGCGAGAGCTTCGGTTCGAGGTTGTTGGCGGTCAGCCACACGGTGTGGCGGTCGGCTTCCCCGGATTGCGCGCCGCGGCTCTGGCCGAGATCGGCGCGGGTGCCGGTTTTACCTTTGCCGAAGGGCACAAGCGATTTGACCGGGTAACCCATCCTGTCTGCCAGCCGGACGATGAGCTCAAAATCGGAGCGGGTGCCGGCCTTATCCGCAGCCTTTTGGACTAGCTGCAGATCGCCGTAGGAGTTGGTGACGGAACCGGCCTTCTCATATAGGTTGGCGGCGGGCAGGACGACATCGGCAAGCTGCGCGGTTTCGGTGAGAAACATATCCTGCACCACGAGGAAGGTATTCGCGAGTGCGGACGGATCGACGGAGAAGCGCTTGACCGGGTTGGCGCCGACAACGTACAGGCCGGCCAGCAACCCCTCCTGCGCGGCGTTGAACATGGCCAATAGATCCAGGCCTGGAGCGGAGAGATCGTGCCCGCCCAAACCGCTGAGTTCCGCAGCGAGCGCCGAACCGGTCAGCGGCTGGTAGCCGGGCAGCGTGTCAGGGAGCAGACCCATGTCGGAGGCGCCGCGAGAGTTCACGTAATCCCCGTTGCAGGCAAACTTTGCATTGGGCAGGGCATGGATGAGCCGGGCCAGTTCGCCGTCGCGTAGCTCGTTGCCGATGAGCACGACCAGTTTCTCTTCCTTGTGGACGGCGTCGCGGAAGGCAGAAAGCGCATCCGCCTGCGCGCTGACCGAAGCGGCCGAGACCTCCGCGTCCTCGCCGGCAAGGTAGCTCACGAAGCTGCCGTACCCAAACGGGGCGACTTGAACAAAAGCCTTGGCTTGGCGGCGCAGCTTGATCTCGTCGGTATTAGCGACGTACAGCCGGGCCCGGTTGAGGCGAACGTCGGTGCGGATGTTCCAGGCCGTGAGCGGCGCCTGCTCGGTGGGGTCGCCGCCGATCAGCAGCAGGGCCTGCGCCTGCACCACGTCGCGCTGCGAGGCAAAACGTGTTTCGCCCGGCGCCGCGGTGCCCTGCAGCGTGGTGGCGAGGGTCACGTAGTCCGCCGTGCGGTGGTGGTCTATGTTGTTGGTGCCCATCACCGTGCGCGCAAATTTTTGCAGTAGGTAATTCTCTTCATTGGTGGTGCGATTGGAGCCGATCACGCCTAGCGCGTTTGGCCCCTGGGTGTCGCGAAGCTCACGCAGCCGGCTGCCGGCAAAGGCGATCGCCTCATCCCAGCTGACGGCCACCAGCGGCGAGCCTTTGCCATTTTTGCGTATCATGGGCGCGGACAGGCGCTCGGGCTGGTTGGCAAAATCAAAGGCGTAGCGGCCCTTGTTGCAGAGGAAATCCCCGTTGATTCCGCTCTTGTCGCGGTTATCGCCGCGCATGATCTCGGAACCCTCATTTGTCGAGCGCACACCGAGCGTGGTCTTGCAGCCGTCGCCGCAGTGCGTGCAGATCGTCGCAACGTGGTTCATCTCCCACGGGCGGGTCTTGTAGCGGTAGGTGCCGGAGGTAAGCGCGCCGACGGGGCAGACGTCAATGCACATACCGCACTGTTCGCAATCGAGGCGCGGCAGATCGTCCGGCGAGAGCTGTGCCGGAATGTTGGGCGCGATGACGGCCGCGGAGCCGCGGTTTTGGATGCCGAGCGCGAAAACGTCCATGGCTTCACCGCACATGCGCACGCAGCGGTAGCAGAGGATGCAACGCGGGCGGTCAAAAAAGACCACTGGCGACCACTGCTGCTCTTCGCGGTGATTTTTGGCCTCGGCGTAGAGGCTTTCCCCAGCGCCGTACTTGTAGGTCATGTCCTGGAGCTCGCACTGACCCCCGGCATCGCACACCGGGCAGTCGAGCGGATGGTTGCCGAGTAAGAGTTCCAGCGTGGACTTGCGTGCCTGGGCGATGTCGGGCGTTTCTGTTGAAACCACCATGCCCTCCGCAACAGGAGTGGTGCAGGCAGTCTGCAATTTCGGCAGCTTCTCGATGCGAACAAGGCACATGCGGCAGGCCGCCTGCAGGCTGAGGCCGGGATAATAGCAAAACTGCGGAATTTCTATGCCCGCAGCCTTGCAGGCGTCGATGAGCAACGTGCCCGCGGGGGCGGTGAGCGTTTTGCCGTCTACGGTGAACGATACGTCTGGCATATGGGTGTCCTTACAAAGGAACTTTCTGAGGCGTTTACTTGCTGAATCCTTGCGGGATGCCGGGTTGGATCGAGCACAGGGCATCCGGTGGAGCAGAGCCATCCGTGTGGGCAACGGCCGCACTCCCGGGCGGCGTGCCCGCTACGGCCTGGCCGCGGGTCAGTACGGGCGTCCGAGAGTGGTCGAGTTTGGTGACATCGGGCGGCAAAACACTGTCGATGGGCATGGATAGGTCGGCATCGCCCCCGTTGCGGCTCAGGGCGGCGTAGGTCGGAAGAGCGGCGCCGAGGTGATGAATCAGGTTACGGGCGATGTCGTCATTGCCGTAACCGTTTTGCGCCAGCTGCGGCCAGCAGCTGCGGGCCGCGTTGATCCAGCTGTTGTCAACCGAGGCAGGTTTCCCCGGCCCGGCCAGGCTGCCGGTTGCGGTTTGCTTCTGGCGATGGCAGCCGGTGACGAGCAAAGAAGTGAGAGACAATGTAGCTAGAATGGTACGAACGGAATGGGATCTCATAGGAAAGATTTGAGTTACGCCGCTTGATGCAGGACGCGCCGACGCGTTTGTGATTTTGATCTGGGGAGCTTTACCTCTAGCCATTCGATGATGTACCCAAGGACCGCCTCGTATTCCCCTTCAAAGGTAACGGGATACGATACTGTTGTCGCTTCTGGGAGAGGGTCGCCGTCCTCTGCCATCCCTTCAAGGTGGAGCTCCAATGCTTCGCGCATCATGTCGCGCATGAGGTCCAGGCTCTTACCCGTTGAGATACAGCCAGGAACATCGGGCAGGAACCCTGAATAATTCCGCTTGCCTTTTTCGTAAATCACCAGATATTTACGCTTCACTTAAGGCCTGCCTGATTCAAGACGCTATCGAGGGTCTTTGGTTTGAGTTCGTCCGAGGGATGGCCAGGAACGGTGACCCTGCCAGGTCTGGAGCTGTGCACGAACTGCCGATGACTGCCCTTCTGTGTGTACAGGTACCACCCTTCCTTCTGAATGAGTTTGATCGCATCCCGAACCTTCACTAATGTGCGCCGACGAGCTCATTCTTGATCTCTCCAATGGGCTCAATCGAGATCAGCGGGCTGTCCACGCGCGCGCCGGCCAGGTACTCCTCGAACTCACCGCGAAATTTCTTAATGAAGCCGATCGTGGGCATCGCCGCCGCATCCCCCAGAGGACAGAATGTCCGGCCCATCATGTTTTCGGCCAGGTACTGGATGTTGTCGATGTCTTTCTTTGTGCCGCCGCCGGCGTGGAAGCGCGTGAGGGTTTTTTTTAGCCAATCCGTTCCCTCGCGGCAGGGGATGCACCAGCCGCAGCTCTCGTGCTGATAAAACTTGATCGTGCGCAGAGCAAATTCAACGATGGAGACGGTCTCGTCGAGCACCACGACACCGGCAGAACCGAGCATCGTGCCTGCCTTGGCCATCTGATCAAAATCCATGCCGACATCGATCTCGTCGGCCTTGAGCACGGGACAGGAGCTACCGCCAGGGACAACGGCCTTCAGCTTTTTGCCGTTGGGAATGCCGCCGGCGACCTCGTAGATGGCCTTGCGCATGGAATAACCCATGGGCAGCTCATAGACGCCGGGTTTGTTGACATGGCCACTGATGCCGAAAAGCCGCGTGCCGCCGTTGCGTTCGGTACCCAGCTTGGCATAGGCCTCGCCGCCCATTAACAAGATGTGCGGCGCATTGGCGATGGTTTCCACATTATTGATCACCGTGGGCCCGCCATAGAGCCCAACGACCGCGGGGAAGGGCGGCTTGATGCGCGGGACGCCGCGCTTGCCTTCGAGCGACTCCATCAGGGCCGATTCCTCGCCGACCTCATAGGCGCCAGCGCCGGTCTGCGTCACGATGTCGAAGTCCACGCCCTCGCGACCGAGAATGTTTTTGCCGAGCACACCCTTGGCATAGGCGTCGGCGACGGCTTTCTCCATGATCTTGAGCAGGTAGCGGTATTCGCCGCGCAGGTAAATAAAGCCCATCTTGGCGCCAATCGCCAGGCCCGCAATCATCGTGCCTTCAATGATCGCGTGCGGATCATTCAGGAAAATGACATGGTCCTTGCAGGTGCCGGGCTCAGACTCATCGCCGTTTACCAGCACATATTTGGGCTTTTCCGATTGCTTTGGGACAAAGCTCCACTTCATGCCGGTGGGAAAGCCCGCCCCGCCGCGGCCGCGCAGGCCGGAGGCCTTCATCTCGTTGATGATCCACTCGGGGCCTTTATCGATGGCGAGCTGTGCCGCCTTGTAGCCGTCAAGCTCGATGTAGCGGTCGATGTTGGTCGCGCCCTGGCCGAAGCGACGCTTAAGGACGATCACCTCGTCAGGATGGGAGACGGCGTTGGGCATAGGTCCATTATAAGGCTGGGAACAGGCCATAGCGGGGTAACCGACGTACCGTGCCAAGCCGAAATATGTTTGTATGAAACGATCGTGGTACGGTTAGCCTAAAGCTGAAACTACACGCTTTTGGATTGCCATCGGATGCCGTCTTCCGCAAACAGGTTCTGGCAGTTTCTGGGTCAGCGCCCGCAGCTTTATCTTTTGCTGGCATCTGCCTTCGTTGCCCTCGCGGCCCTGGCCATCAGCCACGGACGACCCCTCGACGTGGCTTTTCTGCAGTTCGGTCTGGGCGAGCAGCAAATCCTGGCTACGCACCACATCCAGTCCACCTTCCTCCCCATCGGCTACAGCGCCTTTTACGGCTACCTCGAACTGCTGGCGCAGCCGCTGGGCCCGGCTGCTGCGGGAAAGATCGTGTTTCTGGCGCAGATCGGTATACTTCTGGCCATTCTGCTGTTTGCACGAAGCATCCTGCGGAACTACACCTCCGCCCGGTTTGCCACGACCGCTGCGCTGCTGGTGACCCTGGAACCGGCCCTGCTCTATAACGCGAACAGGGTCACGGACGCCAATTTAACCCTCGCTTTACTGCTGGGCGTGCTTGCATGCATCTTGCGGCTGCGGCGGGATCTGACCCTCGGTAATGCGTGTCTTTGCGGCGTTTTGCTGGCGGCAGCTGTTCTTGTGCGGCCCAACCTCCTGCTGCTCGGCCTCCTGCTGCTTTGGGCCGTGCGCCGCGAGGCCCTCGGCCGGTCATTCGCGCTTCTGGCAATAAGCTGCTCGGTGATGGTGCTGGTGTATGTCGCGGTCACCGCCGCCGTGCACGGCAAACCCTTTCTCCCGCAGAACGGACCTTACAACCTCTACGCCGGGTTCAACCCACGTACCGAGCAGGCCCTGCTCACCCTGGTCAACGGCGAGGTCTCCATCGTGCCTGCCATGCGGGACCTCGGTCTGCACCCAACGCTGGACTGGCATCGCCAGTCCGATGTGCCCGGTGTCGATGACGCCCGGGACGAACGCTACATCCCCTTCTACAACCGCGAAAGCCGATTGTTTTTACGCGAGCACCCAGGTCGTTCCCTGGATCTGGTCGGGATCAAGCTTTTCACCTTTATGCGTCCGATTCACGAGAACGTGGATCAAAGCAGCGGCGCCTTCAACCTGTTTCGGGAAGTCGTCAAAACAGCTACGCTGCTGGTCATCGTCGTATGGCTTGGAGTGTTGATATACAGCGGCGTCCGCCATCTAGGACTGGCGCGCCCGATCTTTCCGTGGGCCGCCGTGCTCTATATTCTGCCCTTTGTGCTGATCAACGCCGATCCTCGTTTCAGGACCGCCCTCGAAGGATTGGTGTGCGTGGACCTGGCGCGGATGCTGTATCTTCGGAGGGCAAGGCCGGGGATCTCGGTCCCGGACCAGGCGAGGCTGGCCCAAAGGTAGTGGGCTTGCCGGAAGGGCTTCGCTCTTTAACACTGGCTACCCGGGGTCCAGGCTACTTGATGTCTTCTGGAACGGCCGGATATCGGCCTGCGGCGTAGTCGGCGAGCACGGCATCCATCTTCGCGGGCGTCAGGAACTCGTGGAAGTCGTAATTGATCTGCACAGCGGGCGCCCAACAGCAGGCCCCGATGCATTCCACCTCTTCGAGCGAGAACAGGCCGTCGGGGGTAACTCCCTTGTGGGCGATGCCCAGGGACTTTTTGCAATGATCCAGCAGCTCATAGCCGCCGCGTAGCATGCAGCTGATATTGGTGCACACCTGCACGTTGTACTTACCCGCGGGTACGGTACGCAGCATGGAGTAGTAGCTGAGCACGTTGCGGACATCCAGCTCCAGCAGATCGAGACGTTGCGCCAACTCAGCGACAACAGCGTCAGAAACGTAGCCGATCTCGTCCTGCGCGTAGAGCAGCATCGGGATCAGGGCGGAGCGCTTGACGGGGTAGAGCGTGGTCAACCGGTCAAACCGTGCGGCCAGCTCAGGCGAGAAGATGGTATTGGCAATCGCGGCCATGTCCAGCCATTTTAAGACATGTGTGGCCTTGGAGACAGGGTGCTTTTGGAGGAATGCACTTTCGCTTGCGATTCTTGGTTCTGTGGCGGGGCGGTTCTAGGCGGCCGGTGTGAGGATCTCGCGGGCGAAGCGCTCGGCGGCGACGTCCATCTCTTCGGATGGGTGGCCGTCTAGAGTGACGCTGCCATCTTCGTTGAGACGGAAGGGCTGCGGTGCGGCGTTATCCTCCCGCACGCTGTCTGGGGTGAACTGAAGCCAGCGCGGACCGACGCGCAGGGTGATTTCGGCAACGGAAACCTCGACGACCGCGTGCTGCGGCGCATTGAGGCCGTGGGCGGCAGCGTAGGAGCGCAGCAGCGAGGCCCATGAGGTCCAGAGTTCGGTGTGGAGGGCTTTATCGATCATCTTCTCTCATTCTCCTACCCTCACCGGTGTGAAGATCCGCACCTTCTGTCATCTCGACCGGAGGCGAAGCCGCAGTGGAGAGACCTGCGGTTTGGCCCGCAGTTCCGACAAAGCCAGATGTGGGGCCAACCAGTAAACCCCAGCCTTCGCTAAGGTCCTGCCATGTGGGATTCTGACGCTCGATTAGCGTAATTCTTTTGGTCCGTGACCACCGCTTAAGCTGCTTTTCGCGTGCGATCGCGCGCTGCACGTCGTCGTGGGTTTCAAGATAGACGAGGCGGTTGCTGTTGTATAGCTTGGAGAAGCCCTCATGAACGCCGGTCTTGTGCTCGTGCATGCGCCGTCCTATGGCGGAGGTAACGCCGATATAGAACGTGTGACTGCGGCTGGCGACGATATAGACGTGGTATCGGTGGTTACGCATGAGAGAGCAGGTTAGCCGGGCAACCGCAGGTCTCTCCACTTCGCTGCGCTCCGGTCGAGATGACAGTGTTTTGGTGAGTATGCGGTTCCCGGAGGAGGGACTGCGTTGCGGAAGGGCCACGGCTGGGCAAAGCTTACATCAACGGCTAAAGCCGCTCCATGATGCCCATCGGTGATGGTAAAAAAGCCGTGCCCATCCAGTTTATTGCCTCTACCGCAGAGCCTTGAGCTGAAGCTGCAACTTATTCAGCCTGAAGTCGAGACTAGAGTTGCCGCTTGTTCACCGATCGATCTCACCCAAAACGATATCAATCGACCCGATGACGGCCACCACATCCGCCAGTTGCCGGCCCTTGCACATGGTTTCCAGTGCCTGGAGCGTGGCAAAGTCGGGGTTGCGCATGTGGACGCGGTAGGGTTTGGCGGTGCCGTCGGAGACTACGTAGTAGTTCATCATGCCGTGGGGGGCTTCGATGGAGCTGGTGACCTCGCCGGCCGGAACCGCGAAGCCCTCGGTCACGATCTTGAAGTGATGGATGAGCGATTCCATCTGGGTCTTCATCTGTTCGCGGTCAGGGAGGATGATTTTTGGGGCGTCGGCGGTAATACGGCCCTCGGGCAGGCCATCGAGAGCCTGCTTGGCAATTTTGGTGGACTCGCGCATTTCCTGCATACGCAGAACATAACGCGCCCAGACATCGCAGTCCGTGGAGACGGGCACCTTGAAATCGAACTTCTCGTAGCCGGAGTAGGGCATGTCACGGCGGACATCGAAGTCAACACCGGAAGCACGCAGCGGCGGCCCGGTCACGCCCAGAGCAATTGCGTCCTCTGCCGAGAGCAGGCCCACGCCCTTGAGCCGGCCACGCCAGATGGGATTGCCGGTGAGCAGGCCCTCGTATTCGTCGATCTTGGAAGGAAAATAACCCAGGAACTCGTGAATCATCTTGTAGAGGTCCAGCGGCGGTTCAAGTGAGACGCCGCCGATGCGAATGTAGCTGGTCATCATGCGCTGGCCGCTGACGGCTTCGAAGATGCGCTGCACCTGCTCGCGTTCGCGGAAGCAGTAGAGGAAGACAGTCATGGCGCCGATGTCGAGGGCGTGGGTGCCGAGCCAGACCAGGTGCGAGTTGATGCGGGTGAGCTCCTGAAACATGACACGCAGGAATTGGGCGCGTTCCGGGATTTCCAGCTGGAGGAGCTTTTCCACGGCGAGCGCATAGGCCAGGTTGTTGGCCATGGGACCGAGGTAGTCGATGCGGTCAGTGAGCGGGGTGACCTGGGCGTAGAACTTGGCCTCGCAGGTCTTTTCTATGCCGGTATGGAGATAGCCGATGTCCGGGGCGAGTGAGACGACGGTCTCGCCGTCGATTTCCAGAACCAGGCGGAGCACGCCGTGGGTGGACGGGTGCTGCGGCCCCATGTTGAGCACCATGTGCTGGTCGGCGATGGGGTCCTTGGCCGTGGGCGTGGGGTGAGCCGCGCTGTCGACAACGTCCTCGACGCCCGGGATGAAATTCTCGGCCGATCGCATGCCCGCCAGGGTGGCGCCGGTTTGTTCACGAATGGGAGCGGTCTGTGGTTTTTCGATCTCGGCTACGGGACTCATCGCGATTCTCCTGGAGGTGGGACGGAGGTGTTCGGGCGTCCCTTTGCGGTTCGGCGGCGCCTGCCAAAAAGCAGTTTGCCGTGGGAAGGACGGCGAAATGGGTAAAAGCTAGCGGTAGCCTTCGACGGGGTAGTCCTTGCGAAGCGGATGGCCGTTCCAGTTGTCAGGCATCATGATGCGGGTGAGGCGTGGGTGCCCGGCGAAGGTGACGCCAAAGAGGTCGAAGACCTCGCGCTCGTAGAAGTTGGCGGCGGGCCAGACGCCGGTGATGGAGTCGATGACCGCGTTGTCGCCGTGCAGGCGGGCGATGATGCGAATGCGCTGCTTGTAGCGGTGCGAGAGCAGGGAGTAGCTCACCTGAAAGCGCGGCTCGCTGGGGTACCAATCGACGCAGGTGACGTCCTCCATGAAGTTGAAGCCGGCAGCTTTGGCGGCGTTCATGGCAGCGACAATCGTCTCAGAGGCGACGGTGAGAGTGAGTTCCTGGCGATCCCACTTGGCATCGGTGATGAGGTCGCCCAGGCCCTGGATGGCGACGTGGCCGGCGAGCGCAGCGGCTACAGCGTCTTTACCGAAGATTGCGTCGCGGGTGGCGGTACCGCCGAAGGAGCCCATGGCTCCCTGCGGATTTTCGGCGTTGGGAGTATCGGGCATACTGGCCATGAGACTGCCTTTCGATCTGAGGGTGGTAGGGGAACGGCCTGGATTAGAGGTCGGCCTTGTCATTCACGAAGGTGAGGATGCCTTTTTTCCATACGTAGAAGAGGCCCACCGCGACGAAGCCGAGATAGACCAGCATTTCCCAAAAGCCAAAGAAGCGGGAGCCGGTAATAAGCGGCAGACGGCGATAGATGACCGCCCAGGGAAGCATGAAAACGGCTTCCACATCGAACAGAATGAACAACATGGCGACCATGTAGAAGCGCACGCTGAAGCGGCCGCGGGCGTCGCCGATGGGGTCCATACCGCATTCATAGGCGCTCAGCTTGGTACGCGAGCGCTTGTGTTTGCCGATCAGGAAGGATCCCGTGACCATGCCACCCGCCAGCCCAAGGGCGACCAGGATCTGTAGCGCGAGAGGAAGGTATTGCCAGATATACGGTGTAACCATAGTCAGTATTCAGGGTAGAAGTGGGCATGTCGAGTGTCAAGGTTACCTATGGGGATTGGTGGCAGGGCAAATAAGCAGGTCCTCGGCGTCGTTCAGGATGAGAATATCTTCGGGTCGGGGGATCGAGAGCCTAGAGCAGGCCTTTGTACCAGGTGAGAATGGCTTCGCCGAGCATGGCGGTGAGGAGGCCGCCGGCGGCCAGAAAGCTGCCTAACGGCAGCCTCGTTGTTGCCGTGGCGCGGCCTCGGGCGAGCAGGTATACGGCATAGGCGGCGCAGGCGATCATGCCGAGAAAGAAGCTGAGCATGGCGTCGCCGAAGCCGAGAAAGGCGGCGATCATGGCAAGGAGCTTGGCGTCGCCCAGACCCATGCCATCGCGATGCCGAAGGGCCTTGTAGAGGGCGCGGATGAGCAGAAGCGTGCCGCCGGCCGCCAGAACGGCTACGACCCGGCCCATGACAAGGGCTTCGGTGCCGGTGAGAAAGACGTCCCCGCGGGATACAAACGAACCGGGGCTATTGAGGCGCAGGCTGCTGCGCGGCGTGAAGTGGATGTCGCCCTGGCCCATGGGCAGGAGCGCGGCCTGGGCGAAGGCGAGGCTTAGGCCAAGGGCAATCCCGGAAAACGTAAAACTATCAGGAAGCGTGTGGGTCTGCCAGTCCATAACAGCCAGGCCGAGCAGCAGAAAACCAAGCGCGGCGACCGAGACGGCCGTGAGCACCACCGAGGCGATGCCGGGCCCAACGGCCACGGATGGGGCGAGGAGGGCGTGGACGAGGACCGCAGCGGCGAGGGTGAACCACAAGGCGGTGCAGAGTTCAATGGCTGGGTAACGCCAGCTGATGGAGGCGCCGCAACGGCGGCATTTGGCTCGCAGAAGCAGCCAGCTGAGCAGAGGGATATTGTCGTAAGCGGCAATCGGCTCCCGGCACTGCGGGCAGCGGGAGCGCGGAGCCACGATGCTTTCACCCCGCGGCAGGCGCGCAATGCAGACATTCAGGAAGCTGCCCAAGAGCAGGCCGAGAAGGGAAGCGGCAAACTCGATCGGCCACGCAAACGGCATGGGAATGAGTATAAGAAGCGGAGGAAATCCTCGCGCATAAAGCAGGTCCCTCCGGTGCGGAACAGCGCTCCTTCGGTCGAGAGGACAACATCAATCGCCCTTAGACGGATTTAATAGATGGGGCTTAAAAATCCACGTGGGTGCGCACGCTGAAGACCTCCACGGGCCCGCGGTCCTGGTTGTAGCCCGGATGATCGATCAGTTGGACATCAAAAGCGGTAAAGAGACCGCGCCAGTTGTGGGCGGTGTAGTAGGCCTCCAGGATGTCCTCGCGGGCGTAATGAAGGCGGCCGTCGCCCAGCAGAAAGCCCCTCCCGCCGAGTGCAAGGTACTCCTGATGGTCACGCTTGATGGCATTGCTGATGCCGGCGACGCCGAAGCGGTCATTGGCGCGGTTCCAGCGATTGCCGGCCATGTCGGCGCCGAATGCGACCGTCTGGTCGACTTCCGTGTAGGCAAAGCTCTCGTGCTGCCCCTCGTTCCAGCCGAAGCGGCCGTAGGCGCGGATGTCTGAGGTGACCTGCTGGTCGGTGTTGACGATGAATCCGTACTTGACCGTGGTGGCGGGTGCATGCGCCGTAATCACCGGAACTGCCGCGAGATCACCGGCGGCCCGTTGGGCCAGGGCGGCATTGTTTTGGACACGGTACAGGCCCATATCGGCGTAGTTAATAAAGCTGAGCACCCGGAGGGTGCCGGCGCTGTCCGCTTTGGCATTGTTTCCCGTGACTTTGGCAAGCAGGCGGGCTACCGACACCTTCCGATACTCCGCTTCAAAGTTTTCGCCGCGCGCCCGGCGCAGAGCCCAGTCGAGATTGATGCCGTTGGCCACGGTGGGCATCAGGGCGATGACGCCGCGGGCCGACCAGACCTTGTCTTCGTACCCGGCGACGGCGGCGTAGGTGTAGCCGCGTGTGTCGGCGGCGTAGTCCCAGGCGCCATTGTTGTCCGCCGTCCAATTCATGAACTGCAGGTGCGAGTCCGAGCCGACGCTGTTGATGTCGAGAAAGTCCGGCAAGCCCATGCGGCCGACATGCAGTTCGATTCGCCGCTCCGGGGTCTCGGTGGGGAGCGAAAAGGGCGTCCGCGCTACCGGGACGAGCTTCCGGCTGAGCCCGATAACCTGGTGCATCAGCACGCGCGCGATGTAGGGCTTGGAGCCGAGGTTGGGGTTGCGCACAACATCGAGGTTGGTGAAACCGGCCAGCCCGAGCGCCTCGGAGAGACCGCGACCGCCGGCCGATTCGAGATCAAACAGCAGGTCGTTGGCGTAGCGCGGGTCGCGCTTGAGCTGGAAACCTGTGTACAGCGTGCCAATAAGAGAAGTCTTGTATTCACCGCGTGCCAGCAGGGAGTTTGTGCCCTCGTAGGGCGAATGAAAGCCAGGATGGGCCTGAAAGATGATGTTTGCCTGGCCGAGAAGGAGCCAGCGGCTTTTGTCGGAGTGGGGAAAGACCGTGGTGACCGGCGTCGGTGTCACATCGGGCTCTGCACCGGAGGCGTGCTGTGCGCGGAGACTGGAGGGAGGAGCAGCGACGAGGCAGAGTAGTCCTAATGTGGCGCCGGTGCGCCGGAGCAGGGCCTGGTAGACGGCTCGGCCGAGCCGGGAGATCACTGAATGCATTGCAGAAACTCTTACCGTACGAATCGTGAACCCTTTTCGTGAATCTCTGAAAATCGGCAGACCCGCTGGGGAGCCTGCGCCCTTGCGAAGGGGCCGGTAGAGATCCTGGCGGAGGCCAGCGACGCCGAAAGGCCGTTCACGTTTGTCTCTGAAGCCGCTCGATGATCGTACCTTGCGGCGGCTCAAGATCGCCATCAAATGTGCGTAAAGATGGCAGCCTGTGCATAGAGACACAAGCCGGGATGAACTTGACTTGGACCCGGCACCTCCGCTATAAAAGAACTACACGGGAAAGGAGGATGGTCCAGCCTATGAAATCTGATTGTTCCAGTTGTTGCTTTACTACACGTGAGGTGACTGAGGCTTAGAGCTCCATGCTCTAGACCTGACGGTCTGTTTGTAGCAACTTCAAGACTCCGTCGAGGCCCATCCGGGTATGGATGCCCTCAAGTCAATCCCACCAGTCTACCGCATAACGGCTCGCCCTTCGGGGCGGGCCGTTTGTGTCTTATGGCGGCAGGCGAACGCAGGGTGCGCGGGGGCTACGCTACGTTGCGCGGTGTTTTGCGGAAGAGCGGCGTAGAATTTTGGGCATGGCTGAGATGGTTTTGGATCGGGCTGATGTGGCGGTTGCCGGGGCGGATTTAGGGCAGGACGAATTGGTCATTGCGGGGCGGCGTTTTCGCTCGCGGCTGATTGTTGGGACCGGTAAGTATAAGGATGGGCCAGAGACCAAGGCCGCCATCGAGGCATCCGGCGCGGAGATGGTTACCGTGGCGGTCAGGCGAGTGAATCTGGACCGATCGAGCGAAAGCCTGTTGGACTTCATCGACCCGAACCGGTACTTTCTGCTGCCCAACACGGCCGGCTGCTACACGGCCGAGGAAGCCATTCGCGCGGCCCGGCTTGCGCGGGAGGTAGGGCTATCGGATTGGGTGAAGATCGAGGTGATCGGCGATGGGGCTACGCTGTATCCGGACGTGCAGGCCACGGTGGAAGCCACGCGCGTGCTGGTGAAGGAAGGCTTCACCGTGCTGCCCTACACCACGGATGACATCGTCTTTGCCAAGCGGCTCATCGACGTGGGCGCGGCGGCTGTGATGCCCCTGGGCGCGCCGATTGGGACGGGCATCGGTATTGCGAACACCTACACGCTGCGCATGATGCGCGAGTTGATCCACGAGGTCCCGCTGGTGGTGGACGCGGGCCTGGGCACAGCGAGTGATGCGGCTCTGGCGATGGAGCTGGGCTTCGATGCCGTGCTGCTCAATACAGCAATGGCTGGTTCGAAGAACCCGGTGCTGATGAGCTCCGCCATGCGCAAGGGAACCGAGGCCGGCCGGGAGGCGTTTCTTGCAGGGCGAATGCCGAAGAAGCTGTACGCGACTGCGAGTTCTCCACTGGACAACATTTCCAGGTAGCGTTTACCCCAGTATGCTTGGGTGCGCGGATGCAGCGAATGCGGCTGTGGGTCCTGCGTTGGTGCGCTAAACTCGTAGACGATCATCCAGATCTCCTTGAGATTTTCACCCTCCCAACTTTTTCGTCTGCTTCTGCCGTTTGAGGGCAATCCCAATACGGAGGAAGCACGATCTCGCCAACGGTATCGCCAGGCTGCGTTCGCGAGCGGAGCTGGCGTTCTCGCCAAAGTGATTTCGTTATCGGTTGCCTTTCTCACGGTACCGCTCACGTCTGGGTACCTGGGTAGTGAGCGTTTCGGCATGTGGCTGACGAGCAGTTCTATCGTTGCCATGTTTGGCTTTGCCGATCTGGGCCTCAGCAACGGACTCGTAAACCTGGTCGCGGATGCTCATGGCCGCGACGATCGGGCGGCGGCGCGCGCAGCGGTGACCAGTACCTTCTGGATGTTGACGGCAATCGCCACTCTGTTGCTGCTCTGCAGCCTGGGGAGCTACCCCTTTGTTCCCTGGTTTCGTATTTTCAACGTTCACTCGGCACAGGCGGTTCGTGAGGCCGGCCCCACGTTTCTGGTGATGTTTGCCTGCTTTGCCTGCACGCTGCCGTTGAGTACGGTAGCCAGCATTCAAAGCGGCCTGCAGAACGGATTAAGGAGCAATCTGTGGGCCTCGGTGGGAAGTCTGCTGTCATTGGTCGCCGTGTTCCTTGCCACGCGGCGTCATGCCGGCCTGGTGCCGCTCATGTTTTTTCTTTCCGCGGGACCCTTGGTGAGCCTGCTCTTCAACGCCGCGCATTTGCTTGTGGGTTCGCATCCATGGTTCGTGCCGTTCCCGCGCTTTTTTTCTCTGGATGTTGCACGACGGCTTCTCGAGAGCGGGCTAATGTTCTTTTCCATGCAACTTGCCATGGCTCTCGGCTACCAGTCTGACAACCTGGTGGTCGCGCACATCATGGGGGCCGGGGCAGTCCCAGGCTACGCCGTGCCCTCGCGGCTATTCAATATCCTGCCGGTGTTGATTGGCATTTTTACGGCGCCGATGTGGCCCGCGTATGCTCACGCGATGGCAAGCAATGATGGTTCATGGATCATCAGAACTTTTCGCCGAACGATCTTGTGGACAGGTTCAGTGACCGCGGTGCTCACACTCGCACTGGTGCTGTGCGGCAACTTCATTTTGCGCCTATGGGTAGGACCGTCGCTGCATGTGTCGGTTCTTCTGCTGATGGCATTCGGGGTGCGTTGTGTTTTGAGTGCGTACCTTCAGCCGCTCTCGTTTCTGCTCAACGGAATCGGTAAGCTTAAGGAGCAGGCGGTGATTGCCTTGACGATGTCGGTGGTCAATCTTGGTTTGTCGATCCTGCTCGTCAGGCACTATGGGGTGATCGGCGCGATTCTCGGAACTGTTCTCTCTGAAGTTTTTGTAGTTCTGATTCCGGAGATGCTCTTGGCGCAACGAGCGTTGCGAAGCTTGAGGATACAGAGTGGAAAGGACGTGGCGGTTTGATCTCGGATGAAGTGAAGACACGGGTCGCGATTGCCGCGGAGACAATCACCGGGGGCGGGCTGGCGCATTACACGGAGGATATTGACGAGGCTTTGAGGAGCCATGCCGGCGAGCACCAACGTGTCGAGGGCACCCCATTTCACCCTCCGCTATTTGGGCCTAGAAAAGGTGCCCGGCCTGGCCTGCGAGGCGTTCTGAAGAGGAACCCTCTTCTGGTCAGGCTGGTCCGGTATTTTCGCAAACGGCGTCAGCGGTCGCCCTGGGCTGATGCCGCTGCATGGGCCGGGCGATGGCGCGCTATGCCGCCCGAAGTGATCGCCATCCTTCCGCATGTCGTGATCCACGATGACGGCGAACTCGATGACTACTATGCAGCGCTGGCAGAGCGGCCGTTCGTGCTGGTCATCCACGATCTTCACCCGCTGCACTATCCCGATCAGTGGCGACCGCGTGATGTGGAGCGCACGAAAGAGCGCTTCACCTCCTTGAGCGCGCGCGCGAGTCAGATCATCGTGCATAACGAATTTACCGCGCAGGATGTCGTGGAAAAGCTCGGTGTAGAAAGGCAGCGCATCTCTGTCGTGCTGTTGCCGGCCTTCTTCTCGGAAGCTGCCTTTTCCGGGTCGCCTGAAACCGATCTGGCGGCGCTGGCAAAGCTGGGTATCAGAAAGCCCTACGCGTTGTGGGCCAGCAGCAGCACGTTCGTGCATAAAAATCATCTGACGCTGCTGCGTGCCTGGCGACTTCTGCTGGATCGAGGATGCGCGGTGCAGCTGGTTTGCACGGGCTCGAAAGAGCCGCGGTGGAAGGACGTTGAGGCTGCGATCGCAGCGGAGAAGCTTGGATCCAGCGTGCGCTTTACGGGCATCGTAAGCGACGTCGAACTCGCGGCCATCATGCGGAACACGCACTTGGCCATATGCCCCACGCTATTTGAGGGCGGCGGTCCCGGACCGGCGGCCGAAGCGATGATGGCCGGCATTCCGTTGACACTGTCGGACATCCCGCAGTGCAGGGAACTGTTCAACCTGCGTACGGATCTCTGTACGTTCTTCGATCCCTACGACCCCGCCGCGATCGCCGACGCCGTCGAGGACCTCATGAAGCACTATCCCGAGGCGCAGGGGCGTGCGGCCTTTGCCCGCGGGGAGTACGCAGCCATGCGAACGCAGCAGTCCGCAGCCGCCGAGTACTGGCAGGCCGTCGAGAATGCACGGAGGAGAGTCCATTCCGCTACGTAGATGACGCTGCAACTTGCTCGATCAGGATGTTCTTTCAGCAATTGATTTCATCTCGGCTTCGAGCATGGCCGCAACGACATCCTGCATGTAGTGACTTGGACGCCAGTCCAGCTCACGCGCGGCTTTGCTGACATCGACCTTGTTGTAGGCGATGTCGGTGGGGCGGATGAGATAGGGATCCAGCGTAACGTGGTCCTCCCAGTTCCTGTTGATCAGGCGATAGGCGTGCTCGACGAACTGCGTCAACGTCGAACTGCGGCCTGTGGCAATCACGTAATCGGCAGGCTCCGGCTGGGTAAGCATGCGTGCAATGGCATCGACGTAATCCGGCGACCAACCCCAGTCGCGCTCGATGTTGAGATTGCCCAGAGTGAGTCTGGTGTCGTTGCCCAACGCGAGCGAAGCAACCGCGTGAATGATCTTGCGTGTAACAAAACGTCGTGGCCGCAAAGGCGATTCATGGTTGGAAAGGATGCCGGTGCAGGCATACATGTCGTAAGCTTCGCGATAGGTCCGCACGGTCCAGTAGGCGGAGGCCTTAGCCACGGCATATGGGCTTCGCGGCCGCAGGGGGGATTCCTCATTGGCGATGCCATCGCCGGTATCCCCAAAGGTTTCGGTCGAGCCGGCGTTGTAGAAGCGGATCTCGCGTCCGGAATGCCTGATGGCTTCGAGGAAATTCAGCGTACCCTGCGCGATGCTCTGCATGGTCTCGATCGGCTGCTCATAGGAGAGACCCACCGAGCTTTGACCGGCGATGCTGAAGACATCATCCGGCTTGGCCTGGCGCAGCAGAATCAAAATGCTTCCCAGATCGCTGGTGTTGAGCGAAACAAGCCGGACCTTGTCATGGATGCCCAGCGTCCGTAGATTACGGAAAGAATTCATCTCCGCATCACGCGAGCTGCCCCAGACCTCATAGCCACGATCGAGAAGAAGCTGCGCGAGATAGGTGCCGTCCTGGCCAGAGATGCCGCAGATCAGGGCCCGACGACTCATCGATCGCTCCTGTGCTCATGAGTCAAGCAAGGCTGAACGATAAGGTGCCCCTTCTGGTCAGAACTTCGCATCTCTGTGGATGGTACAGGATGCGCTTCCCTTCGTAGAGGGCGAAGGACGACTCGCCGCATTGGAAGACGACTCAGTCCGCCGCGGCAATTGCGGACTCATCAGAGTGACACACGAGGGTTGCGGTGGTGGACGTGGGCTGCTGACGAGCCGCTGGTCTGTAAACGGTCGGCTGTACACGATAAAATAGAAGCTGCGAGCCTCGATGCGAGCAGTGCATGACACAAGAGCGATCTTCCCATCCGCTGGTTTCGATCATTACGGTGTCGTACAACGCACGGGAAGAGCTGATAGCCGTGATCGCCAGTGTGCTTGCGCTGAAAAACAGCGAGGTCGAACTGATCGTGGTCGATGGCGGTTCGACGGACGGAACGGTTGAGTTTCTGCAGTCCCGCACGGACGAGATCGATTTCTGGGTCAGCGAGCCGGATCGCGGTATCTACGACGCGATGAACAAGGCGATCGCGCATGCCCAGGGAACGTACCTGCTACACCTGAACGCTGGCGACCGCTTACTGCGTATTCCGTATGAAGAACTGCGGCGGGGCCGCGAGGATGGTACAGAGATTCTCTCCTTCCGCGTAGCGCTTGACCGTCAGCGCTATTTCCAGCCGAGTTACGGCTACGGCCTCCTTTTCCACAATACTCTGCATCACCAGGGCACCTTTTTTCACAGGCAGGCGTTTCCCGGGTATCAGGACGGGTACCGGATTTTCGCCGACTTCGACACGAACCAACGCCTGGCCTTGGCGGGGGCGCGGGCGAGAATCTACAGGGATGTGGTGGCCTACCATGCCACCGATGGCGTCTCGAACCAGCAGACAGCGAAGGCGGTCGCGGAATTCTTTAAGGTGATCTCGAACAATCACGGCCGCAAAGCCTTGCCAATTGCCTGGTTGCTCTGCAAATGGCGTGGTCTGCGGGCTCGGCTGGAACACCGCAGGGTCTAGCAGCCGGCAGTCTCCGCCTTGGCAACTCTGCTGTAGAGCTTGAAAAATTCCTGCGCTGTCCTATCGATTGAGTAGCTTTCGAGCACCTGCCGGCCCCGTTCGGCTAGATCCGACTGCAACTCAGGGGAAGCGAGGAGCGCTTCCATGCTGGCGGCCAGCGCTTCAGGGGAGTCGGGATCGAATAGAAGAGCGGCGCCTCCGGTTACCTCCGGCAGCACCGTTGCGCTTGAGCTTAGGACCGGAAGTCCCGCACGGAAGGCCTCCAGCACCGGAAGCCCGAGTCCCTCAAAGCGGCTGGGAAAGAGCAAAGCCTTTCCCAGGTGGAAGATGACCTGAATTTGGCTGGAAGTCGTAAAGCCCAGAAAACGGACAAAGTCACTTACCTTCAGCTCCCGGGCCAGCGCTTCCACCTCTCCCTGATAAGGTGTGGGCGCCCCTGTGAAGACAACGTTTGGGGCTTGGCCGGTACGGCTCTTCAACAGCGCCAGCGCGCGGAGGATGACAGCGTGATTCTTGTGTGGCCAGCAGACGGCTGGGTACAGAAAAAGGGTGTCGGGGAGCCGGAGGTCTCGGCGTACCTGATCTGCCTCTTGGCTGGAAGGCTGCCGATACGCTTCAAAAGCCGTTCCCCAGCGAATCACGACGATCTTCTCAGGATCGATGCCGAACTGGGCGGCGACGTCCCGCTTGGTCCATTCCGTCTGCACACAGACAAAGCGGGCTCGCTCGCAGAAGCCGCGGTACTGGGTGTTCCGGGCTCGCAGGTCCTGAGGGGAGAAGAACTGGGGATAGTGACGATGCTGCAGATCCCAGGGCTGATAGATGGACGGCAGGGTTGTCGTGTAGCCGAACTGCGAGGGAAAGTGCACCAGGTCGCAGCCGAGCCGCTCTGCCGTACCGTCGGAGTGGGGCAGCTGCGCGCTGGACGGCCGCACCTTTGTCCAGATCCACTGCAGAAAGGAGATGTTTCGCAATTTTGCTTTCAGCTTGGAGAGACTCGACGGGGCCGGAGTGGGAACACCGACGAGAGAGCAGTTTCCAGAAACATAGGGGCGAAAGAACTCGAGGTGCCTTTCCTGCACCAGCAGGATGTACTCCTGCTCAGTCTGATCCAGTCGGCTTAAACCGTGGAGCAGGGCGAGCACGGCTGTTCCCACACCCTGGCGGGGCTCATCCACCCGGAAATCGAGGCATATCTTCAGTTTCCGCTTGCTCACGGAGAGTTCCTGATCGTTCCTCACGCCGTGAGCGTCTCGGCCAGAGGGGTGCCGAGCTCCTGGTCCTTGTACTGTAGACGGTAAAGCCGCCAGTAAAGGCCGTGCAAGGCGAGAAGCTCTTGGTGGGAGCCCTTCTCGCGCAGCTGGCCTTTGTGCATGACGAGAATTAGATCCGCGCGCTGGATGGTGGAGAGCCGGTGGGCAATAATCACACTGGTACGGCCGGTGATCATGCGTTCCAGGGCAGCGCGGACGCGGAGTTCGGTGTCGGTATCGACGGAGCTGGTGGCCTCATCGAGGATGAGGATGCCGGGACGGTGGGCGAGGGCGCGGGCGAAGCTGATGAGCTGCTTCTGGCCTGTGGAAAAGCTGGCGCCGCGTTCGATCACGGGTTCGGCGAAGCCGCCGGGCAGCGTGCGGATGAAGTCGCCGACGTTAACTTCTTCGGCGGCGTTGGCGACCTCGTCATCCGTAATCCAGGCAGATCCCAGGCGGATGTTCTGGGCAACGGTGCCGGAGAACAGAAATGGGTCCTGCAGCACGACGCCGAAGCGGCGGCGGAGCAGCGTGAGGTCCTGATCGCGAACGTCGACACCGTCGATGAGAACCTGGCCGCGCTGGACGTCGTAGAAGCGCATCATGAGGGCGGTGATGGTGGTCTTGCCGGCGCCGGTGTGGCCGACAATGGCGGCGGTGGAGTGGGGCTCGAGCGCGAAGCTGACGCCGCGGAGGATCCATTCGACCTGGTCCAGGGGGTTGGGGGCCTGGTCTCCGGGGGATGGGGCAGGGGCGGAATACAGGGGTCTCTCCGCTCCGGCGCTGTGCGCCTCCGGTCGAGATGATAGGTTTGCGGCGTGCGCCTCCGGTCGCGAGGACAGAGTTTGGGATGACGGATTGTTGGGTGTGGCGTTGCGGGCGAGGGCGGCCCCTTGCTCTTCGGTGAGGGTGGCGTAGGTGAACCAGACGTCGCGGAACTCGATGCGGCCGGAACGGTCGCCCGCTTGGGGAAGAGCGGGGGCGGCGAGTTCGGGCTCGGTGTCCAGCAGTTTGAAGACGCGCTCAGAGGCCGCCATGGCAGCCTGCAGGATGTTGTATTTGTCTGAAAGGTCCTGGATGGGGCGGAAGAAGCGCTGTGCATACTGGATAAAAGCAATCAGTACGCCAAGCGAGACAGTACCGAAGAGGCTGAAGTGCGGGGCAAAGTCTCCGGCGAAGGGCGCGGGGCCGAGCGGGATCCAGTGGTGCGCGGAGAGCCAGTGGACATTTTCGGTTTGCAGCACGGCGCGGCCGCCGAACCAGAGCACAAGCGCGATGGCGGTGGAGCTGAGCAGCTCAACCACGGGATAGTAGAGCGCATAGGCAAAGATCGCGTCGGTCCAGGCGAGCTTGTTTTCGTTGTTGATTTCGACGTAGTCCCGGAAGGCGCGCGCCTCGCGGTTGAAGAGCTGGACCACGCTCATCCCGGAGACGTACTCCTGGGTAAACGCGTTGATGCGGGCGGTGGCCGCCCGCTGTCGGCGGTAGCTGTCGCGGACGAACTTGCGGAAGATGTTCGTGGCGACGATGATCAGCGGCAGAACCGCGAGAGTGAGCAGCGCCAGCGGCCAGCTCATGGAAAGCATGATGGCGATGATGTAGGCGAGCGCGAAGACGTCTTCAAAGATGGCGAGGACGCCGGAGGTGAACATCTCATTAAGCGCGTCGACGTCTGAGGTGACGCGGGTAACGAGACGGCCTACGGGGTTACGGTCGAAAAAGGCGACGTGCATGCGCTGGAGGTGGCGAAAAATCTCGGCGCGCAGATCAAACATGATCTTTTGGCCGGTCCATTGCATGAGGTAGGTTTGAACGAACTCAAGCAGAAAGCTGAGCACGAGCGCGCCGAGGTAGAGGCCGGCCAGCTGGGTAATGCCATTCATGGGCATTGGGCTGAGGTGGTGGGAGAGCCAGGAGTGCTTGCCGGCGGTGGGTGCGAGGTAGGTATCGACCGCGACCTTGACCAGGTAGGGACCGAGGATGTCGGAGCCCGACTTGATCAGGATGGCAACGGCAGAGATGCCGGCCTGGAGTTTATAGGGCGCTAAATAGCGGAGCAGTCGCCGCATGAGGCGGCTGTCATAGGCCTTCCCAACGACGTCGTCGTCGATGCCAGGTTTGCTGGGCAGGGCCGGATCAGCTTTGCCCGGCGTGGCCTTGCCGCCGGGAGTGTTCCCGCCGGGAACCCCGTGCTTTGCGCCGTTCTTGCTTTCCGTGCCGTTTGTGTACGCCTTTTGATCTGCCGCAGCCATTACTCAGATTGTATGCGTCTGGGTTCGGAGCAGCTTCCAGGATTTGGAGCATGTTGAGCGCATGCTACGGCATGGGAGAATAGAACGGATGCGACGGGCTTCGGAGACACTCGGGCTATACCTTTCGGTGCCGTTTTGCCGGGCGAAGTGCTCGTTCTGCAATTTCGCCTCCGGGGTAGGCACGCCGGAGGCGGTGGATCGCTATGTGACTTTGCTTTGCCAGGAGATACGCCAGGTACGCTCCGCGACGGCCGCGGTGGGCATCCGGTTGCCGGAGCAGGTTGACACGGTGTATTTCGGCGGTGGGACGCCCAGTTTGCTGCAGCCCCGGCAATTGGAAGCTGTTTTTGCCGCGCTGCGCAGCGAGTTCTTCCTGGAGGATGGAGCGGAGATGACGCTGGAGGCAGCTCCAGGGCAGATTGAAGGCGCCCTGCTGGAGTCGGCGCTCCGATTGGGCATCAACCGCGTAAGCCTTGGTGTGCAGACGTTCGTGGATGCGGAGGCGCGGGCGGTGGGGCGCTCGCATACGGAGCGCAGCTGTCTGGCGGAGTTCGCGCGGCTGCGTGAGGCGGGAGTTCCCAATTTGGGCATCGACCTGATTGCAGGGTTGCCACTGCAGACGGAGGTGAGTTGGGAGCAGTCGATGGCCGTGTCCGCCGGCTGCGGTCTGGATCATCTCAGCGTGTACATGCTTGAGGTGGACGACGATTCGCGCCTTGGCCGTGAGGTGCTGGGCGGGGGAGCGCGGCTGCACGCGCCGTCAGTACCTTCTGATGATGCGATCGTCGCCATGTATGAGGCAGCTTGCGAACGGTTGCCGGCTGTCGGTTTCGCGCAATATGAAATCTCCAACTTCGCGGCTGGGGGAGCCCGTTCGCGGCACAATGTGAAGTATTGGCAACGGGCGCCATACCTTGGGCTCGGACTGGATGCGCACTCCATGGCGGAGGGGGCGAACCGGGCAGCGCGGCGGTGGGCAAACCCGGAGCAGTTAGAGGCATACGTGGGCTCTTCCGCGGTAGCGGCAGCGGAAACGGTGACGGAGCGCCAGGCGTTTGAAGAGACGGTTTTTCTCGGCTTGCGCCTGGTGGACGGGCTCCCGCGTCAGGCTTTAATGCAATTTCGTGAGCCCTGGAAAAAGGAGTTTGCGGAAGGCGCAGCACA
Organism: uncultured Bryocella sp.; assembly: GCA_964236545.1. Taxonomy (GTDB): domain Bacteria; phylum Acidobacteriota; class Terriglobia; order Terriglobales; family Acidobacteriaceae; genus Granulicella. The sequence goes on from CAXSCE010000001.1 coordinate 76,362, forward strand.
CCTGGAGAGCGCGGGCCTGTTGCAGACTGACAGCCGGGGTTGGCGGCTGACTCGGCGGGGGCAAATGGTTTCCAGTGAAGTCTTTGGGGAGTTGCTGGCGGGAGTTGCCGCCTGAAGAGCGAGGAGTTCAAGGCGCTGGGTGATTGCGGTTGCTTGCGCCCGACGATATGAATGAAGGAGAAAGTGCTATGACGACGAGGTGGATCGATCTGCGCAGCGATACCGTAACCCGGCCCACGCCGGAGATGCGGCGCGCGATGGCCGAAGCCGAGGTGGGCGATGACGTGTATGGGGAAGATCCGACGATCAATCGGCTGGAAGAGCGGGCGGCTGAGGTATTCGGGCGCGAGGCGGCAATCTTTGTGCCGACCGGATCGATGGGCAACCAGATCGCCGTGAAATTGCACACCCGGCCAGGGCAAGAGGTGATCTGCGAGGCGCACGCGCACGTTCTGGACTGGGAGATGGCGACCATGGCGCAGTTTTCGGGCGTGATGCCCCGGGCCATCACGGGACAGCGCGGCATCCTGCGCTGGAAGGAGATGGGGGCGGCGATCGCGGCACCTATCTACTACAAGGCGCCAACCGGCCTCGTATGGCTGGAAAATTCCCACAATCTGGCCGGAGGAACGGTGACACCGCTGGATGTGCTCATCGATATCTGGGAAGGCGCGAAACGGGCGGGCTTGCCGACGCACCTGGATGGAGCACGGGTATTCAACGCCGCTACCGCGATGGGGGTAAGTGTACGGGAGGCAACCCGCGGGTTCGACACCGTGATGTTCTGTCTGAGCAAAGGCCTGGGTGCGCCTGTCGGGTCGATTCTCACCGGGTCGCGTGCGGCGATTGCTGAGGCGCGAGCGATCCGTAAGGCGCTGGGTGGGGGAATGCGGCAAGCAGGCGTACTGGCCGCGGCGGGCCTGATCGCTCTGGAACAAATGCCGGCCCGTTTGCCGGAAGATCATGCCAACGCACGACTGCTCGCCGAGGCTGTGGGTGGTTGTGAGGCGGCGGAGATCGATCTCCTGGCGGTTGAAACCAATATCGTGATTTTTCGGCTAAAAGACGAGGGCAGCGCGGCTGAACTTGTGGAAGCGCTGAGGAGCCAAGGCGTGCTCGCCAGCGCTCTCGGGCCGCACAGAGTCCGGCTGGTGACACATTTTGATGTAAGCCGGGCGGACTGCCAGCGCGCGGCAGAAATTTTGGCAGGTTTGTTGGAGCGTGTGCCGGTCTAGGCAGCTGTGTATAGGCTCACGATGGGTGAAGTCCGCCCTTACCCGGCTCTGAGTCTCTTTGAACGAGAACCATCTCTCTTGCGAGAAGCTGTTCAGCTTAAGCGACCAGTGCTGTCATCCTGAGCGTAGGGAAGGATCTCTGTCTTCTATGGCTGCTTTACGACACTTGGAATCATTGATAGTCACATCTGCTCCTGACCCTTGGAGAGTTGCAACACAGAACGAGAGGCCCGGTGCGCGGCTATGCTGCGTCGGGCTTTCTGACGCATGCAAACGCTCATTTTGTAGGCTATGCACCGCGGTCCGGGGCCGTGCGGACGTGCTCGGGAAGAAGAATTTCGGCGGGTTCTGAGGAGATCTCGGCCTCAGGCGGCGCGAAATCGATGAACGGAATAAAGACGGAGATGGTGGTGCCGTGGTCTTCGGGAGCTCGGCTGGAGTGCAATTCGATTGTGCCTTCGTGCCTGACGATAATGCCCTTGCTGACCCAGAGGCCTAGCCCGGTACCAGCCTCTCCCTTGGTGCTGAAAAACGGTTCGAACAGCCGGGACTGGATTTCCGGCGCGATACCCACGCCCTGATCCTGGATGGTGGTCAGGACGCCTGGACGGTGCGGTCCGGCGCCATTCTGTATTGGACTAGAGACGAAGGTCGTCGTGAGGGTGACCGCCGTGCCCGCTGGCGAAGCATCAGCGGCGTTCGCCAACAGATTGGTGAACACCTGACGAAGTTCGACAGGGAAGCCCGTGACCATGGCAGGGGTGTCGAAGTGCTTGTGCATCACCACGTTTCCCTGAATAAATCGACGCTGCAACAGAAGAAGGACACTCTCGATCAGCTCGGATAGGTCCAGGGCGACGGCGGTGCGGGACTCGCGGTACATGCCAAGCAGCGAACGGCTGATCTGCGTGGCTCGGTCGAGCTCAGTGCGGGCGAGCTGGACAAATTCGGCATTTTCTTCCTCGGAGTCACCGGTCTGGATGAGATAAAGCAGGTTCGAGACGGAATCGAGCGGATTATGTATTTCGTGGGCGATGGTGGCGGCAAGGCGGCCGGCTGTGGCCAGCTTCTCTGACGCGAGCAGAGCCGCCTGTGTGCGGCGCTGTTGCGTCACGTCGCGCAGAACAAAGGCAATACCCGCCGCGGCACCGGTGTTCTGCTGCAATGGCGCTCCACTCTGATCGACAAGCAATTCGGTGCCGTCGGGGCGCGTAAGCGAAAGCGACTCGGCGGAGAGTGAGGAGAGGGGTTCCCTCTTTAGGGCATCGCGCGGTGAGAGCGGTGGCGCTGCACCTTCCGCGGCATGAAGGGGAAAGATTCGGTCAAATGGTTGCTTTTCTGCATTCGATTCTGTCCAGCCGCTAAGTTGCTCTGCTGCCGGATTCATTAGCATGATGCCGCCGGAAACATCGCAGACCACCACGGCGTCGGCGAGCGAAACCAGGATGGTGCGAAGGCGCTGTTCAGAGTCGTAGGTTGCTTGTGCCTGCTGGCGCAACGAGGTTAACGTGCTTTGAAAGGCCTCGCTGACCAGATGAAGCCTGTTCCGGGCAAAGACACCGAAGAGCAACCCACCGACAAGCACGGAGCCGATGAGGCTGATAACGGTGCGGTGAAGTTCGAACTCCCAGCGATCGATGGCTGCGATCCGGCGTTCCTGTTGCAGTTGCACAATCGACCCAAGCAGGCGTTGCATCGCGTCCGCCTGTGCCTTGGCTCGAAGGTTTAGGCCGGAGTTGCGAGTATTTTGGCCTGACGCGATGGATGCCACAAGCGGTTCCGCGGTGGTTGCGATCCAGCGATTGTGTATGCCTCGGAACGAGGTGAGCTTTGTCAGCGCATCGTCCTGTCCACGCAACCCCTCCTGCAGGCGAACCACGTTGTTATCCAGCGGTTGGCGAGCCAGATTATAGGGTTGCAGAAAGATTTCGTTGCCTGTGATCTGGTAGGAGCGGAGGGCGGTATTTTCATCGAGCACGAGCGCAGTGATCAGCGTGGTTGTGGCGATGTTCGCGTCGATCTGCTCTATGGCCGTGACGGCTCGTTGAGCATTCCAAAGTTGCCAGGCGAGGGCTCCGGCAACCAGCACAGCCGCAAGTATGGGCAGCAGCAACGTTTGAAAAAGGACGCGTTTTAATTGATTAACGTTCACAAGCAGGAGCTAACAGTCGAATAGACTTCGAAGTTTATCGAGCAGAGCGGGTGCGCCCTCGCCTTTGGTCATATAGATATCCACCACGCTGGTAACCTCAGCGGGCAGGCCGACATAAGCGGATAGTAGGAGAATGGGCACATCTGGCTTTTCGGCGCGCATCTGAGCGGCGATTTCACCGCCGTGCATACCGGGCATGGCATAGTCCAGTACAACCGCTTCCACAGGTTCCTCCCGGAAAAGGTTCAAACCGGCGGTGCCGTCGCGCGCCGTAAGTACCGTGTAGCCGGAGCGCTCCAGAAGCAGTCGCCTGACTTGCAAGCCGACATGCTCATCGTCCACGCAGAGGACAAGGTGATTTGCCGGCATGCCGTAGTTTTCCCCTTCCTTCCGCAGGCGTAGCTTGCTGCCCGGAGCCTAGTACCAGTTCAGGACCTCACCCCGCGGATTCAAATCAGCGTACCAGGCAGAGGTTCTGCTTCTAACTGCGATGCAGTTTTTGGCGAGAAGGGCCAGTACACCATCTGGGGGATGAGGGGATAGAAAAGTGCCAGTATCACCGGACGTACTACCCCTTCTGCTGCGAGGCAGGCTCGAGCATAGGTCTCAAGCTGGTCAGTGTACTTCCGGCGCTCGGCAGCCAAGAAGGTTGCTTCGGCGTGGCCTCCCTGTTCGGATGTTTTGAAATCTACGACCCAAAGATGTGTATCACCGAGACTTAGCGGCTCTGATCCACCCAGGAAGAGGCGGTCGGCGCGGAGCGTGGAAGGTGCGGTTCGGGGTGAGGAGGCGCTCAGTTGCAGGGTCCGTTCGGTCCAGGAGGTTACATGGGGGGCCAGAACCCAGAGACCGGTGGCATCCAGCAATGTAGCCTGAAGAGCGCGCACGGCCCGGGCAGTTTCGCGATCACAAAGTGGGGGTGGCAGACCCTCCGCACGAAAAGATTGGTGAACGCGACGGGACCACTGCGGCAGCTCCGCGGTGAGCGCTTCCGGGGAGTGACCGGCCTCCAGTTTGCGACTGGCAAGGTCGAAAAACCTGTGGAGAACATTGCCAAACGCCCGTGCTGCAAAGGAGCCTTCCGGTCGGGAAAAAGGCGCGGCGTTGCGCAAGGAATTGGCGGCCGGGTAGGGAAGCCGCGGGCCGGAGTTTACCTGCCAGCGGGCGAGCGGATCGAAGCTGGCGGGCAGCCGGGCGATCGATGGAGGCTGCGGAGCGGGTGACGATGGGAGATCCTCAGTCGCAGCGGCTATAGCCAAGGGCGGAAATGTTTCGCGCAGAGGCGGTCCTGAAAGGCGAGATTCATGAATGGGCCGAGTCTCACCATCGGAGTGGGTCGACTCAGTTTTATTCGTCCGGGCGGTTGTAAGTGCCGCCTGAAAGACCGGCAGAGCGGCTGGCCAGGCAGCCCGCAGGAGACTGGCTGCTTTGGGCGGCTCGATCGCTCCAGATCTGGCCAGCTTGACCGAGCCGAATAAATGAATTTCTTCCCGGGCCCGTGTGCACGCGACATAGAAGAGGCGCTTGGATTCGGCGAGTTCGCGTTCTGTCTTGAGTTTTCCTAGCCATCTCCAAAGGCGGGAGCCCTCTCCTCCCTTGGCCGACACGGGTGCGAGGACAATGGGCGAGCCGTCGACGGAGGGGGCATCCATTTCGAACCAGCGAAGCAGTTCCCCATCCGCACGGCCTGAGCCGCGTTCAAGGGCGGGAATGAGCACAAGGTCCCATTCCAGACCCTTGGATTTGTGAATGGTCATGAGTTCCACGACGGCGTTGGCGTCGGTAGCCTCGGCATAGAGCTTATGCAGCCGACGTTCGAGATGGGGAAGGCTGAGGGAGGCTTCACTCTCGAGATCGTGAAGCAAAAGCAGGAAGCGCCGGGCGTTGACAAGGCTGTCAGGGTCAAGAAAAGCGTCGGCGCCGAGGGAACGCCAGGTGCGTTCGACATGGGTTGCAAGTGAATTTGTGCCCAGGGTCTGCAGGGCGCTTTGCAGAATGGGCCAAATGCGGCCCAAAAGCTGTTGGCCCTCTAAACTCAAGAATCCATGACGCTTCTGTACGAGGCAGCCCACCGTCGCGGTAATTTCAGCGTCGGGCCCTTCGCTGGTCAGGGCCAGAAGGTCGGCCAGACCAAGCCCGCAGACCGGGGAGCGCAGGACGGCGAGCCACGCGATCCGGTCGCCCGGGTGGAGCAGCGCCCGGGTAAGAGCGAGTAGATCCAGCACCTCAGGACGCTCGTTTAGCAACTCGATTTCAACAGCACGGAAGGGGACAGGTCCGTTTCCGTAGTCACGTTTCAGCTCGGTGATTACCGGGCCAAGATGGGCGCGATTGCGCGCGAGTACCGCGATCCGCGGAGTTCTGGACGGCTGATCTCTACCCGCGAGTGCCGGCCACCGGCTAAGGAAGGCCTCTATCTCGGTCCGAATAGCATGTGCATAGGTCTCCGCGGCTGATTCTGCGGTAGTGAGGCTGCGATGAGCGGGCTTTTCAGCAAAATTGATTCCCGCGTGCCAATGGACTGCCGGTGCGACTGACGAGGAGCGCACGGCGACAGCTGCCGTGAAAGGAACTTCCACGCTTTGCGTCGCGGAGGTAGCTGTGAGTTCTTCCGAGGGAGGAAAAATGGAGGCAAAAATCCGGTTGAATTCGTTGACCAGTTCCGCCTGTGAGCGGAAGTTTGCGGTGAGCTGAAGGGTGCCCAGGGGCACTTCGCCGAGCTGTCCCGTCTTTTGAGTGCGCAAAAATCGCTCAACACGAGCCTGGCGAAAGGCGTAGATGGACTGTTTCGGATCCCCTACGAGGAATACGGTCTGGGAGAATCCATCCCAGCTGCGGGTGAGGCTGTCAAAAAGACGGTACTGACCGATGGAGGTGTCCTGCATCTCGTCCACAAGAAGGTGCTGCAGCTGCAGGCCAGGTACCCGGAATTCATTCGGCGCATTGAGCTCCGGATGGAATAGTTGGCGTGCTGCCAGCGAGAGCGCGGTAAAGTCGCAGACGCCCCCCGAGGAAAACAGCAGCTCCAACTCGACCAGGGCGCGGCGTAGTACATGAAAGACGGCTTTGAGGATCGTCCATTGTTCATCTGAGAGGATGGGAGCCGGAAGATCGCGCAGGCTGCACAGGGTGTCGACAGCCGCTGTGCCGAGATCGTTCGCTAGTCCCAAACGTGTGATGAGGTCCTTAAGCTCAGGTTTGAGCTCCTTTGGAAGCTCAAACCCGAGCAGATGATTGTTTAGGCTGCTGCGCAGCGTTCCATCGTTTGTGAGCACCAGGTTGACCAGGGCCAACCAGCGTTCGAGGTCGGCTGCCACAGCCGCCGGTGCATTGGGACGACCGGCGCAGGTGCTGAGCGGAGAAGAATAGCCCTTGTAGCCAGGTGCAGAGCTCAGGCGGCAGGCCAAGGAGGCAAGATCGTCGAGCCAGCCGTGGGGTAGTGTGGCTTGGGCACGGGTGAGACCTTCCCGAATCACCAGTTCCAGGGTTTGTTCCAGCTGGTGCCGGACCGGACCGTCTAGGCGCTGCTCCGTGAGTTCACTGGCTGCCAGGGGAACCAGTTCACCCCATTGCTCGCGCGCTGCAAGCATGCCCGCGATGAGGGCGATGCAATCCCCGACACGGGCATCGCGGTGAAGCAGGAGACAGCGCAAAGCCTTATCGAGCACCTTGTCGGTCCCTCCCAGCTCGCGCAGCACACGCTCGGCAGCCTCTTTGTAAAGGGATGAAGCATCCTCCAAGGGCCGGCGCTGGCCGATACCGCCGGCGAGCACAGGCATCCCTCGCGCTAGTTCCCCGCAGAACGAGTCAATGGTCCGAATATTTAGCTGTTGTGGATGATCAAGGAGATGCCAGCCCAGGGCGCGATCGCGAAGCTGTACGGCCTGCGCGAGACTGCGGGTAGCTTGATCGAAGGGGCTTGCGTTGGCGGTCAGGCGGGTCTCGTGCGCAGCCGCGGTCAGTTGCTCCAGAACGCGATTGCGGAGCTCCTGCGCGGCTTTACGCGTGAAGGTGATGGCAAGTATCTCGGAGGGCGAGGTGATGTCGCTTTCAGCGAGAAGTTTGAGCAGTCTTTGGATCAAAAGGCCGGTTTTGCCAGAACCGGCGGGCGCTTCCACGATCCAGGACCGGTGGATGTCAAGAGCCGCCATACGGGCGTGTTCATCGGATAAGGATGTGTCAGCTGATTGCGTTGGAGACTCTGCCCGCTTCGCGGTCGCATTTCTGCCCGCGGCGTTTAAGGTCTTCTCGTTTCCACAATCGAGTGCTTTGTTGAGGTCTCCGGCCTGTTCGAGTTCCGACTCTCCGGAGAAAAGTGGAAACTGCAGGATGTCAGCGGGCACCGTCGACCTCCTGTTCTGGGCCTGCTTCCTCGGCATTGCCATCGGCTGCAGAAAGGAGTGTGGCAGGCTGGAGGCGGCAAAGCAGACGCTGCTGACAGTACGAACAGGTTTTGGGATAAGACTTTGGATCGACGTTGGCGACGCCGGCGGCAAATTCCTCGGCTAGACGGGTTAGCTCCGTTCGCCAGAGCGCTACCTGTTCTGCCAATTCACTGACGGTGGTACTGCCCTTCTTGGGAAAGAGACCTGCCTCGGACTCCAGGCTGATCCAGCCCATGTCTCCACCCGCACGAACCCTACCGAAGGCCAGTCCTCGTACCTCGTCGGGCTGCGCTAGCAGCGCGTACAGCGGAAGCTGTGGAGCCAGGGGGCGCTCGCCCAACCAATGGTCGATGCTCAATTCCTGTGAGGTCTTGTAATCGACGAACACCAGGCCCCCATCGACCTCATCGACCCGGTCGGGGCGAACGCTGAGCTCCAGGGGACCGACAGAGATCAGCTGCTTTTCTTCCTGCTGCATGACATTGAAGTTCTCGCGAAGGAGTTCTTTTTCAAGCCAATGCAGCATCAGGTGCGTGAGGCGGCGGTGGGCGACTTCCAAATACGCGTCCGTCCAGAGATCGCCAGGGGGTTGACTGCGTTTACGAATTTCCAGCGCGGCGGCAACTGCCTCCGAGACCGCGGCATTGCGTTGATTTGGGGTAAGGGCACGGAGAGCCTGCTGAGAGGTGATCCGGTTCCAGAAGACTTCCAATGCCTTATGCAGGTCCTGGCCGGACTCGCGGGCATCCCCACCCAGACTTCGTGTTTCTGGAACGGCGGCATTCAGTCGAAGACTGGCAAAGGCGCGAAAACCGCAGTTGGCTTGGAGTTCCAGGACGTGGGCACCCCCGGCAATCCGATGCGAGGGCAGAGACGGCAGGGCGGAGTCATCCAGAACCCACTCTGGTCTGAGCGTGGCCGCCATCGGCATAGTTCCTGACAAGGATTCGACGGACTGGGGAACAAACGAGAGTTCACCGGCCAGTTCGGTGAGGCGCAAGGGGCCGCTCGCGTCGTGCTCTGCAGTGATAAGCAGCACCGTGGAGCAGTGACTGGCCAGAACGCGCATGAGGTCCAGCCCGCGCCTGTGGCTCTCCGCCGCAGAGGTGCCCGGCATACCCAGGCTTTTTTGAAGCGTCCAGCCAAGCAGGGGGTGTGATGTTTCGGGCGAGGGCCAGACGTTGTCCGTGGCGCGGAGTACGAGCGTGGCGTGGAACAGGCGCCCTTCTGTCTCGGATGGACGGAGAACCTGTATAACAGCCTCGGCATTCGCATCCGGCAGGCAGATCCGCTGCGCCTCACTGGACAGCCGAATCAGAACTTCGGGCAGGGTAACGCGAAGTCCGTGCAGATCAAGTGTGGCGAGCAGGTCGAGGGTGCCCTCCCAGGCTTCGGTGAGCTGGAATTCAGCGGCGGAGAGCGTTCTGGGACCGGGCCAACCTGCTACACGCAGCAGCTTGCGAAGGTACTCAGTCCACTCACCGTAGGTCGCGGTGCCCCGCGTGGGTCTGCCAAGCACAGCCTGTAGATCATGCCATTCTGGCAACTGGAGGTGGCCACCGTTGGCCTGCGCTTTAGGCGAAGTGGGAGGGGCGGCGAATCTGAGAAAAGCCGGTAAGCTCATCTCCGGTCGAAGCAGTGCGGCTTTGCGCAGCCTCTGCATCTCAAAGCGAGCTCGCGCCTCGAAGGAATCACCGTGGGTAAAGTATGGGGAGAGCAGAAGCGTTCCAATAGTTTCAGTGGAGAGCTCGCCGAGCGCCCACTGCAGAAGATAGAGAGCGTGTGCGATGGACGTGTGCGAGGACAGGGCAGGCCCGGTGCTGAAATGCCATGGAGTGGAAGACAGGTCCTGGGTGACTGACTCGAGCTCCGGGGCGAGAAACTCCCGCAGGAGCGGCTCTAAAAGAGGTTTTTCCCGCTCCGGATCAGGGAGCACAAGCGCAACGGGAGCGACTGCGTCAGAGTGCTTCGTAAAGTACTCGCGAAGCCATCCCGCGGCCCATCTGAGTTCAGCCTGAGGATCGCCGGGGATAATGCAAGAGCCTCGTACAACGGCATCATCCTTTCCCCCCAGATCTCTCAAATTGCAAAGATGAATGACTGTTCCCCGGGAACGTAAAGCCGCAAGCAAGGCACTTTGGGCCGGAGCGAAGCTATCTGATCCATTGAAGGCGACCAGATAAAGGACGGACGGGGCAGGCAGGCGGCCCGCATGGAGATGCGCGGCCAGAGCCGGCGCGAGCAGGGCAGGGGAGAGCAGGCGATAGGTGTGACAGTGGGTCTCAAAAGCCTTGTACCAAGTGGCAAAGCTGCGGGAGTCGGGACTGTCGGCGGTAGAAAGAAGACGAGATTCCGCCAGGTAATTGGCCGCAAGCTCTAAGCCTGAGGAAGCCTGGCGCGCGAGCTCCCACAGCGTGGAGGACGGCAAGTCTCCCAAGCCGGCTGCCAGCGCCAGATCTGCCCAAAGGAACTCCTCCTGCACACGATTCAGGAGGACGCGCGTTTCTAGGCCCTCAAGGGTGAGAGCATCCCAAAGCGATTTCAGCCACTGCGCCCAGGACAGGACCTGCGGCGGTTCCCAAGCTCCGACGTTCAAAGCACGCCGACGGAGATTGAAATATCGGCGCAGGTCGCCCGCAGCGGCCTGCGATGGAACCAGGACGGTATGCCCGGTATCCAGGAGATCCACAACATCAGCGATTTGAAGAAGCCCATCCATTCCTGCCTTTTGTTATACCGCGCCATTCACCTTTTGTTCGCCAGACGGGGTAAATTTACTGTTATGGTCAGGCCCAGAACGGGAATTCGGTGTTCGAGCCGCTTGCGCTTCTGGGAAGCAGGCCTTTGCCGAGGAGCGTGTGACCTATGCGTGAGCTGAGGGTGCTCTTGGCGCTACGCTGTGTACTGCTTCTGGGCACACTGCCGGTCTTCGTCATTGGCTGCCGAAGACCCCAAGCTAGGCCGACTACGGGACGATCTGGCCTGGAGTACACCGTGAGAGGCACTGTGGAGCGGGTGGACGCGGCAAACGGCGGCGTGGTTCTGAGACATGAGTCCATCCCTGGGCTGATGCCCGCCATGACCATGGAGTACCCGCTGGAGAACGCTTCGGAGCTTTCCGAGTTGCACCCTGGGGATCGCATCACGGCGACAATGCTGGCGGATAGGGGTCCAAATGGACCACATCACCTTCGTCTAACCGAGTTGGACGTTATCGGTCAGGGAAAACCTGACGAGTCAGCGCCTGCGGGGCAGTTTCATACCCCGGCGGTGGGTGAGATTGTGCCGGATTTCCGGTTGGTGGATCAGTCGGGCCGGCGCCTGCACCTGAAGGATCTACAAGGCCAAGTTGTCGCGATGACCTTTATCTATACACGTTGTCCGGTGGCTGATTACTGCCCCCGGATGAGTCGGGATTTCGCGCAGATTGACCAGTCTTTGGAGTCAGACCCGGTTTTGTACAGAAAGACCCGTCTGTTGTCGGTAAGTTTTGACCCGGGTTATGACACGCCGGCGGTGCTGCGCAGCTATGGTGGAGCGTACACGGGGCGGTATACGCGGGAGCAATTTGATCACTGGAGCTTTGCGGCTCCGAGCGTGGCGGAGTTGCCCGCCGTGCAGCACTGGTTTGGGATAGGCATCACACCTGGGAAGGCAGGCAGCCTGCAGCACTCGCTGTCTACTGTCATTATTGGTTCGGACCGGCGAGTGGTGGCTTTCTATCCCACCAATGACTGGACGGTGACGGAAGCGCTAAACACGATCCGCTCAGCCGCAGCGAGATCCTGACATTTTTGCATTTTGGGGCTAAGTTTTCGGGCAATGTTGCCGTTAAAGGATTGAGGGAGATTATGGCTAGGCTGACGCGGGTGACGGGGATTGTTTTAATAGTGCTGGGAGCGGTGTATTTCGTGATGACCGGGTCGGCGCATCCGACGCCGCTGATCCCCAGTGTCTGGGGTCTCTTGCTGCTGATCTGCGGTGTTCTGGCGGTCTCGCAGGACACCAAGCGGGTGATGTTGTGGATGCACATCGCGGTTACGCTGGGCCTGCTGGGCTTCCTGTTTCCCGGCATCCGGGCGGCGATGGCTTATGCAAAGCCCGCGGCTTTGACGGTGGTCAAGCGGACCGCCGCGCAGGAGGAGGTGATCATGTCATTGACATGCCTGATCTTCACGGCGCTTTGTGTACGGAACTTCATCGCAAACCGCCGGGCGAGGCTGGCCTAAGATTCCGGCACGCGCAATGGGTAGACTGATGAGATATGAATAGCTACGGACCCTCCCGCATGAGTGCGGGCGCGGGTGCTCCTCAGATGCGCGCAGCCGATTCCCCGGTGCGGGGTGGAGCGCGTACCGCCGCCGCCACGGAGAACGCGAAACGACCGAAGCCGAAGCTGAGCGCGGTGTGGCCGGAGATCAAAGAGCTGATCCGCCCGCGGCGGGGGATTCTTGCCCTCGCGTTTTTGCTGATGATCGTTAACAGGGCGGCCTCGCTGGTGCTGCCGATCTCGTTTAAGCCACTGATCGATCTGGTCTTCAACCACAAGCGGCTGGATTTGCTGTTGCCGATTGTGGGCGCGGTGCTTGGGGCGACGATCCTCCAAGGACTGACTTCCTATGCGCTGACCCAGACGCTGAGCAAATCAGGCCAGAAGTTGATTGCCGAGCTGCGGGTGAAGGTGCAGCGGCACATCGGCGGTTTGCCGGTGAGCTTTTACGACGAAAACCGAACGGGCACGCTGGTGTCACGCATTATGAGTGACGTGGAAGGGGTGCGCAACATCATCGGCACGGGCGTTGTGGACTTCCTCGGCGGCGTGCTGACAGCGATTTTTGCGTTTGCTTACTTGCTGCATGCGAGTGTGCCGATGACGCTGCTCACCTTTGTGATCATGGTGGCCTTTGCGTCGGTGGTGCAACGGGCGTTCAAGACGATCCGGCCGATTTTCCGGGAACGCGCCAAGATCAACGCCGAGGTCACCGGGCGCCTGACGGAGTCGCTGGGTGGCGTCCGTGTGGTCAAGGGGTACCGTGCTGAAGAAAATGAGGCGAAGGTCTTCTCTCAGGGCGTGGACCGCCTTCTCCGCAATGTGATCAGTTCCCTGACCGCGCAATCACTGATGACGCTTTCCTCGACGGTCATCCTGGGCGTGGTCGGGGTGGTGGTGATGTTTCTAGGAGCGCGGCTGCACGCGGCAGACAAACTCAGCACCGGCGGCTATTTCAGTTACGTGATGGTGCTGGCGTTTATGACCGCGCCCATCGTGCAGCTGGTGTCGATTGGAACACAGCTGACCGAGGCGCTGGCAGGGATGGACCGCACCCGCGAAGTGCTCGGAGAAAAGGATGAAGACGCTGCGCCCGGGCGTACGGCGACGTTGGCCGAGATCGTCGGAGACGTGCGGTTTGAGGATGTAGGGTTCAGCTACGTCGAGGGTAAACCGGTGCTGCATGACATCAGTTTCGCGTCCAGGCCGGGTACGGTGACGGCGCTCGTGGGGTCGAGCGGCTCGGGAAAATCGACGATTATCTCCCTGGTTTGCGCTTTCCATACGGCGAGCACAGGGCGCGTGCTGGTGGATGGCGTGGATCTGGCATCGGTGCGGCTGGGCAGCTATCGGGAGCAGCTTGGGGTGGTTTTGCAGGAGACGTTCCTGTTCGATGGGACGATCCGGGACAATGTGGTCTTCTCGCGGCCGGCGGCCACAGAGGCGGAGTTTCTGGAAGCCTGCCGTATCGCCCGGGTGGACGAGTTTGCAGAGCGGTTTCCGGAGGGATTTGAGACGATTGTGGGCGAGCGGGGGGTGAAGTTGTCGGGTGGACAGCGGCAGCGGCTTTCGATCGCGCGCGCGATTCTGGCAAATCCGCGGGTTTTAATTCTGGACGAGGCGACGAGTTCACTCGATTCGGAAAGTGAGGCAATGATTCAGCACGGCCTCAACTTCCTGATGGAAGGGCGGACGACCTTTGTCATTGCGCACCGGCTTTCAACTATTCGGCAAGCGGATCAGATTCTAGTAATTGAGGCTGGAAGAATTGCCGAGCGGGGAACGCATGCCGAGCTGTATGCCCTGGAAGGGCGCTACCGCGATCTGTACGACCGGCAGCATGGGTTGGAGCGGAATCTGTTCCTGGCGCCCGGTGAAGGCGACCTGCTGGAACCGGCACGGGTCTAGCTGCTGCTGACGCCTCGCGCGGGGTGATTGGCCAGGTTTGAGCTATGAGCCCTCGAGGTGTGAGTTTCGTTGCGGTCCAATTCTTTTCAAACTCGAAGAGCGCTGAGGAAATTCAAGGAAGGATGCCTGTTCCTGACTCTGCCCTGAGCCGGTTGCCGATCGATGACCTGCTCCTGCAAATCGTCGCCTCCCTGCAGCGAACGCCGAATCTGGTGATCGAGGCAGCGCCGGGCGCGGGCAAAACGACGCGGGTACCGGCGGCACTGCTGGAGGTGGTGGCCGGAGAAGTGATCGTACTGGAACCGCGGCGCATCGCGGCGCGGCTGGCGGCGCGGCGCGTGGCGGCTGAGCTGGGCGAGGAGGTCGGCGGCACGGTTGGATACCAGGTGCGCTTTGAAGAAGCGATTGGGCCGAAGACGCGGCTGCGGTTTGTGACCGAGGGTGTGTTGACCCGGCGGCTGCTGAGCGACCCGGCGCTGCGGGGCGTGGATGCTGTGGTGCTGGATGAATTTCATGAGCGGCACCTGGACACGGATCTCGCGCTGGCGCTTCTGAGGCGTTTGCAGGAGCGGCGGGCAACCACCGGCTTGCCGGCATTGCGGCTGGTGGTGATGTCGGCGACGCTGGATTCGGCGCCGGTGGCGCGGTTTTTGGGCGAAAAAGACGGCGTTTGCCCGGTGCTGCGCTCAGCGGGTCGGGCGTTTCCCTTGGCGATTGAGCATTTGCCGTACTCGGCGCAGCCGCTGGAGGCTCAGGTGCGTACGGCGGTCGAGCGGCTGCTGCGTGAGGAGCGTGACGGACATGTGCTGGTTTTTTTGCCCGGCGCGGCGGAGATCCGCAGGGCGCAGCGGGAGTGTGAGGCGATGGCGCGGTCACACGGAGCCGCGGTGCTGCCGCTTTATGGGGAACTGACGCCGGCGGAGCAGGACCGGGCAGTGGCGCCTTCGGCCGAGCGCAAGGTCGTGCTGGCGACCAACGTGGCGGAAAGCTCGGTGACCATCGAGGGCGTGCGCGCCGTGGTCGATAGCGGGCTGGCGCGCTTTGCGGCGCATTCGCCGTGGACGGGGCTGGTGACGTTGGAGGTGCGGCGGGTGAGCCGGGCTTCGGCGGCGCAACGGGCCGGGCGCGCCGGGCGTACGGGGCCGGGTCGGGTGTTGCGGCTTTATTCGGCGGAGGATCTCCGGCAGCGGCCGGAGCACGATCTTCCGGAGATCCTGCGGAGCGATCTGGCTGGCCTGTGTCTGTCTTTAAGGGCCATGCAGGGGGCGGTGCAGGGAGCGGTGGCCGGTGAATGGCGGGAGTTGACGTGGCTCGATCCACCGCCGGAGACTGCCGTCTCCGCGGCCGAGGAATTGTTGGACCGGCTAGGGGCCCGCGGGGCCATGGCGGAACGGCTGGCACGGTATCCCCTGCCCCCGCGTCTGGCGCGGATGCTGGCCGCGGCCCTGGAGCGTGGGGCGGGTGAGGCCGGCGTAGCTGCCGCGGCGCTGCTGGGATCGGGTGTGCGGCCGGCGCGGCAGGATCTGCTGAGCGCTTTGGATCAGCCGCCGGAGCCCAGGGCCTCCCAGCAGGAAAGGCAGTTGCGGCGGTTGGCTCGGCCGGCTCCAGCCGCCGATGCTGGGGACGAGGCGCTGCTGCTGGCCGTGCTGACAGGATTTCCGGACCGGGTGGCGCGGCTGCGGGCGGGAAGGCAGGTGCTGCTCTGCACCGGCGTCACGGCGGAGCTTGCGGGCGAGCGGCCAGACTACGAGTTTATGGTGGTGGTCGATGCGGAGGACCGCACGGACAGGCCGTTTCCGGTGGCGCGCATGACGTCGCGAATTGAGCCGGAATGGCTACTGGATCTCTTCCCAGACCGGCTTCGTGAGGAAACCGGGGTGGAGTGGAATCGCGTGGCGGAGCGGGTGGATGGCGTCAGCAGCCTGCGCTATGACGCGCTGGTGATTGAGGAATCGCGGCATGGGCGGCCGGAGCCTGGGGCCGCGGCAGCCATGCTGGCGCAAAAAGCGCTGGAAGCGGGCGTGGGGGCATTTGTTGATGAGGCTGAGCTGGAGGAGTTGCTCGCGCGGATCGGCTTTGCGGGGCTGCCGGAGCCCGACGTCGGCGTGGAACTGGGCAAACTGTGCGCCGGGCTCCGCAGCTTTGCGGAACTGCGAGAGGCGGCGCGAAGTTTGCCGGCGCTGTTGGAGGCGGGAGCGCCGGGTCTGCGGGAGTTGGCGCCGGCAGGTATCAAGTTGCCAGGTGGGCGAACGACGCGAGTTCACTACGCGCGCGGGAAGCCGCCCTGGATCGAGTCACGGCTGCAGGATTTCTTTGGGATGCGAGAGACACCGCGGCTGGGACGCGAGAAAACGGCGGTGGTCGTGCACCTGCTGGCCCCCAACCGGCGGGCAGTGCAGACGACGGCGGATCTGGCGGGCTTCTGGGAACGGCTGTACCCACAGGTGCGGCGGGAGCTGATGCGGCGCTATCCCCGGCACTCCTGGCCGGAGAAGGGTTGCTGACGGCGGCGGATCTTTTGCATCGTTCAGGGAGACAAGGGCGGTGGTCCAGGCTGATCCTGCCGCGGTCTGTTGAGCGCAGCGGTTCCTGCAGTGTTCGCCTGTTTGGCTCAGCGATGAAAGGTCTGAGAGCTTGCGTGCAGTCACAACCGGTCGGACGTGGGTCCGCCCGGTTGCGATAGAGTCGAAGACACACTTACCGCGGGAGGCTGTACCCTGAACGTCGTGACTGACGCCCCAACGAACCGCGCACGCGTGGCCGAAACTCTGCGGAGCGAGTTGCGTTTCACGTTGCGATTGGGAGGGCCGCTGGCGTTAGGCGAACTGGGGTGGATGTCCACCTATATCGTGGACGCGCTGATGGTGGGGCGGTTGCACAACTCGCCGCTGGCGATCTCGGCGTCGTCGTTGGGCAACACGATTTTTTACGCGATTGTGTTTCTGGCCATTTACATGCTCAACGGGCTGGAAACCTTGATCGCGCAGGCCTTTGGACGCGGCGAGCAGGAAGAGTGTGTGTATCTCCTGGTGCAGGCGTGCTGGATTGCTATCGTGGGTACGCCGCTGGTGATGCTAGGGACCCTCGGGGCGCTGCATCTGTTGCCCCACCTGGGTACACCGGCGGAGATCGTACGCGAGACCACGATCTACACACATGCGCTAGTCTGGTCGACCGCGCCGCTGATGGCGTACATGGCGCTGCGGCGGTTTCTGCAGTCCATCAACAACGTGTTGCTGGTGTCGGCGTCGCTCATCACGGCTTCGGTGGTGAACTTTTTGGGCGATTGGGCGCTGTGCTTTGGTCACCTGGGCGCACCGGCGCTGGGGATCGCGGGTTCGGGCTGGTCGACGTGCATCGTGCGGTTCTACATGCTGGCCCTGCTGGTGGTTGGCACCGTGCTCGCCTTCCAGCGTAACGGGTACCGCATACGGCGGGGCATGATTGTGCCGAACTGGCCGCGGTTGAAAGCACTGCTGCGCATCGGCTTGCCGAGCGGCATCGAGTACTTTGGCAACCTGGGTACCTCGACCTACATGTCCATCCTGTGCGCGCGTTTCGGCACGGTCCTGCTGGCCGCCAATCAGGTGGTGCTGGATCTGCAGGCGTTTGTCTACCAGGTGCCGGGCGGGCTTTCCTACGCCACGATTGTGCGGGTGGGGCAGAGTGCGGGGCGCGACAGTTTGCCGCAGGTGCGGCGCGCCGCAGCTGCCAGTCTGTTGCTTGCCCTTGGCTTTATGGCGGTGGCCGCCACGCTGTTCGGCAGCTTCGGCCGCTTCTGGGCCGGTCTTTACACCAACAGTCATCAGGTCGTCTTGGCGGCGGCACCCATCTTTGTTATCTGCGGCTTTCAGCTCATGGGTGATGCGCTGTACGTGATCCTTGAGGGAGCGCTGACCGGGCTCGGCGATACGCGCACGCCGATGGTGATTACCTGGGTTTGGTACTGGGGTATCGGCATGCCGATAGCCTACCTGCTGGCATTCCGCTTTGGACACTCGCTCATGGGGCTGTGGTTCGGCCGCGCGGTGGGCTCCGTCGGAGCCGGGGTGACGGCGGCCATCGTGTGGCGCGTGCGTATGCGCTCCCTGGCGCAAGGCACGCGGCCGGCTCGCCTTAATCTTTTGCAATCCATGGCAACGACCAAGTAAGACCTTGGCGTGCTTTATCTTCTACTCCAACCGATGCTGTATTTCTCCTTGAGGCTGTCACGATGATTTCGCGCAAAATTCTGTTTCTGCTGTTTCTCTACGGGGGCGGACTCACCGCCTCGGGCCAATCTACGCTGGGTTCCATCAACGGGGTGGTGCGCGACCCGTCAGGCGCACTGGTGCCCAATGCAACGGTTCTGTTGCATCGGGAGCAAAGCAATACCGACCGTGCGGTGACCACGGGATCCGATGGACAGTACACCGCCATCAATCTGCAGCCGGGTACCTATACCGTGCGCACGCAGGCCGCCGGATTTACCCCAAACAAAGCGGAACACGTGAATCTGGATGCACGTCAGCAGCTGGAGTACGACGTAACGCTCACCATCGGCGGTACGGACACGGTTACCGTGAACGCGTCGGATGCGGGAACGATTAATACGGACAATGCGAGCATTGCGGCGTCGCTTTCGCCGGAAGCGGTGCTGGATTTACCCGCAAACTATCGTGGAGCGGGTTCGACCTCACCGTTGAACGTGATTCAGACGCTGCCAGGGGTGCAGCCGGATACGGCGTCTTACCCGCCGGCGCCTTCGACGCATCCCGCACCGAGCCTGAAGTTTTCACTGCAGGGCGGTTTGCCGTCGCAGACGGAGGTGACGGTCGATGGGATCTCTGCGCAAAACCAGACCAGCAATAACATCCAGGGCGATGCATTTCCTTCGGCCGCGGCGATCTCGGAAATCCGCGTGGATGGTGTAAATAACAATGCGGAGTATGGGCAGCCGGGCGAGATCACCACTATCACCAAGAGCGGAACCAACACGCTGCATGGTTCGGTTTATGAATACCTGCAAAATCAATTTCTGGATGCCACGCCCTACGGCACAAATCGCGCGAACAAGCCGCATAAAGTAGCCAACGACTTTGGCGCGAGCCTGGGTGGGCCGGTGGTGATTCCGCATCTGTTCAATGGGCGGGACAAGACGTTTTTCTTTGGCGATTATGAGGGTTTGCGCTACCCGCAAAGCAATGTGCTGCAGGCGAAGGTGCCCACAGTGCTGATGAAGCAGGGCAACTTCTCGCAGGAAACGAATGCTCTGACCAACCCGTTTACAGGAGGAACGTATCCGGGCCAGGTGGTGCCGGTTAACGCAAGTTCAGCGCAGTTTCTGCAGTTCTACCCCGATCCCTCTCCGCAATTTGCGAATGAATCGTTGACCCAGGCCATTGCGGGCACGGGTTACAACTACCTGAGCACGCGGCGGGACGACATCAACTCCAATCAATTTGATGTGCGTGGTGATCAGAACTTCGGGCAGCGTGCTTTCACCTTTGTGCGCTACACGCAGAAGGACATCAACCAGGTGCAGCCGGCGGATCTGACGCTGCCCAACAGCACGGCGTACGCGCGCTACCGCATTCTGGCGAGCAGCTTCAATTACAACTTTTCAGCGCACGTGGTAAATGAGTTTCGCTTCGGTTTCACGCTGGAAGATGACGGCAACAGCAATCCTTTCAACGGTGCAGCGTTTACCACCAGCACGGGGCTGAACGGCATCACGCCGGCCTTCTTCAACGGTCTGCCGCATGTGGGATTTGATAGTTCTCTTAACCCGATCGGTGAACGATTGGGGTTTGATGAGCAGTCAAGGATCTTTCAGTATGTGGACAATGTAACGCTGCAGCGCGGCCGCCATGAGGTGCGAATCGGCACCGACATTCGTCATCTGCTGGCGCACACGGAGGCGGGCGGATCGACGCCCTCGATCAACTACGGCAACTTTTTCTTTTCGAACGGCACCAGTTCCGCGACAGGGCAGGAGTTTGCCGACTTTCTGGTGGGTGTGCCGTACCAGTCTTCGACCGATAACATCACCCAGGACAACAACGGTACGGCCAATGCCTACGCGTTCTACGTGCAGGACAACTGGAAGACCACGCCGAATCTCAACCTCACCTTCGGCCTGCGCTATGAGCTGCATCCGGCGTTTGCGGCGACGAACGGGCTGACCGGGAACTTCGATCCTTCCGTGCCGTTATCGGGACGGCTGATCTACCCAGCCGGCTATGCGAGCACGCTGTCCGTGGAGGAGCTGGCCAATGTGAATGCATGTATCACGCCGGGGGTGAACAACCCGTATGCAACCAGCGCAGCCGTAAACGGAGCCCCTTGCACGCCGGTGCTTTCAAATGTGCAGGCGGGGCTGCCCGCGGGATTGCGCACCGATCCCAAGCTGCGGTTCGAGCCGCGTTTGGGATTTGCGTATCGGCCGTTCGGCAATGAGCGCACGGCGATTCGCGGCGGAGCGGGGTACTACAACATTACGACCACCGGCGCGCTGTTCTATGCGACGACGCAGACACTGCAATCAAACTTTCAGACCTTTACCAACACCTATTCGGCGAAGGGGCCGGCATTCTCCTTTCCGAACATTCAGCCAGGTGGAAACACGTTTACGCCCAACTACGGCAGTGTGTATTTCTACAGTGCAATTGATACGAACTGGCATGATCCCTATTCGTTGCAGACGAACCTTTCCGTGCACCATGATTTCGGTCACAACATCGGGGGCCGGGTTTCTTACATTGGGCTGCAGACCTGGCATTTGGTGTGGCAGCCGAACTTTAATCAATTGCCCAAGTCGACGACGACGATTGCAACGAACCAGCCGCGTACGGCTGATCCGTTTCCGAATTTTTACGCCATTACGGACCGCAACACAGCGGCGGTGGCGAATTACCAGTCCGTTCAAGGAGAACTCTCGCATCGTTTAACGCGGGGGTTGTCGTTTGACAGCACATATACCTATGCCAAGAACCTGGCGGATAACCAGGGTACGTTCGGCAGTGGCGCCGGGCAGTTCGGCAACGGCAGCGGAAGCTTTGTCGATGAGCAGGGTGGGTATAACCCGACAGACTCCTTCAACCGACATCAGGATTACGGTAATGTATCGGCGACGCGCAGACACCGCTGGCTGAGCACGGCGATCTGGCAGCTGCCGGTAGGCCGGGGCAAAGCCTTTGGCGGAGGCATGAACCGGGCGGCGGATCTCGCCGTCGGTGGATGGCAACTGAGCAATATCTTCTTGCTGCAGAGCGGGACGTTTCTGACAGCAACGCTGCCGAACTATGACATTGATCCTTCAGGAACGGGTTCGGGACCGATCGGCGGAGCGGCGCAGCGGCCGGATCGCGTGGCGAATGGCAACAGCAAAGCGCACAATCGCAATCAGTGGTTCAACAACAATGCGTTCGCCTGCCCGGGGCAGGTGGGGTATGCGTCTCTGGCGCCGACTGTGGCGACCGGGCAGACGCCGTGCAATGTAGGCGTAGGTTCTGCGCCGATCGGCCGCTTCGGTACGGAGAGTACGGGCGATCTTACCGGGCCGGGGACCGTGAGTCTGTCCTCCGGGCTGAGCAAGAGTTTTGCGCTGGTGGAAGGCATTCGGCTGCGCGCCGAAGGCACTTTTACCAACGTGCTCAATCACACCAATCTGGCCGATCCAGTGACGGATATCAGCCAGTCCAACTTTGGGCAGATTACGCAGTCGCGTGGATCGGACTTTGGGGGAAACCGGACCGGGCAGCTTTCGTTGAGTCTGGAGTTTTAGAAGGCTGCAGGTTGTAGGTTCTACGTGGTCGGGCGATGCGACTGGCGATTGCAGATCGGCAATGGATTGAGAATACGGCGCGTGCTGCGGGCTTTGATCTTGCGGGGCTGACGGGGGTGCCTGACCCGGAAAGCCCCGTGGCGCGCGCGGAAGCGGGTCGATTTGCTAACTGGATAGAGTCCGGCGCAGCCGGCGAGATGGACTGGCTGAAGCGCCGCGATGCAGCCGGGGAGCTGGTGCGCGGCGATCTGCGGCGGTCGATGCCGTGGGCGCGTTCGGTGTTGGTGTGTGCGATGAACTACAACGTCGAGGCGCCGCGCTCGACCGATCCCGCGCCGGCGGGCACGGGCTGGATCGCGCGGTATGCGTGGAGCGGGCGCGGGGCGCAGATGGCGCCTGCATCGGCTGAAACGGAAACAAACCCCGTCGCCGCCGAGACGCAGCCTTCCGTGGAGATGGCCGGCAGTGATTACCACGAGGAACTGCTGCCGCGGTTGCGCGCCGTTGCGGCCCTGCTGGAGGAACGCTTCGGCGGGGCGTGCCGGACGCGAGCGTATGTGGACACGGGGCCCATTCTGGAGCGAGGCTACGCTGCACGGGCCGGGGTGGGGTGGATCGGGCGGAACACATGCGTGCTGAACCAGGAGAAAGGCTCCTGGCTGCTGCTCGGCGTGGTGGTGACCTCCCTGGAACTGACGGCGGAGGGGATGCCGGCGATCGCGGCGGACCGCTGTGGAAGCTGTACGCGGTGTATCGACGCCTGTCCCACGGATGCATTGCACGGGTCCGGGCTTGACGGCGCGCCTCGGCTGATGGACGCGGGCAGGTGCATTGCGTATCTCACCATTGAGAAAAGGGGTGAGATCGATCCGGCGCTGCGTGCGGGGATGGGGCGCCAGGTATTTGGGTGCGACATCTGCCAGGATGTTTGCCCGTGGAACCGCAAGGCGCCGATAGCCCGGCCGGGGATGCTGGAGCCGCGGCGGGAGCTGGTGAACCCGGAGCTGGACTGGCTGGCAGCCATGGACGGCCCGGCCTTCAACCGACTTTTTCGTGGCTCGCCGCTGGAACGCACACGGCGCAAGCGGATCCTGCGCAACGTGGCGATTGCGATGGGCAACAGCGGTAAGGGACGGTTCCGGCCGCGTTTGGAAGCGTGGGCGCGCGGGGAGGATCCGGTACTGGCCGAGGCGGCCACATGGGCGCTGGCGCGGCTGGCAGGTTCAGAGGCTTTCACCGACGCCCGTTTACCCCCGAAAACGCTAGACGGTGAGTAGACTAGGCCAATGGCTGGCGAGGGAAAGACCGCGGCGGTGGCGGAAAAGGCGAAGAGCAGCGGGGAGCGGGCGTCTGCGCCAAAAGGATTTCGTTGGCCATGGAGGAGCGCCGTGCCGGAGGCCGGCCATGAGGCGGTGTCGGCCAATATGGCCGCGGCGGACGCTCTGCCGGTGGACGCGGGCGCCACCTGGGAGCAGGTCAAGGCGCTGGCGCATTACATGAGCAAGACGGAGGTGCACACCTATGCCTTCAGCGTGGCGGCGCAGGTCATCCTGTCGCTGTTCCCGTTTATTGTGCTGCTGCTGACGATCTCACGGCGAGTTTTCAACTCGACGAAGATGGTGGACGTGGTGGGGCAGATGATGGCGAACTTCCTCCCCAACGGGCAGGTCTCCATCATCAATGACATGCGCAAGCTGGCCTTTGCGCACACGCAAACCAAGGTGTTCTCCCTGGTGATGCTGTTTATTACGGTAACGGGGGTGTTTCTGCCGCTGGAGGTGGCGCTCAACAGCGTTTGGGGCGTGACCAAGAACCGCAACTACCTGCAAAACCAGGTGGTTTCAATTGGGCTGGCGGTGGGTGTGGCCCTGCTGGCGATGACCTCGGTGGCGCTTTCGGCGGCGCAGCAGATCGTGCTGCGCATCTTGTTTCTTGGGCATGTGAACAACATCGTCTTCAGCCTGCTGGCCAAAGGGTTCCTGCAGCTTTGCGCCCTGGCTGCCAGTATCGGGCTCTTCTTTTTGATCTACTGGGGCCTGCCCAATCGCAAGGTACCCCCAAAGGCTGTTCTGCCGACTGCGGTGGTGATGGGCGTTCTTTGGACGATAGCCAAATACATCTACATCTTCGCGCTGCCGCACCTGGATTTCCGGTCGGTCTACGGTCCGTTTGAGCTGTCCGTGAGCTTGATCACGTGGGCTTTCATTTCGGGGCTGCTCCTGCTGGCGGGAGCCTACGTTTCGGCGACGCGGCAAGCGCTGCGGGAGACGCGGGCGGCGGAGGCCAAGCGCGAGCCGGAGATGGAGCAGGGAATTCCGGCTAGCGCTGGTGGAAGGCCTTGATGACGATGTCGTTGGGTTGTGGGCCGGCGGGCAGTACGGTGAACAGGGTGGGTCCGCCGGTGCTGTCGGTGCGGATCACGGCGACGTTGGCGGAACCGGAGTTGGCAACCAGGAGCAGGTGCTCGTCGGCAGAGAAGGCGAGGGCGTCAGGGTGGGAGCCGGTGCGGACGCTGCCTTCGATGCGGCCGTCGTCGACGCTGTAGAGCGTGGCGGAATCAGCGCCGAAGTCGGATACCCACAGCGAGGAATTATCCCGGCTGATCACGGCGCGCGAGGGTCCCATAAAGCCGGTGTAGGTGCCCTCTACCTCGTTGGTCCAGGCGGACATCTGGGAGAGGCTATTGGCGCCGAAGTTGGTGGAAAAGAGCTCACCGCCATCTGGTTTTACCGTGAGGTGCGTCGGTGTTTTGCCGACATCGAGCAGGGTGAGCAGGTGATCCTGGCGGAGGCCCGCGTCCTGTTTTCCGCGCCAGGTACCGGCAGGAACGCCGAGCCAGATGGCCATGATGGCGTGCGCGGCGGAGCAGGCGATGAAGGCCTTGGTGGAGTCGGGCAGGATGGCGATGTCGGTGGCGCCGGGACAGTTGGGGTAGGCCTCGCGAAACTGCAACGGCTGATTGGTCGAGGTGGCATTCACTGAATAGACCGAGACGCTGCCGGCGACGCGGTTGCTTACCACCAGCGTGCGGTTGTCGGGTGAGATGCGAGCCAGACCGGGGCCTTCGCCGGCCGCGACGGCGGCGATCTCGCGACGCTTGTCGAGATCGAGAACACTGACCGAGTTTGATCCAGAGTTGGCGACGTAGGCGCGACGGCCATCGGGCGAAACACTGAGGAAAAAGGGCTTGCGGTGCACACTCACCGTGGCCGCCACCTGATTGGTTTCGGCGTTGATGATCGAAACGGAGTCGCTGCCGGCGTTCACGGCATAGATCTCGTTGCGCTTGGGGTCAGGATTGGCAGCAAGACCCGTGGGCTGGGCGCCGACCTGCAGGATGCGCTCCTGGCGCAGGTTCACGAGGTCGAGTACGGTCACCGTGCCAGCGACGCCGTCGCTGACATAGGCGAACTCGCGATAGTCCTTTGCGTATTGCGGAAAACGATTGCGATGGCAGCCGGTGGGCGCTAGCAAAACCGCCAGCAGCGGAAGAGCCCGAAGCTGGGCAGGCCGCGAAGCTGAGGGGGCCACGCCAGCGAGGCGCAATGGGAAACGGATCCGGCGCGCCAGAAGGGTGCAGCGGATCAACAATGGCTGGGGCACCTGTCGAGTGTATGTGGAGTGAGGGCCGGGAGCAATCGCACGGCGTCGTGTTAGCTGCCAGCTTGCACGCGATTTCTACGCTGGGGCAAGAGGCTCCGCGCAACACTGCGCGGTGAGGTGGGTTAATCAAGAAGACACGGCGGCTTTCCCAGCGTCGGGTCAGGCATGACTCCTCGGAACAACGGAGTTCGGAAGATTGAACTCCGTTGCTTTTTCGGCGCGGGTTAGCCTCTACCGTCGAGTCCGCATACGGCCTTTGTTGCCATTCAATTAAGGATTGCGGCGGGAGCGGTTCCAGGCGCGAAACAGCCAACCGGCATAACCGAACTGCAGAAACCACACGGTCACATATACATAAACCAGATGGCGCTGCGAGAGGGTTTCGAAGGGGATCCGCATCTAGACGGCCTCCGTCATCGCGGTGAGGGGATCCCCTACCGGATCACTGCTGAGGAAGGCCAGCGCTTCGGCTGCGGCCTCCCGTTGCCGGCGACGCTCCAGCGCGTACCGCCAACCGAGCAGGAGCGCCCCCCACATCGCAAACGCCAGAAAGTTCCAGCCGAGAGCCGGCAGCATGCTCTTATCGAGGCCGGAGTCAGGGCCACCGCCGAAGACCGGGGCCGGATGCTGTGTTCGCCACCAGCGGATCGACATGAAGCAGATGGGGATGTCAATCGCGGCGAAGACACCGAGGGCGGCGGAAGCCACGCCGTTGTGACCGCTGCCCGGCAGGGCAGCGCCGTTGCCGGCAAAGCCGCGAACGAGCAAATAGCTGACATAGAGCAGCCACAGCAGCAGGTAGGTCGTGAGCCGGGCATCCCATGTCCACCAGATGCCCCAGGCCGCGCGGCCCCACAGCATGCCGGTGGCAAGACCGATTGTGGAATAGAGCACGGTGATCTCTGCCGAGGCGACGGCCCAGGCATCTGCGGCCAGCGCAGCGGAGGCGTTGCGGTGCCGAAAAAACAGGTAGGCGAAGCAGGCCAGGCAGTTCACGTAGGGAAAGACGAAGCTGAGAATGGTGTGTGGCAGGTGGTAGAAAAACACCCGGTACAGGTTGCCCATGGTCGCTTCAGTGGGGGCGGTCATCGCCTTGTAGAAGCCGAAACCCATGACTGCAAGGGTGAGCACGAACCAAGCCACGGCCCAGGGCTGGAGACCACCACGCTTTTCCGCCTGCTGTTTCACGCTTTTATTCTACGTGGCAGCAGGCTTTCTTTGCGCCGTGTAGCGGAACCGATCTGAGGTCGAAGTTCATCCTCTGGAAGAGCGCCTCGACGCCTTCTTGTGCCGCTTCCAGGCTTAGGCCGCCTCCAGTATGGCGGGAAAGAGCAGGACGCCGGCCGTAGTGAAGACAATGTCATAGCTGAGCAGCACCTTGATCCAGAGGCTAGGATCGAACTCGCCGGTGAGCACGTCCGTGGTGGCCTGGATGGTCGCCAGCAGTGCCGGCATGGCGACGGGGAAGAGCACCAGGGGCAGCAGGAGTTGGCGGTTGCGGGCGCGCAGGCTGAGCGCGGCGAAAAAGGTGCCATTCGACACCAGCGCCCATGTGCCCAACGGCAGAATAAGAAGCAGGAGAGAGGTTTGGCCCAGCGGCTGCAGGTTGTAAAAAACCGTGAAGACGGGGGCCAGGACCAGCTCAACCGCGGAGACGAAGAGGAAATTGGCGAGAGCCTTGCCGACAAAGAGCGCGGAGGCTGGCGCGGGGGAGAGGTGGTGCGCGGCCAGGACGTCATTGCGCAGTTCGCGCTCCCAGGCACTGTTCAAGGCCGTGATGGAGGCAAACAGGATGCCCACCCAAAGCAGGCCGCCGGAGATCTGGCGCGCGATCGACGGAAAGGCCGTGGGATCAAAGGCCAGGGCGAACACCACGACAACCAGAAGGGCGAAGAACAGCATGCCGTTGATGCTGTCGCGGTTGCGCCACTCCAGTCGCAGATCTTTGCGCAGGTGGGCGAGGACGTGGCGGGCGTAGGTCATGCCGGGTTCACGCCGCGGGCGGGTTTGGTCAGATCGGCAAGTACTGCCCCTGCCGCGCGCAGGTAATCGGCGGGGGCGAGCAGGATCTGCAGGCCGCGCTGACCGGCCGAAACAGAAATGCGATCCCAAAGCTCCAGGGTTTCATCGGCAAAGGCGGGAAAGGGCTTTTTTGCGGCAAACACGGTGACGCCCCCGCGGATGTAGCCGGTGAGCGGTTCAACGTCTTTCAGCGGGGCGAGTTCCGTCTTGCGTACACCGGCGGCCGCAGCGAGCTTTTTTAGATCAAGTTCGGCGTCGCCGGGAATCACCGCAAATAGGTGTGTGTTGTCCGAGGTCATTGTGAGCAGTGTTTTAAAGACCTGCTCGAGCGGAAGGCCGATCTTTCCTGCCACGGCGGCGGCGGTGAGGTCGGTGGGGTCGACTTCGTATTTGCGGAGTTCATAGGAGATGCCGAGGGAGTCGAGCAGGCGGACGGCGTTGGTCTTGGTTGTGCCTTTGGTGCTCATGCAGGACTCGCTACGGGAAAGAACGCACTCTCGGCGAGGGGCGGGGTGAAAGGGAGCAGGTGACCGGCCTCCAGACGGAGGGTGAGACGGGCGAGCGGACGGGCGAGTTCGGCCTGGTGGGTCGTGAGCAGAAGCGTACGCGGGATGCCGCCGGTACCGGGCTGGGCGAGGTAGCGCGCCAACCGATCCAGCATGGCGTGCGCGGAGCCGGTGTCGAGATTGGAGAAGGGCTCGTCCAGCAGCAGGAGATCGGGTGCGGTCAGGAGGGCGCGGGCGAGCGAGGCGCGCTGGCGCATACCTTGCGAGTATTCGCCGAGACGCCGTGGGTTTTGGGGATCGAGGCTGACCTCGGCGAGCGCTGCGGCAACGCGTTTGGTGCGGGCTTCTGGAGGGAGCGAGGGCTCGTGCAGGCCGAGAAGATAGTCGAGGTTTTCGGGCGCGGTGAGGTCGTCGTAGAGCATGGTGCTGTGGCTCATGTAGGCGATGCGGCCGCGGAGAAGTCGCGGCCGTTGGCCAAAGACCCTCACCTCGCCATACGCTGGATCACCAAGACCGGCGAGCAGCTTGAGAAGTGTGGATTTACCGGACCCATTAGGGCCCAGGAGCATCACGCTGGAGCCGGCGGGCAGCTCCAGCGTGACGTCACGCAAGGCTACGAAGCTGCCGAATAACTGCGAGACGTGATGCAGGGAGATCGCCGGCTGCAGTGCGGCTGTGTCGACGGCGAGCGCCGGGGCGGAGGCTGTCATCATACGTTGATCGTTCCACCTCACGGACCCCGTCGATGCAGCCTAGAAAGGATGGGTAATGACCTTGCCTGTCCCTTTCACGACCTTGCCTGTACCCTTGGCCGCGCCCACGCCCACATCCTTGCCGCCCTTGCCGACAGCTTCTCCACCTTTGATCGGATGGAGTGTAGCGACGTCCCCTGCACCCTTGGCGGCATTGCCCGCGCCGCCTGCGGCACCCTTACCGGCGTCGCCCGCTCCGCTGCCGTACTCCCCTGCGGTGCTCTTGCCGTGATGCTTCTTCCCTTGGGGTTGCGGTTGCCCCGTCTGGTCTGACGCGGTCTGGCCGTAGGCTCCGCATCCGAAGATTGTTAAGGCTGTGACTAGGAGCAGGTTTTTCGTTCTCATGGCGTGTAGCTTCTCCTCGAAACCATGATATTGCAGAACTTTTCCCTTGAACACAGAACGATTAACGAACCAGTGAGGCTGCCGTAGTAACCGGGGCGGTGTTGCCGGTCGGCTTGGCACCAGGCTTGGCGGGGGCATATTTGCTGGCGCACTTTGCCTGCAGCTGGGTGGCATGGAAGACCCCATCGCGGCCAAAGGTGCCGATGGCCAGCGCCTGGGCGTCATCCTTGAAGGTGTCGGGCGGGGGTTCCGAGCCCCGGTAGCTGACGCGCAAGGTCTTGCCGAGCTCCAGGAGGGTGAAATTGGCATCGGCCCCGGAGCGCTCGATGGAACCGGGCTGTACATTGCCGGCCACGCGCAGATTGCGTGTGTAGGCCTTGTTGCCCATGGCCTGCAGCTCATTGATGGTCACGTAATAGCTTTTGGCCTGCCGGCCGCCGGAGATCGCAAGCCAGGTCACCGTGCCCACAATGATGAGGGCGGCAACAATGAACTTCCATTGATTGGGACGTGCCTGCGGGTTGGGCTGTTCGCGCACCATAACTCTAGTTTACGCGGTGCGGGGACGGATTTCCTGCTTGTCTCGCGGACGGTAGAGGCGAATTCCAAATGACGCTTTGCCCCGCCAAGCAGTTTGCCTTCCAACGACGATCCCACTGTGGGAAGGCAAGCGCGGGGAGGAAAGGAGCTGCCTCCCAGGCTTTAAAGCAGGCCATCAGAGCCCGCGTTGCTCCGCCGGGAGATCGAGCTCTACCGTCCGGCGCAGGCTGCTGCTTTCGCGGGCGAGCTCGATGAGACGGGCGACGCGCCAGGCATCCAGGGCTGTGACGGGTGGCGGCGCTGCCCCAAGAAGAGCGTCGCGGACGCCGGCGTAAAAAAAGCGGTAGTCCCCATCGCGGGTGGGCAGGCGGGTCCGGGTCAGAGCTGCGGGATTGCCGGCTGGATCGGCGGCCAGAGTGAGGGTGCCCCAGGAGGATTCCGGCTCGGAGAGCCAGGGCACGGAGGAGCCGAACTGAGGAGGATGGCGGCCGTCGGCGACGAGATGAGCTTCCTGCGGATCAAGGCCGCACTTTGTATAGCTGCCCGCGGCGCCATGCAAGCGGAAGCGTGGTGCAGGGTCGGCTGCGATCAGGGTGGAACCGCAGCTGTAACGAAGGGTCTTGGCGGGGATGCCTTCCCCAGCGGGGCGGTCGAACTCAAGAAGGATGTCGAAGGCGTCTTCAATCTCGGTTCCGTCGCGATCGCGGCGGACGCTGGCGGTAAGCCGCTGCGGGGGACCGAACAGGGTCATGGCCTGGTCGAGCAGATGGGGGCCGAGATCCTGCAGAAGACCGTTGGCGTCATCCGCGGCTTCTTTCCAGGAACCGGCGCGGGGTGAGGGGCGGAAGCGGTCCCATTGGGCATGCACCGCGTTGAGGCGGCCAAGGCGGCCCTCAGCCAAGAGCGCCTGGACGGTAAGAAAGTCGCCGTCCCAGCGGCGGTTGTGGAAAGGGAAGATCTGTTTGCCGGCATCGCGGGCGGCCCGGATCAGCGTGGCGGCCGAGGCGCTCGAGGGCGCCATCGGTTTGTCTACGACGACGTGCTTGCCGGCACGGAGCGCGCCCAGCGCCAGGGCTTCGTGGGTCCCGTTGGGAGTGGCAACGACCAGGAGATCGAGGGTGGGGTCCGCAAAGGCTGCCTCGACGGAGCGAAGCGTGCGGGCCTGCGGGTAGGCTTCGGCGGCTTCGTCGCCCTTCCGTTGAACGATCGCGGCAAGTTGAAGGCCCGGGATGGCGCTGGCAAACGGGCAATGGAAGACGCGCGCGGCAAGACCGAAGCCGAGAACGGCAACGCGGATTGGTTCATTCATAACTGGCTTATTGTATGACCGTCTTCGCTGCGGGGATGGGGTGGTTTGGGGGAGGCCAGCGGCCAAGCAAGAAAGAACCAGGCGAGGAACAAAGAGGAGAACGGAAGGCAAGAACAAATGAGAAGAAGGAGGAGCGGAGATAATACCGTGTGGTGGCGGGTGCGGCGCTGTGCGAGAGTCTCTATAGGTAAATCCCTCCACCTGATTTCTGACCCAAACGGGGGAGCAGCTTTGAACGGTATTTTGCATACAACCGCCGCGGCGGCGCATCGAAAGCCTGCTGCAACGGCAAAGCCAGATGAACCGGCAGGGCGCGAGAAGTTGTTTTCGATGTGCGGCGGCCGGAAGGAACGGACGAAGATGGGAAGAGTTTCGGCCTTGTGCTTGGGGATTGCGGCACTGGGATCGTCGGTACTGGGAGGGTTTCTGACGCCGGCGGTTGCGCAGACCGTGAGCTCGCAGGGCGTATCGGGTGGCAACAGCGCCTCGGGCGCGCCCTCGTCTACCAGCCTGAGCGCGGTGACGACGATCCAGCAGCAGCTGGCGCAGCCGGGACCGAGCGTGACCCCGGGAACGGGCAGTCAAACCTTTCAAGGTTCGATCGTGCGGGGCACCGCGACGGCGGGTGTCTTGTCGCTAACCCTGGATGATGCCATTCAGCGGGGCTTGCGCAACAATCTCGGCATTGTTTTGCAAAATACCAACATCACCACCGCCAACGCACAGCGCCTGCAGCAGCTGCAGAATCTTCTACCGACGATCACCGGGGCCGCGTCCATCGAAGTGGAGCAGGTGAATTTGGCGGCGTATGGCTTAAAGATTCCGGGGATCAGCCCCGTTGTGGGGCCGTTCCAGGTAGAGGACTTCCGCGCCTTTCTGACGCAGGATCTGGTGAACGTGCGATCGATCCAGAACTATGTCGCTTCCAAGCACAATTTCCGCGCCGCGCAGTTGAGTGCGGAAGATGCGCGAGGCATGGTGGTGCTCACCGTGGGCAATGCCTATCTGCTGTGCGTGGCGGATGGGTCGCGGATTGCGGCCGTCGAGGCGCAGCTGGCGAGCTCGAAGCTAAGTCTCGACCAGGCCACGGCCAACCACGAGGCGGGTACCAGTCCGCGGCTGGACGTGCTGCGCGCGCAGGTGGACTACCAGAATCAGCAGCAGAATCTCATCTCCACGCAAAATCAGTTTGAAAAGGACAAGATTGCGCTGGCACGGGTAATCGGCCTGCCCTTGGAGCAGAAGTTCACGCTCGCCGACACGGCGCCCTATGCCGCGTTGGATACACCCCAGGCCGAGGCCGCTTTTCAGCAGGCGCTGGGCACGCGCAAAGACCTTCAGGCCGACGCGGAGCGCGTCACTTCCGCGAAACTCGGGGAAAAGGCAGCCTTTGATGAACAGCTGCCCGTGCTGACCGCCACCGGAGACTTTGGCGATCTTGGCGATACCGTGGGCCATTCGCATGGGACTTACACGGCGACGGGTGAGATTTCAGCGCCCATCCTGCAAGTGGCCAAGACCCGCGGTGACGAGCAGGCGGCCCAGGCGCAGCGTGAACAAGCGCAGGCCCAGCTGGCCGATGACACGCAACAGGTGAATGCTGATATCCGTGACGCGATTCTCGATATCCAGTCGGCGGCCAAGCTGGTGCAGGCGGCCCAAAGCAACGTGCAGCTTTCTGACGAGGCTTTGAAGGAGGCGCAGGAGCGCTTCCAGACGGGCATCGCCGACAATTTGCCGGTGTCGCAGGCGCTGGCGACCGACCAGCAGGCCAATGATCAGTACATTGCGGCTCTCTATCAGCACAACGTGGCGAAGCTGGAACTGGCGCGCGCCGTGGGTCGGGCAACAACGAATTATAAGGATTACCTCGGAGGGAAGTGACAGTGGCCGATCAGAACGGACAGGCGAACGGAGGCGGTACCCAGGGCCATGAAGGCGCCGTGCAAACGGCACAGATCTCGGGCACGGTCCAGATCCAGCCGGGGCGGAACGGCGCTCAGGCTCAGCCGGCCGAGCCGGCGCAGGATGCCAAGCCGGCAGAGAATCAAAAGGCGGAGCCGCCCAAGAAAAATACCCAGCGCAACATCATCGTCGCGGTGGTACTCCTGGCGCTCCTGCTGGGTGCGGGCTTCTTTTTCTGGCGCTCCACCTTTACCGAGGACACCGATGACGCGCAGGTGGACAGCAATCTCTACCAGGTGAGTGCGCGTGTGGCCGGCCAGGTGACGCAGGTCTTTGTGAATGAGACCGAGCCGGTCAAGGCCGGGCAGGAGATCGCTGAAGTGGATCCACGCGACTTCCAGGTCGCTCTGGAGCAGGCCGAGGCCAACCTGGCCAATGCCCGTGCCGCGCTGGTGCAGGCGACGGCGAATGTGCCGATCACCAACGTCAGCGTGCGGACGACCGTGACGACCTCCGGCCAGGATGTTCAGACCAACGCCGCCAGCGTTTCGCAGGCCCAGGCCAATGCGCAGGCGATGCAGGCGAGGATCTTGCAGGCGCAGGCCAACGCGCTGAAGGCGCAGACGGACGTGGACCGGTACACCCCGTTGGTGAAGCGCGATGTGATTTCGAAGCAGCAGTATGATTCGGCCGTGGCGACCGCGACCGCGATGCAGGCGCAGGTGGATGAGGCGCAGCGCGATGCACAGGGAGCCTTGCAGCAGGTGCAGGGTGCACAGCAACGGCTGGCTTCGGCGCAGGCACAACAGGCGCAGAACCAGCAAAACGCACCCAAGCAGGTCGCCGTGCAGCAGGCGCGTGCGACCGCGGCAGAAGCTTCTGTAAAGCAGGCGCAGGCGCAGGTAGACCAGGCCAAGCTGAACATGGGTTACACCAAGATCGTGGCTCCGATTGACGGAATTATCAGCCGCAAGAATGTAGCGGTGGGCGATAACCTGAGTGTAGGGCAAGCGTTGCTGACGGTGGTGCCGCTGCAAAGCCTCTGGATCACGGCTAACTTTAAGGAAACGCAGCTTGGGCACATGGAAAATGGCCAGGGCGTGGACATCAAGGTAGACGCCCTGGGCGGTCGCCATTTCCACGGCAAGGTGACGGAAATCGGTGGCGCCACGGGCTCGAAGCTGAGCCTGTTTCCGCCGGAGAATGCCACCGGCAACTATGTAAAGGTAGTGCAGCGCATTCCGGTGCGCATCGACTTTACCAATCTGCAGCAGGAAAACCCGGACGACGCCTTACGCTCGGGCATGTCCGTGGAACCCTTTGTGCATGTGAAGTAGATGTCCCGTCCAGGGAAAAATGTGGTGAAGTGGGGAGCAGCCGCGGCTGCTCCCCACTTCTTTTAGTGGCCTCTCGATGAACCTTCGGCCTTCCCAGCTATCGCCGGCGAAGGTTTCGCAACGTCCCTGCGGTCCTGAGCGTCTATGCGGTATGCGACTTTTGGGGGTGTGAACGATGGGCTTTCTTTTGCGGGCCTTTACCGTTCACGCGTACGCTATTCTCTTCGGTTGGGTCTTCCTGGAGCAGGCGGGGCTGCCGATTCCCAGCGTGCCGGTTCTGCTGGCCGCGGGTACCATGAGCGCAGCGCACAAGCTGCACGTGGCGCTGGTGCTGCCGCTCATTTTGCTGGCGTGCCTGACCGCAGACTCCGTGTGGTTCTTTCTCGGCCGGCGGTTTGGCACGAGCATCGTGAATCTGCTCTGCAAACTTTCCTTTGAGGCCGCAACCTGTGTGACACGCACCCAGGGCAGCCTTTCCCAGCGTGGCGCGGTGACCCTGCTGTTTGCGAAGTTTGTGCCGGGATTTAACACCATGGCCGCGCCCATGGCGGGGCAGTCCGGCATGCGCTACGGGCGGTTTGTGTTGTATGACATGGCCGGTAGTCTGGGGTGGGCGAGCGCCTGGCTCTTCGGTGGGCGCTTTCTCGGCGACCTGCTGCGCCGGCGGGCGGCCCTGTTTCATAATCTGGGGCAGTATGCGGTGGCGCTGGTTCTGCTGATGGTGGTCAGTGTGCTCCTTTGGCGCTATGTGCGGCGCGTACAGTTTCTGCGTGAGCTCCGCGGTCTGCGGCTGGAACCCGCGCAGCTGCTGGCGATGATCGAAGACGCGGGACGTGCCGGGCACCAGCCGCCCTTCATCGTCGACCTGCGTCACCCCCTGGACGTATTGTCAGACCCGCTGGTCTTGCCGAACGCGTTACGCATCGGACCGGACGAGCTGCGGCAGCGGCACGCGATGATCCCGCGCGACCGGGATATTGTGCTGTATTGCACGTGCCCGAGCGAGGAGACCAGTGCCAAGGTCGCGCTCGATCTGCGCAAGCTGGGCGTACGACGGGTGCGGCCGCTGCGGGGCGGGCTGCAGGGATGGAAAGACGCGGGATATGCGTTGGAGCCGATAGAAGCTGGAACCGCGGCTTAGGCACCTGCATCGCGCCTCAAGAGGCGGGCCAGAGACCCGTACCGCGACCAATCATTCGGTACCGCATGGAACATGCTCCTGGATGCGTGGCATGAAGCCGATGTTTTGCCGCCTTTACCCGCAGGGGCGATGATGGATGGGGAGATCTGATTTGGCTTACGACGGTTTGCGGGATTGGCTGCGGGCGCTGGAGCGTGCGGGCGAGGTAAAGCGGGTGAAGGCGGCGGTTTCGCCGGAGCTGGAGATGGCGGAGGTCGCTGACCGCGCGGCCAAAAGCGGCAAGGGCACGCCGGATGCGGGTGGGCCGGCGCTGCTGTTTGAGAATGTGGCGGGGTATAAGGGCTCGCGGGTGCTGATGAACCAGTTTGGGTCCGAGCGGCGCATGAAGCTGGCGCTGGAGGTGGATTCGCTCGATGAGGTGGCGGGACGGATCTCGGCGCTGCTGAACCCGGTACCGCCGACGAGCCTGGTGGACAAGCTGAAGATGCTGCCGATGCTGGCGGAGATCGGGTCGTTTTTTCCGAAATTGATCGACCGGCGCAAGGCACCGTGCAAAGAAGTGGTGTTGAAGGGCGAGGACGTGGACCTGCTGAAGTTTCCGGTGCTGAAGACGTGGCCCGGGGATGGCGGCCCTTTTATCACGCTGCCCTGCGTCATGACGCGGGGGCCAAAGGGAGCGGATGGCCGGCCGGGCAAGCGTAACATCGGCATGTACCGGATGCAGGTGTATGACGGCAGGACGACAGGGATGCATTGGCAGCGGCAGAAAAATGCGGCGGAGCAGATGCGCGAGCGCATGCGCGCGGCGACGGAGAGCGCGGCGAGTGCGGTGGATGTGATGGCGTTGACGGCCGGCGGAACGGTAGCGGCGAAAGATGTGTCGAGCGTGCCGCAGACAGTGGTGTCGAAGATTCGCGGCGAGCGGATGGAGGTCGCGGTGGCGATCGGGACCGATCCGGCGCTGACGTTTGCAGCAATCGTACCGGCGCCGCCGGAGGTGGAGGAGTTTTTGATCGCCGGATTTCTGCGGCGCAAGCCTGTGGAGCTGGTGAAGGGCGAGACGGTGGATCTCGAGGTGCCGGCACATGCGGAGATCATTCTGGAGGGCTATGTGGAGCTTGGGGAGTTGCGGACAGAAGGTCCCTTCGGCGACCACACCGGCTTTTACACGATGCAAGACGAGTATCCCGTGTTTCACATCACGTGCATTACGCATCGCAAGGATCCGATCTATGCGGCAACTGTTGTGGGCAAGCCGCCGATGGAAGATGCCTGGATGGGTAAGGCTGTGGAGCGGATTTTTTTGCCGCTGATGCGGCTGACCTTGCCGGAGATTGTGGACGTGAACCTGCCGGCTGAGGGCGTGTTTCACAACCTAATGATCGTGAGCATACGCAAGAGCTACGCGGGCCATGCGCGCAAGGTGATGAGCGGGATCTGGGCGCTGGGGCAGGCGATGTTTACCAAATGCATCGTGGTGGTAGATGAGGATTGCGATGTGCAGGATGTGGGTGAGGTGGTGTTGAGGACGGCGAACAACATCGATCCGGAGCGGGATATTCAGTTCACGCTGGGGCCTGTGGATTCGCTCGATCATGCTTCGCGGTTGCCGAATTTCGGGAGCAAGATGGGGATCGATGCGACGCGGAAGTGGGCGGCGGAAGGGTTTACGCGAGAATGGCCGCCGATGCTGGCGATGCCG
Organism: uncultured Bryocella sp.; assembly: GCA_964236545.1. Taxonomy (GTDB): domain Bacteria; phylum Acidobacteriota; class Terriglobia; order Terriglobales; family Acidobacteriaceae; genus Granulicella. The sequence goes on from CAXSCE010000001.1 coordinate 113,239, forward strand.
GAGGATGTGAAAGCGCGGGTGTCGGCTGTGTGCAAGGGGCTTGGGTTAGAAGGGGGAGGATCTTAATCTCAATACTGCTCATAACAACTAAGACCCGCGCTGCTCACAGCTTTGTGAAAAGCTTCCTCGGAGCGGTAGGATGAAATAATCCAATCTGTCTGAGGGTCTTTAGTATCAAGCTTTTTCATGGTGATGAATTCAAGAGGGCAAGCCTTCGCCTCGGCCGCGTTCTGATGCACTGTGAGATACCAAGTGTCACCGTGGTCCGTAGCTACCCAGTTCGAGCCGCGGCAAGTCATGAAGTGAGTCTTCCATATTAGATCGTGTTTTGTAAGGTGGAAGGTGCCAAGGCAAATCCTCGTGTCCGATGTAAGGTGAAGCGGTAACGGAGCCGGCGCCTGCTGAGGTTCTCCAATTGCCGCGTTCGCCAGAAGTAAGGTTGAAAGCAGTATGTGCCTCATGCTCACAGAGCTGAGCCTTTCTTGCCTGTGATGACGCCCCAAGCAAACGCAAGCTTTCCTGCATAGTTTCCGTCGCCGCCGCCATTGTAACGATCAGCTACCACTTTGAAAGTGACGTGCCGCCAACCATTGATCCCGTAGGAGGTGTTATCACCGCTCTGGGTCGCTGCCGACTTCCTGCTTAGCCGTTGATGACCAAAGTAGGCGAGGCGCTCCAGAAAGTAACCGGTACCGGCTTGTATATTCTTTTCTGAAATTACGGGCACGTTTGCGGTATTGAGCGTTGACTTATATTTTGGAGGCAGGATAATACTCCCCTGACGAGTTGAGAGGATAGTCTCCATTCCAGGATCGACAGCGAACGCTCCAATCTGCATTGGATTCTTATTCCAAACAGGTGAATAGGCACCCGATTCTACCCAGCACACTGCCTTGATCCATCGCCAGTCGAGAGGTATATACTCTGGTGTTTTCTGTAGGTACTGGTTGTACTCGGCGACTGTGACCTGGATCAAAGGGTCATGCGCATTCCAGGGCAGGGGATCTTCCGCCAGGGCAGCGATCAGATGGTGTTCCCATCGTGTCAGTGCAGATAGATCTTTCGGATGTGGCAATCGTCAGCTCCTGGAAAAGCATCATCACGGATCAATTTAGCTTACCGCCGACTAGCGCTTGCAAGTGGCGAGTTTACACCCCGGGTATACTCACGTTTGCGCGCCCCAAGCGCAAGGAGTGGTCAGTTGGCGAAGGCGGAGATTGGCATTATCGGCGGCAGTGGGCTGTACAACATGCCTGGGCTGACGGAGGTTCGTGAGGAGCGGGTGTCTACGCCGTTTGGCGAGCCGAGCGAGGTGTTTGCCTTGGGCAAGCTGGAAGGGCGGGATGTGGCGTTTCTGGCGCGGCATGGCAAGGGGCACCGGATTTTGCCCAGTGAGTTGCCGTTCAAGGCAAACATCTACGCGATGAAGGCGCTGGGGGTGACGAGCATCCTGAGTGTGAGTGCGGTGGGCAGCCTGAAGGAAGAGCACAAGCCCACGGATTTTGTCATTCCTGATCAGTTCATTGACCGCACCTTTGCGCGCGATGCGACCTTTTTCGGCGAGGGCGTGGTGGGGCATGTGGCGTTTGGCGATCCGGTGTGCGGGCTTGTGAGCAATGTGTTTGCCAACGCCTGCGACGAGGTGGGTGTTGTCGGCAAGCGCGGCGGGACGTATGTGTGCATGGAGGGACCGCAGTTTTCTACCCGAGCGGAGTCGAATCTGTATCGCAGCTGGGGTGCGGATGTGATCGGCATGACGAATCTGCAGGAGGCCAAGCTGGCGCGCGAGGCGGAGATCAGCTACGCGACGCTCGCGATGGTGACCGACTACGACTGCTGGCGCGAAGGTCATGACGATGTGACCGTGGAGCAGGTGATGGCGGTGATGCACCAGAACTCGGACAACGCGGGGAAGGTGGTGCGGGCGGCGGTGCGGTTGATGCCTCGGGATCTGAGTGCTTCCCCCGCGCAGACAGCGGCCAAGTTTGCGATTATGACGGATCGTGCGGTGATTCCAGCGGTGACGAAGGAGAAGCTGGATTTGCTTTTCAGGAAATACTGGTAGTAACTCTGGAGAGTGACGAGTAATGAAACTGATTATCCTCGCTGCGCTTGCCTGGATTTTTCCACTTACCGCGCAATCGATCCGAGTAATTTCCTCTACATCTAAGCCTGATGGCACGAAGAGCGTTGTAGTTAATGGGCAGAGTATACCCTCTCAGGTCATCGAGAGAAACGGTAAACACTACATCGCCGTAGAAGACCTCTCGGAGAGTCTGGGCGGTACTCTCACATTCGCAGGGCAGAGTATCGTCCTGGATCTCTCGGCGGTACGACCGAAACAGACGCCCCCGGCAACTGCACTTCTGGGTCGAGTTCGAGGGACGTTAACCTATTACTTCAATTCGAATTACGGTAATCGGCCGGACGTAGGAGCTGAGGCTTGGCTCCTGCACGGGTATCCGAAACTTCCAGATGATGCCATATTCTCCTGCACTGATATTTCGTGTAATGTGGGGAACTCTGAGTTTCTCATCGTCAAACATACGGTTGCTGATGGTAGCGGAAACTTTGAATTCTCAAATCTGAACCCTGGTGTATACACCATAATTAGTCAGTCCAAGCACTCCAATGGACGAAGCCAGAGGGATGTTACGGGCAAGGTAGTAGAGCGCGAAATATACGTGGGCTCGGGCGATACGGTAGATGCCGCGTGGGATTTTGGTAAGTCCTACACAAGCCTACCCTAAGGAGAAAGATGTCGATTCTGGTTGTGGGTTCTGTAGCTTTTGATTCGCTGGAGACGCCCAGTGGAAAGCGCGAGCGGGTGTTGGGTGGGGCGGCTACGCATTTTTCTTTGGCGGCGAGTTTCTTTTCGCCTGTGCGAGTGATCGGCGTGGTCGGTGAGGACTTTCTGCCCGAGCATGAGCGCGTGATGACCGACAAGGGTGTCGATACGCGGGGCATCGAGCGGGCGGAAGGGAAGAGCTTTCACTGGACGGGGAGCTACCTAAAGGATCTGAATGCGGCGGATACGTTGGCTACGGATCTGAACGTGTTTGCGGAGTTTGCGCCCAAGATTCCGGAGGCATTTGCGGATTCGGAGTTTTTGTTTCTAGCCAACATCGATCCGGTGCTGCAGCTGCGTGTGCGGAAGCAGATGCCGAAGGTGCGGATGGTGGCGGGCGACACGATGAATTACTGGATCGGGGCGCATCGTGAAAATCTGCTGCCCGTGCTGCGGGAGCAGGATGTGCTGCTGATCAACGACGGCGAGGCACGCCTGCTTTCCGGCGAGTCGAATGGTTTGCGGGCAGCAGAGGCGATCTTGAAGCTGGGGCCGAAGACGCTGATCGTGAAGCACGGAGAGTACGGGTCGACGGCGTATTTTTCGGAACGGAGCTTTGGGGATAGCGCCAAGCGCAAGCCATTTCGTGCGCCGACGTTGCCGCTGGGCGAGGTCGTGGACCCGACCGGCGCGGGTGACTCGTTTGCGGGTGGGTTTTATGGCTATCTGGCCGCGCAGCCGGAAGTGACGCCGGAGGTGTTTCGGCGGGCCATGTTCTACGGTAGCGTGATGGGGTCGTTTGCGGTGGAGCGGTTCGGCACAGAGCGTTTGCAGGGGACGACCAAGGCGGAAATTGAGGAGCGGTTTGGGCAGTTGCGGGAGATCTCGCACCTGTAATTGCGTGTTCTACGTTGTACGTTCCAAGTGGCGTTGCTGGTGAGGTGAGGGCTGTGTGCGATCCAGTGAGGTGAAACGGCGGCGGCCTCGGGTGCTGGAGGGCAAGGCTCCATCGCCTGTGGGGACGCGGGGGAGAACGCCGGAGCCGCTTTGGGTGCAGGGTGATCCGGAGACGGTTCGGCCGTTGCAGCGCGGAGAGGGCATGCCGGTGTTTGTGGCGGGTGTGTTCCTGGCGCTGCTGGCGCTGTTTATCTGTTACCGCGCGGGATACACGCTACTGTATGGCGATGCGGTCGCGCACCTGGGCAATGCCCGAAGGGTTTTAGACGCACACTACCCGGGGCTGTCGCAGCTGGGCGGGGCGTGGCTGCCTTTGCCGCACCTGCTGATGCTGCCTTTCATCGGCAACATGGCGATGTGGCAAACGGGGCTGGCCGCAGCGCCTATGTCCATGATCAGCTTTGCGGCGAGCGCGGTGGGCGTCTGGCGGCTGTCCCGAAGGCTGATGCGATTGCGCTGGGCCGTTGTGGCGACGCTGTTTTATGCGCTCAACCCCAATCTGCTGTACCTGGCCACGACGGCGATGACCGAAGCGCTGTTTCTGGCGCTGTTTGTGTGGTCCGTGGTCGCCACAGTGGAATTTAGGGCGGCGGCACGCGCGGGCGATGCCTTTGTCGCGCGGGCGCGGCTGATTCTGGGTGGGATCATATGCCTGCTCATGGTGCTTACCAGGTATGACGGCTGGGTGGTGACGGCGGTCGTGGGGTGTTGCTTTGCGTGGGCGCTCTGGCGCGGGCAGGCGGCGCTGCGCCGGAGACTGATGCCGGCTTTTGCGGTGTTTACGGTGCTCTGTGCGGCGGGCGCGGTGTTCTGGTTCTGGTACAACGCGCACTTCGATGGGGACTGGCTGGACTTCCTGCGCGGGCCGTATTCGGCGGCTCAGATTGAGCGGCGGACGGCGCCGCCGGGGCAACACTATCGCGGATGGCATAACCCGCTGTGGTCGATGGTGTTTTACCTGCGGACGGCGCAGATCGATGCAGCATTCTGGGAGAGCGGCTGGGTGTTGATGGCAGGGGCTTTGTATGGGCTCTGGGTGTCCTGGGGAGGAACCCACCTCCATCGCGGTGAGGCTGCGGCGAAGATAGGACACCCGGAGGTGGCGCGGGGCGAAAGGTTAGCCTCCCTGCTTTGGGTGCCGCTGCCGTTCTACGTTTATTCGATTGCGTTTGGGTCGGTTCCCATCTTTTTGCCGCAACTTTGGCCACATGCGTTTTACAACACCCGGTATGGGATGGAGATGCTGCCGGCGCTGAGTGTGTATGGAGCGCTGGCGGGGGAGCGAGGCGAAGTTTGGCTGCGCACGGGGGCGGCTCCGTGGCAGCGGTGGGCGGCGCGCTACTGGCAGCGTACGGCGTCCGCGTTGTGTGCCCTGAATGCGGTGCTGATGATCTATGGCTTTGGCGCACATTTGCCGGCGTTTCTGAAGCCGAAACCAGGAAACGGCGAGGCAGCGCGTTATCAGCAGGCGGCGGCGTTTGACCCGCAGTCGCGACGGTATGCGCTGCCGCTGGTCCTGCAGGAGGGTGTGATCAATGCGCGGACGCGGGTGCCCTTTGAGCACTCGCTGGCCAATGTGCTGGAGACGGTGCCGGTGAACGAGCCGGTGCTAATGTCCGTTTCGGCGCACGTGGGCGCGGTGCAAGATGCGGGCCGGCCGCTGAAATCGGTGATCAGCGAAGACGATGAGATCGCATGGAGAAGGGCGCTGGCGGACCCGGCGCATGCAGCGGCGTACGTGGTTGCTCTGGAGGGTGATCCTGTGGCGCTGGCAGTAAAGGCGCATCCGGCCGGGTTGGCCGAGGTTGAGGTCGTGCGTACGGTTGGGCAGCCGGCGGCGCGGGTCTATCAGTCGACCTCCTACAAGCCATAGGGCTTGAGCAAGCGTGAGCCACGCGGTCCGGGTTGGCGGCATCGTACCAATATCTGGCTCGTACTCCGCCAGAGCGGACGGGCCTTCGGCCGCTGCAAGTTCTGCGGACCAATTAAATTTTCATCCAAGCCACGGCAAGTGCGGTGGCCTGGGTTACTGGGATTTGATTCAGCGGCAAAAGGGAGCAGGACAATGGGTCTTTTTACACCGGATATCGACAACCTTCGCGAGTTGTACACCACAATGCTGCAGCGGCAGTTGAGCAGCGAAAACCAGATTGTGGATGCGTTGCCGACCATGATTGAGAAATCGACCGCACCGCAGCTGGCCAGTGCCTTCCGGCAGCATTTGGAGGAGAGCAAGACGCATGTGTCGCGGCTGCAACGAATCCTGGACGAGGCTACAGGCGAGCACGACAGCTCCAAGTGCAAGATCACGGCGGCCCTGGTGAGTGGGGCACAGTCCGACATTGGTGCGGCCAAGGATGACGGCGTTCGCGACGCCCTTCTGATTGCCTCGGGTAACCATCTGGAACATTTTGAGATCTCGTCCTATGGAACCTTGCGGAACTGGGCAATGGTTTTGGGGGAGACAAAACATGCCGAGCTGCTGGATAAAACGCTGGAAGAGGAGAAGCAGGCGGACAAAGTGCTTACAGCCCTGGCAGATCAGATCAATGTGGCGGCTCCGGTCGGCTAGGCTGCTGTAGTTCTTTGGCGTTTTGAGTACAGAGCCCGCACCTGGGATGGTGCGGGCTCCTGCTTTTGCCGCGGTCGGCGCTCCGGGGTGTACGGAGACGTTTTATGCTGGAGCTTCAGAAAGCGGAAGTCCATCCATGCCCGGAACCCTCCCTTTTGTAAAAGCGCATGCCTGTGGCAATGACTTCCTCGTGATTGAGGAGAGCGAGGCCGGGCGGCGGCACGCGCAGCTGGCGCAGACGCTCTGCTCGCGCAACACGGGCGTTGGTGCGGATGGGATTGAGTTTCTGGAGCGCCGCGCGGATGGGGGCCTGTTTCTCCGGCTCTTCAACGCGGATGGCAGCGAGGCCGAGTTGAGCGGTAACGGCACCCGCTGCGTGGCGGCATGGCTGGCCGCGAATGAGGGGCTGCGAGAGGTGAGCTTGGGCACGCATGGCGGCGTGCGGCGTTGCCGTGTGCTGCACGGGGAAGGGCGCACCTGGTCGATCGAGTCGGCGATGGGCGTGCCGCGTGTGATGCGCCGGGCAATCCGCGTTGAGGGTGTCGAAGGCGAGATCAACGGGGCAATGGTGAACGTGGGTAACCCGCACTTCGTGATTTTTCCGGAGCGCGAAGATTTCGGCAGCCACGGGATGAGCTGGCAGGCGCTGGGCGCGCGACTCAGTGGGGATCCGGTCTTCCGGTTCGGGACCAATGTTGAATTTGTCCGGGTGAAGTCTCCGGCGGAGATCGAATTTCGCATCTTTGAACGTGGTTGCGGGCCGACAGCGTCCTCGGGGACAGGAACCTGTGCCTCCGCGGCGGCGGCGATGGTGCTGGCCGGCGGGGCGCGCGAGTTGACCGCGACGGCCCCAGGCGGAGCCCAACAGGTGCGCTGGCCGGACGACCGGGCGGAGATGATGCTGACCGGACCGGCAGAGATCGTGTGCAAAGGTGAGGCATGGGTGTAGCAACTGAAACGGGCCAGGAGGAGATCCTGGCTGGAATTCAGGACGGGATTCAACGGCCGCGGCTGAAGCCAGGCAGCCGCCTGGCGGTCGTTTCCCCGGCCTCGGCGGCCAGGCCGGAGTTGGTGGCGCGTGGGATGGAGACGTTGCGAGTCTTTGGCTACGATCCGGCGCCCATGCCGCATGCGCTTTCGCGGGGGCCGCTGTACTACGCCGGAACCGCAGAGGAGCGCGTGTCGGATCTGCATCGGGCCTATGCGGATCCGGCGATCGACGGCATGGTCTGCACGCGCGGCGGATGGGGGTCGGCGGAGCTGCTGCCGCTGCTGGACCGTGAACTGATTCGCGCAAACCCTAAGCCCTTTATCGGTTATTCCGATCACACCTCACTGCAAACCTGGCTCTGGAACGAGTGCCGGAGCCAGAGCTTTTATGCGCCGATGGTCGCGGCGGACTGGGCGCAGCCCAGCGGCGTGGATCAGTGCTCCTGGCTGGAAGCGCTGATGCCTGGGGAGGGATCGGGACGAAGTTATGCTCTGGGCGCGGCAGATGGGATGCAGGTGATGCGGCGAGGTGAGGCTTCGGGACGCCTGCTGGGCGGTTGCCTGGCGATTCTGGAGGCCGGTTTGGGGACGCCGTGGGCGATCCGCGTGGACGAGCCGTGTGTCCTGTTTCTGGAGGACATCCACGTGAAGCCGTACCACTGGGACCGCATGTTGCAGCATCTGCGGTTTGCCGGTGTGCTGGAAAGTGTAACGGGGATCGTCTTTGGGGACATGAGCGCCAATGTGGCGGCGGGCGAGATGGCCTTGCTGCAGGAGGCCTGCCTGCACGCGCTGCAAAATTTCCCGGGACCGGTGGCGATGGGCTTGCGCTGCGGGCATGTGACGCCCGGAAATCGGTCACTGGTGATGGGCGCCTATGCCCGACTGCGCTGCGGGAACGAGGCCGAGTTGACGGTGGGGACCACGGCGCAGGCCGAGAGAGAACTGGCGGGGACGCCCGAGGGGCGGGAGGAAGTGTGAGCAAGCATATTCACCTGATCGGAATTTGTGGGACGGCAATGGCGTCGCTGGCGGGCATGCTGCAGGGGTGCGGTCACAGGGTCACAGGTTCGGACACAGCCGCCTACCCGCCGATGAGCGACCAGCTGGCGGCCGCCGGCATCGCCGTCATGGAACCCTACCGGGCGGAGAACCTCCAGCCGCCGCCGGATCTGGTTGTGGTGGGCAATGCGATCTCGCGCGGCAACCCGGAGCTGGAATGGGTACTGGACCGGCGCATCCCCATGACCTCCATGGCGCAGCTGGTGCACGACGAGTTTCTGGTAGGGCGTGAGCGGCTTGTGGTGTGCGGCACGCACGGCAAAACGACCACGACGAGCATGCTGGCATGGATCTATGAGACGGCGGCGGCGATGGACGGCGGAGGAGGTGTGTCGCCGTGGTCGCCCTCGTTTCTGATCGGGGGCGTGGCGGAAAATTTCGGCTCCAGCTTCCGTGTGCAGGACGGAACACGGCCGTTTCTTTTGGAGGGCGATGAGTACGACACTGCGTTCTTCGATAAGGGGCCAAAGTTTCTGCACTACTTTCCGGATGCGGCCATCCTGACGCATGTGGAATTCGATCACGCGGACATCTACGCGGACTTCGCAGCGGTGAAGACGAGCTTTAAGCGCATGGTGAACCTGATCCCGGTGCGGGGGCGGCTGATTGCCTTTGACGGCAGCGACGCCGTGAGCGAATGCTGCGAAAAGGCCTTTTGCGCGGTGGAGCGGTATGGATTCGCGGCGGATTCACACTGGCGTGTCTCCGCTTTATCGCAGGGGGAGGCGGGTACCCGCTGGACGTTGCACCGCGGCGGCGAGCCCTTCGCGGTTCTGGAGATGTCGATGGCCGGTGAACACAATGCCTTGAACGCGACCGCCGCGGCGGCGCTGGCCGCTGGGCAAGGGATCTCTGCTGAGGCCATTCGCGCGGCGCTGAAAAGCTTTCGGAGCGTGAAGCGCCGCCTGGAGGTGCGAGCCGAGGTGGCGGGCGTGACTGTGATCGACGATTTCGCACACCATCCCACGGCCATTCGCGAGACCCTGCGGGCGTTGCGCGCGGCCTATCCGGCGACGGCGGATGGGGCACGCCTATGGGCGGTGTTGGAACCGCGGTCCAATACGCTGCGCCGCAATATATTCCAGGCGGAGCTCGTCGAAAGCCTGGCTCTGGCGGATGAGGTGGTGATCGCCGCGGTATTCGGCAGTGAGGCGATTCCGCCAGGGGAGCGGCTCAACACGGAACGCGTCGTGGAGGGGCTCCGGCAGCGCGGGATGGCGGCGCGGCTGTGCGCGGATGCGGAGGCAATTGTGCAGTCAATCGCGCCGGAGCTGCGCGCGGGCGATGTGGTTGCGGTGCTTTCGAATGGTGGCTTCGGGAATATCTATGAAAAGCTGCCGGCCGCGTTGCGCTCCCGCGCCGCCGGACAGGGAGTACGGCGCGAGGCCGAACGCACGGCCAAGCATGAAGCCCAGCTGCTGACACAGGTAGGCTGACGCAATGTGGCCTGCGGCACGGATGCTGGTGGTGATTGCCGGTCTGGGCGTGCCTGCCGCGCTGGCCGGTATTCCATGGTCGGCGTTGCGCGGCAACACGGACATGATGTACGGCTGGGCGATGGGGATCATCCGGCTGGGGCTGCGCGCGGGCGGGGTGCGGGTGCGGGTGTCAGGGCTCCAGCATGTCTTGCGCGAGCCGAGCATCGTGATGAGCAACCACGTCTCAAATCTAGACCCGCCCGTGCTGCTGCCGTCCATTCCTGGCATGACCAGCGTGATGTTGAAGCAGGAGCTCATGCGCATTCCGCTTCTGGGTACCGCCATGCGCATGGGGCGGTTTGTGCCGGTGGCGCGGGGACGCTCGCGTGAGGAGGCTACCCGCAGCATCGCGGGGGCGCGCGAGGCGTTGCGGCACGGTTTGCACATCACCATCTTTCCCGAAGGGACACGCTCGCCGGACGGCAGGCTGCTGCCGTTTCGCAAAGGCGGCTTCTACCTTGCCACGGAGACTGGCGCGCCGGTGATCCCGGTGGTGATCCGCGGAACAGACCGGCTGATGCGGCGCGGAAGCCTCCAGCTGCAACCGGGTGAGGTTTCTGTGGAGTTTTTACCGGCGTTGCGGCCCGCGGAGTTCACCACACGCGAGGCGCTGATGACCGCGGTACGGGCACGAATGGAGCAGGCCCTCGAGGGTGGCCGCTGACAGCTGGACCAGGCGATCTGCCTCGGCCTGCTGCCTCAGCCTCAATACTTGAGCATGGCGTTGTAGCCGTCACCGATGAGCCTCTGGCGCATGGCTTCGGCTGCCGGCTTGTTGTTGAAGGGACCTACCTGCACATGGATCAGCGGGTCGCCGCTGCCTTTGCGGGCCATGACGGCATAGCCACGGCCACGGAGCGCGCCGATCAAAAGGTCCGCGTCCTCCTGGTGTGATACCGCGGCAACCTGCACCATGATGAAGCTGGAAGCAGCGCCCGCCACCGGACTGGCTGAAGGCAAAAGCGTGCTGGGAACGACGGTTTTTGCGACCGGCACCCGGGCCGGTTCACTGGCCTTGGCGGAGAATTCACTATCCTCGGCATCCGGGCTGACGTTCTTCGGAGGGGGCGGCGGACGGCGAACCACCGGGGCCGGTTTGGGCACGGGTGAAACGACAACGGCGGGAGCGGTGTTTCCTGCGGAACTTTCCAGATCCGGGGCACTAGAGGGCGACCCGGCCATTGGCTTGGAGGCGCCATTGCCCGTGATCGCGTCCGAGGAGGGATCGGCTAGCGTAAGAGGCGTGGGCTGTGCTTTGTGGCCCATGAAGTAGCCTCCGCCAAAGCAGGCGCCGCACAATACGATCAGGGCGAAGAAGATGCCCAGAATGGTGCCGGTGCCGAGCGTCAGTTCGCGATCCTGGCGGGAGAGCGAGCCGTCGTCGTGGTCCAGAATGTCACTCATCACAAAGTACCGTCTAGAAGCGAAGATAGAAGCCGATCACCGGCTCCGTGGTGTAGGTGTGTTTGCGGATCGTCAGGTAGTTCTGGACGAAGTCAGGGGCTTCGAAAAACACCTGACGGAAGCCTACACGAACGCCGAAGTTGTCGGACAGGACCTCTTTCTGGACGCCGACGTTGTAGTACTCAGCCAAACGGCCTTCCGAGGGTGCGCCTTGACCGCCGCCGCGGGTGGGCGCAAAGCGTATGGTTCCAGCGCCGACCGAAGCGTAGGGCTTGACGCCGAAGATGCGGTAGGGCGGCGTGACGAGATAGCCGAAGGTAAACTCGTTTGCCTGGGTTTGGATCTGTAGAGGAGCGACATTGTAGGTTTCGGTGTAGCGGATGTAGGTGCCATTAAATTCGGCGCCAAGATAGGGTTTTGGGGAGTAGCGCAGGGTTCCAAGGAAGCCGACGGTATTGGAAACGCTCTGGGTTACGACCTGGCCGCTATCCACCGCCGGAAGAACCACCGGGCCGGAGACGGATTTGGTGAACTGCCCCACAGCCTGTAATCCGAAATCGACGTTCGCAAGCTGACGCTGCAGTTGGGTCTGCGCCGAGGCGTGCACGGCTGCCAGAAAGCCGGATGCGCAAAGAAGAACTCTGGGAAGGCGGCGTACCGGGGCAGGGAACTTGGCGAAAGGAAACTTGCGCGGCTGAGTCAAGGGAAAGGCGTACTCCAGAACCATCTCAGTGGTTAGTTTAATGCTTTGGCGCGTCGTGCGCGGTAGGCAATGCGGGTTAAGACAGCGGAGAGAACACCCAGGAGGCCACCGGCGGCCAGCGCGACCGGCATGTGCACATACCGGGTATCCTGCGGGCGAACCAGAAAGCGAAGAGCCACGACCCAACCGGCGGTGGCCAACACAAGCAGCCAGGAGGGCAGCCTGCGATAGAGATTTAAACCAGCAACCATGCCCATGGCCACAAGCAGCAACGCTGGCCAAAGCTGCAGGCGGAGGCGAAAGAGCGTGGCGGAGGCAAGCAGGAACAGCAGTAGGCCGACACTCGCCGGAAGGACGCGGCCGGGCCGGTTCAGTTCAAGGAAAATCAGTAGTAGTCCCAGGGTGGCCATCCCGACAGCCCCATCGGGAGAAAGGTTCCGGACAGCGTTGAAGGCAGGGGCGAGTGGCATAGGAGGCGGTAACTGGAATTAAAAATTCTGCGCGATTTAGCGGACAGCCTGTCCACGGCCCTGCAGCGTCTGCCTTAGCGCCAGAGCCTCGCCGTTGGACGGCTCCAGCTGCAGGGCTTGCGAGACCTCATCAGCCGCCACTGGAAGGGTGTTGTTGGCAAGATCCAGGCGGGCAAGCACGAGCAGCGCGGAAGCATTGGGGTGGATACGCAGCGAAGCCAAGGCTTCGGTGTGGGCCTGGCCGGCGTTGCCGCTGCGTTCGCTGACTTCGGCGATGCCGGCCTGCGCTTCCGCACTTTTTGGGTCGGCGGTGAGCGCGGAGCGGAAGCGTGCCTCAGCCTCTGGCAGGAGGTTCTGTGAAAGCGCCTCGCGCCCAAGCGCAACATACTCGCCGGCCTGCTGCGATGGGGGCATGGTGGCCAGACGTGCGGTACGCAGCTGATCTAGTTGAAAAGCTGCCTGGCGATAGCTGGTTTCCGAGTAGGTACGACGAATGCGCTCAAGCGGGCTGAACGTTGCGCCGGCGTCTGCCGCAAGCCGGGTGCCCGGGGCCACAGTGTGCAGCTGCGCCTCCAGCTGGCGAGCTTCGTTGTCGTTGGGCTTGAGCTTCAGGGCGGCCTGGACCTCGGCGAGAGCAGCCGCGGTCTGGCCCCCGCGGTAGAGACTTACGGCCAGATTGTAGTGGTAGTCCTCGTCGGAGGGATCGGCTGCGGAGGCGCGCTGAAAGAGCGCAACGGAATCCTTGCCCTGGCGGCTCTGCGCCACGGCCTCATTATTGAGAACCTCCGGCAGCGGCAGATGCCCCGCAACGAACGCAAAGGCGGACTCAGCGCCGCTGTAGTTGGCGGCATTGAAGCGGGAAAGTCCCAGGTAAAAGGCGCCCTGGAGAGCGAGCGGGCTGGTTGGCGGTATCTTGCTCAGTGTCGCGGCAGCCGAGGCGAAGTCCCGGCCAGCATATTGCTGCTTGCCGAGCGCGAGCAGGGCTTCAGCGTAGTCGGGTGCGTACGCGACGGCGGCTTTCAGACGCTGCAGCCGCTCCTCGGGCGCGCTGGCGTTGTCTCCGCGGATGTAGTCCTCAAATGCCGGAAGGGGGACCGCACCAGGAGCGCCGACAAAGGTGCTTTCCGCCACGCTGAAGCTGGGCTGGACGGTGCGGGCGACCTTCCAGGCGATGGCATTTTCTGCGTCGAACAGGTGCTGCAGATCGGCTCCATCCTGGACGGTCTGGGAGAGTTGAAGATCGTCCACCGAGACTACGCGCGCCTGGGTCGTGAGTGCATTGCCGGTCACCGTGAAACTACCGACGATGATGAAGTTGGCGTCGAGCTGGCGGGCGATCTGAATGGAGGTTGCGCGGGAAGGGCGAAAACCTTCGGGTAGGCCGAGGTGATCAAAGGCATAGACGCGGTCGTCACGCGAGATGGTCAGAAAGCCCGCAGACCCGAGACGCCGGTCGAGCGTGTCCGGAAAGGAATCGCCGATCCAGTTCAGTGAGGGATTCCCGGAGCGGTTCTCAAACGGGAGCACCAACACAACACGACCAGCGGACAGTGGGACTGTCTGCGCCGGTGCGGAAATGAAGGCACCCACAAGAAGAACCGCTTGAGAGAGCTTCACGAACGGACGCATAGGGAGATTATAGGAGCTTTGCAACGCAGAGTTTGTCCGGTCGGTCGTCTTCCGCTTGGGAGAGCACACTGCCGAGGAGCGGCAGAGCATTCCTTTGCGCATGGCGAAGTCTGGAAGGCAGTTCGAGACTTAATCCAAAGCCGCGAACGGCTCGGTCAAATCGAGCCGGATCTCCGTGCCGGGAACGGTGAGTTGGGTTGGATCGGCATGGTGGAGGCCGTCCGCGTCAAAACGATGCGCTGACCGGCGGATCGGATCGATGAGCCAGATGTTCTGGACGCCCATGGCGCGGTAGTCGGCCAGCACGCGTTCGGCGCGGGACAGGCGGTCCTCTGGGGATAAGATCTCGATGCAGAGCAGCGGCGGAGTCTCGGTGACCTTCTCCCGAGGGGCATCCGCACGCAGGATGGCCAGATCACAGATACGCACACGGGTCTGTGCGACGCGGATACGCTGCTCGACGACAGTTGTCAGTGCCCAGAGCTTCTCTTTCGCCACAAAATACATCGCTAGCAGAGTTTGCAGTCTTGCGTGTTCGAACTCGCCCAAGTTCCGTTCCTCGATCTCGCCGTCAACGAAATCCACGTCGGGCTTGTAGCTGGTATGAAGGTACTCATCGAGAGAGAGCAGCGTCGTGGTCGTCGCCATAGTGCGCCTTGTGCCTCCATGTTGCGCCCGGACGAAAGCCGTTGCAACTACTTCTTGCCGAAGATCTCACCCATGCGGCGAATCTGTGCGCCCACGCCGCGCAGCTTCTCCTCGATGTGTTCATAACCGCGATCGATGTGATATACGCGGTCTAGAATGCTCTCCCCATCGGCCACCAGCGCGGCCAGCACCAGCGCCGCCGACGCGCGAAGGTCGGAACACATCACCGCTGCGGACTGCAGCTTGGCGCCGCCGCGGACGGTGGCGGAGCGGCCGTTGACAGCGATGTGAGCGCCCATGCGGTTGAGTTCGCCGACGTGCATGAAGCGGTTTTCAAAGATGTTTTCGGTCACAGTGGATACACCCTCAGCCTGCGTCATCAGAGCCATGAACTGCGCCTGCATGTCAGTAGGAAAGCCGGGATATTCCTCGGTGCTCATATCCGCAGCGATGAGCTTGCCGCCGGAGTGCACTCGTACATTGTCGGTGCCCACCTCCAGCCGCACGCCGCACTGCTCCAGCTTAGCCAGCAGGGAACCAAGGTGTTTGGGGCTGCAGCAATCGATGTTGAGATCCCCGCCGGTGATAGCGCCGGCGATCAGGAACGTGCCGGCCTCAATGCGGTCAGGGTTGATGCGGTGCCGGCAGCCGTGCAGGCTGGTCACGCCCTGCACCCGGATGGTCGAGGTGCCGGCACCTTCGATTTTGGCTCCCATGGCATTTAGCATCGCCGCCAGGTCGGTGACCTCGGGCTCACGCGCGCAGTTTCCAAAAAGGGTTTCGCCTTCGGCGAGTGTGGCAGCCATCAGCAGATCTTCGGTGCCTGTCACGGTGATCTTGTCGAAGACGATGTGCGCGCCCTTGAGGCGGTTGGTTCGCGCTTCAAGATAGCCGTGCTCCTGGGTGACCGTCGCGCCCATGGCCTCCAGGCCCTTGATGTGCAGATCAATAGGCCGACCGCCGATGGCGCAACCCCCGGGCATGGCGACGCGCGCTACCCCCGTGCGGGCGATCAGCGGGCCCAGCACAAGCGAGCTGGCCCGCATAGTTTTCACGATCTCGTATTTGGCGACCGGGTCAGAAAGCACGGCGCACCTTATGGACGTGCGATGCTGCGCGCGGCCATAGCCCAGTTCCACCTCGGCGCCCATCGATTCCAGCAGCCGGCGCTCGGTCTCGATATCGCGCACCTGCGGAATGTTCTCGAGAACGACCTCATCTTCGGTGAGAATCGCTGCTGCCATACAGGGAAGTGCGGAGTTCTTTGCGCCGGAAACCTTTACCGTGCCCAGCAGGGGATTGCCGCCACGCACCACAAACTTATCCATCCGGATAGTGTACGAAAGGTTGGCAAGGACCGCGTGGGCCTGCTTGGGAATGCGGAACCCAAAGCGTGACACCCCAGCAAAAAAGGGCCAAAGCAGCTGGCTTTGGCCCTTTTTGCTGAAATGGTGAGCTAGGCGGAGGGTGCCTGGCCGGGGTCGCCGCGATGGCCGCCGCCGTGGCGCATGGCCTTGAGCTGCGTCATCTGGTCAGGGCTCAAAATGCCGCTCATCCCTTGTTCAGTCTGTTCGTTGATGGAGCGCATCTGCTGATGGCGGTCCGCCTCGGAAAGCTGGCTGTTTTGCCGAAGAGCCTGCAGCTGCTGGTCACGTGAGGCCAGGATCGGCTCGATTTTGGCGGTCTGGTCCGGGGTGAGGTTCAGTTGTTTGCTAAGGTGCATCGCCTGTTGATGGGGATTTGGGGCGTGATGGTGATACTCGCCCCCGGCGGCAGGGGCCTGTCCGGCATCCGGCGCGGGTTCTGTTTGCTGCGCGAAGGCAGCCCCGAAACTGAGAGACAGGGCAAGGGAGGTAGCAAGGATTGCATGCTTCATGAAAGGACTCCTGAACAACAGGCTGCAATGTGCTGCAGCATGCCTATTCAGACCCCGTTGTACACGAATGTTGCGTAGAACCAAGGCTATCCGTGGCGACTATGCAGTCCAGAGCGAGAGCTCATCTTCACGCGGTGTCACGGGATAAAGCCTAGACGGCTACAGCTCCAGGCGGGAATCCTCAATGGCCCGCCGCACGTTGCCTTCAGACTTCTGCAGGCGTCGAACGGCTTCCATCTTGTCTACGTTGGCCTTGAGCATGACAACGGCGATCGGAATGCTCTTGCCGGCAGACTTGATGGTGCGGATGGCCGTCTCACGGTCAATGTCGCAAAGCTTCATGAGCACACGAATCCCGCGCTCCACGAGCTTGGCATTTTTCATGTGCACATTCACCATCAGATTGTCGTAGACATAGCCCAGGCGGGTCATGGCACCCGTGGTGATAGTGTTCAGGATCATCTTCTGCGCGGTCGAAGCCTTCATGCGCGTCGATCCGGACAGCACTTCCGGACCGACCTCGGCGCAGATGGTGATGTCGGCTACTTGAGACAGATCAGAGTTGGGATTGCAGGTGATGGCCGCGGTTTTTGCCCCGCGTGCACGGGCATACTCAATGGCTCCGACCACATAGGGGGTGCGACCGGAGGCGGAAACGCCGATGACGACATCCTTGCGTGTGGGGCGACGCCTGGCTACGTCTCGCTGACCGATCTCTGGAGAATCCTCATTTACATCCGAAGCGCTTGCCAGAGCTTTGGGACCGCCCGCCATCAGGTACTGCACCTGCTGGGAATCCGTGGAAAAGGTGGCAGGACACTCTGAGGAGTCAAGGGCAGCGATGCGGCCCGAAGAACCGGCACCGACATAGATCAACCGGCCGCCGTCACGCAGAGACCGGGCGACGGTATCGATCACCAGAGCGATTTCAGGCAGGGCTTTCTTGACCGCGTTGGCGACCTTGGCATCTTCCTGATTTACGATGCGAGCAATCTCCAGGGCCGACTTGGTATCGAGCCCTGCGGAGGCCTCGTTCATCCTCTCCGTGGGTAAACTATGGAGCTCAGGCGTAGGTCTTGGCGCCGGCTTTTCGGCATTGGCGATCGGATTCTGCGTCAACGTGGCCATAAGTGCAACTCTCTAGAGCATACTCCAATCTAAGCCGCTCGCGAGGCCCCCAACGTAGCAGACAGTACCGCAATTGGGGAGTGCCGTCTACACTACTGTAGCGGACTGATACAGTCCTTTGGCCTCACCATGCCCGATTCCACCGAAAACAATCGGCCAGCGGCGCCCGCGCGGGCGGAGGTCAGCGCCTCGCCTCCTGGCGGTTTAGGCCTGCGCGCGTGGTCGCGTGACCTGGCCGTCTCGTTGGTGGTTTCACTTTTCATTATCCTTTTTCTGTACCAGCCGGTTCGGGTGGAAGGCACAAGCATGTTGCCGCGCCTGGAAGATCAGGACCGCTTATTCATCAACAAGTTCGCGTATCGGTTTGAAGACATCCACCAAGGGGATGTGGTGGTGTTTTACTACCCGCACGACCACTCCAAAAGTTACATCAAGCGGGTGATCGCGGTTCCCGGGGATCGGCTGTCCATCGATCACGGCATCGTCAGCGTCAATGGAACGGTGTTGAACGAGCCCTATGTTCCGGAACAGTACCAGGATGAACGCTCTTTGCCGCCGCGCATCATCCCGCAAGATGAGTACTTTGTGATGGGCGACCACCGATCGATCTCAAGCGACAGCCGGGATTTTGGGCCGGTGCCGCGCGACCTGGTTTACGGACGCGCGGCGGTGGTGTATTGGCCGCTGGATCAGGCTGGCATCGTGCACTAAAGCGAAGGCTCCGGCTCGAAAGCTCCAGCCCGGAGGGTGGCCTACATCCCCTCGTAGTGGACGATTGCGGCAAAGTCAGCCGGAATGAGGCTGCCGCCTCCCACCAGGGCGCCGTCGATCCCCTCCTGCGCCATCAGCGCCGAAATATTGTCCGGCTTCACGGATCCGCCGTAAAGAATCCGGGTGCTTTGGGCAACAGCATCACCACAACAGTGGGCAAGTTGGGTGCGGATCTGCGCGTGGGCTTCGGCGGCGATCTCGGGTGAGGCGGTGGAGCCGGTGCCGATGGCCCAAATAGGCTCATAAGCAATGACCAGGTGCCGGGCCTCCACGGGCGAGATATTGCGCAGCGCCGCGCGTACCTGGCCGCGCAAAATTTCTTCCGTTTTGCCGCCCTCGCGCTCGGCCAGCAGTTCGCCGACACAGAGCAGGGGCGTAATGCCGTGATTGATGGCGGCCTTTAGCTTCAGGTTGACACGCTCATAGGTCTCCGAGAAGTACAGCCGCTGCTCGGAGTGGCCAAGCATGACGTGTCGGCAGCCGATGGAGACCAGCATGGTGGGCGAGGTTTGCCCTGTGTAGGGACCCTCGTTGAGCCAATGCATGTTTTGCGCGCCGGCACAGACGTCCGTGCCCTGGGTGGCCTCGACGACAAAGGCAAGTGAGCTCATGGTGGGAAGAACCAGGATCTCGTCGCGAGTGTGGCCGGCAACCAGGGGGAAAAACTCGTTGAGGAAGGCCAGTGATTCGCGCGGCGTCTTGTACATCTTCCAGTTGCCGGCGATCATCGGTTTGCGCATGGGTCGGCTCCGGGCGTGGTGGCGACTAGGTGATGGTCTAAGGAGACTATGGGCAGGCATATCGCCTTGGCAAGGGCCGGAGGCCAGGTTTGCTCCAGCCCCGGGCAGAGGGTACGGCTGCTACCTCTCGGAGAGCGCTTCGACGCCGGGCAGGACCTTGCCTTCCAGGAACTCGAGACTAGCGCCGCCGCCGGTGGAGATGTGCGTAACCTTGTCGGCATAGCCGGAGTTCTTGATGGCGGCAACGGAATCACCACCGCCGACGATCGTCGTGGCCGCGGCATTGCGTGATAGCGCCTTGGCTATGGCGTCCGTGCCGCGTGCGAAAGGCCGGAGTTCGGCTACGCCCATGGGACCGTTCCAGATGACCGTGGCTGCGGTGGCGATCTCGTCGGCAAAGAGTTCCATCGTCTTCGGGCCGATGTCGAGGGCCATCTTTTCGGCCGGGAATGGCCCGTCACCGGAAAATATTTCGGTGTGGGCGTCGGCACTGAATCTGTCGGCGAGGACATGATCGGTGGGCAGCAGGAACTTCACGCCGCGTTCGGCTGCTTTGGCTAGCGCGGCTTTGGCGAGATCAATCTTGTCGGCTTCGACGAGGGATTTGCCGGTGGTCTGGCCCTTTGCATTGAGAAATGTGTAGGCCATGGCGCCACCGATCAGGAGTGCGTCGACTTTATCGAGCAGGGCGTTGATGACCTCGATCTTGTCCGATACCTTGGCGCCGCCGATGATGGCGACAAAGGGCCTGGCCGGCTCGGTGACGGCTCTGCCGAGGTAGTCGAGCTCCTTCTGCATGAGCAGGCCGGCTGCGGCTTGTCCGCCGCGTTCCCGGATCAGCTTCGGGAGGGCCGCGGTGGAGGTGTGGGCGCGGTGGGCGGCGCCAAAGGCGTCGTTGACGTAGAGGTCGCAGAGATCGGCCAGCTGTTCGGCAAAGGCCGGGTCATTGGCCTCTTCGCCGGCGTGGAAGCGGAGGTTTTCAAGCAGAAGGGTCTGACCGGATTCGAGGTTTTTGGCGAGCTCCTCGGCGACTTCCCCGACACAGTCCGGGGCGAAGGCGACGTTTTCCTGCGATCCCATGACGTGGTCGAGCAGCTCGCGCAGGCGTGTCACGACCGGGCGCAGGCTCATGGACGGTTCGGGTTTACCCTTGGGGCGGCCGAGGTGCGCGCCGAGAATGAGCTTGGCCTTATGGCGCAGAGCGTATTCGATGGTAGGGATGGTCTCGCGAATGCGGGTGTCGTCGGTGATGCGTCCGTCCTGGAGAGGGACGTTGAAGTCGACGCGAAGGAAGACGCGCTTGTGGGCGAGATCGAGATCGGTGATGGAGAGCTTTGGCATCGGGTATGAGGATAAATGACGATCACATGCCAGGAGGTGCTAATGCCGAGCTATGATCTCGCTTAGCGGACGCCTTTCGGCGATTTAGGATCGCATCAACGTCGGCCAAATCTTGAGGACGCCCTGACGCGAGCTTGTTCGTGACAAGATCATCAGCTGAGATGTAGCGTGTTGGAAGGTCACCGTCGATTAAGAACGCCATGCTATTTGCATAGGCGCTTGCGAAATTAACACCGTCAATTTTCTGCAGGACGTCAAAGCAGATAGGCGGGTTGCCGAAGCTGGCACCGGTCTTGCCGTCTGCGAAGTCAGCCACGGTGAACTGCTTCAGAGGCGCACCGAAAGCAGCAAGTGCCTTGAATGTGGCAAGGGCGTTCGCGGGACTGCTCTCGATGAAGATGTCGAGGTCCTTGGTCATGCGCGGTTGCCCATGAACGAACACAGCATAGCCACCAATGATTAGGTATCGGACGTCATGAGCGTTCAATGCGACGAGCAACTGTTTAAGTTCTCGTCCATCGGCGGTATAGCCATACGCGCGATACCCCTCAACACTCATCTGGTGACCTACGGCAAAGCTTTCGGAAGCCGGAATGCTCGCCCAGTACAGGTACTCCTCGTCCTTCATCTCCTGAAAGATGTCGGGGCCTGTGAATTTACGCGCTGTCATCTGCATTGCCATCTGTTTATTATATCAACGCGCAGTTGTTTCGCTCATGAGACTGCTACGGAATGGTCGGTACTACTTTTCGACTGATCCACCTTTACCAAGTACGATAGTGCAGACTTGATGAGCTGTCTCGCGTGCAGTCCCTGTACCGAAGCTAACTGGAATCTCCGTATCGTCATTGCGGAGCTGCCATCCTTCACTGGTCTGCCCTGGTATGAAATCGAAGCTGAAATGCCACGGGGTCTGGGCCGGGAGCTTGTTATCTGAACTGGCGATGTATAAGTGCACTCCTTCACAACGAATATCCGATGCGAAGGCTTCCTCGAAGGCGTTATCAAAAACTCGGAGGTCGCCCACGCCATCGTCTAGACTGCAGTCGTTTGCTTGCTTGCGCAACTCCTCCGATTCGAACGACTGGTACATACTCTTGTTGCGTTTGCAACGTGCTATCACATCGTCCTCGCTTATCCACTCTTCAAGCGAAACCGCATTCCGCGAGGAATGTCTACATGCACTGATCGGCAGCAGAAGGAGAGATCCCGTGAGCAGCACGCATGAGGTACGCAAGAAGATTACAGACCTTTGTCGACCAAGAACAGGATCAGGTCCTTTACGCGGCTGGAGTAGCCCCACTCGTTGTCATACCAGCTGATGACCTTGCCGGTGTTGCCGATCGCCTTGGTGAGCTTTGAGTCGATGATGGACGAATTGGGATTACCGCGGAAGTCGGAACTGACGAGTTCCAGCTCGGTGTAGGCGAGGATGCCCTTCATGGGGCCATCCGCCGCTGTTTTCAGGGCGGCGTTGATGCTTTTGACGTCGATGGGCTTCGCGGCGGTGAAGGTGAGGTCGACGACCGAAACGTTGGGGGTGGGGACGCGGATGGCGAAGCCGTCGAGCTTGCCATCCATTTCGGGGATGACGAGCTTGAGGGCCTTGGCGGCGCCGGTGGAGCTGGGGATCATGCTGAGGGCGGCGGCGCGGGCGCGGCGGAGGTCCTTGTGCGGGGCATCGAGGACGACCTGATCGTTGGTGTAGCTGTGGATGGTGGTCATGATGCCCGACTGGATGCCGAAGGTGTCGTTAAGAACCTTGACGACCGGGGCCAGGCAGTTCGTGGTGCAGCTGGCGTTGGAGAGAACGTTGTGTTTGGCGGGATCGTATTTGGCGTCATTGACGCCGAGGACGACGGTGAGGTCCTCGTTGGTGGCCGGGGCGGAGATGATCACCTTTTTGACGGTCGGGCCGAGGTGAACCTTGGCCTTTTCGGCGTCGGTGAAGAAACCGGTGGACTCTACGACGATTTCTGCGCCGACGGAGGCCCAATCAAGCTTGCCCGGGTCGCGCTCGGCGAAAACTTTGACCGTCTTGCCGTCGACGGTGATGGAGTCGGCAGTGGAGGTGATGTCATTTTTGAGGTTGCCGAGGATGGAGTCGAACTGCAGCAGATGCGCCAGCGTGGCGGGCGTGGTCAGGTCGTTGACCGCGACGATTTCGAGGTCTGGTTTGCCGAGTGCGGTGCGAAAAACGTTGCGTCCAATGCGTCCGAAGCCGTTGATGCCAACCTTTACCGCCATGTGCCTTGCTCTCTTCCTTCTACGGCCTGAATGCGCCTGCGACAGTGGTGCGCCGCGGCCCTGGCAGGGAAGCGGACAGAACCATTTCGAGGCTAACAGAGGGGCCGGGGTCGGGCAATGCGGAATTAAAGGGGTTACGAGGGGGTACATCTGCACCAATTACGCGGCAGCGAGCGGCTGTGATACAACGCAGGATATGCGCGAATGGTTGCGCGAGAGGTTCATGAGACGACGTTCCAGACGCGCTCCGAATGAGTCGGAGTCTACGGGCAAGATTGGGCAGGAGCTGCCTGCCAACCAACCGGCCCCGCTGCGGCCTTCGTACCCCGAGGGTATCGCTCAGGCGAAGATCCCGGAAGATCTGCCGGATTCGCCTCAAAATGAGGCTCCGGATGCGGAGCTGATGGGCGAATTGCAGGGCTTTGAGCCAGGGGACGGCCGCGCTTCGGAGGCGGGTGAGGAGATGCCGGAGCTGCCGGAACTGGTAGAGCCGAGCGTCGCACAACCGCACCCGCATCCGCCACTGCTGGTGGTGGAAACACAGCCGGAGTCGGTGGGTACGCCGCCGACCGAGGCCCAGGCTGTACCACCGCGCTCGCCGCGTGGGTATGTGGTGTTGACGATAGGGCTCCCGGGTTCGGGCAAGACGACCTGGTACAAGCGCCGGGGGGTGCAGCCGCTTTCCAGCGATATGCTGCGCAACATTCTGTTCGACGACATCACCGAGCAGCGCTACCAGGGACTGGTGTTCAGCACCCTGCGCAGCCTGCTGCGCGCCCGGCTGATCGCGAAGATGCCTTGGAATTACGTGGACGCCACCAACCTGAGCCCGCACGAGCGCCGCCAATGGATCAAGATGGCCAAGAGCTTCGGCTACGAGGTGCAGGCGGTGTTCTTCGATGTGCCGCTGAGCGTGTGCCTGGAGCGGAACTCCAAGCGCGACCGCCAGGTGACCGATGAAGTCATGCACAAGATGGCCGAACGGCTGCGTCCACCGGCTTTCAAGGAAGGCTTTGACAAGATCACGGTGGTGCGCGTGAAAGGGACGACAAATCCCACGGCCGTCGCGCCGCCGCCCAGCGCGGAGGCCATCGGCGGCGAGCAGGGCGGGGCGGAAAACGATCCTGAGGCGGTCGCCTAGAGAGAAGCGAAGGCAGACTCCGTTCAGGGGTCACGCGGAAGCGGGTAGAGGGCGGAACCATGGCCGAAAGTAGCGTGGAGTTCGCCGATGTGAGCTTTGCGTTACTGGACGGTCGCCTTTTGCTGCAGGGCATCTCGTTCCGCTGCGAGCCTGGGTCGACGACGGCGCTGCTGGGGCGCAGCGGCTCAGGCAAGACAACGCTGCTGCGCACCGTAAATCGCCTGGTAAAGCCGACCGGCGGCCGCGTCCTGGTGAATGGGCGGGACGTCGCCGAGGGCGATCCGCTGGCGCTGCGGCACGGCATCGGGTACGTGATTCAGGAAAGTGGGCTGTTTCCGCACCTCACGGTGGCGCGCAACATCGCCATGCCGCTCGAGCTGGCGGGTGTGCATTGGCGCGAGGGCCAGGCCAGGGCAGCTGAGGTGCTGAAACGTGTGGGGCTCGATGAAGATCTGCTCGGGCGTATGCCGTGGCAGCTGAGCGGGGGGCAGCGACAGCGTGTCGGCGTGGCGCGGGCACTGATCGCCGAGCCCAAAATTCTGCTGATGGATGAACCGTTTGGAGCGCTCGATCCGTTAACGCGGGCGGAAATCCAGACCACCGTACACAATCTGTTGCAAGAGGCCAAGACGACGACCCTGGTCGTGACGCACGACCTGCCAGAGGCCTTGTTTCTGGCCGAGCGGGTGATCCTGATGGAAGCGGGTCGCGTGGTGGCCGATGTCGCGGCGGGTGACTTCATGCAGGCTCCCGAGCCGGCGGTGCAGGCCTACGTGCGAGCGACGCAGCCGCGTGAAGGCGCCGATGCTGGCGATCTGCGGAAAGGAACGCGCTGATGGGCACATTTCTGCACCGCTACGGCGCCGAGATCGGACGACTCACCTTTGAACACCTGTGGCTGACCGTGAGCGCGATACTCTGGGCGAGTGCGATCGGGCTGCCATTGGGCGTGTTGCTGACGCGCAGGCGGGCGCTGGCGCGACCGGTGCTGACGGTGGCCAATATTCTGCAGACGATTCCCAGCCTGGCGCTCTTTGGACTGCTGCTGCCGGTGCCGTTCCTGGGTGATCGCGCGGCCCGGCTGGCGATTGTGGCACTGACGGCATACGCGCTGCTGCCCATCCTTCGCAACACCTATGCAGGGATCAACGGCGTGGATCCGGCGCTGATTGATGTGGCGAACGCGTTGGGGATGACCGGGTGGCAACGGCTGCGCAAGGTGGAATTGCCGCTGGCGGCCAGCGTGATCCTGGCTGGGCTACGCACGGCAACAGTGATCTGCGTGGGTGTCGCGACGATTGCGGCGGCGGTTGGCGCGGGTGGGCTTGGTGAACTGATTTTTCGCGGCGTGGCCAGTGTGGATAACGGCCTGGTGCTGGCAGGAGCCATCCCGGCGGCGCTGCTGGCGCTGGGGGCGGATGGGCTGTTGGGGCTGGCGGAGAAGCGGTTGGCGGTGCGGCGGTGAAGCGAGTGTGGACCCTTGCGGTGACGACCTCCGTTTCAGCGGCAAGGCGTGAGGTGTTGATCTTCAAGGGATGTCAACGTCAACTGTGGCGATCGCTTGCAGCGGCCGCCTTCTTGCTTACCGGCGGGTGTGCGCCGCCGCGTTCTTCGCACATTGTGATCGGGGCCAAGAACTTCACCGAGCAGGTAGTGCTGGGCGAGTTGCTGGCGCAGGAGATCGAGGCCGAAGGGGGCGGGCCGGTGAAGCGGCGGTTCTGGCTCGCGGGCAGCTATCTTTGCCAGCAGGCGTTGATCTCGGACCGCATCGACGGCTACGTGGAGTACACCGGGACCGCGCTGACGGCGATCCTGAAGCAGCCCCTGCCGCCGCCCGCTGAGCGGGGAGACACGGCAGCGGTGGATGCGACCATTGCGCGGCTGTATCGGGAGCGCTACCGGGTGACGGTAGGACCGGGACTGGGATTCCAGGATACGTTTGCGATGGTGGTGCGCGGCGAGGACGCCCGCCGCTTGGGATTACGGACGATCTCGGACGTGGCGCGCATAGCGCCCTCACCCGGTGCAGGGTGGCGGCTGGGTGTGGGGTATGAATTTGCCGAGCGGCCGGACGGCTTGCCGGGATTCGCGGCCACGTACCGGCTGCATTTTGTAGGGCCGCCGCGAACCATGGAACTGGGCCTGCTGTACCGGTCGCTGGCGGCACATCAGGTGGACATTGTGGCGGGGAACTCAACCGATGGAGCAATCCAGGCTATGGGTTTTGTGGCACTGGTCGATGACCGGCACTATTTCCCGCCGTACGAGGCGGTGCCGCTGGTGCGAGACGACTCGCTGCGGCGATGGCCAGCGATCGGAAAGGCCGCCGAGCGGCTGGCAGGAAAGGTCAGCGAAGACGAGATGCGGGCCATGAATCTTCTCGTCGATGGCCGCCACCAAGATCCCGCCGAGGTGGTGCGGGCATTCCGTGCCCGCAAGGGGTTGTGAGGCTGCCGTCACGGAGGGTCTACCGTGATGCACAGACTTCGCTGTTACGGCAGAGTAACCTCCACCCGGAAAGGGTCTGCTTGACTGTAAAAGCTGTGCCCTCATCCTGAGCACAGCGAAGGATCTCTGTATCTGCCCTTGCGGCAGCGAGACCCCCCTGAGTTGACGATCTCTTTCCGCTGTAGCTCCAACGCCGTGCTCCGATCCCGACTCTAACGACTGAGGGCGTTGCTGTGCACGAGCGGGTAAACAATGATCTGGAACCCTGGATGCGGAATACGCATCGCGAGCTCGATCCGGTCCGGCGTGGGGTGATTCATGCACTGGAACTGGCCGAGGAGAATGTTGCGCGCTGGTGCGCGGGCTTGAGCGAAGCACAGATTTTTGCGAAGCCCTCCGCACTGCCCTCGGTAGCCTTCCACCTGCGACACACCGTGCGGTCGTTGGATCGGTTGTTGACCTATGCGGAGGACAGGCTGCTCGATGAAGCGCAACTCGCGCTGCTGGCCTCTGAGCTGGCGGACGGGAGCAAGGCAGAGGTGCTGCGGGAATTTGAAAACGGTTTGCGCTTGGCCAAGGAGAGGGTACTGCGATTTGAGCCGGAGCGTTTCGACGAGTCCCGCGGCATAGGACGCAAACAGCTGCCGACAACACTTGGCGGGCTGCTGGTGCATTGTGCTGAGCACACCTCGCGGCACCTTGGGCAGGCGGTGACTACGGCGAAGGTGGTTATGGCGATGCAGTCCGTCGCTCCATAAGATGGGGCCGGATCGATTGATCGGTATTATAAAGGATTGTATTTACTCGCTTTTCCTACGTCCTCCGCGTCAGCTTTAAGCAACGCCCTCAGATCAAGGACAGCGCTGTAGCCACTCACCAGGTATGCGCTTAGACATAGGCTGGCGTTGCTTCATTTCGAGCATCCTCGGTGACGTCCGGGGAGGTCGAACTAGGGGCTGCCGGCAACCAGATCTGGAAACACGAGCCAACGCCCAGCTCGGAGTGAACCTCTATCCATCCGCCCATGGCTCGGCACAGTTCCTGACTGATGCACAGGCCCAGTCCCGTCCCTCCATGCTGCCGCGTTGCCGACGCGTCGACCTGCGAAAAGCTTCGGAACAGGTTTGGCAAGCTCTCGGCGGCGATACCGATTCCAGTGTCTTGCACGCTCCACACCAGCCACGACGTGGCGTTTCTCTCTCGCATGGCAGTGCCGAAGGTGATCGTTCCATCTTTCGTGAACTTGCAGGCGTTGCTGATCAGATTGAGCAGACATTGCCTAAACCGGAGAGCATCTACACGGGTCGTTGTGCCCTTTGCTTCATGCTGAATGATCAGGGCGTTTCTGCTGTTCTTCACTAGGGCTTCGGCAATGGGCAAAACGTCGTCTACGGTCAGGCTCACCGGGATTTCTTCCAGGTGCACTTTCATCTGCCCGGCTTCGATCTTGGATAGATCAAGGACGTCGCTGATTACTGCAAGCAGGTGCCGTGCTGACGAGAGTATCTTGCCGAGATCGTCCCTCATGTCGTCCTGCGAAGGATCCTGTGCGTCCTCATACAGCATCTCGCTGTAGCCGATGATGGCATTCAGCGGGGTTCGGAGTTCGTGACTCATGTTGGCTAGAAAACTGCTCTTGGCTTTGCTGGCTTGCTCGGCGAGGTCCTTTGCGTGACTGAGATCGAGTTCCACGAGCTTTCGTTCCGAGATTTCATCCTGCAGTGTCTGGGTTCGCTCGTTGACCTTAGCTTCCAACAGATCATGGGCGTTCTGGAGCTCTGCCTCTCTTTCTTGAAGGCGGTCCAGCATGCTGTTGAACTGATCGATCAGTAGGCCGACCTCATCATTCGAAGTTCCCGTTGCACGCAAGGAACTGTTCCCATCCCGCGAAATCTGGACAGCTGTCTGGGTTAGCTTAACGATGGGCCGAGAGACCCAACGTTCCGTGATGCTTGAAAGCAGAAGTGCAAAAAGCGAAGCGCAGAGCGTGGCCAGTAGCCCCACTTCGATCAGACTGAGGGTCAGCCGATTCAGTTCCGCCAGGCTCACTTCAAATAACAGCACGCCCACCTGCGAGTTTTTGATGGTCACAGGATGAAGGATCGATAGCTCGTGCAGCGTGAATGTGTTTGCCGCCGGCGCTGCGAGTGGGCAGGGCGAAGCATGATTCTTCTGCGAGCTGAAGGAGGCAGTCAGTTGACCGTTTTTACTGAACAGGCAAGCCGAAAGGATGCGCGGATCACTCCTCAGAGCGCTTAATGTCTCGGTCGCAGAGATATTGTCGCCGAACAACAACGCGGCAGCACTGCTATCCGCAGTGATCTGGGCGGCGGTGTACTCCTGCTCAAACAGCGTATTGCGGGCATGGTGCCATTGATAGATCCCTAGGCCGGCACACGCCATCAGGACCGTGACCGAGGTCACCGCTGTGATCAGCAGGATCAGTTTCTTCCGAAGGGACGCGCTGAATAGACGCATCAGGGACGCCTCACCGCGGTTGCCAGACTTAGGAGTCTCGAGCTGATCGTCAATTTGCCGTTCTGGGCGGCCGCGAGGTTCACCTCGATACGAACATGGTTTTCTTCCAATGGCAGCCCAATCACTTCACCCGCCGCAGCATCGATCGGCCGTTCCGAAACGGTCAGCACGGACGCCTGCGCCAGATCGGCAATGACTTTGTAAAGATTGCCTCGCGTACCCGTTCCAATGTAAAGGAGATAGCAACTATCGAGATGGTCCGACAAACTGACGCGAGAGAAGACGACCGGCATGGGCAGCGTCGCGGCATTGTGAAAAGCAGCTTCGAGCGCCGGTGCGATCGGGTCGGCTCCCAAAAGGCACACGCGGAATTGTGGGTGTGCCGCATCGGTTTTTGCTGCCGGCCACTCCACGAAAAGTGGAAGGTGTGACACCATCGCTGCCCGAACATCGTCTTCAGTGGCTGACGATGTCTGAGCACGGGACAGAACCGGAAGAATCAGACTGCATAACAAAAGCAGTGCGGACCTGCTACAGCGCTGATGCTTCCACCGGGTGAGGAGATTGAACATCAAAAGCTCCAGCTCCCTCGCAAAAAGACGCTGCGAGGCACGTTCAGCGGAGTCAGGAAATTTGTATATGGTGCGAATTCGCGATGACGCGCGGAGGTCAGATTTGTACCCCCGACGGAGAGCTTGAGCCGGGAACCTGCCTGATGCTCAAGGGCGGCATCCAGGCGGGTGTATCCAGGAATCGTAGGCGTTAGAATCATGCCACTAAGGTTGGTGGGGCTGGCACTGTTGGGTAGGACCGCGCCCGTTCTGTAGATCAGCCCTTCAACGTTCCAATGCGGGAGCAAAGTCCAGTTCGCAAGTCCGGCAAAAGTGTTGCGAGGGCTGTTGAAGGCGTCGACAACCCTTACAAAACCGGGTTGGGTTTGGGTGAACTGTGCCTCCAGCCATGTGTAGTTGCCGCGCAGCTGTAGCTTGTTATTTGCACGCCAGGCGAGCGAGGCTTCCACGCCCTGTGATCTAGCGGCAAATCCGTTGATATAAACAATGGGTAACGTGATTGAAGGTGAGGGGGACAGAACCACCTCTGGCGATTGGACCTGGATGGACTGAATTCGGTGTGTGTTGTTGACGTAGGCTGCCAGATCAAACGAGAGGGCGTGAGGCAGGTGCTTTCGATAGCCAAACTCCGTGGCCACCACGGTCTCAGGCTTGTAGGCGGGATCGCCGTTAAGGGCACCCTCAACAGGCAAGCCCTCTAAGACACCAAGATTTAAGTCCTCCGTTAACTGCGTGTCATCCAGCGCGGGGGCAACAGCGCTGCGGGAAACAGCCGCCCAGACAAATTGGGACTGGTCGACCATCCAGCCAAGACGCGCACTCGGTTGCAGCTGAAAACCAGCAAGAGTGCCATCCTGGATTTTCGAACCAAGAGTTGCTTTAAGGCGGTCAGGCCGCAGAACCACGTCGCCCTGCAAGAAACCGTCTAGCAGATAGTTGTAGAAGGAGGGCTTTCTTGCAAGCGGGAAGGGGGCACTTACGAAGTCCTGAGTAAGACGCAATTCACCACCACTCGCAAAGTCAAGTCTCTTCGCGACACGGAGATGGTCCACATAGTCGATGTCTTCTGTGACGGTGTTGGTCTTCGCGCCAAAGTCATGACGGTCCGCACTGCTCGCATATGCCTGCAGCTCAGAGGAGTTGCGTCCGCTGCTCTTGTCCAAGCGCAGCTGGCCGTAGCCGCCCAGCGTGGAAGCGCGATACTGTCCGCCTTCTGTCAGTTCAGGGTCCCGGTTCGGTCCTCCATACGCTCCCCCGAGAACGGAGATACGCGTACCGCTGTTCTTCTGCCAGTCCACGTGCGCGTCAAACCTGTAAGTCTGCTGTCCAAAGAAGGCATTTACACCGTCGGCGTATTCAAGGGGCCGGCGGTCGGTATAGGACAGGAAGCCGCGATACTGTGTATTGTTGGCCAACATGCCGCCATCTTCAACAAGGGCCTGGTCATTGACTCGTGAGACACGGCCAAAGATTTCCGGTCTGGAGACAGCTCGCGCAGGACGAGTGATGATGTTGATCACGCCGTTGACTGCGTTCGTGCCCCAGATCACGGCTCCCGATCCTCGAATGATCTCGATCCTCTCCACGTCATCCAGTGGTAGATCAATCTCATCCCAGTGCTGCCCTGAATACACTTCGGAATAAACGGTACGGTCGTCGATCAACACCAACAGCTTGTTTGCAAAAGCTCCATTGAAACCCCGTGCACTCACAGCCCATGTGGAAGCACTGATCTGGGCGACCTGCAATCCCGGAACGGTCCGCAGCAGCTCCGGAATACTGTCTGCGGTCGAGCGTGCAATATCGTCTCGAGTCAGAACGTAGGCGGCAGCCGCTGTGTGGAAGAGGGTCTGCTCCTTCCGGCTGACTGAACTGATGCTCACTTCCATTTGTGTGAGCTGTTCCATGGTGGACCGGGACAGATCCACCGGCCTGGTCTGGGCCACGCCTGGAACGGAGCCGCACAGGAGCAGAGCGGGGCTAAAGAGTAGTTTTCTCACGCGCAATGTTGCTCCGCGTAAAAGGAGGGAGCTTCATCCGCCACAGACCTCGGTCCTTGCTTTGGCCTGAACTGCTGTGTTCGCAGGGCACATTCATTTTCCAGCAATCCCTCGAGTTCAAAGGCCGGCACAGGGCGAGAGAACAGGAAGCCTTGGCCGAAATTGCATCCCATGGCTCGCAGCAGCTGGGATTGTGGTGCCTTCTCGATACCCTCCGCGATCACTTTCATCTCGAGATTGCCAGCCATCGCCACAATGGTCTCCAGCATCTTGCTTGCCCCAGCGGGATCGGTGTCCAAGGACGACAGAAAATATCTATCGATCTTGAGGGTGTCGAACGGTAGCTCCCGAAGATAACGGAGCGAGGAGTAGCCGGACCCGAAGTCATCGAGCTCGAGCCCTATACCCAGCTCTTTAATCGCTTGCAGGCTTGCACGCGCTCGTTGCATATTTTCAAACAAGACACCTTCGGTGATTTCAAGATGAAGGCTCGCGGGAGGGAAGCCCGTCTCGCGTATCACCGCCGCAATCTTTTCTATGAGGCCGTGCTGTTTGAACTCTCGCGGCGAAAGATTTACGGACAGTTCCAAAGCTGGGCTTAACGGATACTGCTGCTGCCATATCATCAGCTGGGTACAGGCAGAGCGCAGCACCCAGTAGCCGATCTCGATGATGCATCCGGTTTCCTCCGCCATCGGGATAAACTGTCCCGGGTTGATAAGACCTCGCGTTGGATGTTGCCAGCGGATCAGGGCCTCAACTCCGTAGATTGATCCATCCTGGAGCCGGATCTTTGGTTGATAGACCAGAAAGAGTTCATTTCTGGACAGCGCATTGCGCAGGTCGTTCTCCAACTCCAGCCGGTCGAGCGAACTCCTGCGCAGCTCTGGAGTAAACAGCATCAGTGAACCGCGTCCCTGCGCTTTGGCTGCATACATCGCCATATCGGCGTCGTAGATGAGTTCCTCGTACCGGTGATGTTCTGCATTGGCAGGAGCGATACCGATGCTGAAGGCAACGTGCACCGGAGTTCCACCCAGGACGATCGGCTCGCGCATCCGCTGCTGTATGTGTCGCGCCAGGTTTTCGGCGTCGCTCATCGCGCAGGGAGAACTGATCAGAATCGCGAACTCATCTCCGCTCATCCGGGCAACAATCGGCTCGACGGCCTCGGTTGTTTCAGCATACTGAACAGCAACGGCCCTTAGCTTAACCGCCACATCCCGTAGCAGCCCATCGCCCGCCAGGTGACCCAGACTGTCATTCACGGCTTTGAAGCCATCCAGATCCAGGAAGATCAACGCATGGAGGGACTCCTTGTATGCGTGACGGCTTTCCCTGAGGAAAACAGCTTCAAGCGCGCTATGCAGAGCTACCCGGTTCGGAAGGTGCGTCAAAGGGTCAAGGGTTCTCTCTTCAGTCACATCGGACTGGGATCCTGAAAGCCGTGTGGCCCGTCCCGTGGTGTTGCGTGTGATGACTCCTCGTGTGGTCATCCAACGCAGGGAACCGTCGGGATGCTGCACACGGTAGTGGCAGGAAAACCACTCCTGCAGCCCGGTCAGGTGTTGTTCGAGGCAGGCTTGCAATCGTGTCAGATCCGCCGGAAACAAGGAGGTAAACCACAGATTCGGCGCGTCGATTCTTCCCTCGGTGCCTAAACCGTTCATCTCGATCCAGCGTGGCGAGTAATAGATCTCGTCGGTCTCCAGATTCCAGTCCCACAGACCATCACGGGAGGCTTTGGCTGCAAGAGCGTAGCGCTCCTCGCTGTGCCGCAGCGCACGTTCGGCCTCCTTCCGCGCAATCTGGGTTTGTATCCGGGCCAGGGCGACACGGTAGTCAATGGGTTTGGTGATGTAGTCGTTAGCTCCTGCGCCCAGGGCATCGGCGATCTTGTCGCTTTCGGCAACGGCTGTGACCATGATGACCGGCAGGGCTTCCGGCGTAAACGTAGACCGTAAACGGCTTAGAACTTCGCGACCGCTCAGGTTCGGCATCATATGGTCGAGTAGGACGACGTCATAATCGTTGTCCGCAACTAGAGCGAGCGCTTTGGCTCCACTAACGGCCGTGTGTACTTCATAACCAGAACGCATAAGCCGCCGCGACAGCATGTCCACGTTCAGCTCTTCGTCGTCGACAACAAGGACCAGCTTCTTTACGTCAGGCACAAATACCTCTCATCAACGATGACGACGTCCGATATGCCTGCGTTCCGGCAAACCGCTGCTTGTGTGTGGGAATTACGCTTGCGCCCACCATCCGTGAGTACACGTTCACCTACACAAACAGACAGTAGCAAGGTCCTACGCGACCCGAAATTCTACCTTTAGGTCACACAGGTAACGACGTCCGCGTCACCGCCCTCCACGAAACGGCTGGCAGCCGATGAAGAGTGGACGGTCACGGTTGAAGACAGACTGAGCGCAGACGTGGAGTCTGGCATTCTCCTGAGCACGCTGAGGAAATCTGGACTCACTCGCTGCTGCTCAACAAGCCTCAGAGGCTGTTTGTCACTTTCGAGCACAATCATGAGTTAAGCGACGTGGAAAAGCTTGACAGCTGTGCAAGGATCGTCGTGGCAGAGGACGAGCCGACAACTCTCAAGACCATGCGTTGCTTACTTTCCTCGAATACTCATTCCAAGCCGCTGTTGCAGCCGCTTCGAATCTCGTAGAGGGAACAATTTGGGAAGGGAAGGGAAGGGAGCTGGATGCGGCGCCTTCGGTATTTCTTTGGCTTCAGAGTCACAAATAGTGCCGAGCGCAGACCATGTCTCAGGCATAATGAGCCATCCGGTTCTCATCTCAACTGAAAGTTCCGGATTGGCACCTATTCAGAAGTTAGACTTTCTTTACAACTACCTGATCGACCTCCAAGGCCTCATCGTACTGACTGGTATTCAAAAAACATTCACGGTTTGATCAGTGAAGGCTTTGTTGTTCTCGTCTGTACCGACAAGGAGAAAGCTGTTGGTGGTCTTGGCATGGCCGGTTTCTTTGTTGCCTTCAACGGCGGTGATGACGTAGGCGCAACCGAACCAGTGGGCTTCGGCGAAGTCAGTCTGAGACCACTGCGCGGGATGATCCGGATGCGAGTGGTAGAAGCCGACGATGTCCAGGCCAAGTTTCCGGCCCTCTCGCCCGGCGGCGATGAGCTCGCGGGGATCGATGTTGTAGCGGTTATGTGCAGAATCGATGCGGGTGTTGCCGGCGCGGATAAGGTCGGCGACTTCGATCCCTGCGGGCGTCGAGCGGCCAAGTAGAATCCCGCAGCACTCGTGCGGGTAGGTCTCTTCACCGTGAGTGCGGAGCTGGTCGTAGAGGGTTTGCGGGAGGCTTAGGGTCATGGGTAAGGTGTTGTATTCGGTTAAGAGTGAATTTTCTGAAGACGTAACACAAAGGAGTAAAGACAAAGACGAACGCAGGTCCTTGTTAAAAACGACGGCAAAAGAAAGAGAAGAGAAGCGCCGGACGTTAGCTAGGCGTTCTGGCCTGCAAACTCGCGCGAATCCACGGCATCCCGTGCGGCGTCTTCCGGGGTGGACTCGGTCCAGAAACGCTCGCTGAGGTACTTGTCGGCGGAGTCGCAGAGGATAGTGACAATCACTGCTTTGCGTCCGGCATGGGCCTCTTCGGTAGCGACATCCAGGCTGGCGACGATGTTGGCGGCGGCGGAGACGCCGATGAGCAGGCCCTGCGTGGTGGCCAGGCGCTTGGCCATGCGGTAAGCGCGCTCGGTGGACATTTCAATGTTGCGCTCGGCGAGCTGGTCGTCGTAGATCGGTGGCACAATGGCGGTGGCCATGTGCTTCAGACCCTCTAGGCCGTTGAAGGGCGAGTCGGGCTGCATGGAGAAGCAGTGGATTGCGGGGTTGAGCTCGCGCAGGCGGCGAGTGGTGCCCATAAAGGTGCCGCTGGTACCCAAACCGGCGATAAAGTGGGTGATGCGGCCCTCCGTTTGCTGCCAGATCTCGTTGGCGGTGCCGTAATAATGGGCGCGCCAGTTGTTTTCATTGCCGTACTGGTCGGCATAGAAGTAGCGCTCGGGCTGTTCGGCAGCGAGCTTGCGGGCCATGCGGATGGCGCCATCGGAACCTTCACCGGGATTCGTGTAGATAATCTCCGCTCCGTAGGCGGCCAGGATCTGCTTGCGCTCCGGGCTGACGTTCGAGGGCATGCACAGGGTAACCGGAAACCCTCCCGCGGAGCCGAGCATGGCATAGGCGATACCGGTGTTGCCGCTGGTGGCGTCGAGCAGGCGCATACCGGGGCGCAATTGCCCCTTGCGGCGGGCATCCGCCACAATGGCCGACGCAGCGCGGTCCTTCACGCTGCCGCCGGGGTTGGCCCATTCGGCTTTGCCGAGAATCTGGACCTGGCCAGGGGTACCGGGCAGGGTATCGGTGAGCTTGTCCAGGCGGATCAGAGGCGTGTTGCCGACACGTTCCTGCAGCGTAGTCCCGAGCAGCGCGGTGCTCCCAGACGAGAGTGCGGACCCCGGTTCCTGGATAGGCTTTTGGTCGGAGTTCCTGACGGTGGTGAAGT
This sequence comes from uncultured Bryocella sp., assembly GCA_964236545.1. Classification (GTDB taxonomy): domain Bacteria; phylum Acidobacteriota; class Terriglobia; order Terriglobales; family Acidobacteriaceae; genus Granulicella. The sequence goes on from CAXSCE010000001.1 coordinate 149,232, forward strand.
TTGCGAGATCCATTATGCGTCTTGCCATCCTTCATGATCACTAAGCGGGTAACCATTGAAGCCGTGACCGGCAGTGTGCGACAGTCTAGTTGCGAGTGTAGCCGAGCATCTTCGCTCACCAGTCGATCAGGGCAGTACCAACCGGATCGATGGGGGTGGGTGAAGAGCCGATCTGACCCCGGAAGTCTGGAGCGTATGCCCAAGCAGAAGATAAAGCAGCTGACCTTTGATGAGGTGCTTTCCACCCTCGGCAACGAAAAGTTTGATGTTTCTCCCGCCTCGGGCGGTGCAAAGAGCCTGAGTGGGGCGCGGCGGGTATGCAAATACGGCTGTGCAGCGGAAATTGCGCCAAGCGACAGCAAGGATGCGCCACTGAAATTGCTGACCAAGGGTGGATGGGTACTAAATGGCGAAATTGCACACATTCTCGATAAGGGCTACCAGAAATTTCTGGCCACACCGAAGCTGCAGATTCCCGCCACTGCAGATCACCTACGAGCAATCCACCGGTTTGAGGAGGAATTTCGGCAGGCTTCCGGTGCGCTTTCCCTTTACAACGAAGCCATGGGAACGACCAGCGACGTGTATGTGTATGACCGGGTCAAAGGGCGCGAAGCGTAGCTTACAGGGAAGCGGCACAGGCTTCCATTCCGTTCTCAAGAGACCCGCCCCTGAGAGACCGCCAAAGGAAATGGCCCGCTTTCCAGCGGGCCTTGAGAGGCTTAAAGGTGGGAGTTACTGGGGAGGGGGGAGGGGTGTCCAAAAGGACAAAAAGAAGAAGTACAGCTAGGTAGGACGTTAAGGAATGCCTCTCAGTTACAAAGTTTGACGCATGGCAACGGTATTGGTTGCACCAAATCTCTGACAAGCACTCTCTATGAGCCGCGACAGACAAGAGGCCAGGCTCAGAACCTGGCCCCTGGTCATCCGGACCGGCTGAACTTGCACCGACGGCGCGGCGCAGGTATCGTCCACGACGATGCCAATCTCCAAACTTGTGGTCAGTGAACTCTTGCGACAGCTCTCACCAATCTGCGTCCCGATTGCGCGGTCTTCACCGGATGCCTTGCTCGCCCAATCTGCTGCTCTGCTGCCGGAGTTTCCGTTCCAAGAACTGCGCCTGGACGCCTTGCCCGATCCGCCCGCGGCCCTGGAGGCTTTGCGAGTTCATACTCAGAGCCATCCAGAGGCGATGCTGCTTGCGACTTGCCGGCGCACCGCTAGCGGCGGTCATTTCGCGGGCAGCGTTTGGGCCGAGCGTCAAATTCTCATTGCGGCTGCACATGCCGGCTGCCAGCTGGTCGATTTTGCCCTCGAAAGCGCGGAGACGCTGGGTTCTGCTTCCGCGCTGGGGTCTACCGCACTGGTTCCGCTTCAGGAGGCGGGTGCTGCCGTCATCCTGAGTTGGCACGACTTCGCGCACACCGGTGACCTCTATGCCGTGCTGGAACGCATGCGGCCCTTTGCGCCTGACCTGGTCAAGCTGGTGCCCACGGCAGAAACGCTTGCCGATAATCTGCCGCTACTGCGGATGTTGGAAAGCGCCCGTGAATCAGCCTTGCCGGTGGTGGGCATCGCAATGGGAGAGGCGGGAGCGGCTTCCCGGATATTGGGCCTGCGTGCCGGCGGGGCCTTCACCTTTGCCCCCGCCACGCTCGCCGAGGCTACCGCACCGGGACAGATCGCCGCGCTTCCCCTGCGCGACCTCTACCGTATTCGAAGTCTGCGCCCAGCCACCTCTGTGTATGGGGTTGCCGGCAACCCGGTGCACTCGTCCCTTTCGCCGCTGATGCTGAACACCGCCTTCCGTAAGGCGGATGTTGATGCAACGTACCTTCCGCTTCTCGCGAAAGACGCGGGGGATGCCGTTCGTTTCGCGAACGGTCTGCCAATGGCAGGGTTCAGTGTCACCATGCCCTTGAAGCAGAGCATCCTGCCGCTATTGGACCGCGTCGATCCGCTGGCAGCCCGCATCGGTGCTGTGAACACAGTGCGTCGCGACGCGGATGGCACCTTGTGGGGATTCAACACGGATGCCGCCGGGATCACCGTACCCCTGGAATCCAGGCTCTCGCTGCAAGGCGCCCGCGTCGTTGTGCTGGGGGCAGGCGGTGCCGCTCGCGCGGCAGTGTTTGCCTGCGTCGAAGCGGGTGCGCACGTCACGGTGGTGAATCGTACCCATGCTTCGGCCGTCGCGCTTGCCGACGAGGCTGGCGCCCGGGCGTTACGGTTGGAGGAGCTTGAGACGCAACCGGAGTTTGACGTGTTGATTCAGGCCACACCAACGGGTATGCGCCACAATACGGGTACTCAGCCGCCCCTGGAGATGCTGCTGTGTGCCGCGCTTATCTTCGATCTGGTGTACAACCCGCTCGAAACGCCGCTCTTGCAGGCAGCGCGCCGGCAGGGAAGAGAGATTCTCCATGGTGCCGAAATGTTCGTTTGCCAGGGAGCACGCCAATTTGAGCTCTGGACCGGCAGGCCGGCACCAGTCCAGAGCATGCGTGAGGTCGTGTCGGACGCGCTCGCCCAGCGAACAAGCGCCTCAGGCTGACGGGTTCGCAGCCAACCGCAGCCGAATGGATGAAAGTGAGCTATGCCTCTGCGTACTCCTGGCCGATCCACTGCTCAAGCGCTTCCATGTTGACGGCCTCCGCACCGAGAAATGCCTTGACCAGATCGCGGGCGGGCCTGGAACCTCCTGGCTCCAGCACCTCACGCCGATACCGCTGCCCGGTGCTGCTGTTCAGCATGCCAGCATGGTTTGCCGCGGAAAACTGGCGGAAGAAGGCCAGTGCCATCACTTTGTCATAGAGATAGGTGTAGTAGTTCGAGGTGTAGCCGACCAGATGCGTGAAGGCGGCGTACATGCGGTTGCCGTCGACGAATTCATAGCGTGAGAAGCGGCTGTAGCCCTCCTGCAGCAGTGAGTCCAGATCCAATTCCGCAGCGCGCCGGTCGTGCGTCTCCATGGAGTAGGTGGCATACATGACCTGTGTCATGGTGGAGAGAGCGCGGCCGTGCGCACTGGCCTTTGTCATGCGGGTCACGGTCTCGTAGGGGATCGGTTCACCGGTTTCGACGTGCTTTGCAAAGGTGCGCAGGAGGTCGGCGTCTTCGAAGAACTCCTCCAGTATCTGCGAGGGAACTTCGACGAAGTCTCCTTCGGTAGCGATGCCGCTTTGGCCAGCCCAGCGTTGGCGGCCGCCAAGTACCTCGTGCATCAGGTGGCCGAACTCGTGGAAATAGGTGACCACGTCGGCGTACTGCATCAGAGCCGGGTCTTCCTGCGTGGGTTGCGGGAAGTTGCAGACGAGCGAGGCCTCCGGAACCGTGCGGTCCGCGGTGCCGCCGACAAGGGAGCACTCGGAAAACCACTTGCTTTTGCCTTCGCGCGGGTGCATATCCAGGTAAATGCGACCGATAGCGCTGTGCCTGTTGGCACCTTCGGCATTGTCAAAGACGTCGTAGGCGGCGACCGACGGGTCCCAAACGGGAGCGTCCGGGTTGCGCACAAAGTGAACACCGAAGAGTTTGCCGGCGGTGGCCAGGATGCCAGCCTCAACCTGCGCGTAGGGGAAGTAGGGCCGAACGCTTTGCGAGTCGAAATCATAGTGGGCACGGCGGAACTGTTCCTCCCAGAATCGTGCATCGCTAAGAGTGAGCGGAAGGGCCTCGGGGTCACGCTCGCGAACGAACGCTTCCAGTTCGGCCCATTCCCGTTCAGCGGTATTCCGGGCTGCCACTTCCACGTCAGCAAGGAAGCGGCGCATATTGGCAGCCGAGCCCATCATCTGGTCGACCGTGGCCAGGTCAGCCCAGCTGCGGAAGCCGAGGACCTCGGCCATTTCTTCGCGGGCGGCCAGAAGTTCGAGGAGAACCTTGCCGTTTTCCGGGTACCCGCGGTCGTTGTACTGCAGGTAGAGCTTTCGCCGGAGTGCGCTGCTTGCGGCGTAGTTCATCACCGGAGACATGTCCGGCGGGTCGGTGGTAATGATGACCGGCGCGTCGGCTGTGAGGACACCTCCGTCGGCGGCCTCAGTTACACCGTGGCGCTGCAGGTAGTCGGCTGGGAGACCGCGCAACTCGTTGGGGTCGTCGACCGTGACCCTCCGCACGTCGTCCTGCACCTTACGGCTGAACTGCATGCCGAGCATCGTCATGCGCTCGGAGAGGGCGCGAACCTTCTCGCGTGTGGCCTCGTCACGGTCGACCCCGGCGAGGCGGTAGCCCAGCAGTGTGCGCTCCAGGTAGTAGCGGGTGCGCTCGTCCTCGCCGGAGGCGTCCACGGCTCCGAGCGCGTGGTACACGTCCTGATTCAGACTGAGGGCTACGCCTTCGGCGCTGACCTGCTGCGACAGGGTCTGCACGGCATCGCGCACTTCGGCTGCTGGAAAGACCATGAACATAACGTGGGCCTGACTGCCGGCCATGCGCAGATGCCAAACCGCCCGATCGTAGGGCTCAAGCGTGTTGCCGACGGTGCGCTCGCCCGTGACCCCCGTGAGGCCACGAACTGCGGCGCGCGCGGCTTCCAGATGCGCCTCAACCCAACGCCCGGCGTCCGCCGGCTCGCGCAAGCCATTCCACAGATGCAGGGGATCGTGCAGGCTCTCCAGAGATTCCCTTGGTTCCTCCAACTCTTTACCTTTCGCCGCCGTGCTGACTCCGCCTACCAGATCCAGACCCATCGATTTCTGCTCCTACATGCCCGGGCGGCTTCCTGTCGCCCTTCCATCCTGTCTGACGTCATCGAAGCCGTCCAGGTCACTTCGGTACCGTACGGAAGCACGAAAGGGTCAGCCCGCTCGGTTGCGGTGTCCCATTGCCATACACTGGGGAGGTTATGCGCTTTCTGATCGTGCTCCTCGCGCTTGCCGGCCTCGTCGACTCAGGACTCGCTCTGCGGATTCACTACCAGGATCCGGGCGCCGCGCCGCCTTGCGCTGTGTCCGCGAACTGGGATTGTGGCGCCGTCAATCATTCGCGGTTCGCGGATTTTCCACCGGACGCCGCGGCGGGGTTTGGCGACGCGCCGGTGGAGGGTGGCGTGCATCTGCCGGTAGCCATTTTGGGACTGGCCGGCTACGGTCTGATTGCCGTTCTGGCGCTGGCCAACCAGCTCTGGGCCACGCTGCAATGCGCGGAAATCGGCTTTGCCTTTGCGGCGTTTCTGTCTTATATGGAGGCCTACATCCTGCAGAAGTGGTGCATCTACTGCGTGGTATCGCAGGCGCTGATCACCGCGATCCTGCTATGCACGATCGCCGGGTTGATGCTGCAGCATCGGGCCAAGAAACGGGTGGCCGCGCGGTCGGCGGTGATGGTGGCTTGAGGCTGCGAAAATGTTAATACCTTCAATCGATCTCATGGGCGGCCGGATCGTCCAGCTGGTGAGGGGCGAAACCCTTAAACTTTCTTTTGATGACTTTGACTACTGGATTGAGCGGTTTTCAACCTACCCGCTGGTGCAGCTGATTGACCTGGATGCAGCTATGCGGCAAGGAGACAACCGGGCGCTGATCGAGATGATTGCCAAGCGGCTGCCCTGCCAAGTGGGCGGTGGCTTGCGGACAGCCGAGGACGGCCGGCGGCTGCTGGAGGCGGGAGCGAAGCGGGTGATTTATGGATCATCGCTGTTTAGCGCGGAGGAATCTCAGGTGGCGCTATCCCAATCCTCCCCCGCTGCGGGAGATGGAGCACCCGGGCCCCGGCGGCATCGGCTCATCCGGCTGGAATTTGCGGAGGAACTGAAGTGGAGGCTGGGTGAGGCGGCGCTTTGCTTTTCCGTGGACACGAAGAATGGCAAGGTCGCAGTGCGTGGGTGGAAGGAGCACGTGGACCTGACGCCGGAGGAGGCTGTGACCTGGCTCGAAGACCACTGTGCCGCGTTTCTCTACACGCACGTGGATACGGAGGGCACGATGCGAGGCTTTCCCATCGAGGTAGCAGCAATTTTGCGGTCAACCACGGCCAAGCAGCTGATCGTGGCCGGTGGGATCCGGGAGCGGCGCGAGGTGGATGAGCTTGACGCCATGGGCGTTGATGCCGTGGCGGGAATGGCAGTGTATTCCGGGGCGATGGAAGCCTGAGCAGCTTCCGGACAGGAGCCTAGCCCGATCAGCCTGGTTGAAAAAGGCAGCGGAGTGCGGTCGATCTTGTGAGCCTGGGCTCAACCATCTAGCTAGGAACGCTATGTAGGGCTTCGTGAGTTGTGCGTGGAGTGCTGGATGCCACGGGCGAAACGGTGCAGCTCCGTGCGGAGGAAACAGCGTGATTGTTCGAGGTCTCGCGCCCGGCGATACCGATCGGCTGTGGGCGCTGGATGCCCTTTGTTTTGAACAGCCCTTCCTCTTTTCCAGACAAGCGATGCGCCGCTTTGCCCTGGCGGAGAACGCCCTGGTGCGGCTGGTCGTCGACCCAGCTAGCAGGGGATCAGGGGAAGTCCTACTCGGCTTCTGCATCGTGCACCTGGAGCCGTCGCCTCCTGGGCTTGCCGGCTATGTGGTCACCCTGGACGTTCACCCGGAGGCGCGCGGAAGAGGGATTGCGACGCTGCTTATGACTGCCCTGGAGGAGTTGGCAGCCCAGGCGGGCGCCTCGGCAATGGCGTTGCACGTCTTCCATGGCAACGCCGCAGCAATCTCGCTGTACAAGCGACTTGGATACAGGAGCGTGAAGACGGTAGCGGACTTCTACGGGCCGGGTCTGGATGCGTTTGCGTATGAGCGGGTGTTGGAAGACGTGGAGTTGGCAAGGGGCAAAGCAGGTGCGGGAGGCGGAGCCACGGAGGCGTTGTAGCTTCGATTGAACTGGATGATGGCAGCCCACTCCCCGTTGCGGTCATCTTCCCACGCGATACGGCCGCCGAGGGTGCGGGCGATCTCGGTGGGGGAAAGATCCCGGTCCCGCAGGTATTTCCGGCCGCGTTTGGTGTTCGGGTGGGTGAGCAGGTACTGGCGATAGGCTGGCGTGATGTAGTGGGTGGTAAAGACGAGCGCCGTGTCGAAGGTGCCGGGCTCCCTGGTAGCCTTGGCGATCTCGGCGGGTGAGAAGTTTTTGAGGGAAACGACTTTGAAGCGGTGCTGGGTATAGCCGAGTTCCGGCCGTGACAGCTCGGCGGCAGCCGGCCAGGCGGTGAGCACGGTAGCATTTGCGGCATGCTGCTCAAGCCATGCGATGGCTTCCTGGTGCACGACGATCATGTCCCGGTAGGTGAGATTGTCCTCCGGCGCGAAGTAGGTGGGTGGGTTCAGCCAGAGACCGCTGACAAAGGCCGTCGCCGTGATGGCCGCCAGGCCCAGCCAGTGAGCTGAGCGCTCCCACCAGAGGCTAACCGCCACGAGCAGGAGCAAGGGGTAGACCGGCAGCAGGTACCGCGTAAGCAGCGCGCCGCCTAAAAAAGAAAAAGCCAACCAGTTCCCGAGGACCAGGACCGCGACGCAGCGGAGAACGGGTGAGGGCAGCCCGCATACATTCGGCTTCCTGCGGCGTGGCAGCAGCAGGCACGCGGCGGCAAGCAGCAGTGGCACCCACATGGAACGCTGCCAGAACAGGTGGAGCGCACGGTACCCGAAGGAGGTAACCAGGTGAGCGAGCGTCAGATTGGCTGTGGCGTTATAGCGCAGGTACTCGGGATTACCAAAGATAAAGCCCGTTTTCCAGCGGTGGTAAGCAAACCAGCAGGCCAGCACCGGCAAGGGCGCGCAGAGAGCGGTAAGCCAGCGCCAGGTACCCTGCCGCACCGCTACGTCTTTGGTCCGAAGTTGCGGAAGCAGAAACAGAGAAAGCGCGAGTGGCTGCACCACCGCGGTTTCTTTGGACATCGCGGCAAGCGAAAACAAGGCAGCTGTCCAGAGGCGGCGGCGGTTGCTGCTTGCGGGCGGAAGCTGGTCCTCTCGGCTGGTCTCGAGTTCCGGGGCGCCAAGGAAAGCGGCCAGGCCGGCCAGGGCAAAGGCTGCGGCGAAGATGTCCGCATGGGCCAGGCTGCTTTGTGTGAACCAGATCGGGTAGACCGCCGTCAATGCGGTCGCAACGACGGCCGGACCGGGGCCTAGGAGGCGGTGCCCGAGTGCAAAGACGGCCAGCAGCGCACCTGCGGCAAAGGCACAGGCCACCAGCCGTGTGGTGATGATGTGGAAACCAAAGGCGTGCCACGCAAGACCCAGGATGACGCTGGGGAGCGGCGGATGCGCATTGGTGAATTCGGGGATGAGCGTCCCGCGGTGGAAGAAGTCTAGTGCGGCCGGAACGTAATAGCCGCCCTCATCCCAGAAATAGGGAAGACGCAGCAGGAAAAGATGCGCTACGACAATGACCGCAAAGAAGATCGCGTAGGCAAACATGAGTTGGCCGGGCCGTAGATGGCCCGGTCTGGGGGTGACTTGAGACACCGTCTAGTGGACGGCGCTCGGGCCGGGAACAGCGCGGGGTCCGCCGCCCTGCGGCGCGTCAAGGGAGATATGGCCGAAAGCTGCCTCATACTGCGCCAAATTCTGCGACAGGATGGCATGCAGAGCCTTGGCTTGTTGGGGGCTGATATAGATGCCCTGAAAGTTGTTTACCTCCACCGCATCAGCGGCAGTAGGCTCGAGCGTTCCGAAGACGAGAAGGAAATCCCAGACGGAAAGGCGAACCTGAACGCTGTTGGCGTAGGTGTCGCGGTAGTCCGGGGTCTTCGTCAGGGTGACGCGGGTGTTGTCGGGCTGCGTAAAGGTCTGGCTATTCTCGCTCATCGCTGCTTTCCTGGTGCGGAAGGGGGGACTCGAACCCCCACGCCGAAGCACAGGCTTCTAAGACCTGCGTGTCTGCCATTTCACCACTTCCGCTACAGCCCCCAGCGTAGCCCGAACCGGGCCGTGAGGCAATTCCCAGAACGGAACTTGTTGGTGAGCAAAGAACAATTTTTCACTGATGGAGACCCATGAGGCGGTCGTTACCGTCATAAAAGAGACATGGTGGTAGAGCCAAGGGCTGACGAGGAGTTGCGACCGTGGTAGATTGCACTGCATCATATGCATGTAACTTGATAGAGAGGCGCTCAACATGCCAAACGAGTTTGTAAGCGTAATTCGCCCCTCGGAGGGCAAGATCATCGCAGGGGAGGGCCGTGGACACTCGTATCCGGTTCTCCCTGTTCGAGATACCGTCCTTTTTCCACACCAGGTCTTGCCCTTAACGGTAGGCCGGGAGAGTTCGATCCAGCTGATTCAATCGCTGGGGGAGGACAAGACCATTCTGGTGGTAGCGCAGCGCGACGCGCGACAGGACACCCCAGGCAGCACCGATCTGCACGAAATAGGTACCCGGGCCACTGTGCATAAGGTCGTCAAAATGCCCAACCAGAGCCTTTTTGTCTTCACCGAAGGCACCGAGCGCGTACGTCTGGGTACCTACACGCAGACGCAGCCCTATTTGTCGGCTGAGGCCGAGCCCATGGAGGAGCTCAGTGCCGAGGCTTCTCCGGAGCTGGAGGCGCTCCAGCGCAATGTGCTGGCGCAGTTTCAGGAGGTCGTGACCTCGTCGTCGACGCTTTCCGACGATCTGCAGACGATTGCGATCAACATCGAAGAACCGTCACGGCTGTCTGATTTCATCGCTTCCAACCTGCCGTTTTTGACCACTGGCGAGAAGCAGGAGCTGCTGGAGATCACTGATCTCAAGGTGCGCCTTGAGAAGCTGAATGCACAACTGGCCAAGGAGCTTGAGGTGCAGCAGTTGCGCAACAAGATTCAGAGCGAGGTGCAGGATTCCGTGCAGCAGTCGCAGCGGGATTATTATCTGCGCGAGCAGATGAAGGCCATTCAGAAGGAGTTGGGTGACCAGGACGATACGCAGAAGGACATCTCGGACCTTCGGGAAAAGATCGAGTCGGCAGGGATGCCGGAGGATACCAAGAAAGACGCGCTGAAGGAGCTTGGGCGTTTGAGCCGTATGAACCCGGCAGCGGCGGATTACTCGTTGACGCGCAACTATGTTGAGTGGCTGGCGGTTCTACCTTGGGGCAAAAGCTCTTCGGAGCCCGTCGACATCGGCAAAGCGAAAGAGGTACTCGACGCGGATCACTACGGTCTGAGGAAGGTGAAGGATCGCATTCTGGACTACCTCAGCGTGCGCCGCCTGAAGCCGGACATGAAGGGGCCGATTCTTTGCTTCGTGGGACCTCCAGGCGTGGGAAAGACCTCGCTGGGACGCTCCATCGCCAAGGCTCTCGGTCGCAAGTTCTCCCGGATTTCGCTGGGAGGAATGCATGATGAAGCGGAGATCCGCGGACATCGCCGGACCTATATCGGAGCCTTGCCCGGGCAAATTATTCAACACCTGAAGCGCGTGGAGGTGAATGACCCGGTCTTTATGCTGGATGAAATCGATAAGCTCGGCCGAGATTTCCGCGGTGACCCGGCGTCGGCGCTGCTGGAGACGCTTGATCCGGAGCAGAACAATACATTCCGTGACAATTATCTCGACCAACCCTTCGATCTGAGCAAGGTGCTGTTTATTTGCACAGCCAACCAGTTGGACACGATTCCCGCACCGCTGCTGGATCGCATGGAGATCATTGAGCTGACCGGCTACACCGAGGAAGAAAAGGTCGCCATCGCGGAACGGTACCTGGTCCCGCGTCAGATCAAGGAAAACGGTTTGGAGCCCGAGGTGCTTGAGGTGCCGACGGATTCGGTCGGCATGATTGCACGGCATTACACGCGCGAAGCGGGTGTGCGGCGGCTGGAGCAGCTCATTGGTACGGTGGCCCGCAAAACAGCGCGTCGGGTGGCCGAAGGCGACCTCCACCCGGAAAACGGCGATAAGCTCGTGGTCACCCCGGAGGTGATTCATGACTTTCTCGGGGGTATCAAGGTGCGTGTGGACACGGAGATCGCGGAGCGCACAAAGCGCGCCGGGGTGGCCGTCGGATTGGCCTGGACCCCCGTGGGTGGGGACATCCTGTTCATCGAAGCCAACCGCATGAAGGGTAAAGGCGGCTTTTCCATCACCGGTCAGATCGGTGACGTGATGAAGGAGTCGATGCAGGCGGCGCTGACGTGGGTACGTTCCAACGCAGTAGAGTTGGGGCTCGATGAAGACGTGCTCAAGGATATTGACCTGCATATCCATGTACCGGCGGGCGGTATACCCAAGGATGGCCCCAGTGCCGGTGTGACCATGGCGACAGCGATTGTGAGTCTACTGACGGACACACCGGTTCATCCGCTGCTTGCCATGACAGGGGAGATTACGCTGAGCGGCAATGTCCTGCCGGTGGGTGGAATCAAGGAGAAATTCCTTGCCGCCAAGCGCGCCGGTGTGCGGGATGTGATCCTGCCGATCGATGTAAAGGCCAACGTGGAAGAAGACCTGACCGCGGATCAAACGGAAGGCGTCACCATCCACTATGCCTCGCGAATTGAGGATGTGCTTAAAGTGGCGCTGCCGAAGACGCCTAAGGAGGCGGTGCAGGACGAAGAGGTACGCGAAGAGGTCTTGGCCAACGTAGCCTAAGACCTGCTGCATGAACGGCTGAGGCGAATTGGTTTCAGCCGTTCATGTTTAGGTGAGAAGTGGTTGTAAAAAGGCGGAGACGGCCAGCAGCATCCGCGGCCAGGCAGAGGCACCGAACCAATGGCCCTCCCCTGCGAGCAATTCGGTCCGGTGAGGAACACCTAGCTCGGTGAGCCTTGCGGTGAGGGACTGCGCGAAGGCGACCGGCACCACGGTGTCGGCGGTTCCGTGCAGGATCAGCGTTGGCGGAAAGCGACGCGTAGCCACGGCCTCATAAGGAGGTACCAAGCCGCCGGAGATGTCCACCACCGCACGAAGACGCGCTGCCTTTGCCGGATCGGTTGAGGCGGAAAGCGTCGCCGCAAGCGCCAGCCCCAGGAAAGCGCCGAGCGAGATGCCGATAACGATGATGCGCTTGGGATCGACTGCCGGGCGTGAGGCGACATAGGCAAGCGCGTCATCAACGGTCTGCAGCCACTGCGGCACGTGGATGCCGTCACAAAGTGTGTTCTCGTCGGCGCGCAGGGTGCCGGTGCGCTCAAAGTAATGTGGAGCGTAAAGATGGACGCCTGCCCCTTGCAGGATCGCGCCCAGTTGCGTGCTCCACAGCTCGACATTGCCTCCAGAGCCGTGAAGCAGCAGGATCGCTGGGCGTTTCCCTCCGGCTCCGTCGCTGTTTGAAACTGCGAGTTCCTGGGCGGAAAGACGAATGCTGTGTCCGTGAGAGGCGAACTTCAAAGTCAGTGGCACACCCGTTTTGATGCATGAGCCTGCAGCCTGACAGGCGCGGTATGCTCGATGCATGCTGTCTGGACCAGACGATGTGGTGTTGCTTCTGGACGCTTGTGGGGAACGCGCCTCGGTGGCCGTGGCACGGGCTGAGGGCGTCCTTCTCGCTGAGCAGGAGTTGGGCGCCAGGGAGGCTTCTGCGGGGCTGGTGAATGCAATCCAATCAGTTCTGGGGCAAGCGGGGTTCGGCCTGGACGACCTTGCCGGCATCGGTGTGGTAAACGGCCCGGGTTCCTTCACGGGCGTGCGCGTGGCTCTGGCTCTGGCCAAGGGGCTCTGCGAGGCCGCACAGCTTCCGATGGCCGCTGTGTCTCGTCTGGAGGTGCTGGCGGAGTCTGCCCCGGCCGCGACGATCTGCCTCGTGAGCGCCGGGCGAGACCAGGTGTACGCGCGCCTGGCACACGCTGGTGAGATCTCCGAAGGCATGCTGCGCGATAGGGAGGTGCAGGACCTTCGTGGAGGTGCGCCCGTGATTGCCGACTCGGCTGAACTTGCGGCGAGGCTTGCTGAGGGTGGCCCTGTGAAGCACGTGTTGATCTCCGCTTTCCACGCTCTGGGGCCGGTGTTACGGCGCTTTGCGGCAGGCGGATCAGATGTGGCGCTTACGGATGCAAACTACGTGCGGAATGAGGATGCGATCTACCGCAAGGCCACGGCAATTCCCGCAACGGTCCAGGGACAATGAGCTCCGTAAGAGAGCTAACCCTGCGGCAGGGAACGGAAAACGATCTGTCTGCGCTGCTGCAGCTGGTGCATTCCTGTGAGGACGCCCCGCGCTGGAAGGAGACTGTCTGGCAGGAGTTTCTTGGTGGGACAACGGCAGGGAACGTGCATCGTGTGCTCGTGTGTGAGGAAGGAATGGACAGGGAACTCCAAGGGCTGCTTGCTGCCACGTTAGTGGCCGAACAGACCGAGCTGGAGTCTGTGCTCGTTCGGCCGGCAGCGCGCCGCGCGGGAGTGGGTCGCGCACTCCTGCGGGAATGGTTGGCGTGGGCAGATGCAGCTGGGGCAACGGAGGCGATCCTGGAGATGCGTGCCTCCAACAACGCGGCCCTTGAACTCTATAGGTCATTTGGCTTCGTCGTGGCGGGACGGCGTCCGTGTTACTACCGCGAACCCGTGGAGGATGCCTTGTTGATGGGACGGCGGGTCAGGCCCTCCTGAGTGGAGCGTGTTAGTTCTGCTCCGTGGAAGGTATAATTTGGGCGATGGTTCGGGATGGATTTTTCTACGGAGTTGCGCTGGTCGCGGTCGCGGTGATTGTGTGGTTCGGCACGCATTTTGTTGCGTTGACGGTACTACCTGTGCTGCTGGCGGCATTTTTGGTTTGGTTTTTTCGTGATCCGCCGCGCACGGTGCCGGCCGGACCGGGTCTGATCGTCTCCCCAGCGGATGGCAAGGTGGAGGATGCGGAGTGGATTGAGACCACCGCCGGCAGCCGCGTACGGATCAGCATTTTCCTCAATGTGTTCGACGTCCATGTGAACCGCGTGCCCGTGAGCGGCACGGTGACGTTAGCCGAGTACCGTGAGGGACAGTTCCTCAACGCCATGAACTCCGAGTCTGCCGTGCACAATGAACAGACTATGGTGACCATCGACGCGGGGGAGTACAGCGTCAGTTTCAAGCAGATTGCCGGCCTTTTGGCACGGCGCATTCTGTGCAATGTGCGTGAAGGGGACCAGGTGGAGCGCGGACAACGCATGGGGCTGATTAAATTCGGCTCGCGTGTGGACGTGTTGCTGCCAGCCAACGTCGAGTTGAAGGTGCGCGCCGGCCAGCGGGTGAAGGGCGGAAGCTCGGTGCTCGCGGCTATCGTCCCGGCAGCGAAGACGGGTCAGCAGCTTTGATGATGGGCGCCTCACCGGAGCCTAGACGACTGGCGGCGAAGCGGGGCATGTACATCCTGCCTTCCTTATTCACCTGTATCAGCATCGCCGCCGGGTACTACAGCATCGTGCAAAGCATTCGCGGCTCGGCCTCGAGTGATCCTTCCGCTTTTGACCGCGCGGCTTTGGCGATCCTGTTTGCGATCGTCTTCGACGGACTCGATGGCCGGATCGCCCGCATGACAAACACCTCCAGCGCTTTTGGCAGAGAGCTGGATTCCCTGGCCGATGTGATCACCTTCGGCGTGGCTCCCAGTTTGCTGGCTTACCTCTGGGGCGTCCGGCAGGTGGTGCTCTGGGTTTCCCCGGCGCTTGCGGCGAGAGCTGCCAATCTGGGCGTGGTGATCTGTTTTCTGTTCCTGATCTGCGGCGCCTGCCGGCTGGCGCGCTTCAACATCAGCGTCAACCCGCAACCACGAAATCCGGGCCGGCCAGGACGCAAGTACTTTGTCGGGATGCCCATCCCTGCAGGGGCAGGAGTCGTGGCCGCAGTCGTGCATTTTGAAGATGGGTCGCCGATTCACAATGGCTGGTTGTGCCTGCTTTGGTTGGGGTTGATCGCCTTTGTGGGGTTCCTTATGGTCAGCAGCTGGCGTTTCTGGAGCGGTAAGGAACTGGATTTTAACCAGCGCAGGCCGGGTCGTCTGCTGGCGCTGATCGCACTACTCGGATCGCTGTTCGTCTTTGAATCAGAGTACGCTCTGATCATCTTGGCCATGCTGTACCTGTTGTCGGGGGTATTTGCGCGGCTGGCCTACTCCTGGCAGCGGCGCAGCGCAACCACCACGGCTGGCTAGCATCACAACTGCGGGTGTATATGCCAACAAAGCAGATGCGTGCCGCGGTGGTCGGCGCAACGACAGTTCTGGCCAAGGAGCTCCTGGAGGAGCTGAACAACTCTCCGGCGGCGGCGTGGGACACCCGCTTCCTGGACGATGCCGAGGGCGAGGAAGCCCAGCTTTCGGCCGCCGGCGATGAAGCCGTTTTGATCCAGCCGCTAAATCGTGAAGCTCTGGAGAAGATAGACCTTATTTTTTTCGCGGGCGAGGGGGCTACGGCTCGTGAGTTGGTGGGAACGGCGCGAGCGGCCGGAGCGGCGGTAGTGGACCTGACCGGCGCTCTCGAGCAGGAGCCGAACTTTCTGGTACGTTGCCCCTGGCTGGCCGGTGGGCAACGGCCTGATCTCACGACGTTGGGCATCACGGTTCCGCAGCCCGCGGCCGTGATGCTGGCGATGGCTGCGCAGCGATTGCAGAAGTTGGGTTTGGCTCAGCTGTCGGCGACCGTGCTCGAGCCGGTGTCGCAGGCCGGCAAGGCGGCGCTGGATGAACTTCACCAGCAAACGGTGAGTTTGTTGTCATTCCAGACCGTTCCGACTGACATTTTTGATAGCCAGGTTGCGTTCAACCTGCAGACGGCGCTTGGGGAGGCATCGAAGGTGGACCTCGGCGCGGTGGCGGCGACCGTTCGCCGGCATCTGCGCCTGATCCTGGGTGAAAAGGGGTCGGCTCAGGTGCATTTTCAGCTTGTACAGGCTCCGGTGTTTCATGGCTACACGCTGTCTGCCTTCGCAGAGCTGGAAACGCGGACAGCGGAACAAATGGTGCGTGACACATTGCATGGCGGCGTGATCCAGGCAGAGGACGAAACGGTGCCGAGCAATACGGCCGTGGTGGAATCCGGGGACATGCTTCTGACGGTGCGCCCTGATTCCGGAGATGCCGAAGGCAAGTGCTGGTGGTTGTGGATGGCGGCAGACAACCTGCGCTTGCATGCGCGGGTCGCCGTGGCAGCTGCGCTGGAATTGGCAGCCCTGCGGCCTGTGAACGCCATGCAGTAGACGCAATGGATTGACGTCGCGTACGAAGGGCTGGGCTGGAGGCGTTCGCTGCGATACACTGGCGGTGCGCCGGGATGGTGGAACTGGCAGACGCAGCGGACTCAAAATCCGCCGAGGGCAACCTCGTGGGGGTTCGACCCCCCCTCCCGGCACCAGACGTAACCAACGACTTACGAGATATGGCCTCCCCGGAACCGGGAGGCCATTTCTGTCTGGTGTATCTACAGAAGTATGTTGTGTTTTGGCAGTAGGGCAGTTTTTCTGTAGTTGTAGAGCAGCCGCCAAAGAAGTACAGAGATTCTTCACTTCACTCAGGAACACGGCGGAACTTATACCTAGAGGGAAACGAGTCTAAAGTCCGGTGCTGAAGAAAGGCCACCGTTCGGGTGGGTCTCGAAGCGAGGTTACGGCGGCTGTGCTAGGCGAAGCGGCGCTTAATCACGCCAGCTAGGCCCAACATGCCGGTGCCGAACATGGCGATGCTGGACGGCTCCGGTGTAACAGCGACCCGGGCAGCTTCCGTCGTGGTGACATCCAGAACCCGTCCAAGGTAGTCGTTCAGCGCCGAATTGAAGTAGATGCTGCCGTTGTCCGTCATAAAGAAGGCTGTCTGCTCGACCACACCAAGGGGTGTGTTTGGGTCCGAAGCGGCATAGATCGAGGTCAGGTCTGTGAGGGGGCTCGCCGTCGCGAGAAGGTACTCATAGCCGTTTTTGCAGAGCGTCGCCTCGGTGAAGTACCCGGCGGAGGTCACGTTGCAGCCAGGGCCCGCCGAAACAGACGGATTGGCGGGCAGACTCGGGGGGCTATTCAGATGATCGAAGGGTATGCCACTGACACTACCGACGAAGCAGCCGTTGTCGGACGGGCAGTTTTCTTCCAGGTTGCGGATCACATAGTCCCCGTAGTCGTCCACGGCTACGAAGTCGGAAGCATCGGAACTGAAGAACAGCTGGTAGGAAAAGTCATCGGCATGGGCGGCAAGGCTGGCCGACAACAATACGGCAGCAGCAACAAAAGGCAGGAGACGCACAGGGGCTCTGGGTCGCAGATAGATTAGGTTCATGAGTGCCCGGCCAGCATACAGCTTCCGAATGAACGCGAAAAGCATTTTTCCCCAAATACCTCTACGCGCTAAATGAGCTGGGTCGACGTTATCGATGGGCCCCTGCTCCTCTGCGACTGCGCTTCGTACTGAACGAGACGATCTCGTCCACCGCAGGTCAACGCCATCGACCCGCGTGACCCAATAATGTTCCTCATCGCAGACAACGGTCTCATCATCGTCGACTTGGCGCTGCTCCACTCTCGGTCGGCTTTGTGAGTCAGGAGACGGCCGGTGTCGGTCGCAGATCACGCTCCTCGGAAGCGGCTCCGCAACCGGTAGCCCCCGTCATAGAACGCACGATTTGCAAAACTTTTTATTGAGCTGTAAACATGGGATAGATCCCTTTTCCTGTGTTTCCTGTTCGTGACGGCATGCTTGCCGCCGCGAATGCGCACCCCTGTTCGGTGGCAGTAGTTTGCGTTGGAGTTCCCATGCGACGTTTTGGTGCAATAGGTTCACTCACTTTGGTTTTATCCGCACAGGCGGCCCTAGGCCAGAATGCAACAACCTCCGTACGGGGAGTGGTGCAGGATTCCACTGGCGCCGCGATTCCAGGAGCAGTCGTAACACTCGTCGACCCTGCGGCGGGACGAACGCTCAAGGCGACTTGCAATGCTCAAGGCGAGTATGAACTGTTGCAAATCACACCTGCCCGCTACACGGTCACTGCCATGGCTGCTGGCTTCGGCAAATCAGTGAAACAGGCGGAGTTCCTGGTCAATCAGCCGGCCACGTTGAACTTTTCTGTCGGTATTGAGTCCACCACGATCGTGAGCGTCACGGAAGATACACAGACGCTGAACGACACCGACGCCACCTTGGGCAATGCATTTAACAACGCCACCATCCAGGCGCTACCGACGGAGACCCGCAACGTACCGGACCTGCTTTCGCTGCAGCCAGGTGTTTTCTACGTGCAGCCTCCCCAAAATGTGGCCACGGAAGACAGCCGCAGCGGCGCCGTAAACGGAGAACGGTCTGACCAGAGCAACGTAACGCTGGACGGCGTGGATGATAACGATCAGCTGCGCGGCCTGGCATTCTTCGGCGTGCTGCGCGAAACGCAGGACTCCATTCAGGAATTTCGTGTGGTCACGAGCAACGCCAATGCGGACGAGGGCCGCTCTTCGGGCGCGCAGGTGACTATGCTCACCAAGAGCGGAACGGACAAGTATCACGGCGCGGCGTACGAGTACTATCGCCCGACGAATACCGTCGCCAACGACTACTTCAACAAGCAGGGTCAGCTCGCCTCAGGCCTGCCCAATCGTCCGCCCAAACTTGTGCGCAACATCTTCGGTGGCGACCTGGGCGGCTTTCTCGTTAAAGACAAACTGTTCTTCTTCGGCAATTACGAAGGCCAGCGGCTGGCCGAAGATCAGGTGGTCGTACAGACGGCACCCACGGCGCCCTACAAGCAGGGAACGCTGCAATATTTGTCGAACGGCGCAGCGGCGGCGCTTAGCCCGGCCCAGGTGTCCGCGCTCGATTCGGGATGCCAGGTTTGCGGAACCGCGGCCTACACCCCCGGCCCGGGACCCAATCCGTTCGCACTTGCCTACTTCAACTCGGAACCAACGGCGAACGGGACAAACCTCGGCGACCAGCTGAACACGGGCTCGTATACCTTCTCTTCGCCGGCACCGCAGACACTGAACACAAGCATCGCCCGGCTGGATTGGGCGCCGTCGAGCAAACATCGCATCTTCGGCCGTGGAGGCTTTCAGAAGGACACACTCGCCGGAACGCAACAATTTCCGGGCCAGCCCGCAGCCTCCGTGCTGGTCGACAACTCGAAGGGCATGATCTTCGGCGATACCTGGACGATTACGCCATCACTGGTCAATGACCTGCGCTATGGGTACATCCGCCAGGGCTACGGGCAGGCGGGCCTGGGCACGGGAGACTACGTCGACTTCCGCTTTCTTGCGACCGCTACCGCGGAGACGCGAAACACCATCGTCAGTGTGCCGACAAACAACATTGTCGATAATCTGACGTACGCCAAAGGCAAGCACACGCTGGGCTTTGGCGGGAACTGGCGGCTAATTCACATCAATCGTTCGTCCAACAATGTTTCGTTTAACAGTGCCACGAGCAATCCGTACTGGCTCGGCGGCAGCGTGCCCGATCCTTCTACGCTGGGGTTGCCCGCCGTCGATTCGGGTTTCGGGAACTCCTACCTGGTCGCCTATGCCAACCTTGTGGGCACCGTCCCGCAGGTCACCGATATCTCCAACTACAACGTGACGAGCCCCACAGCCGGCGCCCTGCTGTCGGACGGCTCATTTATCAATCGTCACTTCAAGACCAACGAGTTTGAGTATTACCTGCAGGATGCCTGGCGTATTCGGCCCAATCTGACGCTTACCTACGGCATCCGCCACACAATTCTGCAGACTCCGTATGAGACAAGTGGACAGCAGGTCACGCCAACGATCGACACCCACGCCTGGTACAC
Source organism: uncultured Bryocella sp. (assembly GCA_964236545.1). Lineage (GTDB taxonomy): Bacteria > Acidobacteriota > Terriglobia > Terriglobales > Acidobacteriaceae > Granulicella. The sequence continues at coordinate 168,818 of CAXSCE010000001.1, forward strand.
CGAGCGCGAAGAGGCCGCTTTGCAGGGTCAGGTGTATGAACCGACCTTGAGCTTTGCCCCGAGCGGACCTGCCTACGGCACACCGGGCTACTGGCCGAAGTCGAAGAACAACATTGCACCCAGATTTGCGCTGGCGTACGGGCCGGATTCGAAGACTTCGATTCGACTGGGGGCGGGCGAGTACTACGACCACTACGGCGAAGGACTGATCAATACCTTTGACCAAAATGGATCGTTTGGATTGTCATCCCAGGTCACCAATCCCGCAAACAATTTCACGTACGCTACCTCGCCGCGCTTCACCGGAAGGCAAACGCTTCCCTTTAGCAACGGGACACCTGCCGCGACACAGGCCTACCCGTATACGCCAAACCAGACACAATCAAGCGAGTTTGCGATCACCTGGGGATTGGACGATCGCCTGAAGACGCCGTACACCGAGTCGTTTGACGCTTCCGTGCAGCGTCTGCTGCCGGGCGGCCTTACGCTGGAGACCGCCTATGTGGGCCGCCTGGGACGGCATCTGCTGCAAAGCCTGGATCTGGCCGAGCCAGTCGATTTCGTCGACCCGGCGGGCGGAGGCGACTACTACAGCGCGGGCACTACGCTGTCGAAGGCTGTTGACGCCAACCACGGCAACGCCGCGGCGAGTGTGGCCGCCGTCCCGTACTTTGAACACCTGTTTCCGTTTATGGCCAACCGCCAATTTATCGATGGCAACGGCAAGCTGGTGTATGACGGCACAGGTCAGTCCGCAACCCAGAACATCTATGCGCTGGAGTGGGCGCCGCAGCGTGCCAGTTTGGGTGCAACCACGTCGTTGGCCGACATCGATTTCTTCTGCGGCGATTACGGCGTGCAATACTGCCCCGCGGGCTACCATTCCAAGTTTTGGCAGCAGCAGTTCGCATCACTCTATGCACTGTCCACGGTCGGCTTGAGCTACTACAACGCACTGCAGGTCTCGCTGCGGCATGCCATGTCACATGGGCTGCAGTTCGACTTCAATTACACGTTCTCGAAGGCGATTGACATGGGCTCCGACTCCGAGCGCACGTCGGAGTTTTCGGCAGCAGGAACGGCAGTGGCGGCCAGCGCGGTTCAGAACACCTGGCGTCCCTACCTCAACCGGGCCGTCGCCGATTTCGATACACGCCACATTGTGACCGTGGACGCCGTGTATGCACTGCCCGTTGGCAAGGGTAAGGCGCTGTTTGCACAAACTGGGAATGTGGTGAATACACTGATCGGCGGATGGCAGTACTCCGGCATCTTTCGCACCACCAGCGGCTTGCCCTTCTCGTTAACCGAGCCGGGCTATACCACCGATTGGCAGCAGCCGGCCTATGCCGTGGTGACCGATCCCACGCTGAAGGCCCATAAACACATCGATGCCCTGGGCAATGTCACCTTCTTCGATAATCCCGGGGCGATCAACACCGGCGTGAGCAGCGGCAGCCCGGCGCGGCTGCCGTATCCCGGCGAGGCCGGTGAGCGGAACTTCTTCCGCGGCGACGGCTACCTGGATCTCGACAGCAGCCTGAGCAAGTCATTTCAATTCAAAGAGCACGGCGCCCTGAACTTTGCCTGGTCTGTCTACAACGTCACCAACTCCGTCCGTTTCGATCCGTTCTCCGTAACGGGGCAGTTGACCAACGGCAGCCTCGGTGTGGCCAGTGCGGAACTGGGCGGAAACCAGACGCCGCGGCGCATGCAGTTCGCGCTGCGTTATGACTTTTAGCTTTGAAATGCAATTAGCAGTGCGATTTTAAAGAGTTGGGGAATCCATGACATTCATCGTTGTGCGCCTGCTGTCTTCGTTGGCGATCCTGTCTGCCGCGGCGCTCGCGTTCCCCCTCACCTCGGGCGCACAGATGGCGCTGCCTGTCGATAGGACCTACGCCCGCGACCCGAAGCAGGCCGTCGATGAGGCCTATACGGCCAAGATCAAGCAGTACACCACGGGATCTAACTTTCTTTCGCCGCTGGTTGACTACCTGCCGGCCTCAAAGACTGTGCCCACACCGGCGGTGGTGTTGGGCGATGTGTCCGGCGCGCCCAACATGCTGCCCTATGCGGAAGACACGTACAAATATTTCCGTTTACTGGCCGCGAGCTCGCCGCGTGTGCAGGTGGTCAGCATCGGCCATTCGGAGGAAGGCCGCGAGATGATCGCGGTTGCCGTCGCGGATGAAGCTTTGTTGAAAAGACGCAAGGAAAACAGCGCAAGGCTGGGACAATTGGCCGACCCGCGCAGCATCGGCATGGATGACGTGAAGGCACAGAAGCTGATCGATGCATCGGTGCCGGTCTACTACATCACCGGCGCCATCCATTCAACCGAAACGGGTGCGCCGACCGCGCTCATGGAACTCGCGTACCGGTTGGCGGTGGACGATTCGCCCTACATCAAAAACATCCGCTCGCACATGATTACGCTGATCACGCCGGTGGTCGAACCGGACGGCCGGGATCGCATGGTGGACATCTACAGGTGGCACCGCGCACACCCGGATGGGCAGTGGCCGCACCTTATCTACTGGGGCCACTATGTCGCGCACGACAATAATCGCGATGCCATGGCCATGACGCTGGACCTGACACGCAATGTGCTCGACACCTTTCTCGACTGGCATGCGCAGGTGCTGCATGACCTGCATGAATCTGTGCCGTTCCTTTACGACAACACCGTAGGCGATGGCCCCTACAACGCCTGGATCGACCCCATTCTTGCCGACGAGTGGGCTGAGCTTGGCTGGAACAACGTGGCGCAGATGCAGAACCTCGGCATGCCCGGGGTTTTCACGCATGGAGATTTCGATACATGGTCGCCCGGCTACCTGATGTTTCTTGCGGGTATGCACAACGGCATCTCGCGGCTGTATGAAACCTATGGCAACGGCGGTGCGGATACGGAGAAACGCATCCTCACGCCGGAAGAGTATTCGCGCACATGGTATCGGCAGAATCCGCCGTTGCCGGTGGTCACCTGGTCGCAGCGTGACAACAACAACTATGAGCAGAGCGCGTTGCTCACGACGCTTTCCTACTTCGCCGCGCACGGTCACCACTTTCTTGAGAACTATTATGCGAAGAGCAAGCGGGCGATTGAGAAGCCCACACTGGAAGGACCGGCGGCGTACGTCTTTCCGGCAAATGAGGCCGAGTCCAACCGGCAGCTTCAACTACTGACCGTGCTGAAGCGCCAGCACGTCGAGTTGCAGCAGCTTTCGGCGCCGCTCACGGTCAATCTTCCGGCGAAGCGGCCCGAGGAAAAGGCCACGCAGGAAACCTTTCCCGCCGGCAGCTTCGTGGTGCGCATGGATCAACCTTATGCACGCGCTGCGGATGCGCTACTGGACAAGCAATTCTGGGCGCCGGACGATCCGCAGAAGCATCCCTATGACGACACGGGCTGGAGCTTTCCCGCGCTGTTTAACGTGCATGTCACGCGCGTCACCGATGTGAGCCTTCTTAAGGCTGCCATGTCTCCCGTCACAGACCTTTCCGGCATGGCCGCGAAAATGAACGGTGCAGGCGGTGTGTTCGTCATCGCCAACACCGGGCAAAGCAGTCTGCTGGCTCTGGTGTACAAACTTGGCGCGGGGCATGTGGCCATCGCGGAGAAACCCTTCGATGTGACCGGTCAGCACCTTGCCGCGGGCTCGCTGCTCCTGCACGATGTCCCGGAAGCGACGCTGGCACCCGCACTGAAAGCAGCCTCGCTGGACGCGATACGGGTGTCGGCCATGCCTCCGGTTGCGTCGCACCCAGCCACGGCGCCGCGCATCGCCTTTATGCACACGTGGCTTTCGACGCAGACCGAGGGCTGGTGGCGCTATGCCTTTGACGCAGCGGGCGTGCCCTATGCCTATATGAGCACCCAGACGGTGGCCCGGGAAGAAGATCTGCGCAGCAAGTATGACGTCATCATCTTTGCACCGGTCGCACATGCCAGCGCCGAGCAGATCCTGAACGGCCTACCGCTCTACGGTAACGCGATGCCCTGGCAGACGACTCCTCTGACGCCGAACCTCGGGCGGATCGACGCGACAGCCGACGTCCGGCCAGGTCTGGGGTTCGCAGGACTTACGCACCTTGAGGAGTTTGTGAGGAAGGGCGGCTTGCTGATTACGTGCGAGGACACGGCGCAGTTCGCCATCGACACAGGTCTGGCGCCCGGCGTAAGTCTGGCACCGCACAACGAGGCCCGTGTCGTTGGAAGTGTGCTGAACACCGTGCTTGTGGACGAGCAGTCGCCTGTGGCCTGGGGTTTGAAGTCAGGGCTGCCCGTCATCAGTGCTGAGGGTATGGTCTTCGACGTAGCGAATACAGTCGGCGGTACAAAGGAGCGTGTCCTGATGGATCCCTACCAGGCGCGTCCGACAGGCCGTGGTTTGGTGGGGGATGAAGATGTGCCGGAGGGTCGTGCCGTGACGCAGCCGGAGCCGCTGCCGAATCCCAAGCCCTGGGAACCTCGTCCGCTGAATGAGGAGCAGATCCGCAACAATCCCAATGTGATTCCGGCAGCGATGCGTCCGGAGGTGATCCTGCGTTTCGGCGAAGCCAAGGGTTTGCTGCTCTCCGGGCTGCTCGATAAGCCCACTCAGATTGCCGAACATGCCGTAGTGGTGGACGCGCACCTGGGCCAAGGCAACGTGCTTCTCTTCGGCAACAACCCTGTCTATCGCGGGGAAACCATCGGCGATTATCCGCTGGTCTTCAATGCGATTCTGAACTTTGATCACCTTGCGCGGCCGGGCACTGCAGCCGCTAACGCCGGCACCTCCGCCGGGCAGTAGAACACACTCTTGACCACCTACCGGAGAAACCGTGAGCCGTTCCCCGTTGTGCCTCTCCTCCGCGGCCAGCCTGCTTGGCTGCTCTTTGTGCCTATTGTCCGCGCTTGCGCCACTCCAGGGACAGACACCCGCGGTCACGCCGGCCGCTGTGCCTGCCCCGGCACCTGGCGCGAAACATGGCATGACCCTGGACGACATGACGAAGATGGTCCGTGTCGGCGCGCCGGAGGTCTCGCCCGATGGCAAGTGGGTGGCCTACACGGTGTCGCACGTGGACGTCGGTGAGGATAAGAACCTCACGGATTTGTGGATGGTGAGTTGGGACGGCGCACAGGACATTCAGCTCACCCGCGGCAAGGAGGGCGCCGGTGAGCCGCGCTGGAGTCCGGACAATCGTTTTCTCGCGTTCACCTCCGGACGCGAGGGCGAGGCCAAAGGGTCGCAGGTCTGGCTGCTCGATCGCCGCGGCGGCGAGGCGCAGCAACTCACGGATGTGAAGGAAGAGCTGCAGGATTATCGCTGGTCGCCCGATGCCAAACGGCTTCTGCTCACGATTGTGGAGCGCGATGAGCCCGAACCCGAAAAGGGCGCCAAGCCCAAACCGCCCAAACCCATCGTCCTCGATCGTTTCCACTTCAAGCAGGATGTCCAGGGCTTTCTCTCGCAGCACCAGCCGCATCTTTTCCTTTTCGACATCGCCTCTAAAAAGCTGACCAAGCTAACGAGCTCCCCCATCGGCAGGCCTATGGGCTACGCGGAATCCGGTGGCGAATGGAGCCCGGACGGCAAGCAGATTGCCTTCACAAGCAACCAGTCCACACCCGATCCCGACCGCGTCGACAATGGCGATGTCTTTGTCGTAGCGGCCACACCCGGTGCCACGCCGCGCAAGCTCACCGCCTTTGCCGGCCCTGACGAGGGCCCGCTCGCCTGGACCCCGGACGGCACGCGCATTCTCTACCGACAGGCATTGCAACCGCACTATTCCATCTACAACATGCCGCAGCTCGCGGCCGTTTCCGCTGCGGGCGGCACACCGGAGATGCTGACACCCAAGCTGGATCAATGGGTTAGCGGACCGACGTTGACGGCCGATGGCAAGCACATTGTCACGGCCGTGCAGGATGATTGCGAAGAGTATGTAGCCGAGGTCTCGCTCGACGGCAAGGGTGCTCCTCGCCGCATCACCGAAGGCCAGGGCGAGGCTTCGGCGCTCCATCAGGCCGGCGGGCACACGGCCCTGCTGTGGACCACCGACAGTACTTCACCGGAGATCTATGCGCTCGAAGGCACACACCTCCGCAAGCTGACCGCGCACAACGATGCGCTGCTCCGCACACTGAGCCTTGCACCCACCACGGACCTCTCCGCAAAGGCCTCCGATGGCAGCGAGGTGCATAGCCTGCTCACCATGCCTGTCGGCTACACGCCCGGCACAAAGGCGCCCCTGGTGCTGTTCATCCACGGCGGCCCCACCGCACAGGATGCTCACGGCTTTCGCGCCGACCGGCAACTGTTCGCCGCGCACGGCTATGCCATGCTCAACGTGAACTATCGCGGCAGCACAGGCCGCGGCCACGCGTATTCTGAAGCGATCAATGCCGACTGGGGCGACAAGGAGGTGCTCGATCTGCAGGCCGCCGTGGACGGTGCGCTTGCGACCGGGAACATTGACCCTGAGAAGCTGGTCGTTGGCGGCTGGAGTTATGGCGGTATTCTCACTGACTACACCATCGCCACCACGCATCGTTTCAAGGCGGCCTCCAGCGGTGCGGGCATGGGCAACCTGCTCGGCTTTTACGGCGTGGATCAATACATCCTGCAATATGAAAACGAGCTGGGACCGCCGTGGAAGAACCTTGATGCCTACATCAAACTGTCCTACCCATTTCTGCATGCAGATCGCATCAGTACACCCACGCTCTTTATGGGCGGCGACAAGGATTTCAACGTCCCGCTGGTTGGAGGCGAGCAAATGTACGAGGCGCTGAAGAGCGTCGGCGTTGAAGCCGAGCTCATTGTGTATCCCGGTGAGTTTCATGGCTTCACACGCCCAAGTTTCATCCGCGATCGGTATGTACGTTGGTTCGGATGGTATGACCACTACGCACTCGGCAAGCCGATGGACAGTGCCGCGCCCAGGGAAGGGAAGTGAATGTGTGGGTAGAAATTGACCAAACCATTGCTGGTGATTCCACGCCCGCGGAAAAATAACTAAGCAAGCAAGTGTGACTTTGGGTCAGCGGCCTTGATGGTACGCCAATGGCATCCCGGGAATGATAGAAGAGGCGGAAAAACGTTTTCGCTGGAACGCACATTTAATAGAACTTTTTTGTAATCTGGGCCATGCGGATACGAAATCCATTCACCCGTGCGGTGCCCGGCTGAGCTTTGATGAAGCAGGGTGGTTTGCTCAGCGGAGCGAACAGCCTTACCGGTAAGGATTGGTAACCATTGTGATCTGTTCGTAGCTGGAGCAGGGTGAGCAAAGTGTGCTCACCCTGCTTCTGAGAACGTTTTATTGTATGTGGCTGTACCGATTCGCAGATTTGCCCGTCTGGGACGCACCCAGCAGCGCACTGGCGCAGCCTCGTAGGTGGCTAGCAGCTGCAGGTCGTTCACGGAGGGCAAGGTCCTCGTGGGGTTCGATCCCCCCTCCCGGCGCCAACCCATGGCGATTGAGGTAAAGACCTTCTTGAGACGGAGGTCTTTTGCTGTGTGCCGTCCCTGTATCGCTTCGGATATATTTAGGCAAGTCTTTTCTCATGCCTCAGCTGCCCCGAATGCCTCGCTTCAATCTTTTGGTGGGCATACTCGCGTGTGCGCTGCCTTGGCTTGCCGGGTGCGGGGGCACGGTTATCTCCGGTTTGGGTACCAGTGTGGCCACGTTGCCCACTGAGGATCTGAGCGGACCCTGTACGTATGAGCTGCAGCTTGCGACGGCAACCGGCGGGGCTGCCGTGACACAAAGCGGCGTGTTGGTGATTTTTGAGCGAGGCGACAGCTCAGACCTCTATAACGATACGGCTGTACAGGCCATGGCACAGCAGAAGCACCTGGCCATGATTTTCGCTCGGGAATGCGATGCGGCCTCCACCGGTGATCTGCAGCCGGATGCAACCGCGGGACCGGGCCGCGCGCTGTTTACGGCACTCGCTCAGTTAGGCGCAACGACCGGACATCCGGAACTCACAAATGCTCCTGTAATTCTGTATGGCTTTTCCGCAGCCGGGGTGCTGACCGCGACGCTCACCAATGCCTACCCAAGCCGGGTATTGGGAGCAATCAGCTATGCCGCGGGCTCGGCCCACTATGATCTGGATGACCTGGTGGTGAGCACCGGTGCTACACACGTTCCCGCCTTGGTTTTGGCCAATGCCCAAGATGACAAATCAGGGACGCAGCGGAGCTACAGCTTTTTTCAGCGCGGTTGGATTCAGGGTGCGCCGTGGGCTTTTGCCGTACAAAATACAACGGACCACTGTTGCACGTTGACGACGCGGAGCCTAATGATCGCGTGGATCACCGCGCTACTGCAAGCGCAGACCACCACGGGAGCAAATGGCCAGGCGGTGCTCCATGCGCCTGCCTCGCCGGCACCGCCCACGGTTCGTTTCTTGTGCCAGCCGAACAGCATTGTGGACGCGCAGGGAGATACCAATTGCCAGTTCTCTTCGGCGAGCCTCTTGCCATCCACGGCCGGCGGACCCACCCCGAGTTGGCTGCCGGATAGTCAGGTCGCTGCAGCCTGGCTAAGCTGGGTGACCAATACGGGCACCAATTAGGATAAGTGCACGCCCAAATTTGTGCTCTGTTATGAAGCGGCTGTCCTACCCCGCGCCAAGCAGGGAGATCACGGCAGCTGAGCCTTTAGGGCATTTGCAAGAAGCATTGAGGAAGTGGGTACGGACTCGGGTCTGATGTGTGCGTAGTAGGGGTCGGCTGCAAAGGAGTTGGGGGGCAGCAGCTCCGGTGGCCTGGCCCCAACACCGGCGAAAGACCGCATCAGCACATCATCGCTATTCGTACACGCCGGCAAGGGCGCTAGATAGACCATCACGCGTGTTCCCGGCGAGGTATAGCGGCGGACCAGATCGCGCACCGATTCACTGTCCGTATTTGCCAAGTAGTTAGAGGGTAATCTGCACGAATCATCAAGTGGAGGATAGGGCTCTGTGTACTCGGCATGGCCCAAAGCTCGAGCCGTAATCTCCTCGCGATCGACATCATGCCACACGGAGCTGACCATTTTGGGACCGAAGGTGCTGTAAAGACGGAACGGAAACGCAAGCAGTTCAAACGGGTGATGCAATCCAAAGCTGGCGATTTCCCTGGGGTGCATGTGACGGAACATCATTTCTTCCCCTTCAAACAACCGGCCGTAGGCGGCATGGTTGAAATCCAGGTTCCAGGCGGAGAAGTAAAGGACGATGAGGCGGGGCTTGCGGTTGTTCGCCAGATACGCCGCGAGAGGCCTGTCTCCCGTGACGGGAATACTGCCAACCGTGTCGGGAAGGACGACGCTCTTAATCCCGAGTTGCGCATTCACGATCCGTGGATCGATCCCGAAAAAGGCGCTGGAATCTCCAAAGATGACGACGTCTGCATTGGCGTGGGTGTGAAATGGGTACTCCAGCATCGGTCCCCACTGGGATGTGGACCAATGCTCATAGGAGGGCAAGCACACAAGCAGAAAGGCAAGCGGGTAGAGCAGCGCAGGGATCAGCAAAACCGTCCATAGATAGCGCACGTAGGGCGATCTCTGCCTTCGAGCAAGCGGTGTTGTACTGGCCGGGAGATCATCCAGTGCCAGGGATTGCCGCTGTTGTAAGGTCGCCATAGTGTCCTTGAGGAGGCAGTTCACACTGCGGGATTCATCAGAATTGGAAGTATAGAAAGCTGGTCGGGTTTTCCATTTTCACCAGCACGGCAAAGAAGAACAGGCCGAGGGCTGTGCTCCAGGCGAGGCTGGGTTGCCAAAAGAAGCGAAGCTTGCCCTCCTGGATGTCTGACGGCGTGAGTTCGAGAGATGGTTTGAAACGGGCCAGGATTTGCTGCGTGTTCGGGAAGAGCCACACGATGCTGAACCCGACAACAATGGGGAGCAGGGCCGTTATCGCGGGGTGGTACGACGTTAAGGGTGCGTCCTGAGGGCGGTGCCGGCCCGCCATGCCGGCGAGCAGGGCCATGGCCGACCGCACGCCTGTTGCCCTGAAAAAAATCTGCGCCACAACGACCGCGGCGAAAGTGAAGAGGACTCGACCGCCATGGCTTAGCAAACGAAGGGGCGCGTTCCCTGAAAAGAACGGGACCGGGTGTCCGCCGCGAAAGATACGCCATCCATGATTGGCGGTAAGGTACATCGCATGCAGAAGGCCGAAGACAACAAATTGCAGCCCCGCGCCGTGCCAGATACCGGCAAGGAAGAGTGAAACGACAGTGGGAAACGCGATCATCGTCACGAAGCCGGAGGGCGTGGCCATGGCTTTGCGCGTAATTTTTTTGCCTTGAGCCGCACGGCGGCGACTCACCCAGAGCGACAACGGGTTGTAAAGGTATGAGTTGATGTAGCGCGTCAGGGTGATGTGCCAACGCTGCCAAAAGTCGATGATGCTCGTTGCCTTGTAAGGGGAACTGAAGTTCAACGGGAAATCGATGGAGAACATCCGCGCCAGACCCAGGGCCATGTCGGAATAGCCGGAGAAGTCGAAGTAGAGCTGAAGAGCGTAGGACAGGACGCCGACCCACGCGGCAAAGGCGCTGACCCCGACGGTGTTGGAGAAGGTTGGATCTGCTGTAAGCGCGAAGCGGTCCGCGAGGAGAACTTTTTTCGAGAGTCCCATGATGAACCAGGAAAACCCTACCGCCAGATCTTCGCCGCGCAGACGGTAATCGCGATGGGCCTGGAATTGCGGCATGATCTCGGCATGATGCAGGATCGGGCCGGCGATGAGATGGGGAAAGAAGGTGGCAAACAGGGTGTAGCTTGCCAGGTCTTGCTGAACAGCCTCACCCTGCTGTAAGTCGATCAGGTAAGCAATCTGCGTGAACGTAAAGAAGGAAATGCCGAGCGGAAGAAAGACGTTGTCCCAATGAACGGAACGATGCGTGATCGCGGCGATGAAGTTGAAGAGTGGAAAGAGGTACTTGTAATAGCAAAGCGCCGCAAGGTTGATCGCAACGGCGACAGCCAGAAGCAGCTGTGTTGGAATGCGGTTGAAAATGCGCCTGCTGATCAAAGCGCCGGCCACGTAGTTGAACAGGATCGAGCCGCAGAGCAAAAGCAGGAACGCCGGACGCCAATAGCCATAGAAGGCCAGGGAAGCAAGCGATAACCAAATGACAACCGCGCGCCGATGCCAGTGTGCCGCGACCTGATAACCGATCAAGGCGATGGGAAGAAATCCGAACAGGAAGATGTAGGAATTGAATAACAAAGCGGCGACTCCTCCTTGCAGATTCTCGGCTCACGAGTTGACTCCGAGGCCAAGGTCATCTCTACACAGGACTGCGCGGCTTACTCCGCAGCACGACGAGCGACTAAATCAATTGCGCTGCTACTCCATTAGCCTTCAGCTTTCCCTCCACCAATTCAGCTAGGTGGCCAACGTTGTGCAGCGATTCCAATTCAAAGGTTTTGAAGCGAATCTTGAGTCGCGACTCGATTGAAACCACGAGTGTGACGTGATTGGCTGAGTCCCAGTCGCGGATGTCGGCGGCTGTGGTCTCCGGCGTGAGCACGATCGTGTCGTCGTCAAAGACCTCGCGGAAGACGCCGGTCAATTCGTGATAGACATGGACGTTTTGCATCGTTCTCCCTCCACCACACGTATGTGCGTGGGCCAATCTGTGTAGGTTTGGAGAGGCAACACCCATCGCGTGCTGCCATCGTCCAGTGACTCCAGCAGGGTGAAGCCGAGGCGCCCGTAGTGCTCGCGCACCATCTCATTCTTCGCGGAGGGACGATAGATACCAAGAAGCCGCGTGCAGCCCATCTGCGAAGCATTTGTGCAGAGAAGGTTCAAGGTGGCCTGTTCCACCTCGCGGCCGAGTACGCGGCAACTCATCAACCAATTATCGATGAGCAGATCGTCGTTCTGACGAGAGCCCATGACGACCCCGATCATGCCGTTGTCCCCGTGAACGTCGGTGAGGCGAAGCTGCATCGTGAGGGCCAAAGGATCGCACATGGCTGCCCGCACCTCCGCGTCTGTGTACCGTTGCGTTGTCAGATTGAACTGATTCGTCTTGCCAATCAATTGGACAATGCGCTTGAAGCCGAGTTCATCGAAGCTGCTGCAGAGGAGCTCCATATCGAGCCCACGCAGATAGCTGTCAAGGTCCGTGGACGACTGCCGCAAGACCTCGCGGCTGGCATTGGCATGGTAGAGCCGGGTGCGCTCGCGGTCCTCAGCGGTGAGCTCAAGTGCTTCAAAATAGCCGGCGCCCGCCAGGCAGCTTATGTAGCCTTCAGGATCTTCGGGCAATTCCGGTACGGCGACCATCGGCAGTTCACAGCGAATGAGCCGGCGCTCGGCAGGATTGTCGTCCACAAAGACGAATGCATCGAGCCCGATGTTCAAGGTTGCCGCGATATGCCGCAGGTTTGTCGCCTTATCTTGCCAATTCGCCACAAAGCAGGCGATGTCCGCCATGCGCAGCACCATCTCCGGATGTGTCTCAAACGGCGCGCTCGCGTTCGCGTAACCATTTTTTGAACAGACCGCGAGAATGACGCCGCGCTTCCCCAATTGCCGTACATACTGCTGAAAAGCTACAAAAGCCTCACCCGTCGGGCTGCCCTGGCCAAGGACGATCCCATCCACGCCCTCGTCGCCGATGACACCGCCCCAGAGCGTGTTGTCCAGATCGAGCACAAGGCATTTCGCGCTTCTGCCCCGGAGCGCCGCAATCAGCCTACCCAGCTGATCTCCATACAGCACGGATGCTTGCGGGTGCACCTCCTGCTTAGCGGAGTACCAGAGCGACGGCTCGAACCAGGAAACAATGCCACTCTCGGCGGCCCAGGTGTCCAGGCTCAAGAGGGCGACGTGGCTCTCCCGTGCTCGCTCTCGCATGGCTGCGTTCAGCCGTGTGACGAGGCTGGCCTGCGAGGTAGCGAGCCGGTCTTCGTTGTTGCCCATGAGCGTCGGAAAACGAGGAAGGGCGGTCTGCTGGATGACAGAGCAGTGCAGGGCGTCTCCTGCGGTCTTCCAGCAGTACTGCAGATTGGCCATCGTTTCATCGATACTCGAAGCTTCGGTGGAGACAAGATGAGCAGCATCGAAAGCGAAGCAGACGATTTCGGGCCGAAATTGGTGGAGGCCGGACGTGGGATCTGCCAGCTCCTGGCGATACAGACCATAAGGTCCGGTGTACACGTCCAGAAGAAAACCACGGCGCAAACCCCCGAGCCGAATGCCCGGCAGCAGATGAGTCAAGGTGGACGAACCCAGTAAGGCCAAGCGTATGACGGGCAGAGGCCTGGCTGCCTGGTTCTCCGCTAAGCTCTCTGCCGTGTAGCGCTGCACAGCTCTGTCCAGTTGTCCCGCTCGAACGAAATCCATGCGGCTGTTTGCCAGCTCCACGAAAGAGGTCCAGGCTGCGTTCACCGGCTGTTTTCGGGCAGCGTCGAAACGCAGCTTCCAGTCGGGAAGTTCAGGCAACCAGGTGAGCTCGAGAGACACTTGATGTTTACCCTTCCGATACGCAAGAAACGGCCAGCGAAGAGGGTCTGCGAACGCAGGATTTTCCTCTCATCGTGAGGAGGCCTCTCGGAAAAGTTTACGTGAGCCGCTAAAATTTTGCTCGTACCCCGGTGACGGTCACTCGCCTACCCGTCCACTCGTGGGAAGCTTGTTTGTATGTTCCCATCAGCTTCGCACGGGAGTCGAGGTCTCACCCAGTCAAGATCTTTGGCTTCTGAAAGCTTCATCGGGAAGCTGGTCGCTCTTTCCGAGCAGTCATGGCAGGCGGAGTCGAACAGGCCAGCAGAGCGGAGCTACCGACTGAGTGGCTGGGACGTTGCTGGAATGCTGGCAGGTTTTTTCCTAACGCTCCTTGTGACATGCGTGCTATCGCGGGGCAGGATCTTCTGGGAAGACGAGACGCTGGGCTGGATGTTGCTGCACGATCCCTCCTGGCAGCATATGGTTCAGGCCTGGCGGACAGGTGCGGACGGGGGTGGCTTTTTTTTCTACCTCACCGGCCGTGGCTGGTTCCGTCTCTTCGGCTCCACGGATCTCTCCTTTCGGCTGTACTCCTCCACGTGTTTCGGACTTGCGTTCATGGCAACGTGGACGGCCGCACGGCGCTTTTATCCAACTGGCATCGTTGCCCTGGCGCTCCTCAACACATGGTTTTTCAGTCCGCCCTTCACCATGCACATGAGAGAAGGACGTTTCTATGGCCTGCTCATCCTCAGCGTTTCGCTTGCCTTTTGGCTTGCCCTGGTACTGGCGGACACGCCCGAGCCGACGCCGAAAAAGTTTTATCTCCTGACTTTTCTTACCCATGGCCTGCTGACCACAAGCCATCTTCTGGGTGTGGTCTTTAGCGTTTTTCTGTTGGGGTCGACCGTTGTTCTGGATCGCTTGGACCTGAGTCATCCCAAGAAGCGTTCGCGGCCGCTCCTGTATGTGTCAGGCGCGCTGTCCTGGCTGTTATTGATACCGGAGCGTGCAAACATCATTGCCTCGGCCGATGTCGGCAAGCCCCATTTCTGGACCCGGCCGCCCAATGGCTGGGATGTTCTTGGCGTCTATACGGCGTCCAGCCCGGAGATCACTCTTGTCTTTCTGGTGCTGCTCTGCCTCGTGGGCGGGGGTCTCATATGGAAGGCCCATTCCGGCGGAGGTAACCTTCTTCGCGCGGCCTACCGGCAGCGGCAACCTATCTACATAGTTACGGGCGCGTTGCTGCTGGTGCCCGCGGCGTTTCTGTTAGAGGGCCTGGTCTCTGCCTGGCTATTCAACAACCGCTATCTTCTGCCGCTTACGGTTGCGGTCGTGTACGTCAGTGCGGAGGGGCTGCAGTTGCTCCGTTCCGTACTTCCGGTTCGCCTCCTTGAGCGGTATGGCTCCCTCTTGCGCCGGCTAGGTGGAGCGACCGTGGCGGGCTGGGCCGCGCTGCTTTTGTTCTGGGTGTTTCACCACGTGAAGGAGTTTTCTCCTTCAGCACCCGAGTACACAGGGGAACTCACCGCAAGGCTGCCGAAGGGCATTCCTGTCGTCTGCGAGGACGCGTTCAGCTTCACAGAACTCATCGGCCGTCAGCACGCGTCAGGTGTTCGCTACATGTTCCTATTGGACTGGGCGCAAAGCCTGAGCCCATCCGCGCCGAAGTTGGAGATTACGCAGTATCACCTGATGGAGATCTGGAAGAAGGTAGGATACTTTTCCGGCTCTATCCAACCCGTAGGTGAGTTTCTGAAACAGAACAGCAGTTTTTTCGTTGTGCACGCGGGTCCGGCTGTGCCGGTCGCGCCTCCGGAGATCGGCAATCCGCTCGCAATCCGCTTTGCCCGGGACCCGCGGTACAACGTTCGTGAGTACATGCAACTGGACCGACCGGGATCGGTGCGCGACACGGTTTGGCTCGTCACGCGCAAGACGGATTAGAGCAAATCTCCCATTTCCGTGAAAAGGAGTCAGCGTTGGAGTTGGTTCACTCGCTTTCCAACATCAGGAGATGTCTTTACCTCGGAGCAAGTCCCAGGGTCCGTGCCGCTATCGCGTTTGGAGCTCAGGTGTGCGAGCCGGTGTGGTTTTTGGGCGTGGGAGCAGATAATCACGCAGCAAGCCGAAGCGCTGCGCCATGCCGGGCATTTTAGCGATGTAGATTACCCGCCACATCAACCAGGCAAGTGGGCCTTGGATCTTCAGGCCAAAGACATTCGCCACGCCGTCGTGGTCGGAGACAACAGCGAGCTCGCCAATCTGCTTGTAGGTGAAAGGACGCACGGGTCTACCACGGAGCAAGTGAATCAGGTTGTCTGCAACGTGTACACCAGCCCGCGTGCTGTTTTGAGCGGTGGGCGCAAAAGTTTTGCCGGGGTTGTTCGGATCCGGCGTTTCCGCACAATCGCCAAGCGCCCACACACCGGGCATGCCGGGTACCTGGAAGCAGCTGTCCGTAACGATGCCGCCATGTTTGCCGCGGGGGCAATCGATCGATTTGAACATCTCATTCGGCATAATTCCCGTGTCCCAGATCAGAATTCCGAAGGGAAGCGTCTCGCCATTGGAAAGCACGAGGGCGGTTGCCTCGACGCTCTTGACACCGAGGCCAAGCCTCACCTGAATCTCATCAGCCTCAAGGGCTCGCTTGCCATACTCTCCAAGGGAGACTGGCATTTCCGCCATCAGGCGCTTGGCGGGCTCAATCAGCACGAGGCGAAGTTCCCGAGGCTGCACACCAAAAGAGGGAGCCTCCGTGTGGAGCAGTTCGCGAAGAGCCGCCATGGATTCAACGCCGGTGTAGCCGCCGCCGGCCACCACAAAGGTGAGAAGCCGCTGACGCTCGAGTCCGTTGCTGGTCTGAGAAGCCATGGCAAGATGCCGCAGCGCCCCGTGGCGCAGCTTGTCGGCGTCAGCCATCGTCTTCATTGTGATGCTGTGCTCTTTCGCTCCAGGAACGTCACGAAAATTGGCCACCGAACCCAGCGCAAAGATGATGTGATCTGCGACCAGCGTCTGCCCCGAGGACAGGGAAACGGACTTGGCACGAAGGTCCGCACCGGTGATTTCAGCCTGAATAAATTTCACCCGGCGAATGCCCGCCGAGGAGGCGGCGATGTGCTTTCCGCGAACTGCGCCCCCGGCAACCTCGGTGAGCATGGGCGTGTAAAGGAGATACTCATATCGATCTACAAGCGTGATCGCCCAGTCGGCTGGCAGCCGAAGCGCAAGGCGGCGGGCGGCGTACTGACCGCCGAAGCCGCCGCCGAGGATGAGGACATGCGGAGTCGAGTGGGTTGAGGGTTGCTTTTCTGCATCCATGGGACCTTGGATGCGTTCTTGCGCCGAAGTTACGCGCGCACGTCCTCCGTAATCTGTTGATGGAAATGCTGGAACGGGTGGGAAACCACTAGCTGATGAATTGGAGATCTCCCCAAAACCGAACAGCTTTGATCTTCAAGCTATGCCGCCGGTTCGTTCGTCCCTGTCCGTGATGGCCAGTGCGGGCTAGTCGGTTGCGAGCCGAGTTGTTCCAACACCCGATTGATGGAGTCCTGCAGTCGGGTTCCGTCCCTATGGGTGATTCGTACGCCCTTTCCTACTTTTCGGCAAATCTCGAAGCGGTTATTTCCTTGAGCAATGGCAATGTGAATTTGTTGCGAGCGCACGTTCAATCCAATCTGTCCGGCTGTGTGCCGGGGCCCTGTAGCAAAGGGTGGGGGAATGGCAGGCGAAGTTAATCCTGCGCGGACGGAGAGCCTGTTTAGAGGTCTTGAAGTAAGTCCGACAGGGTGAGGTTCAATCCACGGGCAATGAGCTCCAGAAAGGGAAGGGAGAGCGACTTCTTTCCCGTTTCCACGTCGCTCAGGAAGCTCCGGTCGATTCCGAAGTTGACGGACACCTGCAGTTGCGTCAGATTGCGCTCGCGCCGGAGTTCGCGAAGCCGCCGACCAAACCGGCTGCTGATGTCTCTGGGTAATGAGCGAGCGGCAGTATCAGAAACAGCTGCCGCAGGAGATTCAAAAAAGGTGGGGGAGTTGAAGGGCCGCATCACCGTCCATCTTTCGCGAAAGCAGAGACGGATGTTCCCCTGTCCGGCAGCGAAGCGCCACTCATCTGTTGGTTGATGACGTTGTGGGCTTGAGGACCTTTGTCACCCTGCACGATTTCAAAGATGACCGGATCTCCCTCTGCGAGGGTCTTGTACCCTTCAGACTGAATTGCGCTGAAGTGGCAAAACACATCCGGACCCCCTTCACGTGCAAGAAATCCATAGCCTTTTTGATTGTTGAACCAGTTCACTACACCTTGGTATTGAGCCATAACCTACCTTTTCTCGGATTGTGCAAGAGTTATGCGGCTTTTTGGTTTCTGAGGCGCAGCAATTGGTGAATGCTGTCCAGCAGCACGGGTATGTCGAAAGGCTTGCTCAGGAATTTCCAGTGCCGCAGCCACATCTTCCGCGTAAACTCCGCGGAGACCACGCTGCCGGAGACGATCATCACCGGTAGAGAAGGACGAACGGCAGTCAGTTCACTGGCAAGTTGCACCCCCGACCTGCCCGGCATTTGCAGGTCTGTAAGCAGCAAGTCAATATCGGCACGGGAGCGAAAGGCCTCGGACGCGAGTTGCGGGTCTTTGCAGGAAACGACGGCATAGCCCTCCATTTCCAGGGTCCACTCCATGACCTGACGCAAGTCGTCATCGTCATCCACCAGAAGAACGGTGGTTCCAGGCCCAGCAGCTCTGCCCATGCTGCTGGTTGACCTCATGGCCTCGCGACCGGTTTCGTGAATTACCGTCAGCAATTCCTGTCCAGGCGCCAGCCATTCAGCGTCTGCGCGAGACACAGCGTCCATGCCGAGTGACGCCTGCCCTTTGTTGTCCATGGCTCCTCCAGCGTGCTGTTAGATTTGGTCTGTTCACCAGCGAGCAACATACGTGGACTTACATTGCAAACGCGGTAGCCGCTCAAGATAGCGAGTGGAAATGGAGAAACATCTCGCGCACGGCTGACTCTGCGGTCACTGTGCGACGGGACAACACGAGAATGGAATATCCCACAAGCTGTGTCTGTATGATTTCGCACTTAGCTCTTTGTGATGACGCGGTCACGCCTGAAAGCTGATCCGGCCGGCCACACGGCTTTCGACCTCATAGACCTGCACGCTTTGTGTTCTTGAGCTCCGAACTTCCTGTTTGGCTTGGGTCAATGTGAGTCCTTATGTCGGATAGACGACATTTGGTTTACTCTAGGCCGTAGTCCGGTCTCCCACTTCCGCGGTGTCGCGTAGACCAGGTTCGTGGGCTGCGAGTCGTCAGGGTTGCTGATTGCCTGACGTAGCAGGTGTTAACGGGAACGAGGAGAGGGATCGTACGATGAATGCTGGTCCATTCAACAATACGTTGCTGCAACACCTGGATGCTGAGACGATAACGCGGCTTCAACTGAGGCCCGTGCAACTGCCGCGTTTGCACAACCTGGAGGTACCAGGGATCAGTATCGAGCACATTTTCTTTCTCGAAGAGGGGATTGGCTCCATGACGACCCGCTTCGAAAACGGGGCGCAGGTGGAGACAAGCATGTTCGGCTATGAGTCGGCGATCGGGATTTCTGCCCTGATGGGAACAAAACACAGTCTGAATGCCATCTTCATGCAACTAGCCGGCCACGGGTATGCTTCACCGGTCAAAGCCGCCCGGCAGGAGTTTCGGAGGTCCGGGAAATTTCAGGAAGTTACCCTGCGTTATGTTCAGGCTCAACTGACGCTTTCCACCCAGAATGCCGCCTGTAACGCCATGCACACCTATGAGCAGCGACTCGCTCGCTGGCTCCTGATCTGCTGCGATCGAGCCAAACGGCAGCATCTCGAAATGCCACAGGAGTTCGTGGCGCAGATGCTGGGAAGCACACGGTCCACCGTTTCCATCGCCGCAAGTAACCTGAAGGCCAAAGGCTTCATCGATTACAGTCGCGGAGCCATCCAGGTTCTGAACATCAAGGGATTGGAAAAGGAGGCCTGCGAATGCTACCGCGTCGTTCGCGAACACCTGGAAAACTTCGCAGAGTTCGATACCGGCTTCGTCGTCTAGAAGTCTGCGGGCGCCGGCATACAAGCACATAAGGAGAACACTGTTCCTTGCACGGAAGGAAATGCATGGCCGAAGACAGCTTTAATAACACCCTGTTGCAACACCTGAGCTCCCCGACGATCGAGCGCCTCCAGTTGCGTCGTGTTCCGCTGGCCCTTAGGCAGGATCTGGAGGTTCCCGGCCAACAAATCAAGCACGTCTTCTTTGTAGAGCAGGGAATTGGGTCCATGACGACCATTTTTCGTGACGGATTCGAAGTGGAAGTCAGCATGTTCGGATATGAGTCCGCAATCGGGATCTCCGCGCTGATGGGAACCAAGCACAGCTTGAATCGCGTGTTTATGCAGCTTGGCGGATACGGTTTTGCCTCGCCCCTTCATGCGGCCACGAAAGAATTTGCGCGCCATGAGGAGTTTCACCGGCTCGCGCTGCGGTACGTGCAGGCACAACTAACCCAGGCTACGCAATCGGCAGCCTGCAATGCCCACCACAACCATGAACAGCGTTTTGCCCGGTGGATCCTGATCTGCTCCGACCGCGCAAAGCAGGACGTCATGGCATTGTCTCAGGAGTTTCTTGCGGACATGCTGGGAAGCGCCCGGCCGACTGTAACCACCACCGCCCGAACGTTGAAGGAAAAAGGTTTGATCACCTACAGTCGCGGAACACTACACATCCTGGATAGGGACGGACTGGAAAAGCAAGCGTGCGAATGCTACCAGGTTGTCAAGAAGCACCTCCAAAACTTCGCAGACTTCGACACGGGCTTTGCTGTGTAGCTTCTGTTCAGACTGCATTGTTTCGAATCGCCGGCGCTTGAAGTTCGTTACCAGTCGAGTTCCATCTCTTCCAGCTTCTTGCTGTGTGGAAGCGTGGCATAAAGAAGCGCACTCGAGTAGAAGGCGCATTTGCCGTCTTCGAATTTGATGATGATGCCGTCGTTCATCCGGTCTACGTTTACGATTTGTTGAGCGTTGGAGATTGCCATAACTAATGATCTCTCCCCTCAAAAATCCCGTCTGTCACCCGGCTTGCGTTTAGGAAAAATGGTGGCTGAATGTCACCCATAGGCAATGCGGCCCGGCCCGGCAAGTCTCAGGTGTGCTCGCACCCACGGAGTTATTGTGTACCGCTTCTTTTTCTGCTAATTGCGAATCCGCACAGACAGTAGTGCAAAGTAACAGCATTCTGAGGTTACCTTCGCTCGTAACGCGACTGGTGGATTGTGAGATCCCATGAATTTTCTTGAAACGGCTTCCGCAGGAATCAGCCAAACCCTCATGCCAGAGCTCCCCCACAAAAAACGGGAGTTGTTCCGAACCCCAAGGACCGTTCTTTTCGCAGAAGACGATAACGATCTGCGCTACGTGATGGAGTGCAGCCTAAGAGCCATGGGCTACTCCGTAATCCCGTGTGCTGACGCCCATCTTGCATCGGCAGCCTTTCGCTCAAACCCGTTCGTTGACCTGCTTTTGACCGATTTTGAGATGCCCACAAGATCGGGCCTGGAACTCGCGCGGGAACTTACGGCCAACTGCCCTTCTCTACCTGTCGTGATCCTTACGGGCAGCATCCTGTCAGACGCCACCATGCAGGAACTTCGCGATCGGCGATGGACGTACGTCAGTAAACCTTGTCAGCTCGCAGCCTTGGCCGTCACGCTGCAACAGATGATCAAAATCCCCTGCGCAGTGCAGCCTCAGCACACCTGAGTGAGACTGGAATGAATGCTCGTGACTGTCTGTGGTCCGATGCCGAAAGCTCGCCGCTCCAGGTCCAGAAACAACATGAAGATGATCCATCAACGGGCAGCCCTGTGGCTGGCAGGTATCAGCAACGTGCTTTTGATCTTCTGCGCTGGCGCTTATGAAGTACGTGCATGTTCATGAAAGAACACACTGAGATTGAGAATGGTTTCCGTGTGTGGAATCGAATCAGGTCCACAGTCAAAAGATTCATTCTCCACTCGACTCGATGTGAGATCGCCGCTACTCAGTCCCGCAGTTACAGAACTGTTACTGTGATGCGCCGTGCCGCGGAATCAAAGACAGCAGGAACCCGGAAGCGATCGCACGCTGTCCGCCTAGGAGAACTTTGCTATGAGAGCCGCGACCACCCCTGCTGATCCTGCTGAAGACACGCTTTCCGGAAAGAATCCACCAGCAATCAGGTCAACGGTAGCGAGTGCAACCCCTAGACCCCGACAGCAAGGGCTGACTCCGGCGAAGGAGAACGAGCCGAACGAACCGGTTTACGAACGTCCCGAGATCAATTGGCTGACGGCGGTGTTCATGGGTCTGTTCCACGTTGGCGCCATTGCGGCGTTCTTCTTTTTTAGTTGGACAGCCCTGATCGTTGCCGTCATCTTCTATTTCCTGGCGATCAACATCGGGATCGGCATGACGTATCATCGCTTGCTCACGCATCGCGGCTACCGCGTGCCGAAGTGGTTGGAATACGCTGTCACCGTTTGTGGAACCCTTGCTCTTGAAGGTGGCCCCATCTTCTGGGTAGCGACCCACCGTGTACACCACCAGCATTCGGATCAGCCAGGCGATCCCCACAGCCCGCAGGATGGCACATGGTGGGCGCATGCCGGCTGGATCCTGACCGGCGCAGCCTTGCATTCAGAAACAGCTGTTCTTGAGCGTTATGCTCCCGATCTTGCACGGGATCACTTTCATGTCTGGATCAGCAAATATCATTGGGTTCCGCTGGCCGCGAGTGGGATTCTTTTATTCTCCGCAGGCATCTTCTTCGGAGGCTGGCGACTTGGTACGGGGCTTGTGCTTTGGGGCGTTTTCCTGCGCACGACACTGGGTCTGCACGCGACCTGGCTGGTGAATTCGGCGACCCATCTATGGGGAAAACGGCGCTTTGAAACACGGGACGATTCTCACAATAACTGGTGGGTTGCGCTGCTCACCGGCGGAGAGGGCTGGCACAACAACCACCATGCTCATCCCGTTTCGGCCCGTCACGGTCTTGCCTGGTATGAGTTCGACATCAACTATTACTGCATCTGGTTATTGGAGAAGGTTGGTCTGGCGAAAAAGGTGCAGCTGGCCAAGTTCGATCCCAAAAACCCCAAGCCTGCAGGCATTGCTTAAGAGCAATCGCCTGCTGCCGTGAAGCGGATATCGCTTTAGTGGCCGTCTCCTTGGTGAGAACCGGCACTGGAGCGAGTTGGCTTGCTCCACCATCAGGAAATTGACTCAAGCAGCATTTCCTCCCCATGAAGCTGGGTAGAGTCTAAGTGCGTCTATTCCGGCCTTGTGCGTCAGGTCGACATTCCGTGATGTGGCCGTGCGGGCTGTGTAATTGCGTGAAATAACTTGAATTACACAAGTTGTCGATGCAGTGGCCTTGTGTGCGAAGTCATACAGACAGGCGCGAGCACTTATCGCACGATGGCTAGGTACTTAGCTCATATTAGCGACCAGAGATTCAACTGGTTCGGCAGCTTGCTGCCTTCCAGATTGCATCGTGGCCGCCTTTCCTGTGAACGGCCAATTGTTTCAATCGGCCCCTGTGTACGGATCGATGCAAAGCCACATCAAGCGGCATGGCGTTTCGCTTGTCGCAAAATGCGCTCATCGAGGAGTCGTTATGACACACACCAAAGCTGTACGATCTTTAGCTTCCCTAGGCCTTCTCTCCTCTCTGTCTGCTTTCGCTACGCCCATTCTGCCCGGAACGACGGTCTTTGCTGCCCCGGTGGCAGCAGGAACCATCACCTCGGCGAATATAGTTGCTACGGCGAGCGGTCCACTCAGTGGTGCCGTTACGTTTACCGGATCCTGGATGGAGACGGTCTTTCACGATGCAAGCAGTCCGTACCGCGCCGGCTGTGGCGCCAGCTGTCTGACCTTCCTGATTCAAGTAACTGACACGAGCGGCAATGCGATTGAGCATGTGACCACGGGAGGTGGTGCGGCTCCGAATGCGATAAACGGATTTCAAGACTTTTCGGCCAACGTGGGATTCGAGGGACTTGGGCACCTTCCTTTGACGATCGATGAGAGTGTGGATGGCGTGGTCTCCTTTGACTTCCCGGGAGCTGACGGAATCGGCAACGGCCAAACCTCGGCTGATTTGCTGATCCAGACAAATGCAACGAATGTCACGCCAGGGTTGGTGTCGGCTATAGACAGCTCCACTTCGACCGTCACAGGTTATATCCCCGCGGTCGCGACGGCAGTCACACCAGAGCCAAGCAGCCTGATTCTGCTGGGAACCGCCTTGGCGGGCACAGCGGGCCTGGTGCGCCGGCGTCGCTCGCACTCGGCTCTGCGCTAAGGTGGCGCAGAGGACTTTGTATTACCGGGCCTCTGGAGCTGTTTCCCTGTGTCAGTCTGGATCTAACCACGAATGGGATCATCGGCATTTCATAATGGCAGAAGGCAACCGAAAGTGATCTGACACACCGTTTTTGCTGCTGCAACAAGTAGAAGAGACCCGCTTGGGAAGCGGGTCTCTTTCACTTGTTCTAAAACTCTTCGTTCACCACTAGTCGGCTGAGACGCTCATAAGAGCTTCATCGTAGACTGCCGATCGCACGGCGGTCATCATGCTACGGATCTGCGCGATGACGAGCTCGGGTTCGTCCAGGTGCACCCAATGCCCGCTCTTTTCGGCAATCAACTGCTCGGCATCTGGCCCAATCTTCTGTAAATCTGCCTCCGAGATCGCTTTCGGTTGCCCCGGCGTCAACAAGACTACCGGCATACCCACGATCGGCGCTGCATCCAGCATTTCCATTACAGTTCCTGGAACGCCTTGAATGTGCGCTGTCATGCCGCGGAAATAGGCCGGGCTCGACCAGTGCGCTGCGACGATAGGCCACACCGCTGCCGGCATCTTATTTAGCTCGCTTGTAACCCGCTCCAATACGTTGTGGCCGCCGGTCAAATTCGTAAAGAGGCTCGTAAATTTTCCTGAGCCATTGAAGAACGAGGTCGTTGTTAACCGCGCCAACCCCGAATAGGCGATCGGCACACCCCACTGCGTGAGCTGCACTCCCCGGTTCAAGAGCTTGCGCTGCGACTCATCCACAGGTGGCCATTCATCCGTGCGCATGGCATCCACAAGCACCACGCCTACAACCTCATCCGGATACTCGGCCGCAAAATACCGCACTACCAGTCCTCCAAAGGAGTGGCCCACGAGCAGGTATGGAGGCGCAATACCGGCCGCCTGTAACATTGCCCGCAGTTCCTCCACAACTTTGGAAGGGATCCGTTCCGAAACCGCCGGTGTGCTCCAACCCAGGCCCAACCGATCGTAAGAAACCGTATGCGCGAATTCGCTGACCGACTCTTGAATCCTGGCCCAATTCTGGCTTGTCGCCCCAATGCCTGACTCAAAGATCACTGACGGTCCGGTAGCACTACCCTTTTCCATCATGAAGAGCCGCCGGCGGCTGCCGATGTCTATCAGCTGCCCAAGCCGGAGAAAACGCCTCCGGTCGTACCTCGACCCAACCCACTGATACAGCAAACCCAAAAGCGGGATCATGGGGGCTAAGAGTAAAAGCCACAACAGGTGGATCATGCACTGCTCTCCTTGCAAATGAGGCTGACGAAGCGGATCCTTGATCAAGACTAAAATCTAAGACGCAAATACCCTGCCGCTTCACCATCCGATGTTGTTATAATCCTTTTCCCACGTGGCAGAATCGGAACTTTTTTCTCGTAACCAGAACAGAGCCGTGGCACGAGACACCCCAGATGACCCTTCCATGCAAACAACTGTCACCACACTCTCGGTAAAAGGTTCCGGCAGCAAATGGCTATATTCACAGCAGGAATGGTTGCCCGTAGGGTATACATATTGGCAAGTCTTTGATTGTTTGCGGGACGAGATGCCGGTCATGGAGGCAGGAGCCCAGCTGAGCTCAAGGAGGACGTTCTTGGTGTTCAATCGTGAGGCGGGACTCTCGTGCTTGTAGGTTCACCTGAAAGGGCTGGTGGAGCGTAAACGATCCCCAGCGTGAGGTCCTCCGGCAAACGGTAAAACGTTCACACAATAGACGAATCAGCTTCGTCGTGAGACGCTTCCACCGCTTCCTTTCGATTCTGTCCTGCTGGGGATCGCGGAGTACACGTCTACCATCAGGAACACCTGCAATGTACACCCTAGGATGGGCGAACTATGTTCGATTTCGAACACAATCTTTCTCGGGTTTGTGAGCTGTGCGACGTTGAACACATAGGAAGGGCAGTGGTGGTGAATGTTGGCCGAGACCCTGAAGGGGATGGACTGAGGACGGGCAGGCTACCTGTAAGGTAATCTGAGCAGATTGATCTGCTTTCCAGCGATGGCCACTCCCATACTTGAAGCACGCAACCTGCGTAAAGAATACGACGAAGGCCGTATCGAGGCCCTCCGCGGTGTGGATCTCTCCATCGAGGCCGGGGAATTTGTCGCTATCAGTGGACAAAGCGGAAGTGGCAAATCTACCTTGCTGCAACTGCTTGGCGGACTTGATATTCCCACAGGCGGCGACGTCCTGTTTCGCGGTGCGGCTCTGGGTTCGTCCCTCAGCCTCGATACATATCGCTGTCACCATGTTGGCTTCATCTTTCAATCGTTCTACCTGCTGCCCACCCTGCGCGCGCTTGAGAATGTGCAGGCTCCCATGCTCGCGACCAAGCAAGGAGCCGGCGATCGCACGGAACGTGCCGAGGCACTGCTCCGTGAAGTGGGGCTGGAGCAACGCATGTTTCAGCTTCCAAATGAACTTTCCGGAGGAGAACGGCAACGCGTGGCGATTGCCCGAGCGCTGGCCAACAATCCTTCCATCCTGCTGGCGGATGAACCGACTGGCAATCTCGACAGCAAGAATTCGGCGCGCATCATGGACATCCTTACCGGCATCCAGCGAACTCGCGGCATGACGCTGATTGTCATTACGCATGAGGTCGAGATTGCGAACTCCGCGCCGCGCCACATCCGCATCCATGATGGAAGGATCGTGCCATGAGATGGACTTCCCTTGTGACGGCGGCAGTGCTGTTTACCGCGACGACCACCATGCACATGGCCGTCGCGACAGACACGGCAGAGACACGACCGATTCTTGCCAGCGCGCGGGGACGTGTGGAAACCACGGATGCTCGTGCCACCGGGCGCTTGGTTCGGGTCGATGCAGGCGGGAATCGAACCAGCAACGCCTTTGCCATCAAGGCGCACTGGTTTCCAGGTGTTCTGCGCGTTCTTCTCGAGATCGCGCCCTCAAAAACGCCGGTGTCGAATGCGCGTGAGGATGCGCGTGTGAATATCCTGCTGGAAATGCGGCCGGGCGGCGGGAACACGATTCGGATTTTCCGTCCGCATGAGGTAGCGCCGGCGTCGCTGCCCTTTGCGCAGTGGAGCGACGGGGTGGCCGGAAGCGATTTCGACTATGAGGATTTCCTTCAGCCGGAGTACTACTGGAAGAATCAGGCTTTTGTAAAAACGGCAAAGCTGGGCGTTCACGATTGTGATGTGTTGAAGAGCACACCGGGCGGGGCGGAACGTTCACACTACGCCGAAGTGGAAACGTGGTTCGATCACACCAACGGCTATCCCCTCTATGCGGAGAAGACGCTCAAAGACGGGGCAATCGTAAAGGATTTCACCTCCCTTGGAGTGGGTCAGTCAGGCGGAGTTGCCGCAGCCCGACAGGTGGAGGTGAAAATTGGAGGTCGCCCCGGCTCAACTCTCCTGATCTTTGAACGCGGCAGCACGAAGGCAAACCTCACCCTAAAAGATTTCAGTCCCGAGCAGATCAGCAAGTTTGAGGATCGACCGTAAGCGCCCATGTTGAGGAGCGCGACGAAGTCTTGCAGCGCCATCAATCACCAGCCGCTGTGAATCGCTCCTGCAAGACTCGACGGAGAAGCTTGCCGCTGTGATTCTGAGGTAATTCATCGGTGTCGAGAATCCAGATGCGGCGCGGCGCCTTGTACGCCGCAAGACGGCCGCGGCACCAGTTCAGCAGATCGGCTTCTTGCGTAGAGAAATCAGGTCGCAATTCAATCGCGGCCACGGGAGTTTCACCTTTATCCCGGTGAGGGAGGCCGAACGCCACGGCACGCGCAACCGCAGGGTGGGCCAGCAGAGCTTCTTCCAGTTCGCGAACGTATACGGAATATCCACCTGACTTAATCACATCCTTCGTGCGCCCAACAAGCCGGATGAGTCCAAGGCGGTTGCGCGTAGCCAGATCCCCGGTGCGCAACCAGCCGTCGGCGGTAAGCAGGCTTTCAGCCCCATCCTTGTTCTCATCCCTTTCTTTCCAGTAGTGCGGAGCGACACCGCGTCGGCGGACCTGGCACTCGCCCGTTACACCCGCCGGGACAGGTTTGCCGCGCTCATCCACGACGCGGATTCGGAACGGCGGTACGGGGAGACACAGGTCGCCACTGCCGCGCAGCCAAGGCAATTCGACACCCATCATGGCGAGACCGCCCAACTCCACCATCCCATAGCCATTTAGCACGATCGGTGGGATGCGCCAGCGGCCGAACAGCCGGGCGAAGGCGCCGAAGTGGCGCAGGCGCTGCCGAACTTCGGCAGGGAGATGGTCGCTCGCGGAAAGCCACACCCGCACACTCGCCAGGCGAGCGGGGGCGGGGTTGCTGTTAACCAGGCGAGCAAACATCGTGGGCACGCCAACAAAGGCGGTGACGCGGAAGCGTTCGGCAAGATCCAGCGCAGCGTCCACGTCGAAGCGATCGAGAAAGCAGCCGCGTATCCCTGCCATAAGGCCGTACAACGCAATGCTGACCGCCATGATGTGCGACCACGGCAATGCCACAAGCGCAAGATCGCGCGGACCCAGAAGCATGCCGGAGAGAACCGTCGATGCGCGCGCCCCAAGCAGCGCGTTGCTGGACAGGGCTGCGCCTTTGGGAAAGCCACTGGTACCCGACGTGTGGAAGATGGCGACCGTGGCGGTGGGATCGATGGCAACGGGCGTCGCCGGCAGCCTGTCTGGGGCAATCACGTCAGGGTCGGAGATGCGCAGGAAGCCGTCGAGCGTCTCCTTTTCCTCATCGGCTTGTATCCAGGTGCTCACCCCAAGCGCTTGGCGATCCACGATCGTACGTTCAAATACTGTTTTGTCGGTAACGAGGATCTCGGTGCCGCTGTCGTTGAGAATCCGGCGCACTTCGGCGAGTGAAAGCTGCGGATTGAGCGGGACCGCTACGCCCCCCGCGCGGATGATCGCCAGAAACCAGTGAAAGCATTCCCGCGTGTTGCTGCGATAGATGGCAACAGGCGTCCCCGGGCGAAGCGCGAGGGTGTCACGTAGAAACGCATCCAGGGAGCAGACTTCGTGGTGCAGCCCGGAAAGCGAGAAGGTGCCGCCATCGTACACAGCGACCGCGCAGTCGCCCTTGCGACGAAGCAACTCATCCAGGAGATTGGCGACGGTGACTTGGTGGTCCCGCGCGAGCGCGTAACGTTGCAAGAAGCTCATGGCGCAATGGTCGGCTTGCGGCCCCACTCGCTGGCCACACAGTAGTGAAAGAGGCGATCGAGGTAATCGAGCACTGGCGGCGGATGAATGCCGGCTGTTTGCAAGAGACGGTCGGCATTGCCGGTGTCAAACTGCATGCGCATGGTGAAGTAATCCCGATACGCCCGGCCGTCGCGCAGCACACGCCGTTTGCGTCCCCACAACACGAGAAACAGGATCGGCCTTAAAACGGCGTAGAAGAGTTTTGGATCAATAAAACGCGGCTTAGGACCGCCGAAGTATTCCATGGCGCGCTGAGCCACCTGCTCGATCGTTGCGTCAGCGCGTGGTCCGGCACAGAGATGAACCGTGCAGCCCAGGGCGGCTTCCTCGAAGAGGAGTTGCGCGACGGAGCTGGCGACATAGTCCACGGGCACGATATCAAGCACCGCGTCTGGATAGCCGGGAACCGTACGCCAAAGGCCCCGTGCATAGATCTTCAGCGGCCAGTACATCATTTTGAAACTGGAGGTGACACCTGTTTGCGAGTCTCCCACGATGATGCTGGGACGCAGGATCATGCCGGGGAGGGAAGCAAGACGCTCCTGTACGAGGGCTTCCGCTTCGGCTTTGGTCTGTTCGTATGTGTTTCGGTAACGTTGGCCGACGGCAAGCTCGTTTTCGCGTACCAGGCCCGAGCGCTCGCCGGCCACGTAGGCTGTGCCTACGTAAGCGAAGCTGCGAAGCGAGCGCGCGCTGCTTGCGAAATCGAGAATGCGCCGAGTGCCCTCGACGTTGATGCCGCGCGCCTCTTCAAGGGAGTGATCGAACCGCACGGTCGCCGCAGAATGGATCACGCGGGTCGTTTCGTCTGAAAGGCGAGCGTATTCATCCGGCTTCAGCCCACAATTTGGTTGACTTACGTCTCCAGAAAAGACCTGAACGCGCACTCGGTCTGATGCGGGAATAAAGGAGTCAGCGCGCCCCTGAGCCGATTGCCCGGCCCTTTCGCGGATGAGCAAAGCCAGTGTAGCGTTCGGTTTCCGCTGTAAAAGTTCGCGCACAAGCTGCACGCCGAGAAAGCCGGTGGCACCCGTGACCAAGATGTGCTCTTCGCTCAATGCAACCGTTCTCCATCCGCCTCACAAGACGGCGAGGAATTGTGACCGCTACGTGCGCAGGTAACCGCCGCGCCACGGCTCAGTATAGCCTCGAGCTGCGGCCATTTGTGACGGCGGACAGCGGTTGGGAGCAAAGGTTGGAAATAACACGCAAGACCTCCTATGCTAAACGGACGCATACGCGAGTAACACGACGGATGATTCAATGCTTTTCGCTCAGGCAAAAGGACACAACTCAACCTCATGGCAAAATCATTATCGTTCACTGGATTTGTTTGGAAAAATTTGCTGCGTCGGCGGATGCGAACCCTGTTGACGCTCGCGGGAATCGGAACGGCGGTCGGCGCGTTTGTCGGCCTGGTGGGTTTTTCCAGTGCATTTGAGCAGCAGTGGATGCGTATTTACTCCAGCAGCGGCACGGACATCGCTGTGATTCAGGGCACCTTTCTGAACACATCGATGGATGAATCGACAACGGCCAAACTCACAAATCTGCCCGATGTCGCGCAGGCCTCGCCCACCATCTTCAACCTGATGGACCTGACACCGGACATAAACGCCTTGGTCTATGGTTGGAAGGCCGATGCCTTTCAATTTGCTTCGTTGCACACTCTCGCAGGGCGGCACTTTCGCGACGGCCAGGCCGAGGTCATGCTCGGTGATATGTTGGCGCAAACTTTGAAGAGCGCTCCCGGCTCCATGCTCCAGATTCAAGGCAAAACCTTCACGGTGGTAGGCATTTATCACGGTGCTTCCACGCTGGAGGCGGCTGCGGTGGTCATGCCTCTGGACCAGCTGCAGCAGCTGAGCAGCCTGCAAGGCAAGGTGTCGACCATCGACGTTCGGCTGCGCCCGGCGCCTCGCGGCGAAACCGCGGAGCAATACATGAAGCAGGCTCAGGCGGAGATTGAAGCTGCCCTGCCGGGCATGCGTGCCGTTCCCGCGGCCGAGCGCGCCAGTGACAATCAGTTTGTGAAACTGGCCCACGCCTCGGCCTGGGGCACCTCAACGCTCGCCCTCCTTATTGGCGTGTTGGGCATTGCCAACACCATGGCGATGTCTGTCTTTGAACGTACACGGGAGATCGGCATCCTGCGCGCACTGGGTTGGAACCGCTGGCAGGTGCTCGCGCACATTGAATTGGAAGCGGTCACCCTGGGTCTGGGCGGCGGTTTTCTCGGCATCATTCTGGGGTGGTGTGCTCTGCAGGTGTTAGCGGCATTGCCACGGACCGCCAGTTTGATCTCGGCGTCACTGCACTGGCCGCTTCTCGCCGAGGCAGTGGGCATCGCTGTGTTCGCCGGGGTACTTGCCGGTTTGCT
Organism: uncultured Bryocella sp.; assembly: GCA_964236545.1. GTDB lineage: Bacteria > Acidobacteriota > Terriglobia > Terriglobales > Acidobacteriaceae > Granulicella. The sequence continues at coordinate 200,282 of CAXSCE010000001.1, forward strand.
GCCGGCTTGGCGGGCAGGGCAACTTTCCCCTGTGGACGCGCTCAGGCACGATTAGCTATTCCATCGATTAAAGAGGCCATGGCAAGACTTGGGGCATTTTGTTTTCCTGGAACGGGTCACCTTAATCCAATGGTCGCGCTGGCGCATACTCTGCAGCGGCGAGGCCACCAGGTGGTGATCTTCGGCATTGCGGATACCGAGGCCAGTGTGCGCGCGGCAGGCATCGAGTTTTGCTGCATCGGCGCCCAGGACTGTCCGCGTGGCCGACTCAAAGAGCTGGACGAGCAATTAGCGCAGCTGAAAGGCGTCGCGGCGTTTCGGTTCACGTTGAAGCGTGTGAGGCATTCGATGCGGATGACTCTGCGTGACGGCCCGGAGGCGGTGCGGGCTGCCGGAGTGCAAGCGTTGCTGGTCGATGAGGCTGAATTTGCTGGAAACGTGGCAGAACATCTGGGCCTGCCCTGGATCTCCCTCGCCTTGATTCCTCCCCTCGTGCAGGATGACCGGTTTCCACCTTTCTGGCTTGGCTGGGCGGCGGGACAGGATCGACTCAGCCGTTTGCGGAATCGCCTTGCCATCCGTTTGCTTTTGCGGGTCGCTGCTCCGATCTTCAAGGATGTAAATCAACAGCGCAGGGCCTGGGGACTGAAGCCCTACACGCGTTCCGAAGACGCGCTCTCGCCTCTGGCGCAAATCACCCAAATGCCCCAAGCGCTTGAGTTTGTAACCGGCGGTGAAAGCCCGACGGGCCTGCACTATACGGGGCCGTTCTTGCATGCTGGGCAGCGTCCCGCCATCAAATTCCCCTGGGACCGTCTGGATGGGCGCCCGCTTGTTTATGCGTCGTTGGGCACCCTCCAGAACGGTTCGGAGGAACTGTTCAAAACCATCGCCCATGCCTGCGCCGGGCTTGACGTGCAGCTCGTGATGTCGCTGGGCGGTGGACTCCATCCGGCGAAACTGGGGAGCTTAGCGGGTGATCCGCTGGTGGTGAGTTTCGCTCCCCAGCTGGAGCTTTTGAAGCGGGCTAGATTGGTGATCACGCATGCCGGCCTGAATACCGTGCTGGAGTCGCTTTCCGAGGGCGTGCCGATGGTGGCCGTGCCCCTTGGCAACGATCAACCGGGCGTAGCCGCCAGGCTCAAGGCGCGTGGAGCCTGCGTGGTGGTTTCACGATACAGACTAAAGCCGGCGCGGCTCCGCAAAGCGATCCTCCTCGTGCTCGGCCATGCCAAGTACCGGGAAGCGGCCCAGGTCCTGCAGAGAGCTCTTCAGGGGGTGAACGGGCCAGACCGCGCCGCGGATCTTATCGAGAAAACCCTGAAACTGCGTTCGGCTTAGCCTTTGCCTTGATCTATTCACGGGAATGCGCAGCGAGAGGACCCAAGGACACGCGCACAGCTTGGGGCGGCCCGTGCCAGGCAGACGGCCATCGCACTCGCAGCGTACCCTAAGTCTACCCATTCCATTTCTGAAAGTCAGACTTTGAAAAATTCGTCTTCTTCGCCCAAAGATCGCCGCCCTGTGTTGGAACGCCAACGCCGCCTCAAGATGTCTGAATCTGCTCACGCGTATGTCCGGGGCAACACTGTGAAGTTTTACGAATGGCTGGAAAGCGACAAGGTGAAGGCCTCCCTGCCGACCGGGCCGGATGTCTGGATCTGTGGGGATTGCCACACGGGCAATCTGGGGCCGATCGCTGACGTGAAAGGGAGAATCGAGATCGAGATACGCGACGTGGATCAGACCGTGGTCGGCAATCCCGCGCATGATCTGCTCCGGCTCGGTCTTTCGCTCGCCATGGCTGCACGCAGTTCCGATCTCCCCGGCGTCACCACGGCCCTCATGATTGAGGAGATGATCGAAGGCTACCTGGCGCGTCTGGGAGGCCGTACGGCCGGCATCTCCGCAGAGGAAATCGAGCCTATTCGGGACGTGATGCGGGAGGCCGGCAATCGCCGTTGGAAGCATCTTGCCGAAGAGCGCATCGAGGATGTGACGCCCACTATTCCCCTGGGACGCAAGTATTGGGCACTCACGGACGAAGAACGGACGGAGCTGGAAGCTTTCTTCATGAATGAGGAAGAGTTACGGAAGCTGGTTCAGGGTATTCGCGGCAAGCAGGAAGAACCCATGGAGATGCTGGATGCGGCGTACTGGATGAAGGGCTGCAGCTCACTCGGACGTCTGCGGTACGCCGTTCTGATCGGGGTAGGGAAGCGGAAGCGCCGCGCGTACCACCTGCTGGACATCAAGGAGGCGACCGCAGCGGCGGCGCCACGCTCGCCCCGCGCCCTCGTCTATGAAAACCACGCGGAGCGCGTGGTGGAGGGTGCGCGCCACCTTTCCCCATTTCTTGGCAAGCGGATGATCGCGGCGCATTTGCGGGGGCGCTCGGTCATCGTCCGGGAGCTTCGGCCGCAGGACATGAAGTTCGAGCTGGAGAAGCTGACGCAGGAGCAGGCGATCAAAACGGCTCGGCTCCTGGCCGGTGTCGTCGGCAGGGCGCATGGCCGGCAACTCGAAGTGGCGGAATGCCAGGCCTGGGCGAAGGAACTCCGATCAAGGCACTCAAAGGGTCTGGATGCGCCACGATGGCTCTGGAGCGGTGTGCTTGATTTGGCGGCCCTGCACGAAGCGGCTTACCTGGAACACTGCCGCCGTTACGCTTTGGGCGAAGTTGAAGCAGCTGACTGAAGTCGCCATCGGCTTCCGGGTGCCTGCTTGGCCGGATGATGGACTGCTGTGCCGGCACCCGGGTGGTCTTTGGTGGTTTTGTCTGCCATTTGCTCCCTGGTTCCTTATGACTTCTTTATCATCTTTTAAGAGTGAGCTCTTCTTAAGGTGACCGATGTCGCAGGAACATATTCAAGACCACGTAGACCTTATTGCCCGGCATGAGCAGGAGTTTCTGGCGAAACGAACCCCCGCGGAAAGGGCCGCGGACGCCATCGCCAGCTTTGTGGGAAGCCTGCCCTTCGTTATCTTTCACGTGAGTCTGTTTCTGCTCTGGATTCTATGCAACACCATCGTACCCGGCGAAATGACTCATTTCGATCCTTACCCCTTTTCGCTGCTCGGCACCTGCGTGGCCCTGGAAGGAATCGTTCTGGCGAGCTTGATCCTGATGAGGCAGTCTCGCGTCAGTAAGCGGGGCGATGAGCGTGACCATCTCATGCTGCAAATCCTGATGCTGACGGAAAAGGAGATCACAGCGGTGTTGCGGATGGACAGGCAGATTGCCGGCCAGATGGGCTTGGGGCGGGCAGCTAACAATGCGGAAGTGATTGCCCTGAGTGAGCACACCTCCATCGAGGAAGTCGCTCAGGCGATCGAAGAGGGACTGCCTGCTGAGTAGGGTTGCCGTGTACTAGATCTACAGTAAAGCCTTGCCGAAGCAAGTGATGCAGCTTAGCTCGGCTGATATGATCCGGTCCCCGTGGACATCGAGCCAACGTCTCTTCAAGTCCTTGAGTCGATTTAAATATTCAAATGAATGAACCCAAATCCATTCGCTATGTTGAAGCGTAACCATTCCAAAGGCTTCCGCGGGCCACCGATCTCTGTATAAAGGCTATTTCGACTCAAGGGCAGGACGTACCATGTACGTGAAACGAACGAACCACCTTGTCACGTGGGGATTCACGCGATGAAGCAGCAGTCTACGGACGGACCGCCTCGTGCGGAAATTGCGAAAGCAGAGCAGAGTATCCGGAAAGCGGACAACCGGTTCATCCAGGCGCACTCGGCTGAAGATTGCAAACTTTGTACTTCCGGCCCACATTTCCCATTTTCCATGGCGTTCCAGCCCATCGTGGATGTAAAGCAGGGAAGCGTGGTTGCCTATGAAGCCCTGGCACGCGGACCCAATGGGGAGCCGGCCAGTTCTGTTCTGGATCGCGTCCTGCATAACAACCGGTACTCCATCGATCAGCGTTGCCGCGAGAAGGCGATCGCTGTCTCAGCCGCGCTGGGAATCCTGTCAACAAACGCTGACCTGAGTGTCAATTTTTATCCAAACGCCGTGTACCAGCCTGAACAATGCCTGCTGCGTACCCTGAATGCGGCGCAGTCGGTCGCATTTCCGCTCAATCGGATTATCTTCGAGATCACGGAGGTAGAAGAGGTGAGGGATCATGATCACCTGCGCAACATCATGACCGAATACAGGAAGCATGGGATGCGGATCGCGATCGATGATTTCGGTGCCGGTCATTCGGGTCTGACCTTGCTCTCGGCCTTTCAACCAGACATCATCAAGCTGGATCGAGCTCTGGTGCACAAAATCCATGAACGACCCGCCAGCCGATCCATCGTGCGGTCGCTTATATGTATTTGTCGCGATCTCCAGATCGAGGTGATTGCTGAAGGAATCGAGTGCGCGGAAGAGGTGCAAACCCTGTGCGATCTCGAGATCTTCACGATGCAGGGCTTTCATTTTGCAAAGCCGGCCTTTGAGGCATTGCCGCATTGGACGCCTCTCTCACCATAAAGCCTGCCTCGTTCAGTGCGAGTTAGCGGCCTTGGCCGTGTTGCGGCGACTCGGAGGCGTAGGGCCATACCGGGCTGACCAACTCGGTTCGCAGAACAGGTCCACCGAAATAGAGAGGCTCTTCTGACTTTATAAAAGCCGGAACCTCGCCGGCGCTCACCCACACGTGGGTGTCGGGCGGTTCCTTGCCGACCAACGGTGCGATCATGCCAGTGATGCCGCCGATATCCACGTGGACTTTGAATCTCAAGGCTTCGTTCGGCCGGCCAGCACTTCGGAATGTCTCTTTTCCGTCAGGTTGGAAAGAAAGATGGATAAGCCGGGGCTTGGGTGTGGCGACGACGTAGGACAGAGTCGTTACCGCGGTGTCTGGAGATATGTTCTTTGCAACGTCGAGAAGGATGCCGTTGGCCAGGTCGTCAGGAAGGTCGATATGGCTGGTCTCCACTTTCTCTACACCTTTGTCTTTATAGCGGACAATAACCTCGCCCGTGGTCGCTTTGATCGTCAGGTCGAGCGGATTCGAAAATATGGGTCCTTTCTGGATCCGATGATCGCTGATTAAGCGGAAGTGGCCATTTTGTGTAAATACGGCAGTGTCGTCATCGACAGAACCGTCTTTGAAGCGATAAATAAGTCGCGATACCAGCCGGCCGCCGTGAATGGTCTGCGTCAAGTCACCCGCGGCGATCAGCTTGTCGTCGAGCGAGCGCAGGGCAAGATATCCGCGCACCGAACCTTCCTCATAGCGAACCGTTACAGGCTCGGCGTGAAGCGGGCCTGCGTTGAAAAGTAGGGCACAGAGTAAACCGGTTGGCAATGCAGAGTAGGCTGACATGGAGGTTTGGATGCCCAAGATGTGCTGGAGCGGATGCCTCGTGTCGCGTGTGCTCGCTTGCTTGACGGGCTCCTGCTGCTTCTGCGAGAAGCGGCGGTAAATGTGCGCTAGCTGACCAGGTGACCGAGCTTTTCGCGCTTGGTTTCGAGGTAGCGCTCAAAGGTGGGTTCAGAAGGGATAGCGGCGCTCAGACGTTCCGTGACCTGGATGCCGGCGGCTTGGACGGCGGCGACCTTTTCGGGGTTGTTGGTGATGAGGCGTACGGCGTGGATGCCCAGGTGGCGGAGGATGGCGGCGGGGAGCTCGAAGTGGCGTAGGTCGGTAGGGAAGCCGAGTTCGTGGTTGGCTTCGATGGTGTCGAGGCCCTGATCCTGGAGCTCATAGGCGCGAAGTTTGGCCATCAGGCCGATGCCGCGGCCCTCCTGCTGCTCATAGAGCACTATGCCCGCGCCCTCCTCGGCGATGCGGCGCAGGGCGAGGTGAAGCTGGTCGTGGCAGTCGCAGCGCAGGGAGTGAAAAACATCCCCGGTGAGGCATTGGGAGTGGATGCGGATGATGGGAGCGCTGCCTCCGACGTCCACGTTGCCCAAGGATTTCAGGTCGCCCATGACCAGGGCCACGGCGAATTCGACCGGCTGGCGTGCCGGATCGCTTGGCTCCGGTATGCCTTCAAAGCCCAGAATGCGGAACTGACCCCAGCGGGTGGGAAAATCCGCCTCGGCGACCTTGGTGATGCTGAGCAACGGCATATGAGCAGTATAGATTCGCGGCAGGGCGGGGAGGGTGCAGGGGAAGGGTGAAGAGTGAGGAGTGAAGGGTGAAGAGCGCAGAGTGGATAGTGAGGAGTGAAGGAGTGAATAGCGACAGAAGTTGAATGCACCGTTAAGGGGAGAGTGACGAAGAGGTCTGTGTTACCCCTGTTCACTCCTTCACTGGCCCTTCTTCACCGCTTCACCGGCGCGTAGAGTAAAAGGGTGCCCAATGTCGATGCCAAACTGCTGCTGATCTCCCTGCTGGTGAAGCTGGGCGTGGCCGCCGCGGTGGCGAGTTCGTTGGCACGGGCGGTGCGATTTAAGCAGCTGCTGCTGCTGGAACGACGCAGCTGGGCGGAGACGCTGAAGCTGCTCGCCTGGATCTGTGTGCCGCTGGCGCTGGGTGTCTGGATCCGGGTGCGGGTGCAGAATTTCTTGGCTGCGGACATTTCGCTGCAGGCCACCGCCCTGCTGGGCCTGCTGTTGGGACCGGCGGATGCGGCGTTGGGTGGGGCCGCCCTGGCGTTGCCGGCGCTGAAGCATGGCGAATGGCTGGCCCTACCGGTGAACGTGGCTGTGGCGTGTCTGTTTGGGGCATTTCGGCGGTTTGCGAGTGAAGAAGCAATCTGGTCGTTTTCTCCGCTCGTGGATCTAAGCATCTACCGCTGGGTGCGGCGAACGCTGCGTCGGCCGCAGCTGGACCGGCAGATCGGGCTGCTGCTGCTGTTGATGGCCACGCAGCTGGTGGCGAGTTTGCTGGCCCTGGCCGAGCCGGGGCGCTATTTTGAGCTGAGCTCCCGCACCTGGTGGCTGGAGCTACTGGTGTGCGCGTGTACACCGGTGATCGTCGGCATCCCGCTGAAGATCTGGAATGCGGTGCGGATCGAGCGCAAGCTGGAGGAGCAAAGCCGGTTGCTGCTGGAGGCGCGCCTTGACGCGCTTCAAAGGCAGATAAATCCCCACTTTCTGTTCAACACGCTGAACTCGATTGCCTCGCTGATCCGCTCGGAGCCGGAGCTGGCGCGGGAGATGATTGTGAAGCTGGGACGGATTCTCCGTACGCTGCTGCGGGAGCGAGATGCGTTTGTGCCGCTCGAAGAGGAGCTGGCTTTTACGGATGACTATCTGGACATCGAGGTGATCCGGTTTGGAGATAAGCTGCGGGTGGTGAAGGAGATCTCCGACGAGGCCATGGCGTTGGAAGTGCCGAGCATGCTGCTGCAGCCCCTGATTGAGAACAGCATTAAGCACGGGTTGGAACCGCGGATCTCCGGCGGTACGGTGACGCTGCGGGGGCGGGTGCAGGGGGCGCGTCTGTTGCTGGAGGTGGAGGACGACGGGGTGGGCATGAGCCCGGACGGGGCGCCAACACCCGGCGCCGCGAGGGATCTCGCGCCGGGACGCGAGGGGTTCGGCATTGGCATGAGCAATGTGCGGGAGCGTATGCAGGTGCTGTATGCGGACGAGGGCGAGGTGGAGGTGGTGAGCCGGCCGGGACGGGGTACACGCATACGGTTGGTGCTGCCGGTGCTGCGGCGCGAGCCGGCAGGGCTGCGCCGGGGGCGAGTGGGGGATACAGCCGGGGATGCGCCGTTCTCACGGAAGGGCGATCTCACTTTGCTAGAATGAGCCCGGCGAGGGGCTATGGCAGAGCTGATCGAGACAATCTCTGGGACGGGCGGTAACGAGGTTGCCGTGGACAGCAGACCACGCCTGGACGATCGTTTGCACCATCGCGTGGCTCGGGGCGCTCGACGCGTGCATGGGCGGCAAAACAGAGGAAAAGAAGGTCGGAGGCAGTTGATGACGGAGATTGTTGCAATACATGCCCGGGAGATCCTGGACAGCCGCGGAAATCCGACGGTAGAGGCCGACGTGCTGCTGGAGGATGGCGTGCGTGGCCGGGCCGCGGTGCCGAGTGGCGCTTCAACCGGCGAGCATGAGGCCGTTGAGTTACGGGATGGCGACAAGGAGCATTACCTGGGCAAGGGCGTGCTGGGAGCGGTGGAAAATGTCGAGACGGTGCTGGCGCCGGAGCTGAAGGGTCTGGATGCGAGCAACCAGCGGCTGATCGATGCGACGATGCTTTCACTGGACGGCACGGAGAACAAGGGCAAACTGGGGGCGAATGCGATTCTGGCGGTTTCGATGGCGTGTGCGCGGGCCGCGGCCGAGGCGCTCGGCCTGCCGCTGTACCGCTACCTGGGCGGCGTAAATGCGTGTCTGCTGCCGACACCGATGATGAATATCCTGAATGGCGGCGCACATGCCGACAACAATGTGGACTTTCAGGAATTCATGGTGATGCCGGTGGGCGCGGAGAGCTTTTCCGACGCGCTGCGTTGGGGCACAGAGGTCTTCCACACGCTCAAAGGGGTGTTGAAGAAGCGCGGCTACAGCACGGCGGTGGGCGATGAGGGTGGATTTGCCCCTTCGCTGAAGTCGAACGTGGAAGCCATTGAAGTGATCCTGGAAGCGATCGAGTTAGCCGGGTACAAGGTCGGTGAGGAGATCGCGATTGCGCTCGATCCGGCGGCGAGCTCGTTCTTTGATAAGACCAAGAATCGGTATGTCTTTCACAAGTCGGATAAGAGTGAGAAGACCTCCGAGCAGATGGCAAGCTATTGGGAGAGCTGGACACGGCAGTATCCGATTGTGTCCCTCGAAGATGGTTTGGATGAAAACGATTGGACCGGATGGCGGTTGTTGACGGAGAAGATCGGCCGCAAGGTGCAACTGGTGGGCGATGACCTCTTTGTGACCAACACGAAGATGCTGCAACGCGGCATCAACGAGGGCGTGGCGAACTCGATCCTGGTGAAGGTGAACCAGATCGGCACGATCTCCGAGACGCTGGATGCCATTGAGCTGGCACGGCGCAATGGGTATTCGGCGATTATTTCGCACCGTTCGGGTGAGACCGAGGATACGTTCATTGCGGACCTTGCCGTGGGTACGGGCGCGGGGCAGATCAAGACCGGGTCGGCTTCACGGACGGACCGGATTGCCAAGTACAACCAGCTGCTGCGTATCGAAGAAGAGCTTGGCGGTGCGGCACTGTTTCTGGGACGCACGGCTGTGAACTGCGCGGAGTAAGCACGATGGCGCAAAGACGCAGTGGGCCTGTATTACTCACAATTTTGGACGGTTGGGGCTACCGCGCAGAGACGCAGGGCAACGCCATTGCGCTTGCGCGGAAGCCCACCTATGACAAGCTGCTGCGGGAGTACCCAAACACACTGATTCGGGCGAGTGAGCACTTTGTGGGCTTGCCGAATGGGCAGATGGGCAATTCCGAGGTGGGGCACTTGAATCTCGGGGCGGGGCGTGTGGTGCGCATGGATATTTCGCGCATCGATGCGGCCATTGCGACTGGCGAGTTCTTTGAGGATGCGACGATTGTGCGGGCCATGGAGGTTGGGGCGCGGGAGGGGCAGGCACTGCACCTGGTCGGGCTGTTGTCGGATGGTGGGGTGCACTCGCACCAGCGGCATCTCTGGGCGTTGTTGCGCATGGCGGCGCAGCGCGGGTTGAAGCGTGTGTATGTGCATGCCTTTACCGATGGGCGCGATACGATGCCGACCTCCGGTGCGGGCTACCTGACGGAGCTCCTGGCCAGATTCGCGGAGTATGGCGTGGGACAACTTGCGAGTGTGAGCGGGCGCTATTTTGCCATGGACCGCGACCTGCGCTGGGAGAAGGAGCACAAGGCCTTCAACGCGATGGTGCGCGGGCAGGCCGAGGGTGGGGCGTACCACGATGCAATCGAGCGGGTGCGGGAGAGCTACAACAACGGCGTGACCGATGAGTTCATTGAGCCGTTTGTCTGCATTGATGCGGAAGGCGAGCCGATTGCGCGCATCAGCGACCGCGATGCAGTGATCTGTTTCAACTACAGGTCGGATCGGGTTCGGCAGATCACGCGAGTGTTGGCGCGGCGCAGTGGCTTGACGAAGAACGCGGGCATTGAGCTGCCCAAGGCGGATGAGTTGGAGCTGGAGATTCCGCGTGAAGATTGCCCGGCGGATCTGCACTACGTGACGATGACGCAGTACGATCCGAAGTTCACGCTGCCGATCATTATTCCTCCGGAAAGCATGGACAACCTGCTGGCGAACGTGATGGCCAAACATGAACTTCGCAACCTTCGCGTGGCGGAGACAGAGAAGTACGCGCATGTAACGTACTTCTTCAACGGCGGCATCGAAAAGCCGTTCCCCGGCGAAGACCGCGAGCTGGTGCAGTCGAAGAAAGTGGCTACGTATGATCTTGCGCCGGAGATGTCGTGTGAGGGCATCGGCGACATCGTGGAGCGGCAGCTGGGCGACCGGGCGTTCGATGTGATCATTGTGAATTTTGCAAATGCGGACATGGTGGGCCACTCGGGCAAGATGGAGCCGACGGTGAAGGCCGTGGAGGCAGTGGACGCGCAGCTGGGGCGTATTTATAACGCTGTTCGCGCGGCGGGGGCGAGCTGGATTATCACGGCGGATCACGGCAATGCGGAGATGCTGATCGATCCGGTGAGCGGCGGACCGCATACGGCGCACACGATCAATCCTGTGCCGTTTTTACTGGTCTCAGAGGCGGGACGAAACGTCAGTTTGCGCCAGGATGGATCTCTGCGGGATATATCGCCCACCATGCTTGGTCTGCTGGAACTGAACCTTCCGGGAGAGATGACGGGCGGAGATCTGCGCGTAGTCTAGAACAGATACCTTGGCTGTTGTGGACAGCAGAGACGCAGACTCCCTGCGGGCAAGACAACAATTTTGGAAGAGAAGATCGCCGCTTCCTACCTCGGCGAAGTAGTGAGATGCGATGGCTGAGGGACGTTGGGTACTGTTGATTGCCAGCGAGCTGGGCGGCACAGAGTCGGTGTCGGACCGTGCGATGGAGCGTCTTGTCGACGCGATCGGTAAGGAGGGCTACGAGGTGGTGCGCACCTCGACTCCTGAAGACGGCCTGTCGCTGGTGAATTCGGACCCTTCCTACAGCGCCATTCTGTTGGACTGGGATCTGGAAGGTGATAACCAATTTGCCGAGCACGCGGCGCTGCAGATTTTGCGCTCGGTGCGAAGGCGGAACAAGAAGATTCCGATTTTCTTGATTGCCGACCGGACACTGGTGAGTGAGTTGCCGCTGGAGGTCGTGCGGCAGGTGCATGAGTACATTCACCTGTTCGGCGACACGCCGGCTTTTATCGCCAACCGCGTGGATTTTGCGGTGGAACGCTACCATGAGGCGCTGCTGCCGCCCTACTTCCGTGCGCTGCAGAAGTACACGGACCAGGGAGCGTATTCGTGGGATGCGCCGGGGCACATGGGTGGCGTGGCTTTTCTCAAACATCCCATCGGGATGGAGTTTCACCGATTTTTTGGTGAAAACCTGCTACGCGCGGACCTGGGAATTTCCACGGCGCCACTGGGATCGTGGCTGGATCACATTGGGCCTCCAGGGGATTCAGAGCGCAACGCGGCGCGCATCTTCGGAGCCGACTGGACGTTCTATGTGCTGGGCGGGTCCTCGACCTCGAATCAGATCGTGGGTCATGGTGTGATCGCGAACGATGACATCGTGCTGGCCGACGGCAACTGCCACAAATCGATTGCCCATGTGCTGACCGTGACCGGCGCAAGGCCGGTGTACTTCAAGCCAACACGCAACGGCTATGGCATGATCGGGCTTGTGCCGTTGTGGCGATTCACGCCGGAAAGCGTGCAGGATCTGATTGCGAAGAGCCCGTTTACCAACGACGCACACTCGCAAAAACCAACCTACGCCGTGGTGACGAATTCCACCTATGACGGCCTTTGCTACGACGTGAACAAGGTGGTGGACCAACTAAAGCAGAGCGTGCCGCGTGTGCACTTCGACGAAGCCTGGTATGCCTATGCGAAGTTTCACGAGCTGTATGAAGGCCGCTACGCGATGGGCGTGGCTGAGGACATGCCGGAACGACCGGCGATCTTTGCCGTGCAGTCGACGCACAAGATGTTGGCGGCATTTTCAATGGGCTCGATGGTGCATGTGAAGCTGAGCGACCGCGCACCGCTGGATTTCGACCAATTCAATGAGGCGTTCATGATGCATGGAACGACCTCGCCGTTTTATCCGCTAATTGCGTCGCTCGATGTTGCCGCCGCGATGATGGACGAGCCGGCCGGACACACGCTGATGGATGAGACGATCCAGGATGCGGTGAGCTTTCGCAAGGCGATGAGTTCGGTGGCGCACCGGTTGCGGCGCGCGGCGTCGAACGGGGATGGGTGGTTCTTCAAGCTGTATCAGCCGGAGCTGGTGGTCGATCCGGAGACGGACCAGAGTTACGTTCTTGAAGAGGCGCCCGACAAGCTGCTGATGACCGAGCCGAGCTGCTGGACGTTGAAGCCGGGCGATAGCTGGCACGGCTACCAGGATGCCGATATCGCCGACGAGTACTGCATGCTGGACCCGACCAAGGTGACGATTCTGCCACCGGGACAAAATGCGCAAGGCGCAATTGAGGCGTGGGGCATTCCCGCGGCGATCCTGGTGGAGTTTCTCGACGGGCGTCGCGTGGAAATTGCGCGTAATGGCGATTACACGGTGCTGGTGCTGTTTTCGGTGGGCACGAGCAAGGGCAAATGGGGCGCGCTGCTGGAGAACCTTTTCGAGTTCAAGCGGCTTTACGACACCGATGCCGAGTTGAGCGAGGCCATGCCGGAGCTGGTGACGCGGTTCCCTGCGCGCTACCGCAATGTGACCCTGCGCGAGCTGTCTGACGAGATGCATGCGGCCATGCTGGAGCTGAACCTGCCGGGGCTGGTCAACGAGGCCTGCGATGAGGACTTTGATCCGGTGCTCACGCCGGCGCAGGCGTACCAAAAGCTGGTCCGCGGCGAGACGGAGAAGGTACCCTTCGAAGAAATGGCGGGCCGAGTAGCGGCAGTGATGCTGGTGCCATATCCGCCGGGAATTCCAATGTGTATGCCAGGCGAGCGGCTGGGCGACGCGAACAGCCCGGTGGTGAAGCTGATCATGGCAATGGAGAAGTTTGGGCGGCGGTTTCCAGGGTTCGAGCGCGAGACGCACGGCATCGAGATGGACGCCGAAGGCCGGTACTGGATGCGAGCGGTAATCGAAGAGGGACAGGTGCGTAAACAGGAGCCGGCGTTTGTAGCGGACCCTACGCCGCAGTCTTTGCAGGACAAGCCATTGCGGCGGTCAACTTCGTAGTGGGTTGTAGCCTCTGATGGCGCTCCATGCTCGTCTGAACAGCTATAGCACCCGGCGGTTTTCGAGGGCGCGGGTCATGGTGATTTCGTCAGCGTACTCGATATCGGAGCCGGCTGGTACACCAGTGGCGATGCGGGTGGTGCGGAGGTCGGGATGAAGGAAGTGGATCTCGTCGGCGAGGTAGCGGGCTGTGGCTTCGCCTTCGGTGGTGGGTGAGGTGGCAAGCACGACCTCTTCGGCGTCAGCGAGCCGGGGCCAAAGATTGCCTGCGCGAAGTTGTTCAGGGCCCACCCCGTTTACCGGGGAAATTGTGCCGTGGAGCACGTGGTAGACGCCGTTCCAGCTGCGGGTTTTTTCTACCGAGTCGATATTGGTGGGTTCTTCAACGATGCAGATCTGGTGCCGGTTGCGGCTGGGGCTGGTGCAATAGCCGCAGGGGTCGATGTCAGTCACGTTGTTGCAAACCGAGCAGAGGCGCAGGGTCTGTTTGAGCGCTCGGATGGCTTCGGCGAGCGCATTGGCATCGCCGTCTGTGGAGCGCAGTATGTGGAAGGCGAAGCGCTGTGCGGATTTAGTCCCCACGCCGGGCAGCTTGCGGAGTTCGTCGATAAGGCGCGCCATGGGAGGCGCGTGGCGGGTGGGCATAGGGTAGTGGCGAGTTGCTGGTGGCTAGTTGTTAGTGCGTGTGTGTTGAATCCTAGACGAAGCGCTACTGAAGAACTAAGAACTAGGAACCTTCCTAGAACTCCGGCAGGCCGAGGCTGCCGAGCATGTCGCTTGAGGACGCTTGCATGGCCTCATCAGCTTTGCGGCCGGCATTGTTGACGGCCACGAGGATGAGATCTTCAAGCATGGTGATGTCGCCGGCGGCGGCTGATGCGGCGGCAGGGGCAATAGTGAGCTTCAGCAGCTCCTTACGGCCGTTCATGCGGACCTCAACGGCACCGCCACCGGCGGAGCCCTCGACGATCGTCTGGGCCAACTTTTCTTCCATGCCCTCGCGCATGGCATTAGCCTGCGAGAGCATTTCTTCCATTTTGCTGAAATCCATGGTAGCTCCTAAAGAAGTGATGAGATGTCTACTGTCTTACCTTGATGCGAATGATGCCGTGCACGCACCAATCGATTCCGTACAAACCAATCATCAGACCGGTAGCGTAAAGCGCGGCATACGCGAGTTCTTTAGGTGCATGCACCCATTGCCTCCAACGCAACAGCGCGGCGAGAGCAAAAATAAAAACCAGTGGAGCGCGATCTTTCCGGCCGGACGTACAACGGGCGTTTGCATTGTCAATCCTTGCCGCGCAGGTCGATGACGTTGGAGATGTCGGCGGAAAAGAGGCGACGAGCCTCCTGCACCAAGGGATGCTTCTCTGCGAGTTCGGCGGCGCTGCCAGCCAGGGCGGCGCGAGGCTTTTTGGGCGTATTGGAGCTGGCGGCGGCTCCGGGGAGAAGCTTCAGCGCGAGCCCTTCGGGTCCCTGGGCACGCAGCGTTGCTCGGAGGATGCGATCGGCCTCGGCGTTGATGAGCACCGGCAGCATGGTTTTGGACAGGCCCGTCTGGATCTGAAGAACGTTTCCATCCAGCGTCCAAACAGCCTCCTCCAGCTGCTCGCCGGCCGAGGTCTGGCCCTTGGTGGCCATCAGGGCGGCTACCACGGCGGTCTGCAGGGCGGCTAAGTTCCCGCCCGTGCCGGCGGCGGAGTCCACCGAGGGAGCGAATGCCGGGGCTGGCGGTGAGGTTGTGAGCGGCGAGGTACTGAGCGATGAGAGTGTTGCCTCGCTTGCTGGAGGAGCGGCAGGGAGCTGAGAGGCGTGCGCGGAGAGCTTCTCAGACGGGGCCGGAATGGCGGCTGCCGTGGGCGGAGCTATGGGCGCGGGAGACTCAGGTTCATCCTGTGGGGCCGGCTCCTGGAGATTTTGGGGGTTTGCCGCTTCTGTCCCTTGCGCGGGGAACCTGCCGAGTGCTGCGGCGACGGATTGCGGCGCTGGCTGTGGCTCGTTGACGGTCGGCCTGAGAGCCGGAGCGGTCCGCGCTGGAGACGCCGGTGGTGTTGGCCTGGGTGGTATGGGCTTGGCCGGGGTGGGTGCTGTACCGAGTTGGCTGAGGATCTCCTCGATCGGCATGAGGCGCCCAACTTGGACCAGCTTCAGGAGACCGAGTTCGAGGTGAAGGCGCTGTTCCTGGCGATAGCCGAGATCGTCAAAGGTGCGGAGCAGGATGTTGAGGAAGCGGCTGAGCTCTTCCTCCGAGAAGTTCCCGGCCGAACGGGCGGCGCGGGCGCGTTCTTCGGCGGAGATCTGCAGCAGTTCGGCGGCCAGGCCGGTGACTTCGGCGCCGGGGACGAGAGCCGTGACCTTAGCGACGACACAGTTGCGCAAAAAGCGAACGAACTGGCGCGCAATGGCCTGGGGACCGTTGCCAGCGTCAAGCAGCGTACCGAGCGTGCCCAGCACGGCGGCAGAGTCATTCCCGTGGACGGCGGAGAGGATCTCCTCGAAGACCACATTCGAGACCGCGCCCATGAGTTCGCGGACCTCGGTAAGTGAAACATGCGGGCGGCCGCTGGCTTGCTGCGGGGCGGAGGCGATAGCCTGGTCCATGATGCTCAGGGCGTCGCGCATGGAGCCGTCACCGGCTTCGGCGAGCAGGCCCAGCGTGGCATCGTCCACATCGATGGATTCATCACCTGAGATCTTGCGCAGCTGGCCTACGATGTCGTCGAGCTTGACGGCGTGGAAGCTGAAGTGCTGGCAGCGCGAGCGGATGGTTTGCGGGATGTCCTCGGGCTGCGTGGTGGCCATCATGAAGACGATGTGCGCGGGCGGCTCTTCGAGGGTTTTGAGCAGGGCATTGAAGGCCGCATCGGTGATCTGGTGCGCTTCGTCAAGAATGATAATTTTGAAGCGGTCGCGGGCGGGGCTGTAGCGTGCAGCGTCGCGCAGTTCGCGGATTTCGTCAATACCGCGGTTGGTGGCGGCGTCGATTTCGAGCACGTCCACGGCATTGCCGGCGCGGATCTCCAGGCAGGAGTCGCAGGTGAGGCAAGGCTCCGGCGTAGGGCGTTCCGGGCTGCCGATCACGCGCTGGCAGTTGAGCGCCGAGGCCAGGATGCGGGCGATGGTCGTCTTGCCGATGCCGCGGTGGCCCGAGAAAATGTAGCCATGCGCAATGCGATCCTGCGCGAGGGCGTTGAGCAACGTGCGCGTGACGTGGTCCTGCCCGACGACGTCGGCAAAGCGGAGCGGGCGATACTTGCGGGCTAGAACCTGGTAGGCCATCGGACAGTTGTTAGTTTACCGCCGGGGTTGTGGACGGGGGACGGTGTTCCATTGCTGCGGACTAGAAGCTGATTCGATGGAGTGTGGAGATCGTGCGACCTGAACCTTCTTTAGTGGTGCTCGAACCGTCTTTTGCGGTAGATCTGAAGAGGGATGTGGCCTCGGCACTATTTCTTAAGCTTGAGCAGTTTGGCGCGGCGGCCTAATTCGGCTTCGGAGTACATGGTTTTACGGCAGGCTTGGGCGCCGCAGTAGCAGGGGGCCTCGTCTTCCAGGTCGGAATCGTAGAGGTGGTAGTCGTACAGGAGCTCTTCGCGGGGGGCGATGTCGCGCAGGGCGGTGATGAAGATGCGCTCGTCGATCTCCTCGGTTTCACAATTAGGGGCGCAGGAGTGGTTCATGAACATGGCGGTGGAGAAGCCGTCGATGACCATGTCTTTTTCGCCGAAGCCGAAGAGGTAGGTGACAGGACGGCCGCCGTAGCGCTCGTCGGCTTCGGCTTTAGGGATGCGAGGACCGTCGTATTCGGCTACGATTTGGCCGGAGCGGATGGGATCGAGGGTGTAGCAGCCGGCGGCGTGGATGTCGGACGAGCGCACGATGAGACGTGGCGGCTTGCGGGCTGGGCGTTCGGAAGGGGCGGAGGCGCGGCGCGGCATGCGGGCGAGTATAGCAGTGACCGGGTGCCACCTTAGGGGCGCTGGTGTAGCCGTTCGGTACGGTTTGGTCGTTTAATAGAGACAATGAACTTGCTGGCGGGGAGCATCTGGCGCGTGGGTGTGGGTATAGCCTTTCTGGCGGCGCCATGGGCCGGCGCCGGGGCGCAGAACGCCAACCCACAAAATCCCAACCCACAAAATCCCAGCCCGCAAAATCCCGGCCCACAAAATCCCAGTGCGCAGAGCCCCAGCGCCTGTAGTCCGATCCAGGATGCGCAGGGCAACATGACGAGCAATCCGGCTTGTCCCAATGCGACCAGCGGGAGCGCTCCGCCGGCGAGCGCGGGGCAACGATTTCCATACCCGGGCGAAGCGCCCCAGGGGAACACACTGAATCCGCCCGTGGCGCCCCCTGCAAGTGAAGCTGCGCCGAGTGCGCCGGTACCGCAGGGGGGAACTCCCCAAAATGGAAGCCAAGGTGGAGGCCAGAGCGGTACACCGGCGCTACCGGCAGCGAAACGGTTTCCCTATCCGGGAGAGACCGAAAGCCCTTCGCCTGAAACACCAGGCGGGACCGCTCCTTCGCCGGGCCAGCCGCCATTAAACGATGCAAGGAGTTCAGGGTCTTCCAGCTCTTCGTCTTCCTCTTCCTCATCGAGCAGCTCCGGCTCGTCGGACAGCTCAGGATCCTCGGCCGCGGGCAAGGCTGGCGGCGGCGATCCTGACACGGATCCGGACGCGGCGGCGGCTCCGCGACGCAACCGCCACAAGCTACCGGCGGTGCCGCGCCTGAGTCCTTCAGAGCGCGAACAGGAGGACGTGAAGGTTGCCGGCTTTTACCAGAACGATGGCAATTTCAAGGGGGCCTATGAACGGGCGCGGGAGGCCGTAACGCTCGATGCGGACGATCCGGCAGCGCAGCTGGCCTTGGCGGAGTCAGCGCGGCACATGGGCAAACTGGATGAGGCGGAAAAGGCCTACCGGCAGTGTCTGGCACTTGATCCGGTGCCCAAGGTGCGGAAGCGGGCCGAGCAGGCGCTGAAAGAGATGGTGGGCGGCGGCTAAGCGGGACCGGGCGGAGATGTCTGACTCGGCTATACACGCTGCCAGGACTCTAACGTCGGAGCCTGTCTGCAGAAACGCAGATCTCTTCGGAGAAAACAAAAAACTTAATATAAAACCTCATTGGGAACGGAAACGAAAGTAAAACCAAGTCCTCTTCGTAAGAGCCAGAAGGTTTGGCAGCGTTCACTCGCCTGTGGCCGAAGGGTATGGGCGGGTGAGAAAGGCCGGGGGGCTGGTTGGCAGCGAGCGTGCGGTGCGCTTTGCCGGGAGCCGTGTGGTTACTGGGGCTGTCCCAGATCGTTTTGATTTGGTTGCAGGGAGCTGAACCGGGGTTTGGTGAACTGTCGCAGGTTCCTGCGCCGCCTCCGGATCCAGCTGATCTTCAATGTGCAGGTATTTGCGGAGGTAGCGCAGGGGTTCTTCGGCAAGGGCCATTTCGCGCAGATGATAGCGCCAGGCCTCAGGACGGGCAGAGCGACGGATAAAGGTCTTGCGCTGCACCGTGCGGACGGTGCCATCGGGCATAACGCGCTGGAAGGTTTGCGCCGGGATGTCGAAGGTGAGATCGGCGCCCGGCTTCCAGAAGGTGCTGGCGAACTCGTGGGAGAAGATGAGAGCGTAGTAGCGGCGCTGTCCGTCGAGCAGGGTAACGGCGGCTTCGGCGCTGATCCACGGTAGACCAAGGCGCGCCGTGTACCAGCGGCGAAACTCAAAGCCGTGGGCGCGGGCGCGGGCAACGACGAGTTGGAGCAATTCCAGGCGCGTCATGGGCGAGGGCCGAGCCGGAGCGGTTAGAAGTCGAGGTCGGTGTCGCGCCGAATGCGGTCGCGGAGGGAATCGCTGAGAACAAGAGCCGCGGTGGTGTCGTGGCTGCCCGTGGCGAGCTGGGTGTGGCGACGATGCCAAAGGCCCACCAGCGAGACGACGCCTGCAATTCCCATGGCCAGAACCGCAAAGGGTACGATCCAGGCGACGAGGTCAAAGCCGCCGCGAATGGGCGAGGCGAGCACGACCGGGCCATACCTGGTGGCGAACCAATGCAGGATGCCGACATCTGGGAGGCCTGCGGCCATTTGGGTACGGAGTTCTGAGACCATCGGGCCGGAGTTCGGACAGCCGACGTGATTGCACTCGAGCAGCACCTCACCGCAGCCGCAGGTGCACATGAGATTGTGGCCGAGCTTGTCGAAGCGGTGCTCGGGATTGCTGGCGCCGAGCATGGTGAAGCCTACAAGGCAAATGAAGAGCAGGTGGAGCAGGCGCTTAGGCATGGCCGGCCTCCGTTTGGGTGCGAGCGACCGCAACGGCAGGACGCTCGGCTGGAGAACGGACGGAGACCTTGCGGGGAGCGAGAACACGGCTGCGGAGCGCATCGGCCTTTAGCGACGGAGCAAGTGCGATGGCTGTTCCGAAGATCACGATGCCTACACCGATCCAGATCCAGTTCACCAGCGGATTGATATAAATCTTAACGATGGGTTTGTCCGTCTGGGTGTCGCGGCCCTGGAAAACGACATAGAGGTCACGGGCCAGGGTGGAGTGAATGGCGACGACGGTCGAGGCCTGAGCGTGATCGGTGTCGGGGAAATAGACGCGGCGTTCAGGGGTGAGCTGCGTCACCTTTTTGCCGCCATGATACAGGTCCAGCAAGGCGTAATCGGTGTCGTAGTTGGGGGTAGTGTCCTGCGAGTAGCTTTGGCAGACCAGCTTCCAGGACCCGACGGAGACGGAATCGCCAAAGCCCATCTCAGCCTCGCGCGACTGGTTGAAAGCGGAGCCGGCAAGGCCGATGAACATCACCACAATGCCGAAGTGGATGAGGTAGCCACCGTAGCGGCGGGTGTTGCGGCGGGTGAGCAGGATGGCGGAGCTGAGGAGGTTGCGGCCGGTCTGGGTGCGGACCACGCCAGCGCCGCGGAAAAATTCAGCGGCAATGGCAGTGATTACACCGGCGGAGAGCGAAAGGCAAACCAGGGCGTAGATGGACGAGGTGGGGTCATCCTCCTGCCAGGGGTGCAGGCCGGTGGCAATCAGCGCGGCGGCGGAGAGCAGGATGGCCGAGCAGGGCAGAATGAAGTTGCGGCGCAGAGCCTTGAGCGATGTGGAGCGCCAGGCCAGCAGCGGACCGATCCCGGTAAGCAGGATCAGGGCCAGGCCAATCGGAACCATGACGCGGTTGTAGAACGGCGGTCCCATGGTGACTTTGCTGCCCTGGACGTATTCGCTGATCACTGGGAAGAGCGTGCCCCAGAGCACCGTGAAGCAGGAGGCCAGCAGAATTAAGTTGTTGAAAAGAAAACTGGATTCGCGGGAGACAAGGGACTGGAGGTGGTTTTCGGAGCGAAGGTGGTCGCGCTGCTTGAAGAAAGTAAAGAGGCAGACAGCAAAGACGACGATCAGAAAGCCGTAAAACCAGCCGCCGATGGAACTCTGCGCAAAGGCGTGCACGGAGCTGACCAGGCCGGAACGGGTGAGCAGTGTGCCGAGAATCGACAGCAAGAATGTGGCGAAGATCAGCCAGACATTCCAGATCTTCATCATGCCGCGCTTTTCCTGCATCATGACCGAGTGCAGAAACGCGGTTCCGGCCAGCCATGGCATAAGCGAGGCATTTTCCACCGGATCCCAGCCCCAATAGCCGCCCCAGCCAAGCACAGCATAGGCCCAATGCATCCCGAGCACGATGCCGCAGGTAAGAAACAGCCAGGTCACCATGGTCCAACGGCGGGTGATCTGGATCCACTTTTCGCCCGGGTAGCGCATCATCAAGGCGCCGAGGGCAAAGGCGAAGGGAACGGAGAAACCCACATAGCCGAGGTAGAGCATCGGCGGATGAATGACCATTTCCGGGTATTGCAGAAGCGGATTGAGACCGAAGCCGTCAGCGGGGCCAATGCCACCGGCAACGATCGCAAAGGGCGGCGCGGCGAAGACCAAAAGCAGGAGGAAGAAGACCTGGATGCCGGCGAGGATGGTCGAGGCATAGGCCGAGAGGGTGATATCGACCTTGTGGCGGACGCGAAGAACAAAGCCATAAGCGGAAAGCAGCCAGGCCCAGAGCAGAAGTGAGCCTTCCTGGCCGGACCAGAGTGCGGAGAACTTATAGGCCGGGTTCAGGGCGCGGTTGGTGTGGTGCAGGATGTAATCGACGGAGAAGTCGTTGGTGTAAGCGGCCCAGACCAGGGCGAAGGCGGCGACGGAGATGGCAAAGAAGCTGGCAAGGCCAGCGCGGCGAGCCGTTTCGCGGAGACGATCCGGCGCAACGGCCAGAACGCGGCCGTGAGAGGTGGCCCACAAGGACAAGCCCCCCGCGAAGACGGTGTACACACTGACGGCCAGCGCCAGGAGGAGCGAAAAGCTACCCAGAGCAGGCATGGGGTGCAGCGGCAATGGCGACATGCGCAGGTAAATCCTTCAATCTATATTCTCGCAGCTTTTCCAGCCGCTGCGAACACAAGAAAGAGGTCTTTACAGCTCTGTCGAAACGGGAGCCGAGAGGGGTTTGGTGCGCTCTGCGACAAGGCGATTGGCGCTAGCCAGCAGGTTATCAGGTAAGAGAGGCTTCAGGCGGAAGTGGATATCGAGGTTTGTGTACTCGTCTTCTGCTTCGGCCAGACCGCTGATGACCAGGACAGGTACTTCCTTGTCGAAACTCCGGACCTCACGAACAAACTGAGCGCCAGACATGCCGGGCATAATATGGTCGGTGATGATGAGGTCGATCGGGGCGGGAAACTCACCGCCACGGTACTGCTCCAAGGCCCGCTCCGGGCTGAGCACCGCGATCACAAAGAAGCCGGCACGTTTCAAGATCGTCTGGCGCGTTGCAGCTTGCACTGCGTTGTCATCAATAAGAAGGATCGTGCCTGCCATTCCGATTGTTCTTTCTAGGGGTCGTATGTTGCCACTGCAGAGGGATGCTTTCTTCTC
Organism: uncultured Bryocella sp.; assembly: GCA_964236545.1. GTDB lineage: Bacteria > Acidobacteriota > Terriglobia > Terriglobales > Acidobacteriaceae > Granulicella. Next base: position 222,518 of record CAXSCE010000001.1, read on the forward strand.
TGCTTGGCCACTTAGGATGCGGCAGCGAGAAAGAATGTCGCCTCTGGCGAATCGTTAACAGGGTTTCTGTGTAAACGGGCCAAAGCTGCCTATCGCGAATGGGGCATGTCGCCTCCCATGTGGGCTGCGATAATTGAGGCATGAAGCGCCGCGTCATACGGCACTACGAGGTCCTGCGCAAGATCGGCTCGGGCGGCAGCGGGGTGGTGTTTCTCGCCAACGACACGCTGCTGCAAAGGCCGGTCGTGTTGAAGCTGCTGAAACAGGGCTCGCAGACCCCGGAGCAGATGCGGGTGACGCAGTTGCGCGAGGCGCGGCTGGCGTCGGCGATCGACCATCCGAACGTCTGCGCCATTTATGAGGTGGGCGAAGAGGCCGATGAGGCCTATATCGTCATGCAGTACATCCCGGGCAAGAGCCTGGACAAGGTGATCGCGGAGGGGCCGGCGAGTGTGCAACTGGTGCTGTCCAGCGGCATCCAGGTCGCCGACGGACTGCAGGCCGCGCACAGCCTGGGGATCTTTCACCGGGACCTAAAGCCGGCCAACGTCATGCTGACAGATGGCGGCCTGATCAAGATCCTGGACTTCGGCCTGGCGCGCCAGCTGAAGCGCGAACAGGTAGATTTTGACCCGTCGAGCTCGGAGGTCGGGGGCTCCTTTGCGGCGTTGCTGCCGGATGCGACCTACACGGCTCGTGGCGGAACCATCGCCTATATGGCTCCGGAGCAGTTTGTTACGGGGCAAAGCAGTATCCGCAGCGATATTTTTGCCCTGGGTCTGCTCTTGTACGAGCTGGCTACGGGAAGGCACCCCTTTCACAAGCCGGACGCGCAGGATCTGCAAAGCATCCGCGCGATCCAGTTCGCCACGCCGCAGCGTTTGCGGGAGCTGGTGCCGGAGATCCCGGTGGAGCTGGAAAGTGTAATCCTGCGCTGCCTGGAGAAGCAACCCGCAGAACGCTTCGCGTCGGCGGCGGATGTGCGCGAGGGACTGAAGACCATTCTGCGATCGCTGCAGCTGGATATGTCCGCCATGCCGGGAGAAAGCGCCACGCTGATGTCGGCGCAACAGCGGTTGGACATGCACACCCCGGAGGAGGAAAAGCGCACCACCGGTCTGCTTTCGATGCTGGCGGAGCGCTTTCGCGAAGCGCCGGAGGCGGAGACCGATCGCCGGACGGCCCTTGTGGTGTTGCCGTTTCAGAACCTGGGCAAGAGCGATGGAACGCCCTTTTACGGATCGGCACTGGCAGATGCCCTGGGAGCCCGGCTGGCGCGCGTGCCGGCGCTGGTGGTGCGGCCTTCGAGCTCGCTGTTGAGCCTGGGAGCCAAGCAGTTTGATCCGTTGAGCATTGGGAGAAAGCTGCTGGTGGATTTTGTGCTGGCCGGAAGTTTCTTTCGCTCGGAAAAAGGCTTTGAGTTGAACTGGCAGATGCTGGACGTGAAAGGCGGCAGCGTGCGGACGGGCGGGTCCATCAGCGTGGCCAGCTTTGACCTGATCTCCGTACAGACGGAGATCTGCGATGAGGTCTTTGCGGAGCTGCACGGGGCCGGCTCGCTGCAATTCAATGTGCCCGAAGGGCTGCGGACGGCGCCGTTGGGCAATGCCGCCTCAGAAAACTACCTGCAGGCGCGGGCGCTGCTTTCCAGCTTCATGACGCGAACCGGCAGCCGCGACGAACTGGACCGCGCGCGGACGCTGTTTGAAGGGGTGACGGCGCACGATCCGGCCTACGCACCGGGATGGACGGGGCTGGGGATCACGCAGCTGCAATACGCCCGGCATGGGCTGGGTGGGCAGATGCACGTGCTGGAAGCGCGTCGGGCATTCGATAAGGCGCTGGAGCGCGATCCGGCGTCGGTCGAGGCCAATCTCTACCGTGTGTACATGCTGCTTTCGCGGGGAGAAAAGGAAAGCGCCCGGCACGGCATTGAGAACCTCCTCCAGGACGCGGGCAACGACTGGAATGTTCATCTGGTCGCCGGGCTGACGCTGCGGCTGGACGGGCTCTACCCCGATGCGCTGGACCAGTTCAATCTCTCGCTGCGGCTCAATCCGGCGAATGCGGCCCTGATCTATAACCATAGAGCGCGGGTTTACCAATACCAGAACCAGCTGGAGCTGGCCGGCGACGAGATCGAAAAGGGGCTGACCCTGGAGCCGCGACAGCCACTGCTGCGGATCTCCTTCGGCTACCAGCAGATGCGGATGGGGCAGCTATCCCAGGCAATTGACACGCTGGAATGTGTGATTCGTGACGATGCTTCACTGCGGATCGTATTTCCAACCATCGCCATGTGCTACGTACAGTTGGGCGACCGGCGGCGGGCGGCAGACTTCATCCTGGAAGATGTGCTGGGAGCGGCCGAGGCCGACAGCGAAATGGCCTATCGGCTGGCGACGTATTTCGCCGTGGAAGGGGATGCCAGCGAGGCTCTCCACTGGCTGCGCCGAGCCATCTACCTCGGTAACGAAAACTACCCATGGTTCAGCATCAACCCAGCATGGCGCGGGATGAGCGAAAACAACGACTTTCAACGCGCGCTGGAAGATCTCAAAAAGAGTTACAGGCGCAATCAGAAGAACTGGAAGCGATTGCTGGCGCAGGTGGTGCGGTGAGGGGTGCGTGTTACGTTGTACGTTCTACGTGTTACGTACTATGTGCCAGGTTCTGAGGTTTTCCTCTAGCTCCTACGACTTAAAACAACCTAGAACGTACAACGTACAACCCAACCTTCACCGTGGATTCAGTTGCAAGGGTTCGTCCAGGGCAAAAAACAGGGTTGTTCCTCTGGGCAGGGTTGCCTGCTGATCCTGCCTGAGCCAGACAACCGTACCGACGCCGGCGCCGATGCCCGCACCCACGACTGCTCCGACGCCGCCACCGACAACTGCTCCGGTGACTGCGGCCACAGCGGTCACGCCGCCGATAACACCGGCTGTGGCCTTTGCGTTGCTATAGGCGTTGATCACGCCTTCATCGTTGACCTTGAGATCGTCTCCGCTTTCGAGGGCCGTCACGGTTGCCCGCAGGGCATAGGTCGTTCCATCAGGAAGCGTAACGGTCTGTGGCTGCAGGCGAATGGAGGCGCCGCCACTGATACGTCGGCCGCCATGAACGGCGGTGACACGGCCGTGGATAGCCGAGCCGGCGGGCAGGAGGACCTGTCCCTTGTGTCCGGCATCGGCCAGCAACTGCGCGGTGAAGTGCGAACCGACCGGCGTGGTCTGGGTACCGAGTACGTTATCGAGACGCGTCTTCAGCACGGTGCCGGCAGGCAGTTCAAAGGGTGCGGCAGGCACCTCGGTGACGATGCCGCTATCATCGTTGGCGGCAGAAAGTTGCGATTCAGCGCGTGCGGCCGGCGTCTGTGCGGGAACGTAGTAGCTGCCCGGGGCCGCCGCAGGGGCCGATTGACGCACGATCAACCCGGGAGCTGGTTGAGCGATCTGCGGGGTGTCGGCCGCCGGAACCGGACCAGTGGCGGCATAGGCGACGGGTTCGCCGCTGCCGGCGGGGGCGATGGCGGTCGCTGGATGGGCTATCGGGTTCGCCGTGTAGCCGGCTGTGACATTGCTGCCGCTTTTGGACAGCACCCCCTTCGACGGCATGACGTAATGATCTGTTTGGATCGCCTGGGCTGCCGGGGCACTCTGAACCTCGGCTGCGGTGTCGTCCGGGTGGGCAACGCCCGTCATCTGGGCAACGCCGCCCGCCGTCAGCAACGGAAGTGCCAGGGCGGGAAGGAATGGCTGCCAACGCTTCGGTTTCATGTGCAGGGGTCTCCGGTGCGCCGCGGAAGGCGTGTCCTCCGAGCATAGAGCGAATCACGGTGCGGAAGTTGCGTGAAGTTGGTGCTGAACCGTGCCGGGCATTGCTTCCGCTGATTCCGGGTCCGTGCTTTCACTGCTTGAAGATTTGTCTGCAAGGAAGACTGCGAGCCGAACGACGGATTGCTTCGGGAGTGACAGAACGAGAGGCAAGCGCCCCATGCAGCAAACGCTTATTGCGGAGCGGCAGTTGTGGACTGGGAGGCGGCGATGATCCGCTCGTAGAAACGCTCATAGTGCGGAATGATGCCGGAGGCGCAGAAATGACGCTGTGCGGTGGCGCGGGCGGCATCGGCCATGACTTCGAGGCGGGCGGGGTCGCGGAGCAGCGCGGTCGCGGCTTCGGCCATGGCGGCGACGTCGCCGACGGGGAATAGAAGGCCATTCGGGCCATCCCCGTTCCGGAAGTCCCCAGTTTGGGAATCATTTTGGGAGTCGGAATCGGAATCGGAATCATGGATGAGCTCCGGAACGCCGCCAACGCGTGTGGCGATGGCTGGCACGTGGCAGGCCATGGCTTCGAGCGCGGCCAGGCCGAAGCTCTCCATCTCGGAGGGCATCAGCATGAGGTCGGCGAGCGGAAGCAGCTCGTTGACGTTTTCCTGCTTGCCTACGAAATGGCAGCGGTCGAGCACGCCGTGCTGTTTGGCGAGGAATTCGGCTTGCGAGCGGTCGGGGCCGTCGCCGATCATCAGCAGGCGTGCAGGGATCTGCTTTGCGATGCGGGCGAACACCTCAACGACGTCCAGGACGCGCTTGACGGGGCGGAAGTTGGATAGATGGACAAGGAGTTTTTCGTTGCCGTCGGCGTATTCCGGGCGCTGTTGCGCGACCAGTTCGGGGCGGCGAACGTAGACGTCGCAGTTGACGAAGTTGCGGATGACCTCGATGGGCCGCGTGATGCCAAAGGCAGCCTCGGTACGCTCGCGGAGGTGGGCGGAGATGGCGGTCACCCCATCGGAACGCTCGATCCCGTAGCGCGTGATGGGGAGGTACGAGCGGTCGAGGCCGACGAGGGTGATATCCGTGCCGTGCAGCGTGGTGATGAATGGGAGCTTGATGCCGCGGGCGGCGAGCATATCATGCGCGAGCAGGGCCGAGACCGAGTGCGGAATGGCGTAGTGGACGTGGAGAACATCAAGCTCATAGAGCTCGGCGACCTCGGCCATGCGAGTGGCGAGCGCGAGATCGTAGGGCGGGTACTCGAAGAGCGGATAGTTCGAGACCGGTACTTCATGGTAGAAGATGGAGCTCTCGCGACCGGTGAGGCGAAACGGCTGCGAATAGGTGATGAAGTGGACCTGGTGGCCGCGCGCGGCGAGCTCGATGCCGAGCTCGGTGGCGACGACGCCGGAGCCGCCATAGGTGGGATAGCAGGTAATTCCGATATTCATGCGGGGCTCGGGATGGAGTTTCTTAGCTGTTAGTGACTCGTTGCGGGGTGAGCTTAGAGGCTGCCGTAATGGATGAGTTCGGGGCTACGGGGATGCGCTAAGGTGCGGCCTTCGTTTTGGCTCAGGATGGGGATGGCAGCGAGCAGCGCCTTCCGCTCGATTTCGCGCGTAGAACGCAGGCGGGTGGTGATTCTGTCCAGGTCGCTGTCGTTGTAGCCGGGGTGGCAGACCAGTTCCCAGGTACCGGTGTCCGGCAGAGCGGCGAGGATGTGTCTGAGGGACGGCTCATCGAGGCGTCCGGTGGCGGAGATGCCGACCGTACCCGCGGTGGTGCGCACCGCGCCGGAGCGGATGGCGGGCTGGGCGAGAAAGCTGCGGCGCAGCAGACGGGCGCCCATAACGCTCAGCAGGCGTAGGAGGCGCGTGTGGCCGAGACGGAGGCTGCAGATGGCTTCAAACGGGTTGCGGATGGCCGTGACGCCGGTGGCGACGACGGCCTCCAGCAGTGGACCGGCGACCTGCGGGAGCATGTGAGTGTGTTTATGGGTGTCAACGTGGGTCACGCTGAGGCCTGCGTTTTGCAGGGTACGGATCTGGGCGACCGCCTCGCGTTTCAGCTCGTCGCGGCGAACGCGGCCAGCGACCGCAGCCAGGAGGAATGCTTTAAGCGCGGGCCGGAACGACCGGCGATCCGGTCCGAGCAGGGTGGGAATGGTTTCGGGCGGTGAGACGGGAACGCCGTCGGTGAAGACGACGTGGCAGCCGACACCGAGGCCGGGATGCGCGTGGGCGAGCCGCACGGCGTCGTCGAAAGCAGCGCCCCGGGCCATCAACGTCGCCGACGGCAAAGCTCCCGCGATGTACAGTTCGGCAACGGCGCGGTTGACGCCGGGGGTGAGGCCGAAGTCATCGGCGTTGATGATGAGGTGGGGCGCCATGTGACAGGTCAGCGATACCGCTGCCGGTGCCAGTGCCAGGCGCTTTCGACGATGTCGTTTAGGTCGGCGTGTTTAGGCTGCCAGCCAAGGACTTTCTTGGCAGCGCCGGAGCTGGCAACGAGGCGGGCGGGATCGCCGGCGCGGCGCGGGCGGATCTCGGCGGGGATGGGCTCGCCGGTGACGCGGCGCGCGGCCTCGATGACCTCCTTGACCGAAAAACCTTCGCCGTTGCCCAGGTTGAGGATGAGGCGGTCTGTGTTGTCCAGGGCCTTCAAGGCCAGCATGTGCGCATCAGCAAGATCTACGACGTGGATGTAGTCGCGGATGCAGGTGCCATCGGGAGTGGGGTAATCATCACCGAAGATGAGGATTTTTTGGCGGCGGCCGAGCGCGACGTCCAGGATCAGCGGAATGATGTGCGTTTCGGGCTCGTGTGCCTCGCCGCGATCGGGCAGCGCGCCGGCGACGTTGAAGTAGCG
>CAXSCE010000002.1:0-215513 GCA_964236545.1 uncultured Bryocella sp.
GCTGGCTGTCTTCTTGCCAGCTACCTTTTTGCCCGCCGTCTTCTTCGTGGCAACCTTCGTTCCAGCCGTTTTCTTTGTCGCCGTCTTCTTCGCCGCCGGTGCTTTTACCGCGGTCCTCTTCGCTGTCGCTTTGGTTCCGGCTGATTTCGTTGCGGCTGTCTTTTTCGTTGCCAAGGTCGTACCTCTCGTGGATGAATTTTTGCTGCCCGTTCGTTTGGCTCCGGCGGTTTTTCTGGAGACCGGGCCGGCACCTGCGGCGACCCTGGCCCTATCGAGGGAGCCTGAGCCTTTTTTCGCGGCGGACTTCTTTGCCGATGTCTTCTTGGCGGATACACCTGAGCCGGTCGGTCTTGTTACTGCCGATCGATTGCCCACGGACTTTGTGCTCACAGGCTCCCTGCTCGCCGACTTCTTATTCGCAGACTTCTTGTTCCCAGGCCTCTTCACCTCGCCTGGGTTTGCCCCCGCTTTCTTGCCAGCGGAGCTCCTCGCGGGAGCGGAGGCATTCTCATCCGCATCGTCGGCCTCAGACGGCTCCTCCGCCTCCTCCTCCGCCGCGCGCCGCGCACTCCGCCGGGAGCTTTTCAGCGAGGTCCCTACGCTATGGGTGGCCTTGTCGGGGGTGGGCAGTTCGGAAAGCTGATCGGGCGGGTCGTAGGTATCGACCGGATTGGCCTGCTCGGCATACATCTCTGCATCTTCCGGATGGGTGCTCGCACGGGAAGGGGTCATCTCATCGCGTGAGTCAACATCGGGAGCTGGCTCCTCATCGGGGCTGTACTCTTCTTCCTCTTCCTCGTCGTCCTCATCTTCGGCATCGAGGTCAATGTCTTCATCCTCATCTTCATCAGCCTCCGGCTCCTCTTCGTCGTCGGCCATGGCGTAGAGCTTCAGCGCTTCCTCTTCGTACATCGTCATCATCTCCCGTTGCTTGCGTGCCATTTGCACGCCATTTGCCGCTGCGCATCGGCAAGTCGCAGAGCTGGTGTGCCCGCATCGCAAACACATTCACTGCGATGCGAATTAGCAACAGATGTACGCTTCGTTTACCCAAATAGCAAGCACTCTTTTTGGTGCAATCTGTTTTCCGTGCAAAAGCGGCGCAGAGGCCGGCGGCGAGCCTCGATACGGAGCTTACTTACCGCTGCGCTTTGCGCTTGCGAGCTGTACCCGCAGTCTTGGCATGAGAGCTTGATGCAGGGGCATGGGTGCCCTTCTTGCTGACTGCCTCGTTTGCGGAACGGCTGCTTGCGGAACGGCTGCCAGCCGCACCTGTTCTCGCACCCGCACGCGAACCGCGCGCCGTTGCTCTGTCACCGCGTCCGCGGCTTCGCGCAGAGGGCGCCAGGCGCACAGGCTCTGCGACATACAGGGTGCGGCCTGCTTTAAGACCGCTGCCCATCGAAGGATTCCACTCATGCAGCTGTTCCACACTCACGCCGAAGCGATCCGCCACGGTGACCAGTGTGTCGCCGCGGCGCGGCGTGTACCGCTGCTGCCCCGCGGCTCTGCCGTTGTTGCTGATCGGCACCACCAGTTCATCGCCCGCTTCGAGCGGCTGGGCAGCGGTTACTTCGTTGTAGGCGGCAATCGAGTCCGCGCGGGCGTGCAGCGTATCGGCAACGCTCTCCAGGGTCTCGCCCGTCTTCACCACGTGAAAGCGCCAGCTGCCGCGATCCTCTTCTGGAATGTCCTTCAAACGCGTGTTATACGTGTCCTTTGTGCCCGGGGGAAGATGCAGGTCGTAGGCCGTGTCCTTGGGGGTGGAAAGCCGCAGCAGCGCTGGATTCAACGATGCAATCTCCGGCACGGAGGCGTCCGTGAGATCGGCCACGAGCTTCAAATCGATCGCGTAATCAACGGTCACGGTATCGGAAAGCACAGGCGCGTCAGGCACAAGATCCGTCAACCCATACTGTTGTGGGTTCTTCGCCATGATGATGGCCGCGATGATCAGCGGCACATAGTTTCTCGTCTCATGCGGTAGTGCATTGTGGCGATACAGCTCCCAGAAGTCGGCGTAGCCGGTTCGCTGTACCGCACGCTGCACATTGCCCGGACCCCAGTTGTACGCGGCCATCGCCAGGTACCAGTCCCCGAACTGCGTGTACAGGTACTTCATATAACGCGCATAGGCTAGTGAACTCTTCTCCGGATCGAACCGCTCATCGTAGTAGCCGTTGCGCTGCAGGCCATAGGCTCCCTGAAACGGCATAAACTGCCACATGCCGCCCGCACCGGAGATGCGGTTGACTCTTTGCGGTTGGAAGCCGGATTCCGCCACGCCCAGGTAGATCAAATCCTGTGGCAGCCCTGCATCGTGAAGATCCTTGGCGATCATCTCCTGGTATTTTCCTGCTCGCTCCAGGGAGCGTCGCAGGGTCGCCTGACCCGCGCGTGAATTTGAAAAGAAGCTGATAAAGCCCGCGACGTATTCATTCACCACCAGCGGGAAGTCAGACTTTGTAGTTTGTACCTGCGCGGCGATCCGCCCCAGCAGCGCGGGATCAGGAGCAAACGTCGCCTCGGCCTCTGCTTCCTCCGCGGGCGCTTCTTCGGTCTTGGGCGAAAATCCGTTGCCCTGCTTCAACGCCACAATCTCAAGCGAGTTGATCGAATCAAGAAGATGCTCAAAGGCATCGGAGAGCTGCGGGTCGCTCTTGAGGTCCATGCCGGAGGCCAGCATGATGTCTACGGCATTGTCGAAGTCATTGCGCGCCGCATCCAGCCTGCTGTTGTTGAAGTTGTTTACGCCGGAGGTGTAGCTGGCCTGCGCCCGATTGATCAGCTCCTGTACCTGCGCTGTGTGCTGCTGCTGCACCGGCGTAAGCGCCGTCGGTGCCGCAGCGCTTTGCTGCCCGGGGCTTGTCGCCCCTGCCGCCGCGGGACGCTGCCCCCAAAGCGTGGCTGCAGTGGGAAGAGTCAGGATGCAGAGGCTTAGGCCAAAGCCGGATACATAGGAGCGTGCGAAGCGCTTGGGGAGGGCGAACGACATCACCCTTGATTGTACGGGCGCGCCGCGCGGTGCGGGGCGGGGCGAAGTCCCCGGATGTTAGCCTAGAGGTTCAGGGCAGCGCGCCGCAGCCCACCGCGCCCAGCCCTAGATGGACTCCCAGACGGACTCCTGATGGACTTTCGATGGACCCCAGATTTATCCGCAACTTCGCCATCATCGCCCACATCGATCATGGCAAATCCACGCTCTCGGACCGCCTTCTCGAGCTCACGGGCTCGCTGACCTCGCGCGAGATGCAGGCGCAGGTGCTGGACGCCATGGATCTGGAGCGCGAGCGCGGCATCACCATCAAGGCCCATACCGTGCGCATGATGTACCGCGCCTCCGACGGCCATGACTACCAGCTGAACCTTATCGATACGCCCGGCCATGTCGATTTCAGCTATGAGGTTTCTCGCTCCCTGGCCAGCTGCGAGGGCGCGCTACTGGTGGTCGATGCCTCGCAGGGGGTGGAGGCGCAGACGCTCGCCAATGCCTATTTGGCGATCTCCAACGGCCTGGAAATCATCCCGATCATCAACAAGATCGATCTGCCTTCCGCCGACATCGAGCGCACCAAGGCCATGATCGAAAAATCAGTGGGCCTGCCCGCCGATGATGCCGTGGCTGTCAGCGCCAAAACCGGGCTGAACGTCGAGCAGATCCTGGAAGCCGTGGTGCATCTGCTGCCGCCGCCCAAAGGCGATGCCGCCAAGCCTTTGCAGGCGCTCATCTTTGATTCCTGGTTCGACGCCTACCGTGGGGTCATCGTGCTGGCGCGCGTCATCAACGGACGTCTGCGCAAGGGCGATCGCATCAAGATCATGTCCAACGGCCGCACCTTCGATGTCGAAAGCATGGGCGTGATGACCCCCAAGCCGGTAGAGCTGCAAGAGCTTTCAGCGGGTGAGGTCGGCTTCTTCGTGGCGACCATCAAGAACGTCGCCGATACCAAGGTGGGCGACACGATTACGCACGTCGACAACCCTGCCACCGAGGCGCTGCCCGGCTTTGAAGACATCAAGAGCATGGTCTTTGCGGGGCTCTACACGGTGGATTCCCATGAGCACGGCATGCTGCGCGACGCGCTGGAAAAGCTGCGCCTCAACGACAGTTCCTTCAACTTCGAGCCGGAGTCCTCCGTCGCCTTGGGCTTCGGCTTCCGCTGCGGTTTTCTCGGGCTGCTGCACCTGGAGATCATCCAGGAGCGGCTCGAGCGCGAATACAATCTAGACCTCATCATCACCGCGCCCGGTGTGCGCTACAAAATCACTATGACCGATGGTTCCGTGCTGGAGGTGGACAACCCCTCGCGCTGGCCCGATCCCACGGAAATCGAAGCAATCGAAGAGCCGGTCATCACGGCCAAGATTCTCACCAATGAAGAATATGTTGGCGGCATCTTGAAGCTGGTCGAAGACAAGCGCGGTCGCCAGCAAAACCTCGAGTACGTCTCCGAGACGCGCGTGATGATCACCTATGAGCTGCCGCTGAACGAGATCGTGCTTGACTTCTACGACCGGCTGAAAAGCGTATCGCGCGGCTATGCCTCGCTCGACTATGCGCTGGCCGGCACGTGGGATTCGCCCATGGTCAAGATGGACATCCTGGTCTCGGGTGAGCCCGTCGATGCGCTTTCAATCATCGTGCACCGCGACTTCGCCTACGACCGCGGCAAGGCGCTCGTCTCCAAGATGCGCGAGCTGATCCCCCGCCAAATGTTCGAGGTGGCAATCCAGGCGGCCATCGGCTCCAAAATCGTTGCCCGCGAAACCGTCACCGCGATCCGCAAGAACGTCATCGCCAAATGCTATGGCGGCGATATCAGCCGCAAGCGCAAGCTGCTGGACAAGCAAAAAGAAGGCAAGAAGCGCATGAAGCGCATCGGTAAAGTCGACATCCCGCAGGAGGCGTTCCTGGCCGTTCTCAAGGTCGGCGAGGAATAGGGAGCGCGTGCCGAGTCAAAGGCAAATGTAAAAGGGGCGGAGACCGGTGTCTCCGCCCCTTTTACATTTCTGAACTGCTTTACTGCCGAGGAGCCGCGGCCGGTGCGGGACGACGGGCCGGTGTAGGCGCGGACGGTGGCGGCGCCGCGATACCGGAGCTGGTGTTGTACGCATTCACCACGGCTTGTGTGACGTCGGTGGTCGGCTGCGCCCAAAGCACGGGATCAATCCCTTGCTGGCTGCCACCGCCCGCGTTCAAGAGCAGGGTAAAGCCGTTGTCCTGCACATACTTCAAGGCAGTGTTGCCCACCTTCTGTGCGACTTTGCCGTAGGCCTGCTGCAGTTCGCCCTGGTAGGCGTTGGAGGCGTCCTCCTCATCACGCTGCAGCTGTTTTTCCTTGGTGTCGATCACGCGCTCGCGGTTGGCGCGTTCCTCATCCGGGGTGGCGGCGGGCAAAGCCTGCAGTTGCTGACGGAGGGAGTTCACCTCGGCGCCTTCGCCCTCAATTCTGCTCTTCTGGGGTTCGTACTTTTTCTGCAGGTCCGCCAGAGCACGCTGCCCTTCATTGGTGGCGACAACGGCCTGCTGAAATGCGATGATGGCTACCTTCGCCGGTACAGCCTGCGGAGCGACAGGGGCAGGGGCCGTAGCCGCAGGTGGGGTCGTTTGTGCGACGAGACCCGGGGTGACGATGGCCGCGGCAAGGGCCAAGGCAAGGGGCAGGGAACGGTTCATGCGGTGTGTCGAACTCCTTACGACGTTCAAGGGGTGGAAAGTGAAGTGGTGCCACGGGCGCGAAGCCGGCCTTTTTGTCGACGCCGCCTGCTGATGCATGAGGATGACTTTTGCCGTACCAGACTGGAACAGGGGTTTGTAAGCCCATCCACGCTTGGCTGCATAAATTATACAGAGCGGCAGGCAACCAACGTCAAATCACATCGTGAGTTTCTGGAGGCGGCCCTCCGCAAATCTGGAGAGATTCGCTCGAAAAGGGCCGCGAGGCTGGGTGTAACGGCGAAATTTGTTGCCTTGTCCGGGAAAAAGGAGCCGAATGGGTTTTGGTATAGCAATTGCATAAGAGTTCAGTGCGTGAGTGCAGGTGCTCTGTTCTCATCGCCTGGGACGGAAAGAGATGCCCGCCACAGGGCGCCCTCCGCCAGGGCGATCTCTCGAAAGAGATCGTACGCAAGGCCAGTGACTGGCTAGGGAGAGTTAGGAGGCCGTTCCTCGGGGAGGGGGAAGGGCCTCCGCCTCCCGCTCCCGCCACTGACCCCATTGCTTGCATGAAACCTTTCCGTCGGGTTATGCTTGACTCGTCGTGGCAGGTCCTGGTGTTTGGCAGACACCGTGAGACATCTGCCCCCGGATCAGGTCTCACCGTTATGGATTGAGCCGTCCCACTAACCCCCGCAGATTACCGAGAAAGAGATCCAGGCGCGCAAGAATGCAAGAGTGCCGGTCGGGAAAGAGAAACAGGCAGCGGAGACGGAGGCAAGATCGCCGTCATTCCGCGATAAGGGTTCCGCAATCAGGATTCTGCAATCTGTAGTTCTGCATCTTCAGTTCTGCATCTTCCAGGAAGTGGGGGCTGGGAAACCGCCCAAGCTACACGAAGGATGGCAAGATCGGCAGCATGGCGGAAAGTTCGTTCAACAAAGCTGGGCAAGGAAAACGGGTACACACGTGCTGCACGGCCGGTAAGCGGTTTTGATCGCTCGATGTGGCTGAACTTGCACCCTGTGGCGAATCCCACAGGAGCTGCGATTCAGCGCTGGGAGCAAGGGGAAGACTAGGGCAAATGTCAGAGCAGAATGTGATGGACTTCTCGCCGGAATATGCGGGCGAGACTGTGCAAGGCGAGGCCGGCGACAGCTTCGAAGGTGGTTCCGACGACGGTGCCCAGGGCGACGGGCCCGTACCAGGAGCAGGCCAGAGCAAGAGCAGCAAGCGCCGCCGGCGCAAACGCAAAAAGCTGGCGGGAACAGGCCCCGGCGGCCCGGACCAAACAGCTGACGCAGGAGCGGGTTCTTCCGAAGGCGGGAACGGCACGTCCGCTGCGCCTGCCTACGTACCGCTGGTTCTGGAAGGGGAAAGCCTTTCCCTTGCAGCATCCTCGGCAGTGGCCTCCCCTGCACAGCCTGCGGCGCCCATGCAGCGTCGGGCAGGGGGAAACGGCGGCTCCGCCTACGGAAATAACGGCCAAAGCTCCCAGGGCCAAAGCTCCCAGGGTAGCGCTCAAAACACTGCCGGCGGCAGCGGTTTTGGCGGCAGCGGGCAAGCAAATGGGCAGGGGAACGGCCAGGGCAAGCGGTGGAAGAAAAAATTCCGCGACCGCGAGCGCCGGCCGCAGGGTGATGTCAATCCCGGTAACGGGTTTGGTGGGGAGCGCGCGGCCGGCAGCGATCGCGGCTTCGAGCGTCCACATCGCCGCGAGGGCGGCCGGCCTGACAACTTCGGCAACCTGGTCACCCATCAGCACAAGACAAAGTCCGTGGGCAAGGACCGTGGCTTCGTGGGCCCCATGGACCACAGCTATCGTGAGGCCGGTTCCCAGTTCGGGGAGCTGCCTCCCTCCACCATTCAGCTGCGGGGCCGGCGGGGTCATCGTCAGCAGGGCGATGGTCAACCCCTGGATCGGGATGCGCCCCGTGCGCTACCCATCGCGGAAGATGCGCAAACCCACATCTATCTTTTCGTGGAAGACCTCTTCATCACGGCCAAGGTGCAGGAAACCGCACGCAAACTGGGCGTCAAGGTGGCCTTCATCAAAAACGAAAAGGATGCCATCGCGGAGCTGACCAACGGCGAAGAAACCAACCGGCCCTCGCTGATCGTATTCGACCTCAACAACGCCAATGCCAAGCCGTTAACGCTGATCCCTAAGCTGAAAACCAAGCTGAAGCGTTCCGCCTCGATCATCGGCTTCCTGTCCACCATTCAGGGCGACCTAAAGGCCAAGGCCGTGGAAGCTGGCTGCGACAGCGTCATGCCAAGGGCGGCGTTCTCGCAGAATCTGCCCAATCTGCTACGGCGCTACGGCGCTGAAGAGGCAGAAGAGGTCAACTTCAACTACTAAAACAGTTCCCCTGCAATTGTGGCTCAGACCATCGTTTCTTCGTTGTCATCCCGCAGCTTCTCGTTGTCATCCTGCAGCTTCTCGTTGTCATCCCGCAGCTTCTCGTTGTCATCCCGCAGCTTCTCGTTGTCATCCCGCAGCGCAGCGGAGGGATCTGCTGTTTTGGACCGCCGATCTACCTGAAGGAAGACAAGTCATGAAAGGGCCTCGCAGAAGCGAGGCCCTTTCATGACTGAAAGTTTGCAAAGTATCTCCCACCTACACCGCAGTTCCACCGCTGTCCACAAGAAACTCGGCTCCGGCGACAAAGCGGGCATCCTCGGAGGCGAGGAACACAACGGCTTTGGCGATATCCTCGGCCTCGGGACATTCACCCAGTGGCAACAGGGCCTTGACCTGATCTATTCCTTCCGGGTGATCCTTGAGCATTGATTGCACGCCCGGCGTCACCACCGGACCGGGGCTGACAACGTTGATGCGAATGCCCGTTCCCTTCAGTTCCGTAGTGAAGGTACGGGCAAAATTCCGCACCGCCGCCTTTGTGGCGGAATACACAGTCATGTTGGGAATGCCCTTGTGGCCGAACCAGGAAGAATTCAACACGATCGCTCCCCCGCGACTCATCAGCGGCAAAGCTTTCTGCACGGAAAAGAAGAGTCCCTTCACGTTGATCGAAAACTGCCGGTCAAACTCGTCCTCGGTCACCTCAGCGTAGGGTTTAGCTTCAAAAATGCCGGCGTTTGCAAACAGAATGTCGAGCTTGCCGTGTTTTTGCTTGATTTCAGCGTACACGCGATCCAGATCCGCCAGGCTGCTCACATCGGATGGAATGCCGGCCGCCTTCGCACCCAATTCATCCACTGCCGCATCGAGTTCCGGTTTCCTCCGCCCCGTGATAACCACCGTGGCGCCTTCACGAAGAAACTCCTGTGCGGTCGCAAAGCCGATGCCTTCGCTTCCACCCGTTACCAGTGCAATCTTGCCTTCCAATCTACCCATGCTTTTGTCCTCGGTCGTTCCGTTCCTGCATGAAGCCTACCCCCGGTGTCCTAGCTTTCGCCACGGGGCCGTTTACCCGGCCAGCGTTGCCGTGACCAGAGCCTGGGCTTCCTCCTGAATCTTCTTTAAGTGATCCTCGCCCTCAAAGCTTTCGGCGTAGATCTTATAAACGTCCTCTGTGCCGGAAGGCCTTGCCGCGAACCAGCCCTTGTCGGTGGTCACTTTTAAACCACCTATCGGCGCATGGTTGCCCGGAGCCTCGGTGAGCACGGCGGTAATCGGGTCACCGGCCAGTTCCTTGGCATTCACCTGTGAGGCCGTCAGCTTGCCGAGCTTGGCCTTGTCTTCCTTGGAGCAGGCCGCATCGATGCGCTGATACACCGGCGAACCGTACCTCCCCGTGAGTTCCTTGTAGTGCTCGCCCGGATCCTTGCCGGTGGAGGCGGTCATCTCCGCGGCCAGCAGGCCGGGAATCAGGCCGTCCTTGTCGGTGGTCCAGACCTGCCCGTTCCGGCGCAGAAACGTCGCCCCGGCTGACTCCTCGCCGACAAAGCCCAGCGTGCCCTCGACCAGGCCGTCAACAAACCACTTGAAGCCGACCGGCACCTCCAGCATGGAGCGGTTCAGACCGCGGGCCACGCGGTCAATCATGCTGGACGAAACCAGCGTCTTGCCGATGCCGACCCCGCTGCTCCACGCCGGCCGGTGCGTGAACAGGTATTCAATGCACACCGCCAGGTAGTGATTCGGGTTCAGCAACCCCGCCGAGCGCGTCACCACGCCGTGCCGGTCATGGTCGGTATCGCAGGCCCAGGCCACGTCGAACCGGTCTTTGCTGGCGATGGTACTTGCCATCGCATCGGGCGAAGAGCAATCCATCCGGATGCGCCCGTCCCAGTCCAGCGTCATGAAGCGGAATGTAGGGTCCACATACGGATTCAGGATCTCTACCGGCAGGCTGTACCGCTCTGCTATGCGCGGCCAATAGTAGACCCCGGCTCCACCCAGTGGATCGACGGCCAGCTTGAGACTTGTGCCCTTGAGTACTTCAAAGTCAATAACATTTGCCAGATCCGTTACATAGGCGTCGACGAAGTCGTGCCGCTTCGTGGTGTCCGCTCCCAGTGCCTGTTTGTAGGGCATCCGCTGCACACCGGCCAGCTTCGCTTCCAGCAGCGCGTTGGCGCGATCCTGAATCCATTTCGTGGCGGAGGTATCCGCCGGCCCGCCGCTGGGCGGGTTGTATTTGAAGCCGCCATCCTCGGGCGGATTGTGCGAAGGCGTGATCACGATGCCATCGGCCTTGTGCGTCGCACTTTTTGCGTTGTGCGTCAGAATGGCGTGCGAAAGCGCCGGCGTAGGTGTAAAGCCGAGATCGCGGTCAATCAGCACCTCCACGTCGTTGGCCGCCAGTACCTCTAGCGCGGCTATGAACGCCGGCTCAGAGAGCGCATGCGTATCCTGCGCCAGAAAAAGCGGCCCGGTGGTCTTCTCCTTGACGCGAAACTCGCAGATGGCCTGCGTGATAGCCAGAATATGGTCTTCGTTGAAGCTCGTTTGCAGTGACGACCCGCGGTGGCCGCTGGTGCCGAAGCTGACGCGCTCGGCCGGGTTCGCCGGATCCGGATGAAAGGCGTAAAAGGCCGCGAGCAGGCGCGGCAGATGCACCAGGCGATCGGGCGAGGCGTGGTGGCCGGGCGTGTTCAGCGGCGCATCGGTTGGCTGGAGAGACATGCGGGGCTGGGGAGACATGCTGGCAAGCATAAAGGACTCAGATGCGAGGGCAAATGAAACTATCGTCCTTTGCTGTCCGAAAATGCGACACCGGCCTGGGGCGAAAGCGCCCAACCGTAGCACGGCGGGCGTAACCAACTGGTATGCTGCGCGCAGACCCGCGCATGGCCCCAAAGCTCTCCCGTCACAACATCGCCCTGCTCCTCGCCGGTCTGTCCCTCCTGCTGGTCGGCGCGGCTTGCGGCGCGCTGGCCCTCCATGGCATGGCCTCGCCCTCGCTTTCGCTCGTCTGGCTGGGCCGGGTGCTGCGCTGGGCCGGTGTGCTTGTGCTGGCCGGCTTTGCCATCTCGCGCCGCAGCCTCACCCCGTGGATCTTTCTCGCGATGGTTGCCGGTGCGGAGCTCGGCTTTGACGCCCCGGCCGCGGCCGCGCAGACCCGCGTCTTCTCCGACATCTTTCTACGGCTCATCAAGACGATCGTCGCGCCGCTGATCCTCTCCACGCTGGTCGTGGGCATCGCCGGCCATGGCGACCTGAAGGGCGTTGGCCGCATGGGAATCAAGTCGCTGGTGTATTTCGAGGTCGTGACCACCTTTGCTCTGGCCATCGGCCTCGTGGCGATCAATGTCTCGCGGGCCGGCGTCGGGCTCAGACTCGCGCCGCCGCCCTCGGCCGCCAGCGCCCAATCGCCCGCGGCCCCAGCGCCCCAGGCCCCCGCGTCCCAGGTCCCCGCGCGGACGCCCAACACCGCCCTCCCCGCACCGCCGCCCACCACCGCCCTCACCGCCCCGCCGCCCACCACCGCCCTCACCGCCCCGCCGCCCACCACCGCCCTCACTGCACCGCCGCCCACCCGCTGGGACGATTTCCTTCTGCACATCTTCCCGGAAAACCTCGCCAAATCCATTGCCGAGGGTCAGATTCTGCAGGTCGCCGTCTTTGCCGTCTTCTTCGGGATCGCGCTCGCCACGCTGGAGGAAAGCAAACGCGCCCCGGTGCTGCATTTTTGCGCGAGCTTTTCCGAGGTGATGTTCCGCTTCACGAACGTGGTCATGTACTTCGCCCCGGTCGGCGTGGGCGCGGCCATGGCCTATACAGTCGGCCATATGGGCCTGGGCGTTCTCCTGGACCTCGGCAAACTGCTGCTCACCCTCTACGGCGCGCTTCTGGCCTTCGGCGTGCTTGTGCTTCTGCCGGCGGCGTTGCTGTTTCGCGTGCCCGTCGGCCGCTTTCTGGCCGCCGTCGCCGAGCCCGCCACCATCGCCTTTGCCACCTCCACCTCCGAAGCCGCGCTGCCCCGCGCCATGGAAGCCATGGAGGCCCTCGGGGTGCCGCGCCGCATCGTGGCCTTTGTCATTCCGGCGGGCTACAGCTTCAACCTCGACGGCTCCACGCTGTACCTCGCCGTGGCCAGCATTTTCGTCGCGCAGGCGGCAGGGATCCGCATGCCGATGGGCCAGCAGCTGCTCATGATGGGCACGCTGATCCTGACCTCCAAGGGCGTCGCCGGCGTCCCGCGCGCCACGCTGGTCGTCTTGCTCGCAACCGCCGCCACCTTTCATCTGCCCACGGAGCCCATTTTCATCCTCCTCGGCGTCGACGCCCTGGCGGACATGGCGCGCACAACGGTCAACGTCGTCGGCAACTGCCTGGCCTCGGTGGTGATCGCCCGCTGGGAGGGCGTCTTCCGCGCGGAAAACCCCAGCGATACCGTGCTCGCCGGGGCCAACGACTGAAATGGTTGGGTAGAGGTCTAACGTCTCGCTTCACCAAAGTCAGCGATCTCAGCACCACAGCAGGAAACTTCCGGAGCCCCCTCTTTCCTTTCCCAACGAAGCGGGGAAGGGCGAAGCAGAGGAATCTGCATCGCCCTGGAACCCAAAGCCCGTTCCTGGCGCCGGCTTCTCCCATTTCGACATGCCCAAATGAACCTTCGCCGCAACTCTGGTGTACATCGTGCGCGGGGGGTAGTATCCGGCTAACTTTCAGACCACGCCGTTTTGTGTCCGGAAAGGCAGGATGTCCCTCAACCGGTACCTCGCTGCGCTTGCCCTGCGTCCCTCGGGAGCGCCAACCCCAGGCAGAAGATCTCATTGACTCGAAGGAGACGTGATGCATCGTTACACGCTGGCTCTTCTCACCGCGGCTTCCGCGCCGCTGTTTGCCCTCCACGCCCATGCCGCCACATGCGCCACCGCGTGGAGTGCCGCCGCCGTCTACACCGGCGGCCAGACCGCGAGCCTGAACAACACCGAGTACACCGCCAACTGGTGGACCCAGGGCCAAAGCCCTGCCACTAACAGCGGAGCCAGCGGGAGCGGCCAGCCCTGGACCAGCAACGGCGCCTGCACCGCCTCCGGTTCCGGCTCTGGTTCCGGCTCTGGCTCGGGCTCTGGCTCGGGCTCTGGTTCCGGTTCCGGCTCTGGCTCTGGTTCCGGTTCTGGTTCCGGGGGCGGCAGCTCCACCCCGCCGCCCAGCGCCTCCGCCAAGCTCTTTGCCCCCTATATCGATATCAGCCTGTCTGCGGATGAAAACCTCACCTCCATCCAGTCCCAGGCCGGCTTGAAGTCCGTCACGCTCGCCTTCGTTGTCGAGACCAACGGCTGCACTGCGGGCTGGGGCGGCCTCGGCGGCACCCTGCCCACCGACAATTTCCCCAACGGCACCACCGTGCAAAGCCAAGTGCAGGCGCTGGGGAGCGCGGGCGTGCAGGTCATCATCAGCTTCGGGGGCGCCAGCGGCAGTGAACCCGCCGTGGGCTGTCCGTCGGCCACCGACCTCCAGGCCCTCTACCAATCCGTAATCACGCGCTATGGCGTCAAGATGCTCGACTTTGATATCGAAGGCTCAGAAGAAGCCAACACCACGGCAAACGCCACGCGCGTGGCCGCCCTCAAGGCGCTGAAGGCCGCCAACCCCGGTCTGGTCATCTCCTATACCCTGCCCGTATTGCCAAGCGGTCTCGATAGCAACGGCCTCGCCATCATCAACGGCGTCAAGTCCGGCGGTCTCGCCCTTGATCTCGTCAACATCATGGCCATGGACTACGGCAGCAGCGTGCCGGCCGGCGGCATGGGCACCGATGCTGTGGAAGCGGCCCAGGACGTCCACAACCAGTTGACCAACGCGGGCCTTACCTCCACGCTTGTCGGCATTACGCCCATGATCGGCCAGAACGACTCCGGGGGAGAGATCTTCTCGCTCAACGATGCGCAAACACTCTTGAACTTCGCCAACGGTGCTTCCTACATAAATCGTCTTTCGATGTGGTCGCTCGCCCGCGACAACGGCAGCTGCGCCGGACAAAGCTACGCCTCCCCCACGTGCAGCGGCGTCACCGAAAACCCTTACGGCTTCACCGCAGCCTTCAAGACCTACTAGGGCATCACAACCGACCACGCCACTCCATTGGACAGCGATCTACCGGGCGAACGGGGCAATCTGGAACGGAACGCGGCATCGGCACGTCTTACCGGGTATGTTGCCGCGTTTCCCCCGCTTCGCCACGGTCGCCGTTTGTTCCACGCTGCCCTTCGCCATCCTCAACGCCCATGCCCAGGAGACCAAGCCCGCGCCGGTGAGCACCCTTTCCGTGCAGGCCAGGCTCGTCGTCGTCCCCGCCATCGTCGCCGACAAGCACGGTCTGGTCACAAATCTGACCAAGGAGAGTTTTGCGCTCGCGGTGGACGGCAAGCCGCAGACCGTCCGCTACTTCGACCATGACACCGACGTTGCGCTGACCGTCGGTCTGCTCGTCGACGTCAGCGGCAGCATGACCGACAACCTCGATGAGGAAAAAAAGGCCAGCCGCGCCTTTCTGGAATCCTTTCTCGCGCCGGCCAGCGGAGCGCGCCCCGCCGACAAGGCCTTCATCATGCAGTTCGCCCGTACCGCCGAACTGCTGCAGGACGTCACCGATGCACGCCCCCTGCTCGCCGCGGGGCTGAAAGAGATCGGCACGGAGGCTCCGGGCACAACCGACGACGACTCCCAGACCGCGGACAACAGCAGCAACGGCAACAACAGCGGCAACGGCAACAACAATGGAAATACCGGCAACACCGGCTCAAATAACGGCGGCTACGGCCGGGGCGGCTATGGCGGGCGCGGCGGCGGCAACAGTGGCGGCAACCCCAGCAACCCCAGTAACCCAATCGACCGTCCCCGCGGCGGAACCGTGCTCTACGACGCCCTGTATCTCGCCTCGGACGACGTCGAGGCCAAACAGACCGGTCGGCGCGCCCTCATCGTGCTGACCGATGGCGAAGACCGCCACAGCAAGGAGTCCCTCACCGAGGCGATCGAATCCGTACAGCGTGCCGATACCGTGGTGTATGGGATTTACTACAAGGGTGAGCAACACAATAATAATTTCCCACCCGGCGGCGGCCGCCGCGGTGGCTATGGAGGGTACGGCGGCTACCCCGGCGGCGGCAACTACCCCGGCAGCGGCGGCAGACCGGGCGGCGATGGAACCTACGCCCGGGTCGACGGCCGCAAGATCCTGGAACGCATCTGCGGCGAAACCGGCGGGCAGGTCTTTGAGGTAAAAGGGAAGGGCTCGATGGAGGCCATCTACAAGCAGATCGGCGAGGAACTGCGGGCACAGTACCGTTTAGGCTTTACCCCGGACGCTGAGGCCGCCAACCCCGGCTACCACCACATCCAGCTCAGCCTCACAGCGCCAAACACCAAAAAAGATGACATCCAGACCCGCGACGGCTACTACACCGGAAAACCTTCCCCCAGGTAGAGGTGGGACGGAAAGCAGACCGCCTCTATGCCGCCGTCTCCCCAGTTGACGAGCCAAGCAAGCGATCGGGAGTCGAAAGCATGGAGAGCGGATGTTTGGTGAAGGGCGCGCGGGTCACCTTCTTGGCGCGCCATGTAATCAGAAACGCCGCCGCGGCAATCACAAGGATGATCGTCACCGCAAACAGGATCACCACAGGGACAAAGCTCGAATCCGATCTCAGGTCCTTCATTTGCATGGACCTCTAGGATGCTTCCCATGAGGAATACGGCAAGAGACCCGCGCACACCGCAGCTGGCAACAGGCTTGCAGGCAAACCCATAAATCCTTTGCCACCCCGCCCGTTTTCAGGCATCTTTGTCAGTAGGATGAAGACAATCGACGGAGCTGGAAACGTGCGTGGAAGGGTGCTGGCAGGTTTGCTGGCCATAACATCAATCGGTTTTGCCGGTTGTCAGGCCAAAACGGCTCCCGCGGCCGAGGCCGGCCCTAATCCGTCCGCGGCGGTGCTGAGCACGCCCGAGGCGCGCAAGGCCGCCAAACAGCCCTACACGACGCCGCCGGCGGTGAAGAAAAACCTGTATCCGCCCATTGATCAGGCAAGCGCCGACGTTGCTGCCGCTGAAAAGCAAGCGGCCCGCGAACACAAGCGTGTTCTGCTGGACTTCGGCGGCGACTGGTGCGGCGACTGCCAGGTGCTCGACATCTACTTCCACCAGCAACCCAACGCCGATCTGCTGGCGAAGAACTTCGTCAAGGTAAACGTCAACATCGGGCACGAGGATGCCAACGTCGATCTGGCCCACAAGTTCGGTGTTCCGTTGAAAGGTGTTCCGGCGCTGGCCGTGGTCGCCCCGAGCGGAAAGCTGCTCTACGCGCAGGCCACGGAGTTCAGCGACATGCGTTATATGGAGCCGGGCTCGGTGACAGATTTCCTGACCAAATGGAAACCGTCCTGATCGGCAGCGGGCCAGGCTAGGAAAAAACACATGCGCACGGCTGCGGCGAGCTCGGTTGACTGGCGGCAGTTCTGTCGCATCCCGCTGCAGCGTACCGGCATTCTGTTCGGCATCGTGCGGGCAACCGGGTTGGCTGCCCTGCAACATGACGTTCTCAACGTCGCCCAGGCGGTCGCCTATTCCGCCGTGCTTGCGCTGTTTCCCGCGTTGATCGTGGCCGCTGCTGCGGTCGGCATGCTGCCCGCCTCGCTGCCGGTCCGTGCGCAACTGGGCATCTTCTTCAGCCGAGTCCTGCCCGCCAATGTGCTTCCCCTGCTGGATGGCTATTTCAGCGTCACACACCCCTCGCAGACGGCCACCGCGCTCCTTGGTTCGCTCGTCGTAGGGCTGGTGGGCGCGGGCAATGTCATGGCAACCCTGATGGAGGGTTTTCGCCGGGCACACGGTCTGCCGCGGATCCCGGGCAGCTTTCTGCGCCGTCGCTTTCGCGCCCTTGCCCTGGTGCCGCTTTCGATCGTGCCCATGGCCGCCGCCAGCGCCCTTGTCGTCTTCGGCAACATCATCACGCGCTGGATGGCCGCCGCGCTGCCCGGGGCGCTGGCGGCCCCGTTCACGCTGCTGGCCCTAGTGGTGCGCTGGGCGGTCGCCCTCGGCGGCAGCACCGCCATCCTGATGCTGATCTACCATCTCGGCACAGAGTTCGACTCAAACCTGGGCCCAAACCGAGGTTCATACTCCGGCCCAGACCTGAGCGTGGAACTCGGACCAGACTTGGACGCCGGCACCCGCAGCCAGACCCCCACGCACACCCCGCTCCTCGCCTCCGTCCAAGAACCGTGGCCGGTGCCGCGCCAGTGGAGCTGGCACCGCAGTTTTCCCGGCGCGGCGCTGGGGACGCTGCTCTGGTTTCTCGCCACGCTGTTGTTCGGCTATTACGTCACCCGTTTCGCCGACTACAACCGCGTCTACGGTTCATTGGGAGCAGGCATCGCCCTCATGATCTGGCTCTATCTCATCGCCCTGTGCGTACTCGCCGGCGCGGAGTTCAACGCCCAGATCCACCGGCTGCCCCTGCAACCGCGACGTCCGTCAGCGCTGCGTTCTTAGACCTGTTTCCAAACCTGTTACAGGCAAACCTGCGTCGTCAGTCAACCCATGGTCGTAGGTCAACCAGAGTCGCGGGCCAACCTGTACGGAAGGGCACGGCCGCAGCCGTGCCGAAGCCGTGCCGCAGGCGGGGACAGCCCGGAGGCAGCGGCAGGACTTTCCCCCAGAACCCGCTGCTCTCCTCCTAGGCTTCCGTCGCGCCGGATACAATGCTTCTGACAGCCGGGGAAAGCCTTTCGCGGCGCGTAGGGTTTCAACTGGCACTCTTTTGAAGGACGGTTCGATGGACTGGAGCACGGCAAAGATGGCGCGGCGGGCAAAGATCGTAGGCACTCTCGGGCCCGCATCAAGTACAGAGGAGGTCTTTCGCCGCCTGGTGCGCGCCGGCCTGGACGTCGCACGCTTGAACTTTTCGCATGGCTCGCATGAGCAAAAGGCAGATCTGATCGCCATGGTGCGCAAGGTAGCCAAGGAAGAAAAGAAGCCGATTTGCATCCTGGCCGACCTGCAGGGTCCCAAAATCCGCACTGGCACCCTGGTCGGCGGCAGGCCCGTTATGCTCGAAGCCGGCAGGCGTCTCACCATCACGCCGCAGCGCGTGGACGGCACCGCCGAGCGCGTCTCTACCGTGTTCACCACGCTTGCAGAGAATCTGAAACCCGGCGACCAAATCCTGCTTTCCGATGGCCTCATCGAACTGCGCGTCGTCGAGTTGCAGGGCGCCGACGTCATCACGGAAATCATCAACGGCGGCTACCTCGGTGAAAAGAAGGGCATCAACCTGCCCGGCGTCGCGATTAAAGTTCCCTCGCTCACCGAAAAAGACGAAATCGATCTCGACTTCGCCATCGCTCAAAAATGCGACACGGTCGCCGTTTCCTTTGTGCAGACCGCCGATGACGTGCGCTACGTGAAGGGCCGCATCGCCGCGCTGGGCTCCGACGCCTGGGTGATCGCCAAGCTCGAAAAACCGCAGGCCATCGATCACCTTGACTCCATCCTCGAAGCCACCGACGCCATCATGGTTGCGCGCGGCGATCTTGGCGTCGAGGTCCCGCCTGAAAAGGTGCCCGCAATCCAGAAACACATCATCCGCCGGGCCGCCGAGTACCGCAAACCCGTAATCACGGCCACGCAGATGCTCGAATCCATGGTCGAAAATCCGCGTCCCACCCGCGCCGAGGCCTCCGACGTCGCCAACGCCATCTACGACGGCTCCGATGCGGTCATGCTCTCCGCCGAGTCGGCCGCAGGCAAGTACCCCGTCGAGGCGATCGCCATGATGGCCAAAATCGTCACCGAAACCGAAGAACAGATGCTGCTTGAGCCGCCGCGCTTGCCCGTCGCCCGGCAGCGCCGTACGCTGTCGGTGTCTGAAACCATCTGCGAGTGCGTCGCCCACTCCGCGCAGGACATCAATCTGGCGGCTATTGCCATCTTCACCGAATCGGGCAACACCGCACGCCTGCTCTCCAAGTACCGTCCCGAGGCGCCCATCTACGCCATGAGTCCCTTTGAGACGGTTGTGAACCGCACCATGCTCCTCTGGGGCACCCACCCCATTTGCGTCAGCCGCTTTGAAGGCACCGATACGCTTGTGCAGGTGGCCGAAGGCGTGCTCGAAGGCGCGGGCTTCGTTAAACCCGGCCAGGTTGTCGGTATCGTCGCCGGCACCGCCACCACCACAGGAGCCACCAACTTCATGCGCCTGCACTCCATCGCCGAGCACTAAAGTGTATTGACACACAGGTCTTCGTCCCCAGATGTGTCATCTCGACCGAAGTCGACCCCGTCAGCGTAGTGGAGAGGCCCCTGTATTCCTCCATTGGAGCCGAGGATCTGTAGCTCCTCTTCACCAAGGGCAGCAATACTTAGCAATCCGTACGGGCTTGACACGCCTGCTAGCCTTCGGGTAAACAAAGCCACCATCCGGCGCTCTGCCGGCGGGTGGCTTTTTTACGTGGCGCAACGCAAAGTACAGACCTAACTTTGGCAGAAACAAGACTTTGCACAAAAAGTACAAGGGAGGCATACGATAAGGCCATGGCAGGTACACAGCACTCCGGCAAAGGCCAAGGCGCGATCCTCCTTCTGGCCCACGGTACGCCCGACCGTCTCTCCGAGATGGCCGAATACCTTGCCAAGGTCACCAACGGCCGCCCCATGCCGCAGCACGTCGTCGAAGAACTGCAGCACCGCTACGCCGAAATCGGTCTGCGGGACGAGCCGTTGCCGGAGCATCCGCGGCCAGAGGAGGCTCCGCCGCTCACCCGTTGGACCCTGCTGCAGGGCCGTCTGCTGGCTGAGGCGCTCGGCCAGCCGGTCTACGTGGGTATGCGCAACTGGCACCCCTACATCGCCGACGTGGTCCGGCAGATGAAGGCCGATGGGGTGACCGAGGCCACCGTCCTGTGCCTCGCCCCGCAGAACAGCCGCACCTCGACCGGTCTGTACCGCCGCGCACTCGATGCCGCGCTCGCCGAGATCTACGTCGCAGGTGAGCAGCCCTTCACGTACACCTTTATCGCCGGCTGGGCTGATGAGCCTCTGCTGCCGCTCGCCTTTGCCGAGCGCATGTGGCCGGCCTGGGCCGAGGCCTGCGCCCGGGCAGGGAAGCGCGTGCCTGTCCTGTTCACGGCCCACTCCGTCCCGTGCCGCACCATCCGTCCGGCCACGCCCGAGGAGGCCGCCCGCGGCGCAGCCCTCCGCCCCGGTTCTCCACCCCCCGCCGAAGGCATCCAGAACTACGGCATCGCCGCGGCAGGCGACCCCTACCCGGTGGAGTGCAAGGGTACCGCCGCGGCCATCGCCGGCCGTCTCGCGGCGGTCGGTATGACCGAGCGCGACTGGTTTTTCGCTTTCCAGAGCCAGGGCATCGCCGGCGCTCCCTGGCTCGGTCCGTCCGTAGAAGACACCCTGAAGGCGCTTGCCGAAGCCGGTCACCAAGCAGTGGTCATGCAGCCGGTTGGTTTTCTTTGCGATCACGTCGAGATCCTTTACGACATCGACATCAATTTCCGCGATTTCGGTCGGGATATCGGCCTCGAGGTAACTCGCGCCGAAAGTCTCAACGACTCAAAGACCCTGATCCGGGCCATCGAGCACGTCCTCGCGACCCGCACCGGAACAGACGAGGTCCTGCCCTCAACCCCCTGGGCCAGTCCCGCCGAGATTCGCTCCAACCCACTCCCGGAACCCGCACCCTCACCGGCCCTCGCCGGCGCTTGATGGCTGGCAAGCGCATCGCGATCCTTGGCGGTGGCATCGCCGGGCTGGCAGCTGCCTATGAGCTGGAGCTGTGTCGTGTGGCCGGTAAACCGCTCGATTGGCATCTCTACGAGGCTTCGGATCGCCTGGGCGGCATCGTTCGGACTACCCGCCACAGCACTCCCGAAGGCGAGTTCTTCTGTGAGGACGGTCCTGACGCCTGGGTCACCGAAAAGCCCTGGGCCCGCGAGCTCGCCGAAGACCTCGGCCTTGCCGATGAGATTGTCTCGTCCAACGACGCCGGCAAGAAAACCTATCTCTGGTTACGCGGCGAGCTCGTGGCCATGCCCGACCGCATGCGGATGATGGTGCCCGAGGATCTCGGTACGCTGGAGGCCTCGCCGCTTTTCTCGCCTGAGGCCAAGGCCGCCTATGCCGGTGAGGTCGAGCGCGCCGGCGAACTGAAGGCCAGCGCTCCGCCATCGGATGAATCCATTACCAGCTTCGTCCGTCGTCATTTCGGGGACGAGGTTCTTGAGAAAATCGGCGCTCCCCTGCTGTCCGGCGTCTTTGGCGGCGACGTCGCCCGGCTCAGCGTCCGCGCGGTCATGGGTGCTTTTGTCAGAATGGAGGCGGAATACGGCTCGCTGATCCTGGCTTTGCAGGGACAGCGGCTTGCTCGCGGCGGCCAGCCCCCGCAACCCACCTTCACCACGCTGCGTCGTGGCATGGGTTCGCTACCCGAAGCACTGGTCGCCGCGCTGCCACCCGATCGCCTGCACCTGCGCACGGCTGCCGCGGCCCTGCGTCGTAATGCCGCAGGCTGGCTGGTGCGTTTCGAGGCCCCTGATCTGAATAGCTGCGCAGTCGGCATGGTGCCCTTTGATCACCTCCTGCTCGCCACCTCCCCTGATGTGACGTGCCGCTTGCTCGCGGAGGTCGACATCGCCATGGCCGCCCTCATCCCCACGGCTGCGAGCTCTGCTGTGCTCGCCACCTTCTGCTGGCCGGCGCGGATGGCGGCCTCCCTTAGCCTCCCTCCCGGCTTCGGCTTCCTTGTGCCGCAAAGTGGTTTTTCCGTCCCAGGCCGCCCGAAGCTGCTGGCCGGCACGTTCACCACGCAGAAGTTTCCGGACCGGGCTCCGGCCGGTGCCTGGATCGTACGGGTCTTCTTCGGCGGCGCCGCGGCGGACACGCTGGCTCAAGAGCCGGATGGCGTCATTGCCGAGAATGCCTGGCGCGAACTCCGGGCGGTTCTGCCGACGTTGCCCCTGCCCGATTTGTCGATGACGACCGTCGCACGCTGGCCCCGCAGCCTGCCCCAATATGAGGTCGGTCATCCTGAACGCATGATCGTTTTGCAAAAAAGAGTAGAAATATTGGGCTCGCTGGATCTGCTCGGCAACGGCTACCGGGGCGTCGGCGTGCCGGATCTGATTCGTGATGCCCGCGCAGCCGCTCGCAAAATAGCCGAAGATATTGGCTGAGTTCGACATATCATGCCCCCGGAAACACGTACACCGCTCCATATCGCTTCACCCGACGTTGCCCTGCGCTGGATCGAGGGCACACCGAACGCGCCCTATTTCCAAACCGAGGATGGCCGGCCATGGCATCCGGTCGGGCAAAACGATGCGATCAGCTGGCGGGAACTGAACCCTCTTTTTGGCCGCAAAAACGTGCCCGCCGTCGAAGCACACCTCGCCATGCTGGCCTCACACGGCGTGACCTGTATGCGGCTCATGCTGGAGTACGCTCAGGTACGCCACCGTTACTTTGAAACCGCACCCGGCAAGTGGTCTCGCAACGTCGTTCAATTCTGGGACGATCTGTTCGCCCTTTGCGAAAAGCACGGCCTGCGTATCCTGCTGACGCCCTTTGACACCTTCTGGATGTGGTTGAAGTTCAAACACCATCCCTACAGCGTGAAGAATGGCGGCACCCTGCAGCATCCGTCACGCGCTCTGCTCTGCCGCGAAACCCGTGAAGCCATCAAGGCTCGTCTTGCCTTTGCTGCCGAGCGTTGGGGCGGGTCCGGTGCGCTTTTTGCCTGGGATGTGTGGAATGAAATTCATCCCGCGCAGGCTGAAATGAGTGCTGACCCCTTCTTCGAGTTCATCAACGATCTCAGTATCCATCTACGCCGTATTGAAATGTGCAAGTACGGCCGATCGCATCCGCAAACTGTGTCCCTCTTCGGTCCTGAACTGCGTTGGCGCGCGCAGATGCGGATGGAACCGGCAATCTATCGGCATCCCGCGCTCGATTTTGCCACCATTCATATCTATGAAGAGGGCACGATCGACCATCCCCAAAATACGGTGGATGCGGCGATCGGCATGGGCCGTATTGTGCGGGAGTCGCTCATGGAAATCACAGATGGCCGGCCTTTTTTTGATTCCGAACACGGCCCCATCCATACCTTCAAGGATCACCGCCGCACTCTGCCTGAAGCCTTTGACGATGAGTATTTCCGGCACATGCAATGGGCGCACCTGGCCTCCGGTGCTGCCGGGGGCGGGATGCGCTGGCCTAACCGCAAAGTCCACAGCCTTACGCCGGGAATGCATCTTGCGCAGCGGGGTCTTGCGGCCTTTCTGCCTTGCATCGACTGGGGGCGCTTCCGCCGGGTAAACATCACTGCGGATCTCTGCATTTCGGGTGAAACAGGAGAGGTGGTGCAAACGGGGCAGCTGGCGCGTTTTGGTTGCGCCTCTGCGGATCAGGCATTGGTGTACCTTCTGCGCCGCGATACGCTGCTGCCGAATGGTCAACTGGATCGCCATGCCAGTCCGATCCCCTTGCGGCTTTCCGTTCCGTCACTCGCCCCTGGCACCTACACCCTCACCGCCTGGGATACCCTCCGTGGCGAACAAATTTGCAGCACGGTTCAGGATTTACCTGACAGTGAGTCGTCGTCCTGTTTTGTGCTGCCGCTGTTGGTGGGTGACATGGTCTTCGCGATTCAACGGCGATCCGAGGCGTAGACTATACACATGGGGATCACTCGCGAACAAGCCCTGGACTGTTTCAACTCGGATGACCTGATCGGTATTGGCATGGAAGCCGATGCGGTGCGCCGCCAGCTGCATCCGGAAGGCGTTGTCAGCTACATCATCGATCGCAACATCAACTACACGAACTTTTGCACCGAGTACTGCACTTTCTGCGCCTTCTACCGGCCGCTCAAGGGCAAACTTGCCGCAGAGGGCTACATCCTCGACTTTGACACGATCTACGACAAGGTGCGTGAAACTGTTGAGATGGGGGGCACCGGTGTGCTGATGCAAGGCGGCATTCATCCAGATCTCAAGATCGACTGGTTTGAAGCGCTATTTTCTGGCATTAAGCAGCGTTTTCCCCAGATTTGGCTGCATTGCCTTTCGGCGTCCGAGATCCTGGCGATCGCTGAATATTCTGAAATTAGTCTGCGCGACACGATCATGCGACTGCGTGATGCCGGGCTCGATTCCATTCCGGGCGGCGGCGCTGAAATCCTCGACGATGAGGTGCGACATCGCATCGCGCGTTTGAAGTGCCGCACAGAGGATTGGGTTTCCGTGCATCGCACTGCCCATGCGCTCGGTATGCGCACCACCGCTACCATGATGTTTGGCGTAGGGGAAAATGTGGAGCACCGCGTCAACCACTTCGATGTCGTGCGCCGCTTGCAGGAAGAGACCGGCGGCTTCACTGCTTTTATTCCCTGGAGCTTTCAACCCAATAATACCGCATTAGGCGGTCGTGGCTGGGATGAAGCGACCTCGGTGGAATACCTGAAAACTTTGGCAATTAGCCGCATGTATCTGGACAACATCGCCAACGTTCAGAGCTCGTGGGTCACGCAGGGTTTGAAAGTGCTGCAAATGGGGCTGCGTTTTGGCGGCAATGACGTGGGCTCCGTGATGCTTGAGGAGAACGTCGTTCGCGCTGCGGGGACCTCCAACTGCACAACAGAGGAGGAGCTTCGGCGCATCATTCGCGACGCCGGCTTCAAGCCGGTGCAGCGCGACACGCTCTACCGAACGATGTTTCTAAACTGATCCGCGCGATTGACGCGGCATTGTGTGCGCTCGGTGCTTGTCGATCGCACAACAGAACATGCGTGGTGTTCCCGCTGATCTGCCCTGCCGAAAGATGACCCGCCGCTGAACCCGAAGGTGGTTGGGAAAACTCGCGGGGCCTGTCATGCTTCTAATCAGGAAGCACGTCCTCCGCATGATTCCCGAAGTCT
The DNA here is from genome assembly GCA_964236545.1 of uncultured Bryocella sp. Classification (GTDB taxonomy): domain Bacteria; phylum Acidobacteriota; class Terriglobia; order Terriglobales; family Acidobacteriaceae; genus Granulicella. Next base: position 25,012 of record CAXSCE010000002.1, read on the forward strand.
GCCTCTTGGCTCCAACGGTGTTGAGCCAATGACAAGGTGGTCGTCCGTGCCTGATGTACGCCAAATGGCGTCCTGGAGTTGCCTTGTATTTCAAATCTCAGTTGAAGCAAACTCAAGAGGTGATTGCAAACTACCCTACCCTTCTGGTGTTTTCGCACCTGCGCTGGCATTTTGTCACACAGCGACCGCAACACCTGCTGATCCGCGCTGCCCGCACGCGCACCGTTTATTTCTGGGAAGAGCCGGTCTGGCACGATCCAGCGACGGCCAAGGTTCCGGCAGGGGGAAGCCTCGAGGTGGTGAACGTTGATGAAGCGGGCACTCTACGTGTGCTTCGTCCACACGTGCTTTGGAACGAAGACGCTGACGCGTTACAACGTCGTCTACTGGACAGATTCCTGGCTGAACACCGCGTGACCGCTTACGACGCTTGGTTCTACACGCCGATGGCCTTGGATTTTACTCGACATCTCAAGCCGGAGGTAACGGTCTTCGATGCGATGGATGAGTTGTCCGCGTTTGCGGGAGCTCCCACGAATCTCTTGGAGAATGAGCGTGAATTGTTCGGGCGCGCCGATGTGGTTTTCACTGGTGGACGCTCCCTCTATGAACACAAGCGCTCACAGCATCGGAACGTGCATGTTTTCCCCAGTTCCATCGAGCAGAATCACTTCAAGCAGGCGATGCTGCCGCAGGTCGAACCGGCTGACCAAGTGTCGATCCCACATCCGCGTGTAGGTTTCTACGGTGTGCTCGACGAACGCTTCGACCGCTCGTTGTTGAGCGAGGTTGCGAAGCTTCGTCCGGATTTGCATTTCGTGCTTCTGGGCCCTGTCGCAAAGCTTGATCCCGCTGATCTTCCCCAGGCGGAAAATCTGCATTACCTCGGGGCCAAGACGTATGCCGAACTGCCGGTGTACCTCGCCGGTTGGGATGTGGCGATGTTGCCCTTCGCTATGAATGAATCCACGCGTTTTCTTTCACCCACGAAAACGCCGGAATACCTCGCCGCCGGCAAGCGTGTTGTCTCTACACCGATTTGCGATGTGGTTCATGATTATGGAGATACCGGGCTGGTTCAGATTGCCGCGACCGCACCTGCGTTTGTCCAGGCCATCGACGCCGCTCTGAATGCGGAGGCAGATCCGGCCTGGCAAAAGCGGGTGCAAGAAAAGCTAGCGGAGTCTTCCTGGGATTCAATCTGGGCTGCCATGCAGGGCGAAATGGAGAGGGTACGCCCGGCGCGCACCGTCCCGCTGAAGGTTTCTACACTCGTTGACGTAAAGAGCTACAACCCGGCCAAGCCCAGCGTGGAAACTTTCGACTACCTTATCGTTGGTGCGGGTTTTGCCGGCGCCGTACTTGCGGAACGTCTTGCTACCGCTCTGGGCAAGCGCGTTCTTGTTGTAGACAAAAGGACGCATATTGGCGGTAACGCCTATGACGAGTTCAATGATCACGGCATCCTTGTGCACCCGTATGGTCCACACATCTTCCATACCTCGTCAGAAAAGGTTTTTGAGTACCTTTCGCGCTTCACCGCATGGCGGCCTTATGAACACCGTGTGTTGGCCTCGGTGGATGACAAGTTGCTGCCGATCCCGATCAACATCGACACGATCAACGCCCTGTATGGATTGGATCTCGATGCGGAGGGGATGGAGAAGTTTCTGGCGGAACGTGCTGAAACCCGCGATGAGATTCGGACCTCGGAAGACATCGTCGTTTCCAAGGTGGGCCGCGAACTGTACGAAAAGTTCTTCCGCAACTACACGCGCAAGCAATGGGGTATGGACCCTTCGGAGTTGGACAGCAGCGTCGCCGGCCGTATTCCCGTACGTTTGAATCGAGATGACCGCTACTTCTCTGACACCTTCCAGGCCATGCCGCTCGAAGGCTACACACGCATGTTCCAGCGGATGTTAGCCAACCCAAAGATTACCGTGATGACCGGCACGGATTATCGTGAGATCGTGGGCGAGTACGGGTATCGCAAAATGATCTATACCGGCCCGATTGACGAGTTCTTTGATTTCCGTTTCGGCCGCCTGCCCTATCGCTCGCTGCGCTTCCAGCATGAGACTCACAAGCAGGAACAGCTGCAGCCTGTGGGCGTGTTGAATTACCCCAACGACCACGCTTACACACGGGTCACGGAGTTCAAACATTTGACAGGCCAGGAGCACCCGCAGACGAGTGTTGTCTATGAGTACCCCATGGCCGAAGGCGATCCGTACTATCCGGTTCCACGCCCAGAAAACACCCGTCTTTACGAGCTGTATCGCGAGCTGGCTGAGGCCACCCCGGATGTGTATTTCTGCGGACGTCTGGCGAACTACCGATACTTCAACATGGACCAGGTCGTGGCGCAAGCGCTACACCTCTTCCGCAACATCGTCGATGAAGAAACAGAAGTAACCGCTATGAGTGCGGCTAAGCTTCCAGCCAAGCTGGTAACGGCAGTTCAGGGCCGAAGCGCGGACGCCGTCAGCTTGTCAAAAGTGTCTAGCTAGGTACCGAGCTGGGCACTGAACTGGGTACTCGAAGAAGGAGTTCAAATCTCCTTCTGTTCTTTGCGCGGGTGATTTGCATCTCACCATGGCGTGAGAGTTGTCGTTCTATCGCCCCATCGAGATGATGCCGCCTTCTCGCTGGGGCTCACGATTGAGTTCTGGCTCAACGTCGGTCATCGCGTTGAGGTGCTCAACTGCTTCACGCAAAGCGAGTATGCGCCCTACTCCGATGTGGCCTCGCTGCACGGCAACGATAGGCGCAGCTTTGTTTCTGCTGTGCGCCGCCGTGAGGATGTGGCGTGGAACAAGCTTGCGGGCGGCCGGCTTCGGTTTACGGACCTTGATCTATTGGACGCGCCTCTGCGTCTTTCCTACTCCGTGGATGAGGTATTAACGGTGGAGATCCGGCCCGGTGACCGTGCGGTTGCCCGTATTGCAGGTGCTCTGCGGAAGCTCGCTGAAAAGGCAAAGCCCGGACAGGTCGCCGTGGCCCTGCCGCTAGCGATCGGCAATCACATCGATCATCGCATCGTTCATCAGGCCTCCCTCGAATCGCTTCCTTATGCCGCTCTGCCGATCGCTTTCTACGAAGATCTGCCGTATGCCGCGCGGCCCGGCGCAGAGCAAACCGTCGAAGAGCGGGTAAAGGCCACCGGTTTAGAGCTCGAGGCCTGCTTCGGCCTGCCTGAGCCTGCGGACACCTCTGCAAGCACGCTGCGCAAACGTCGGGTGTCCGAATGCTATGACTCGCAGATCGACAGCGACGTCGTTTCACAGGTTGCGTCCTTCAGCGAGCGATACCAAGGTCGTGAGCGTTTGTGGGCAAATGCGGCTTGGTTTGCTTCCGCTCTTTGCTCGGACGCGCAAAGTGAGGCTGAAGGGTGAGAGACATGCCCAGGATCGCGGCCTCCAGCTATGCTCCCGCGGCCGGTTTGATCTCCGGTGCAGCCGCGCCTGGCTGCCGTGTTTGTGTAACCATCCCGGCACGCAACGAGGAGAGCACTCTCCCAGCCTGCCTGGATGCGTTTGCGCAGCAGGTCGATCTGCAGGGAGCGCCGCTCCCTAGTCGCTGTTTTGAAGTTCTGCTGTTGCTGAACAACTGCACGGATCGCTCCGCTGCAGTTGCGAGATCATGGCAGGCAGCGCATCCTGCCATTGCTCTGCACTGCATCGAGCTCACACTGCCTCCGGATCGCGCCAATGCCGGTACGGCACGAAAGCTCCTTCTCGATACAGGATGGCAACGCCTCGCGGGGCTGCGCCTGGCTCCTGCCGCGCTGCTTTGCACAGATGGGGACTCCACCGTGGCTCCGGACTGGATCGCGCAGAATCTGCGGGCGCTGGAAGGAGGTGCCGATGCCGTTGGCGGCCAGATTGAACTTGCCCCTGACGAAGTGGAGCAGCTGCCGGGCAATGTGCGGCGTTGCTACGGACGCGACCGGCAGTATGGCGAACTGGTCTCGCACTTGGAGGATCTGCTCGATCCGCAGCCGGGCGATCCCTGGCCTCGTCACCAGCATCATTTCGGTTCCTCGCTCGCCTTCACACCGCAGGCTTACGCCCAGGCTGGCGGTATGCCGGAGGCCTCTGTGATGGAAGATGCCGCTTTTGTGCATCGAGTGCACCGCGCTGGTCTTCGCCTGCGGCATGAGCCTGCGGTGCGCATCTTTACGTCAAGCCGTTTAGCTGGGCGCGCCAAGGTGGGTCTTGCCTGGCAGCTGAGGAACTGGAGCGAACTGCCCAGCGACGACGCCCACCGCGTGCAATCCGCCGCCTTTCTGGCACATCGTTTTCAAACCCTGCGCTGTCTACGTCAAGCCTTCTCGGCCCGCTCCATCGCGGGCATCCAGTTCCCCACAGCTGATTGGCGCCGCTGGGCCGGTCAGGCGGTGAAGGAGCAGGGAAGCGTACCGGATTTTCTCGCCGCTATTGACTCTGACAGTCTGATCGACGCTACTTTCAAAGGAGCACGCGAACAGCCGATTCTCGACGCCATCGCAGCACTCAGCGCCGGCATTGATGCGTATCGCGGCTGAATCCGGCTCATTTTTGCTTTCTCTCCAGCACAGAAAGACGGTAGCGCTCACGCCTCTCATCCCGTAGCAAGCTCCACTCGGGCCGGGCAATCCAGGCATCGTGGACCGCATCGCCCGTTTGCGGATAATCATGCACCTCTGGTGTCCAGTGCACGAGCATCAGGTGGCCGCCTGCTCCATGGTGGGCGGCCAGCAACGTCATCGCACGTGCCTGATCGCCGGCTGACCAGTAGTATCCAACCTCGGAAACAACGATGAGGTCAAAGCTGCCTGTAGGTTCCTCTTCGGGGATCTGCAGGCGCTGGATCTGCACATGAGGCATGGTCTCGCAGCGCTGCCGTGCCTGCGCCAGCGCGGCTTCAGCCACATCCACGCTGAGCAGGCGATCGCAACGTGCCCCCAGCTGTGCCGTGAGCACACCAATGGAACACCCTACCTCGAAGCCGCGGGTGTAGCGTTCGCGCGGCAGCTGCGCCAGGGTGTCGGCATATTTGCCGCGTTCATACTCGCTGCTCGTGAAGTCCCAGGGGTCGCTCTTAAATGCGTAGACGTCTTCAAAGTAGCGTGGTGGGAGAGATCCTTCCGGTGTCTTGGCCATCAGTCCTCCTGTCTTTGCCACAGGCTGGCATGGAGAGCGGCAGGGTTTGTTTGCGCTAAGGCATGGCGTCCAACGTCCGCCAGCGTTCCATCCGGATTGGGTTGGCGAAGGTACATGGTGAGGTCGCGAAGCATGCGCTCAAAGCGGGATGGCCGCAACAGGCCATGCGCGCCCACACCGGCCACCACACGCGGCATCATGGCGGTCGCGAGCCGCTCCACCGCCAGACGCGTCAGATTGGCCGCTTGACTCATCTCGCGCGCGGCTTCGGCGTCGGCCCCGGGCCAGAGGCTTAGCTCGGCCGCGGCGGCGGCGCGTTCCACCCAGAGCACGGCCTCCTGCGCGGCCAGCGTAATTTCACCGAGCCTTGCCAGTTGGTAGGGATCGCCCCCGCGCCCACGGTCGCGCAACCACTGCGCAAACAGCGCTGCCAGGCGTACGCAGGCACCGGCCTGCACCGCGGCAAACCGCACCGAACCGCCACGAAAGAGGGGATCGCGATAGAAGTCGCCCGGCTCCCCCAGGAGATCTTCAGGCTGGAGCCGCATTCCCGTGAAATCCACCGTGTAGCTTTCCGAGCGTTCCATGCCCAACGGCTGCCAGGCGGTGCGGTCGAGGCGGAGCTCTCGTACCGCCGCACTGCCATCCAGACGCGGCAGGGTCATCTGCCAGCCGTGGTACTCCGCAGTTACGACCGGCCGTTCCACGAAGGCTGCACCGGTGGCAAAACTTTTGCACCCCCGCAGCTGCAGCAAGATGTCGCTTCCGGCGGATGCCTCGACGATGCTGACCGGCTCACGTTCGCCGGTGTTCCAAACGCCGAACAGCTTGCCGTCATGGGCATCCTTGGCCGCACAGCGCAGCTGCCGGCTGCTGCCGTAGCTTGCTACCAGAATCAGGCCGTTCACGTGGCCTTCGTACAAACGGCCCAGCGCAAGGTCAGCCCCACCCACTGCCGCCAAAATGCGCAGCAGAAGCAGGTGACCTCCCGCCTCTGTTCCCAGTCCAAGGCCTCCCATGGCGACGGGCAGCGGAGCCTTGAATAGCCCTAGCCCGGCCAGCTCCTGCAGTTCAGCCCGGGGGGCGGTGGTGCCCGCCGTATCCGGGGCTGCCGCAAGCCGGTCAGCGAAGTGCTCCGTGGCAGAGACAAGCTCCCTGCGGCGCACGTCCAGCTGCCCCTGCGTCTCTGTCAGCTGAACTTCTTGCATAGGCCCCTAGTCTACGGTGCTGCCGTTGCGTGCGGGGCTGCGTAACCGCCGCGCTTCGCTTCCATGAACGATTGACTACAAATGAGCGATGCACTGCCAAGGAGACAATCACCATGCGCCCATTGCCAAGAGCCGGCTTTAGTTCTCAAGAGGGAACCGCAAGCAGGAAGCAGATGTGATGAATGTGAATGGTCGGGGCGAGAGGATTCGAACCTCCGACCCCCTGCTCCCGAAGCAGGTGCGCTACCAGGCTGCGCTACGCCCCGAACCCGTGCTGCCTGCCAGGGCCCGGTTAACTTCGCAGCCGCACATGGGGAGGTGCCCCGGCAAGCCGCGTCGTCGCCGACTTTCAGAGTCTAGCAGAAACCCGAGGCCAGCAGAAGCGAACACCCGCCTCTGGCGCTTACTGTGGAGCGCAATCCAGGCTCGATCTCCGTACTCAGGCGAGTAACGCGACGAATGCCTCTGCCAGACATCTATTTATCATAAGCAGCGATGATTGCTACACACGTGGCAGCAGGCCTTTCGCAAGACTTTGGTCCAATCTATGACGCGGTGGCAGGAAGCAAGGGATCGGCATCCAGACCTTCAACTTTCAGTGATGTACTGAGCGCCTCGGGCTTAGAGGTGAGAAGCTGATAGGCGAGATCTGCATCTCCCCGCAGCTAGCCAGAAAGGGATCGCCTTGATCGAACGCCGAAGGATCGTGAAGATGTGGAAGAGCGGTAAGGCCATGGCGCTCGCCACCCTGGTGAAGGTGGAAGGCTCGAGCTACCGCGGCCCCGGCGCCCGCATTCTGATTGGAGAGGACGGATCGCATGTCGGCTCCGTTTCCGGCGGTTGCCTTGAAGCTGAAATTGTACGTAAAGCCCGTTGGCTGACTCGGGGCGGTCCGGCGCTCGAACGGTATTCCACGTTGTTTGAGAACGCTTCAGACATGCCCTACGGCCTTGGTTGCGGGGGGACAGTCTCTGTGCTTCTGGAACCTGCGGGTACACCCGAATTTACGGCCATGATGGAAGCGCTGGAGGCCTCGCTGCTCGGCGAAACGCGCCACGTTGCAACAGGGCTGCCTTCGAAAGGAAGCGTTGCCCTGGATCGACAGGTCACTGACGCCCAGGGCCGTCTCCTTTTTGGTTCCACGACGCTGGCAGCCGACGAGGTGTATCACGAGCGGCTCGATTCACCGCAGCGCCTGTTTCTGTTTGGTGCCGGCGATGATGCGCAGCCCATGGTGCAGATGGCGTCCCTGCTCGGCTGGAGCACTTTCGTCTTCGACGGCCGTCCGCAGCTCGCACGCGCGGACCGTTTCCCGCAAGCTGAAGCCGTCTATGTCGCCCAGCACCTGGGCAGTGTGCGTCCGACGGGGAGGGATGCAGCCGTGCTGATGACGCACAGCTATGAGCAGGATCGTGAGTGGCTTACCGGAGTGCTGCCGTGTGAACCGCGTTACCTGGGTTTGCTGGGTTCCCGTCATCGTAGCGCCTTGCTCATCACAACCGCCGCTGAAACCCTGGGTTGGAGTGTGGAACGTGCCTGCGAGCGGCTCTTCTCACCCGTGGGATTGAACCTGGGCGGTGACGGCGCCGAGTCGATCGCTCTTAGCGCCATTGCCGAAATTCAGGCCTGCACACAAGGCAAACTGCCGCATTCCCGCCGTATGACGCCGGAGATGGTGGCCGAGCAGATAGCCCACGGCGGCCCCTCCGCTGCCAGACGACACGTGCAAGCACAGTGTGCCCTGTGAGCGTGGCGGCGATCATTCTTGCGGCAGGCGCTTCTACCCGCCTTGGCCAGCCAAAACAACTGGTGGAGCTGGGCGGGGAACGCCTGTTGGAACGAGCGGTGCGCCTCGCTCGTGAGGCCGGTCTTGCGCCGGTAATCGTCGTGGTGGGTGCGCGCGCCGCGGAGATCATCGCCCAGTGTGATCTGCGGGAGGCTCAGATTGTGCGCTGTGAACGTTGGGCTGAAGGTATGGGGCAGGCCGTGTCTGCGGGCATTGCTGCGGTTGCGGAAACCAACGCAGCTTCTGCTATGGTGCTCACCTCCGACATGCCCTTTATCACGCCTGCGCACCTTCAGGCCCTGAGCAAACGCCGCAATGAGGTGCGAGCCTCAGGCTACGCCGGCCACAAGGGCGTTCCCGCGCATTTTCCTCGCCACGTCTTCGGTGAACTGCTCCGTCTTGAAGGGGACAGCGGCGCGCGTGATCTCCTGCAAGCGGCGCCTTCGGTTGACCTAGGCGAAGATGCCTTGGACATCGACACGCCGGAGGATCTCTCCAAAGCCCGTGCACGCTTCGCAAGCCTGAAGCGGCTTCGCAAGGGCGCACGTTGAGGAGCCCAATCTGGATGGTGGCAGCCCGGTCGTTCTAAGTGAGGTAAAGGACCTGACGCTGCACTCGACATCAAAAATGTCGGAGCTTCGGGCGTGGTGTCAGCGGCTCGCCAGCTTGAGCAACCTCCGGCTGGGGCACCACGGAAGGTCGCTCGATCCGTTCGATCGACCGGCTGACCAGATCGCGTGAACCCAGACCAACGGCCAGCGACAACGCAAACACGATGCCGCCAAACAGAATGCCGAATGCCAGTTCCACGATCGTCCCGCCGATGCGCAGGTGGTCCAGCGCCATCGCCGCGGTTAACACAAGCACCAGCCACTTGATGCCAAGCGAAAGCACACGTGCATACTGCAGCTGCGCGTTGACTGCACCGATCAGCACCGAACGCGACAGAAAGCGGGCAATCAGACCGCCGAAGAACAGCAGCAGAATGGCCCCGATCAGGTGCGTAAGATACGGCAGGACAAACATTTCTACCTGCGAGTTGGCCTCATAGGCCGCGTCAAACGCGGTGATCCCGATGGCCAGCCCAATGATGATGCACAGCCAGAGGACGGTGCGCGATACCAACAGTGTGGGCGAGTGTGACGGCGACCAGTCGCCCAGGCTCGTGACGGCTCCCGGCAGCCGCTGCGATGCCAGCTTTTCATCAAAGCGCAGCCTCGTCAGCAATGCCCGGCAGGCCGAAGCCAACAGCCATCCCAGCCCTGTCAGTACCACGACAGATACCAGAAGCACCACGACGCCGGGTAGAAAATTCACCAGCACGCCCACCACACGCTCGGTCGACTGCTTCAACGCAAATTCAATCTGCGGTCCCATCGTAGATCCTCTTTGTAGGTCATAGCTTTGCAGCATCGCGATCCCCGTTTCCTTTCCTGTGGCCTGGATTGCCGTCTAAGGGTTAAAGCGGTCCGGCCAGCGCCACCGGGACACAAGATATGGCTTTTCCTGTTCAAACGCCTGCGCGGTCAGTTCCAGCAACTCGGCCGCCGCAATTTCTCTGGATTCGCTCATGCGCAGAAAGCTGGCCACCCAAGCGAGATACAACGGCGTAAAAGAACCCAACAGATGCCCGCGGTTCAGTGTACGCAGGTGAAAGGCGAGGGCAAAGTCATACACGGTGCGCGCCCACAGCCCGGGTAGAAAACTGAAGTTCTCCGGTGTGCTTGTCGCCAATTTTTTCAACGCCAGCAGCGATTGCGGCGGCAGCACAAGAGACCAGATCTCACGCAGATTGTTGAAGGCCACACGGTAGTTCTCGGCCAGCGTACGAATCTCATCATTGCCGGTATAGGGCAATCCGGCAACGTCCCTTCGCGCGACCGGGCGTGCCGTCGGCAATGCACGAGCCCGCTGCCAGAATGTTGCTTTGTTCTCGATATCCGCGAACAAGGATCCTGTAACCGCGGGAAACAGGACGTTCAGATCTGACTCCGATGGTTGCGGCAGCATACGCTGTCCGCCTTCCACCTGCCGCACGGTAAGACCGGCAACGGACGCTTCCGCGACAGGCCAGATCAGCGAGGCCTCCGGCTGCGGCATGACACGGTTCGCTGCGCCGGACAAACGCTGCAGCATGCGCGTGGACAGCCCTAGGTCAAGCGGCAGAGGAAAGCGAACATCGGCAAACAGCGCACGGGTCAGCGGATACAGCAGCGCCGAATTCACCAGGCCATCGTCGGTAGCTGTCCGATACGAAGGCATTGCGAGATCGGCTCCGCTTTTGAGGCTCTCCTGCATCGCCAGAAGGGCAGCTGGGTGCAACGAAGCGACATCGGCCCCCAGCAGGAGCACATGGGCTGCGCCCCGTTCGCGCGCCAAGTCCGCTGCGGCCACATAGTCGTCAGCACCCAAGACCCACTCGCCATCGCCGCGGGACGTGGAGTAGGGAACCAGGTGCGGTGCCTCGGTCGTCGCCGCCTGTTCCGTTGCGTAATCGGGTGAGGCCACCAGCAGACGCTGCCCCTGAAACGCGGCAGCGACGGACTGTAACGTCGTCGAAGCCACCTCGCTCGCCATCGAGGGCAGGCAGACCAGCAAGGGAGGGCTGCCTGACATAGAGTGCCGCTCGTTGTGAACCGTCGGGTCGAGATTGGGCACAGTGGCCATCAACGCGCTCCTTGCTTATCGTCGTTCGCTTCGCCGCCCGCTGCCTGTTGATCCGCCATCTGCTGCAACAGCTCAAGAATGCCGTTGAGCGGAATCGGTAGCCAGCCCGGCCGGTTATTCAATTCATACAGCAATTCGTAAAACGCTTTCTCCAGAAGAAGAGCAGACAGCAATGGCTGTGCCTGCGGCGCGGCCGGCAGAAGTTCTGGCCGTACCGCAATGGCTGCAATGTACCCTTGCAGAAACCGCGCCGAACTGGCCCGCTCCCAAAGCACAGCCCACGGACGCAACGCATCGCCATGCTCCGGCCGGCGCTGCGCGTGGCGCTGCAGGGCGGCCTGCGCTGCATAGCTGAAGGACCGTAGCATGCCGGCCACATCGCGCAGGGGAGACTGCTTCTTTCTGCGCTCGTCCAACGTCCGCGCCGGCTCACCCTCAAAATCCACCAGCATGAAGTCCGATCGCGAGCGCAGGGTCTGACCGAGGTGGTAGTCGCCGTGAATGCGAATGCGCTGCCCGAAGTTGGCCGGGTCACCCTCCAATCCGGCCACCAGCTTCGTGACACCGTCCCGCGCTTGGAGCAGACGCTCTGCCAGAAGACGCACCTCCTCTGGCAGACGGTCGAGCGCACTTGCCAAAGCGTCTAGCGCTTCGCCCGCCTGCAAGGCGATCCGGTCGCGTTCCCCTGCGAGACCGTGCTGGTTGAAGCGTTCCGCGCTGAACGCCTGGTTGTCTGTGGGGGTGGCCAGGGCAACATGTAACTCGCCCGTGCGCCGTCCCAATAGCTGCGCCGCATCCAGGAAAAGGCCGGCGTGTTCTTCGATTTCGTGCGAAATCTGTGGTGGCTGGCCGATCGTGGCCAAAACTCCTTCATCCTTCGGCAAGGGGCAGTTCGAGACGGAGTCAAAGAACCGGTCCAGCTCCTCCAGCGTCCACGCCCAGCCATCCCCCTCATTGGGCGCGAAGGCTTGCAAAAACGCCAATGTGGTCCCGTCGTCGGTGCGGTGCAGATCACCCAGGTAGGCCGGCACGTTGGGATACTTGCCCACCTCGGTCAGGAAGCGGGTGACCTCTACGTCTGGGTTTTCGCCCGCGCGCAACCGGCGGAACAGCTTCAGAATCGCCTTTTCATCAAACAGAATGCTCGTATTGGATTGCTCCACCGAGCCGACTCTTGAGGGAAGCTCAAGCAGGTCGCTGCCGTCAAAGCCGACAGCTTTTGTGGCGGAAAGACTCGCCGCCGACTCTCCCAGATTGATCGCAATCTCGGAGCCCCGCGCGATCATTGTCAGCAGCGCACCCCGGAAACCGGCGTTTGCCGAGGCGTCATACAGGGTAACCGGACCCTGGGGCCGATTCATCGTTGCAATCACCGCCGCGGGTGCGGTCTCGCGCAGTGTCTCGGCCTCACCTCCGGTAGCCATGGCCAGCGGCAGCTGATAAAGGTCGGCGGTACCGTCGTCATACACCACGTTCACGGCGGCCAGCGCTGCTTCATCGCCAGGCAACGGTGTAACGGAGGCCATGTGTGTGGAACGAATGGTGCGCGATTTGCCGCCGAACCAGCGGCGTTGCGCGATGTAGCCTGGCAGCACCTGCTCCAGCAGTGCCTGACCTGACTCGCTCAGCATGCGTCCCAACGCGTTCATCGGCGTGGGCGAAGTTTCTCCAAGGCGCTCCATCAAAATCTCCGAAGGGGACTCCATCACGGGTGCCTCGGGTACAGCCCGGCCTTCCTGCAGTTCGAGCCACAAGAAGCTGTAGGGCGCCAGCGTCAATGGGTACAGGCTCTTGCCGATCTCGGGAAAAGACACATAGCCGAGCATTTCCACTGGCTGCTGGCCTGTGAATTTCGCCAGATCCAGCGCAACAGGCTGTGCAAACCGCGAGAGATTGGCTACGCAAAGCACCGTCTCACTGTGTCCGTCCTCAAATTGGTAGGCGCGCACATAGGCCAGAATCTTGCGATTTTCCGGGTGGAGGAACTCAAGCGTGCCGCGGCCAAAGACACGGAACAGCTTGCGCAGCGCGATCATGTTGCGCGTCCAGTGCAGCAGCGATGACGGATCGCCCTGCTGCGCCTCCACGTTGATCGCCTGGTAGCCCCAAACTGGGTCCATAATCACGGGAAAGTACAGCTTGGCGGGAACAGATTTTGAGAACCCTGCATTGCGGTCCGAGTTCCACTGCATCGGCGTCCGCACCCCGTTGCGGTCGCCGAGGTAGATGTTGTCGCCCATGCCGATCTCATCGCCGTAATACATAATCGGCGTTCCCGGAAAGCTCAGCAGCAGGGAATTCAGCAACTCGATGCGGCGGCGGTTGTTGTCGAGCAGCGGCGCCAGCCGTCGCCGGATGCCGACGTTGATGCGCATGCGCGGGTCGGCCGAGTAGGCCATGTACATGTAATCCCGCTCCTCGTCCGTCACCATTTCCAGCGTTAACTCGTCGTGATTGCGCAGAAAAAGGCCCCATTGGCAGCTGGGCGGGATCTCCGGCGTCTGCGCCATGATGTCGGTGATCGGCAGACGATCCTCCTGCCGAACGGCCATATAAATTCGCGGCATCAGCGGGAAGTGAAAGGCCATGTGGCACTCATCAGCATCGCCAAAATAGGGGCGCACGTCGGCAGGCCACATATTCGCCTCTGCCAGAATCAGCCGGTTCTCATACTCCGCATCGATCACCGCGCGGATCGCCTTGATGCGATCGTGGGTCTCGGGAACATTTTCGCAGCTGGTTCCATCGCGCTCGACAAGGTAAGGAATGGCGTCGAGCCGCAATCCATCCACACCCATGTCCATCCAGAAGCGCATCGCGTTCAGCACCTCTTCCATCACGCGTGGATTGTCGAAGTTCAGATCCGGCTGGTGGGAGAAGAAGCGGTGCCAGTAATATTGCTGCGCTACCTCATCCCACGTCCAGTTGGATTTCTCCGTGTCCGTGAAGATGATGCGCACACCGTCATACAAGCTGTCCGTGTCGCTCCAGACATACATCTCGCGCTCGGGCGAACCTTTGGGGGCGTTGCGCGCCGCCTGGAACCAGGGGTGCTGATCGCTGGAATGGTTGATCACCAGCTCGATCATGACCTGCATGTCCCGGGCATGGGCCTGGTCCATGAACTGCTTGAAGTCGTCGATGGTGCCGTAGCTGGGATTCACATTCAGGTAATCGGCGATATCGTAGCCGTCATCGCGCAAAGGCGAAGGAAAGAACGGCAGCAGCCAAAGGCAGGTCACACCCAAGTCCTGCAGGTAATCAAGCTTGCTAATCAGCCCCTGAAAGTCCCCAATGCCGTCCCCATTTGAATCCGCAAAGGCACGCACGTGCAGTTCGTAAATAATTGCGTCTTTGTACCAAAGTGGATCCGTTGCACTGCAGGCTTTCTTCACGCTTCGCTCGACCTTTCGTCGGTTCTTGGTGCGGTTGGATGCGGGTTGCCGCCGAGGTGATGGTCAGCGATGTATTCTCAAAGACTACGCCGGATCACGGCAACACGGAGTACGGTATGCGTTGCAAGACCATCGGCCTCATCGGTGGCATGAGCTGGGAAAGCTCCGCGGAGTACTACCGGCTGCTCAACGAAACGGTTCGTGCCCGCTTCGGCGGGCTCCATTCTGCGCCCTGCCTGCTGCTTTCCGTTGATTTCGAGGAGATTGCCGTTCTGCAGCGCGCGGGAGACTGGACGGCGCTGACCGCAAAAATGGTCGACTGCGCCCGGCGCATCGAAGACGCCGGGGCCGAACTGGTGCTGATCTGCACCAACACCATGCACCGCATGGCGGAAGAGGTGCAGGCCTCCATTTCCATTCCGCTGATCCATATTGCCGACGCAACGGCCGCCCGTGTGCACAAGGCGGGCCATCGGCGCGTCGGCCTGCTCGGCACGCTATACACCATGGAGCAGGAGTTCTACCGCGCCCGCCTGGCTCGCGATTACGGCCTCCATGTGCTTATCCCCGAAGAGGCCGATCGCCAAAGTGTGCATCAGGTCATCTTTTCTGAGCTGTGCCTCGGTCAGACGCTGGATGCCTCGCGTCACCTCTACCGTGAAATCATCGGCAGACTCGTGGAGCGCGGTGCCGAGGCCATCATCCTTGGCTGCACGGAGATCATGCTGCTCGTGGGCCCGGAGGATTCGCCCGTGCCCCTCTTCGACACCACGGCCATTCACGTGCAGGCCGCGCTCAAGGCAGCTCTCGAACCGTAACCCAACGGCTGCTGCCGAGGCTATTTACGCATCCACTGCCGCAGCGCTGCGCGGGATCGGGGAGGAGTCCGACGGGACCACCCGCAAAATATGCGCGGGCCCGTCCGGCTTCAGCGCCACATAGCTCCATTCCTTCCAGGTGTAACGCATACCGGTGAGCAGATCTTCCACCGCGAATTCCTGGTCCCACGGCAGCCCCAGCCAGTCCAGCCGCAGTCTTATCCACGCTGTCTGCTCCGCTTTGGGATCGAGGTTCACCGCCACGATCACGGCATCGGCGCCATCCGTGCTGGTCTTGGAATAGCACATGACCTGTTCGTTCTGCGTCGGGTGGAAGTGCAGCCCCTCATTGCTCTGTAAAGCCTTGTGCGCGTGGCGGATCTTGTTCAGCTGCGTCAGCAGGGGAGCGATGGAGATCGGGTCGGTATGGTCCCAATGACGAATCTGGTACTTTTCACTGTCCAGGTACTCCTCCGAGCCTTTTTTGCCCGGCGAAGGCTTGGCCGCGCGCCCTTCGCAAAGCTCGTACGCCGGCCCATAGATTCCCCAGTTCGCACTCAGTGTCGCTGCCAGGATTGCCCGTGATTTGAAGATGGATTGCCGCTCCGCCGGGTCCGCCACCTGTAGCTGCTCATGCAGGATGTCCGGTGTATTTGGCCACACGTTGGGCCGGTAGAAATCGCGTACCGGCACATTGCAGATCTCCTCGAAGTACGCCTCCAACTCAGCCTTTGTGTTGCGCCATGTGAAGTAGGTGTAGCCCTGCGTGTAGCCGCCCTTGGCCAGTGAGTACATCACGTGCGGCCGCGTGAAGGCCTCCGCCAGAAAGATCACCTCCGGCGTCTTCTCATGAATCTCCGCGATGCACCACTCCCAGAATGGCAGTGCCTTGGTGTGCGGATTATCCACGCGAAACACGCGAACCCCGTGCTCCACCCAGAATTGAAACACCCCGTACAGCGCCTCCCAGAGCCCGCGCCAGTCCCCGGACTCGAAGTTGATCGGGTAGATGTCCTGGTACTTTTTAGGTGGATTTTCCGCGTACTGAATCGTCCCATCCGGCCGCATTCTGAACCAGTCGGGATGCTCGGTTACCCAGGGATGATCCGGCGAGCACTGGAAGGCGATGTCCAGCGCCAGCTCCAGGCCCTGCTCCGAGGCAGCCTCCACCAACGCACGAAAATCTTCAATTGTGCCCAGCTCGGGATGGATTGCCGTGTGACCACCCTCGGCGCCGCCGATCGCCCAGGGACTGCCCACCTCGCCCGGCTGCGCTGTCACACTGTTGTTCTTGCCCTTGCGGTACTGCATGCCGATTGGGTGGATGGGCGGCATGTACAGGATGTCGAAACCCATCGCGGCTATTTCAGGGAGCCGCGAAATGACGTCCTGCAGCGTGCCATGCACGGCATCACTGACACCGCACGAGCGCGGAAACAACTCATACCATGCCGAAAACCGTGCTCGTTCGCGATCCACCCAGATCGGCAGCTCCGCGGCGGAGCGCGTGGCGTGTTGAAGATCGGGGTACCGTGCTGCCAGGGCGACCATCTCCTCGGCTAGCGGTGTCTCATAGAATGGCCGTTTCTCCGCCGCCAGCGCCCGCAACTGCGCCGCCCCCGCCTTCAAACGCTTCGCATCCGCTCCTTTCGCCCGGCCGCCGGCCTCGTCCAGCAGCTGGGCCCCGATTAGCAACTGCAACGGAATGTCCTGGGGCTCCGAGATTTGCTGGGTGGGCTCATGGGGGTCCGGCTGCGCCGCCAGCCGCTTGCCGAGATCGTCGATCCAGGTGTCAAAATGGTCGACCCAGCCCTCCACCGTGAACATCCACGTCCCGAGCTGATCGGCGGAAAAACTGGCTGTCCAGAGATCGTTGGTCAGCGCGACGAACCGTGTTTCCCGCCATTTCTGTTCGGAACTGTGCCGATACAGCAGCCTTGCGCCTACGTGGTCATGCCCGTCGGAAAACACCGCGGCCGTAACCGCAACCTGTTCTCCTAAAACGCGCTTGGCGGGATACCGTCCACCGTTGATCTGCGGTTCAACTTCTTCAATCACCACCCGCCGGCGGCCTTCAATCGGTTTCATGCAGTACCGCCTTTCCGTTTCCCGGATGGGTTTTCCGGTTGCGCTGGAACACCTGTTTACTGGGGTAATAATACCCTGGCCGTCGTTCCGGACCGGCGCTGCATCAGATGCTGAGTGCTCCAGAATCTGCCCTCGAGTCCCATCGAACTCCCCGAGTTTAGTGGAGGGATGCACCACCCAACGGGGTGGTTGTCGGCGGCTCGCCTGGATGCGCTGAACGAAGGTACGAGGAGGGCTCTTGCCCGAAGGATTCGGAAAATCAAAGTTGCCGCTCCATGCGGGGCGCATTGAAGATTACGCGATGATCGGCGACCTGCAGACCGCGGCACTGGTCAGCATTACGGGTTCCATTGACTGGCTCTGCTGGCCGGACTTCTCTTCTCCCGCCTGCTTTGCCGCGCTGCTGGGAACCAGGGAAAACGGCTTCTGGCGCATCTGCCCGCAGGAGAAAGTGCTCGAAACCAACCGCCGGTACCAGGGCGAGACCATGATCCTGGAAACCACTTTCACCACGGCAGAGGGTGAGGTGCAGCTCGTCGACTTCATGCCCCCGCGAGGAACGCACTCTGACGTGATCCGTATGGTGCGCGGCATCAAAGGCGCGGTGAAGATGAGACTCGATCTCGCCCTGCGCTTTGACTACGGCCTTACCGTACCGTGGGTCACCCGGGGGGACTCGGAGGTGCGCGCCATTGCCGGTCCGAATCTGACGGTCCTGCGGTCGCAATGCGCTACCGGCACCGTCCCCACGCTGAAGGGGGAACACCTGACGACAACTTCGGAATGGACCGTCGTCGCCGGGCAAACAGCCTGCTTCACCCTCACCTACGGCAGCTCTACCGAACACCTTCCTACCCCGGTTGAGGTGGACAAGGAACTAGCGGACACCGAAAAGCTCTGGTCTGCGTGGTCCGCCAAGTCTACCTATAACGGACCCTACCGGCGTCTCGTGCAGCGCAGCCTGCTTACCCTTAAGGCGCTTACCTTTGATCCCACCGGTGGCATGATCGCCGCCCCGACTGCCGGTCTTCCCGAGGCTATCGGCGGGGAACGCAACTGGGACTACCGGTACTGCTGGCTGCGCGATACCGCCTTCAGTCTGCTCATCCTCATGGTCGCCGGCTATGATGAGGAGGCTATTTGCTGGCGCACCTGGCTGCTGCGCGCCATCGCAGGATCTCCCGACCAGTTGCAAAGTCTTTATGGCATCCGCGGCGAGCGCCGTCTTCAGGAGTGGACTGCCGGTTGGCTCCCCGGCTACGGAAACTCCTCCCCTGTGCGCATCGGCAATGCCGCTTCGGAACAGTTTCAGCTCGATGTCTTCGGCGAGGTCGCCGTTGCGCTTGACCGCACACCTCAGGTGGACAACGACCTGCGCGCGCCCTCCACGGAGCTCCAGGCCTCTCTCATCAATCACCTGTGCAAGATCTGGCCGCTGCCCGACGACGGCATCTGGGAGGTGCGGGGCGGTCGTCAACATTTCGTGTACAGCAAGGTCATGGCCTGGGTCGCGCTCGACCGGGCGGTGAAGCACTATGAGCAGTACGACGGGGATGGCGACATAAAACGCTGGCGCAAGAACCGCGACATGCTGCGGAAGCAGATCCTTAAAAAGGGCTTCAACAAAAGAATGAACTCGTTTGTGCAGAGCTACGGGTCAAAGGTGCTGGACGCCTCCTGCCTTCTTCTCGTCCTCGTAGGCTTCCTGCCGGCCACCGATCCGCGTATGAAAGGAACCATCGAAGCGATCGAGAAAGGCCTCACGTCCAACGGTTTGGTCCGCCGCTACGACACGGGCAAGAGCAGGGATGGACTGAAGGGCAGCGAAGGCGCCTTTCTTGCCTGCAGTTTCTGGATGGTCATGTGTCTGCATCTGCTTGGCCGGGTTGACGACGCAACGCGCCTGTTTGAGCGACTGCTCTCGCTGTGCAACGACACAGGTCTGCTCAGCGAGGAGTATGACCCGGTAAAGAAACGCATGCTGGGCAACTTTCCCCAGGCTCTCTCCCACCTGGCCCTCGTCAATGCCGCGTTCACCCTCTCCGGGCAATGGAAACCTCAGGCCGCTTCGGCATCTGAGCCCTAACGCACAGCTCCGGATACAACCTCCCGCTTCGCGTGGGGACTCTATCCGCACATACATCGGACGAAGAGCACGGGACGCTCGCATCGCAGTCGTGCGGTCGTGCTTCTTCCCCCATCTGCAGCATATGGAGCAGGACCCATGGCGCGAGTTCCAGCCTCAACCTACCGGTTGCAGCTACACGAAAATTTCGGCTTCGACCAGGCTGCGGCCATCGCGCCCTACCTGAAACAGTTGGGCATCACGCATGTGTACAGTTCTCCCTATCTGCAGGCCGCGCCGCACAGCATGCACGGGTACGACGTGGTGGACCACCGCAAGGTGAATGAAGAGTTGGGCGGCGCCGAAGCACATGCACGCTTCTGCAAGACGCTGGGTGAGACCGGTCTTGGCCAGGTTCTGGATATTGTTCCTAATCACATGAGCCTTGGCCGCCAGAATCATTTCTGGTGGGATGT
Organism: uncultured Bryocella sp.; assembly: GCA_964236545.1. Classification (GTDB taxonomy): domain Bacteria; phylum Acidobacteriota; class Terriglobia; order Terriglobales; family Acidobacteriaceae; genus Granulicella. Next base: position 44,662 of record CAXSCE010000002.1, read on the forward strand.
CCTGGAGAACGGTACAAACAGCCGCTATGCGGGCTTCTTCGACATTGACTGGCACTCTTCCGAAGAGCGTTTGCGTGAAAAGGTGCTTGTGCCTATCCTTGGCGATCAGTATGGCCGGGTTCTCCGTGACGGTGGTGTCAAGCTTGCTCGTCAGGGCTCCTGTTTCACGATCGAGGCCTCCGGCCAACCGCTGCCGGTGTCTCCAACCACGATGCCATTGATCCTCACCAAAGCGGCGGACCGCGCCGGTAGCGACACCTTACGTTTTCTTTCCGCCAGCTTTGGGCGCTTACCCTCGGCGGAGGAGTGGGACCGTTGGAAGCTGAATGCGCGTGATCGCGATAAGCGCGTTCTCAATAGCCTGTTGGATCGTCTTTGCGCGGAGGAGGGCAACACCTGCCGCCAGATCGATGCCGTTCTGGAAGAGATGAACGCCGATCCCGATGCGCTTGACCAACTCTTGGCGCAGCAGAACTATCGCCTCGCCTATTGGAAGACGGCGGATCAGCAGCTTGGCTACAGGCGCTTCTTTGATGTCAATACGCTGATCGGTGTGCGCATGGAGCGTGAGTATGTCTTCGAGGAAACCCACGCTTTGATTTTGAAGTGGCTGCATGAGGGTATTCTCGATGGCGTAAGGATCGATCACCCTGATGGTTTACGCGATCCGCTGCAGTACCTGCAGCGCCTCCGTCAACATGCGCCGGAGGCCTGGATCATCGGCGAAAAGATCCTTGAGCCCGGCGAGTGGCTGCGGGAGGACTGGCCCATTGAAGGCACCAGCGGTTATGACTTCATGAACCAGGCCATCGGTTTGTTGGTAAACAGTGATGGCCTCCTTCGAATGGGTGAGCTCTATTGCGACTACACCGGCGATGCCGCGACGTTTCCCGCCACCGCGCATGACAAAAAGCTCAACGTGACGCAGGAAGCGCTCGGTTCCGACGTAAATCGTCTGGCCAGCATGTTTGTGGAAATTTGTGAAGAAAATCGGGAGTTCCGTGACTTCACCCGGGCTGAAATTCGCCGCGCGATTCGAGAGTTTGCCTCCTGCTTTTCGATCTATCGCACCTACATCGTTCCGGGCCGCCGAGAAGTGACCGAAGAAGATCTTGAAATCATCGGCAAGGCCGCCGAGTGCGCGAAAGACAATCGGCTTGATATCGATGGGCAGCTATTCGACTTCATGCGGGATGTCTTACAGGGCAAGGTGCAGGGCGACAGGGAAGCGCAGTTTGTTCTGCGTTTTCAGCAGTTCACCAGCCCGGTGATGGCCAAAGGCGTGGAAGATACCGCTTTTTACTGCTATAACCGGCTGGTCGCGCTGAATGAAGTGGGCGGCAATCCGGCTTGCAGCGGCTTTTCGCTGGAGCACTTCCATGAGTACAACAGCAAGATGCAGAGCACGTTTCCGTACACGATGACGTCGCTTGGCACCCACGACACCAAGCGTTCCGATGATGTACGCGCCCGGCTCGCGGTGCTCAGCGAAGATCCCGAGGCCTTTGCCGATGCCGTGCGTCGCTGGCACGACATGACCGGCAGCTATCGCGGCAAGGAAGTGGATCCGGGCACCGAGTGGTTTCTCTTTCAAACCCTTATCGGCGCATGGCCCCTTACCTTTGACCGTCTTCACACGTACATGCAGAAGGCCATGCGCGAGGCCAAGCTGCGAACCAGTTGGGTCGCAAATAACGCCGAGTTTGAAGACGAACTTAACACCTACATGGAAGCCCTGTTGAAGGATGAAACTTTCACCAGGGATCTTGAGAAGTTTGTCACCGGCATCCTGCAAGCGGGCCGCGTGAACTCACTGGTACAGACCTTGCTGAAGCACACATCGCCAGGTGTTCCGGACATGTACCAGGGCGGAGAGCTGTGGGATCTTTCTCTCGTGGACCCGGATAACCGTCGACCTGTCGATTACACGCGGCGTGCTCAGTTTCTGGATCAACTGCAAGGCCTGGATGCGAAGGGCATTCTCGACCGCATGGAGGATGGCTTACCCAAGCTCTGGGTCGTGCAGCAATCACTGCAACTACGCAAGGAGCATCCGGAGTGGTTCGGCTCAGAAGCTGCCTACCATCCTCTTTATGCGGGTGGCCCTGATAGGGAGCGCGTCATTGCCTACCTGCGAGGTGAGGACGTGCTCACTGTTGCACCACGCTGGTTGCTGAACAAGCGCACGGCCGATGCCACCTTGCAGCTCCCGGCGGGCACGTGGGTAAACCGGCTGAGCGGCAACAGACATAAGGGCAGCTGTTCCATGGCCACGCTGCTCGAAGAGTTTCCGGTGGCGTTGTTCGTGCGCGAGCAATAGCCGCGCACTAGAAGAACATGCCCCAAATAGATGAAACGTGCCAAGGAGAAGAGTTGATGTATGAGTTCAAGGTATGGGCGCCGCGTGCAAAGCAGGTGCAGTTAAATTTGGGAGATCGTGCGCCCATGGAAATGAACGGTCCCGGCGACCGCGGCTGGTGGCAACTTGCGGTGGAGGATGCCGTTCCCGGTATGGATTACACCTTTCTGCTGGACGACGAGGGGACGCCGCTTCCCGATCCACGCAGCCTGTGGCAGCCCAAAGGTGTGCATGCTTCTTCAAGGACCTATGACCAGGACGCCTTCCAATGGACCGATGCTCACTGGCACACGCCGCCGCTTTCCAGCGGTATCCTCTATGAGCTGCACATCGGCACTTTCAGCCAGGAAGGCACCTTTGATTCAGCGATCCAGCATTTGGATCATCTTGTGGACCTAGGCGTGACCCACATCGAGGTGATGCCGGTGAATGAGTTTGCGGGTGGACGCGGGTGGGGATATGACGGTGTTTTTCTCTTCGCCGTATTCGAACCATATGGGGGACCGGACGCTCTCAAGCGCTTCGTCGACGCTTGCCACGCGAAGAATCTGGCCGTTGTGCTGGATGTCGTCTATAACCACTTCGGCCCTGTAGGTAATTACACCAATCAGTTTGGCTCCTACCTGACCGACAAATACCACACGCCATGGGGCGCGGCCGTAAACTTCAATGAAGGCGGCAGCGATGAGGTGCGGCGTTTTTTTCTTGATAACGCTTTGATGTGGCTGCGCGACTACCACTGCGACGGCCTGCGTCTCGACGCCACGCATGAATACATCGATCGGTCAGCCGTGCACTTCATGGAGCAATTGTCCACTGAGGTGGAGCGTCTCGGCACCATGCTCAACAAACGCTATGTGCTGATCGCAGAAAGCGATCTGAACGATCCGAAATTCGTGCGGCCTCGGGAGGCCCATGGCTACGGCATGGATGCGCAATGGAGCGATGACTTCCACCATGCGCTGTTCACACTGTTATGGAACGACCCAGGCCGCGGCTACTATGACGATTTCGGCAGCATGGACGATCTCGTCAAGTCGCTGCGCGCGGGCTTTGTCTATGACGGCAAGTACTCCAGATATCGCCACCATACTCACGGTCGTCCCGTAGATAATTTGTCTGCTCACCATTTTCTCGGCTACATCCAGAACCACGATCAGGTCGGCAATCGTGCCGCAGGTGAACGCCTGGAACATCTTGTCGGCATAGAGGCTTCCAAGGTGGCCCTTGGTCTTACGTTAACGGCGCCTTTTATCCCGATGTTGTGGATGGGAGAAGAGTTCGCCGCCAGCGCACCGTTTCTCTATTTCGCCGATCATGAAGAAGAGGAGATGCGCCGCCTTGTCTCCGAAGGCCGCAAGCGGGACTTCGCCGCCTTTGGTTGGAATGAAAACGAGGTGCCCGATCCCGAAGCTGAGGAGACCTTTGAGCGTTCCAAATTGGACTGGTCAGAGGTCAACGAAGGCAAGCACGATGAGATGCTGCGATGGACCAAAGAAGTCATTCGCTTCCGGCGTTCCTGCATGGATCTCAACGACGGAGATTTTGGCCATACCCTGGTAAATTGCAGCAGCGACGGCAAGGTGCTCACCATGCAGCGCGGTGTGGTTCGCGTCCTCATGAACCTTGGTGAGCCCGTCACTGATAGCTTGCTCCGCGGTGAACGCCTCGCACTAGCATCCACCGTAGGCATCGTCATCGAAGCGGAACAGGTGCAGTTGCCGAAGATGAGTTTGGCAATTCTGCAGGCCAGCTAACTTTTGGAGGTTGTGTGTCCATAAGAACAATCAGCAGCCGGGAGGTGTACCGCAATGCCTGGACCAGCGTTCGTGAAGACGTGATTGAGCGCTCCGATGGTCAGCGAGGCATCTACGGCGTGGTGGACAAAGATCCCGCGTGTATTGTGATTCCGGTGGTGCGCGAAGGCGCGGAGGATCACGTTTGGCTGGTGCGCCAGTTTCGTTACACCGTCGGGAGCAGCTACTTTGAACTGCCGCAGGGCGGATGGGAGCTGCCTGACGCCAACCCTGAAGAGATGGCTCGCGGCGAACTTCGCGAAGAGACTGGACTGAGTGCGGAGCGCATGACGCCGCTCGCCTCGTTGTGGATCGGCTACGGGGTGATGCGCCAGCTTCATCATGTCTTCCTCGCGGAGGGCCTGAGCGAAGGTGAGACGGATCGCGATGACGAAGAGCACGACATGACGGTGCATCGAGTACCCGTCGTCGAGTTCGAGTCCATGCTGCTTGATGGCCGCATCATGGATAATTGCACCGCTGCCGCCTGGGGCATCTACCGCGTGTGGCTTGATCGGAACGCAGGTGGTCTCAGTCGAAACGCAGCAATCTGCTCATAGGTTGAGCCGAACCGGTCCGCCCTCATTTCTTCTTCGTTGAACGGGAACACATCACGCCAGAGCTGCTCGAAACCCTGTGTCGCCAGAATCGCTGGAGCCAACTCGGGGTTCGCGTACAGTAGGTACACCTCGCGTGGCTCAGCTTCCATTGCTGCCGTGACGTGCGCCAGGAATTGCTTCATCACGGGGCCGGCAAACGGGTGGTAAAGAAAAAGCAGCAGAGGACCAGCCGGCAACTCAAACTGAGTGGCGTCTCCGGCGATCACGCGTGCAGGCACGTCAGGCTGCTTCCATGCAGCCGTGAAGTTCGCCAGGTTGGCTTCGGCAACCGCCGCCAACGCAGGCGCAAGTTCCACACCCACCACCTCGCGAAATGGATGCGCCAAAGCCAGCAACAGCGCCCGGCCCTTACCGCAACCGACATCCACAAAGCTGAAGCGCGACCACTGCAGATCCAGCCGGGCCAGCGCTGCACTGAACGCTGACGGCGTCACACCGTAATACCCCGTCACCCAGTAGTACGCGCCGTGCAGGTCTGTCCTACGTCCACGACCGCCGAACAACGACTCACCGAAGACCAGCCCCGCTGTATCCACACCATGAGTTACGTCGAAAGGGTGCGGCCCTGTTTCAGGGCGCACCTGTCCGGAGATGGGCCGTCGCAGCAAAGCGTACCATGCGCGTCGTATTGCAATCTCGGCAAAGCCGAGAAGGCCGCGATTCGCAATCCACTGGCGGGCGCGGCGGAGGTACGCTCTTCGTACAGGCATGGGCAAAGGATAAAGCAGCATCTGCGTTGCTGAAAGAGGAGATGACAGCGCATGCCACAGCTCCTCTCCGCAACCTCGACCGTTCTAGTTCACGACCTTTGACCGGCGCGTCATGTAATCCTGCAGGAGGTAGTTGCCCAGGGTCTGCGGGGTGGTGAAGTAGGCTTTGCCGCGGCACATTGCACTCATCTTCTGCACGAACTGGACCAGCTGAAAATCATCCGCCAGCATGAAGGTGTTGATCATGATGTTGGAGCGCTTGCACCGGCCCACTTCTTCCAGCGTCTCCGAGATCACGATGGGATCCAGCCCGAAAGCATTCTTGTAGATGCGTCCATCTTCAAGAGTGAGCGCCGAAGGCTTGCCGTCGGTGATCATCACGATCTGCTTCATGTCCTTGCCTGAGGACTTCAGGATGCGCTGGGCGATCCTCAACCCCTCGCGTGTGTTGGTGTAATGCGGTCCCACCTTGACGCGCGGCAGCTGCGAGATTGGGATTTCCTCGGCCGAATCATGGAAGAGCACAAGGTTCAGCTGATCGCCGGGATACTGTGTGCGGATCAGGTGCGCGAGCGCCATTGCCACCCGCTTTGCCGGGGTGAAGCGGTCCTCGCCGTAAAGAATCATGGAGTGGGAGCAGTCGAGCAGCACCACCGTCGCACAGGAACTTTGAAAATCAGCCTGTTGCACATGCAAATCGCTGTACTCGAGATTCAGCGTGCCCGATCCGTTGGGTGCACCCTCGCGCGCGAACACTGAGTTTAGTGTGGCAGTGATGTCCAGGTTCAGGGAATCGCCGAATTCGTAGGCTTTGGAAGAACCGTTCGTCTCCACGCCTGCCGCCTCATAGCGGGTGTCGTGACGCCCCAGTGAGCTCTTGCCAAGCGGTCCCAGCAGATCGCGCAGGGCTTTGAACCCAAGGAAGTCCATGCCCTTGTCGGTCACCTCGAAGCGGGCGTTTTCGCCTTCGCCGTCGCCCTGCTCCCCCTTGCCCTCGCTTGGCTCTTCGGCGTTGAGAAAGGCCTCGTCCTTCATGCGCTGGATAATCTTCTCAACCAGCTCCTGCTTACCCTCTTCCGGCAGTTCCTCGTATTTTTCCTGCGCGTCTTCGTCGAGCAGGTCGCCGGCGTCCAGCGCCTGGCGTACAGCCTCGCGCAGGTCATCCATCGAGTTCTCGCCGGAGTTCTGGAAGGGCGAAAAAGGATCCTGAAAGCCGGAATCCAGGAAAAAGTCGCTGAGGGCCTCCATCAGATCTTCCAGATCGAAGCTGGTGGAAAGGTCGCCGGTGAATTTGGTATAGCGCGTCAGCTTCATGCAATGAAACCCTCGTCTATAGCTTAGACGGTCCTGCGGCTTTGCGGTCGCGGGCCACTCATCTCATGCTGCATCTGAGTAAAGCTGAGACGGGTAGCCTCCGCACGGTGAAGGTTGCTGTCATCCAAAGCGATCGATCAACCAGCGAGGAGAACCACGCAATGAAGGCTATAGTTTGGCATGGGGTAGGCGACATCCGGCTCGACAATGTAAATGAGCCCAAAATCAAGAGTGACAATGATGCGATTGTCCGCATCACGGCGTCGGCGATCTGCGGGACGGATCTTCACTTCATCCGCGGCACCTTCACAGGTATGAAGTCCGGCAGGATTATTGGCCACGAAGGCCTGGGCGTGGTGGAAGCCGTCGGCAAAGCCGTACGGAATTTTCGTCCCGGCGACCGCGTGATCATCCCGTCCACCATCGGCTGCGGTAGCTGCCCGCACTGCCGGCTGGGAATGTTCTCGCAGTGCGACCGCATGAATGAGCTTGGTCCGCTGGGTGGGACTGTGTTTTTCGGCGGACCGGAGGCCGCGGGCGGCATTGACGGTCTGCAGGCCGAGTATGCCCGCGTGCCGTACGCCTCGGTAAACCTGCTGAAGCTGCCGCCGGAGATCAGCGACGACGCAGGGATCATGATGAGCGACATCCTGCCCACCTCCTACCAAGCCGCCGAGATGGCCAACATTAAGCCCGGCAACTCAGTTGCCGTCTTCGGCTGCGGTCCTGTGGGTATGCTGGCGATCGCGTGCGCGCAACACATGGGAGCGGGCCGTGTTTTTGCGGTCGATCAGGTGCCGTCACGGCTGGAGGAGGCCCGCAAACACGGAGCGGAAACGGTAGACTTCAGCCAGGAAAACCCCGTGAAGGTGCTGCATGAACTCACCTTTGGAACAGGACCGGACTGCGTGATCGACGCCGTCGGCGTGGATGCCACCTGCGCGCATCACACCAGCGGCAAGATGCGCAAGCAGTTCCAGGGTGAGATGGAAGACATCGCGCCAGATCTGAAAAAGGCTGAAAAGCGGAAGTGGTGGATCGGCGGCGCACCGTCGCAGGCCCTGGAGTGGGGCGTGGAGTCTGTGGCCAAATCCGGCAATTTGTCGATCATCGGCGTCTATCCGCCGACGCTGAAATCCTTCCCGATTGGCATGGCCATGAACAAGAACATCACCGTGCGCATGGGCAACTGCAACCATCGCAAGTACCTGCCGCACCTCATCGATTTGGTGCGCAACGGCACCATGCACACCGAGCAGTTCTTCACGCAGAAGGTGCCGGTAGCCTCGGCCATTGAGGCTTACCGCCACTTTGACAAGCATGAGCACGGCTGGTTAAAGGTGAAACTGGAGCCCGGCACCGCGGCTGTGTAGCGCCGCGCCCTTCCTGTTTGTCATCCCGCAGGAATCTTCTTTTGGCGAAAGCCAAGAACCGCAGCAGATTCTTGCGCTGCGCTGCGGGATGACAACCAAAGGTGTCGGAAACGACCGCAATCTATCTACTTTCGCCCAGCAGCACCTGCACAGCTTTTTGCAGCTGCACATCTTCGCCCGTCTCCGTTTCGCCAAGCGGCCGCAGTTGCTCCACATCGACCGGCCGCGGATGCATCTCCATGTCCTGCCCTCGCGTGTCGCGGATGCGGTCGCCGGGGACGCGCACCTGGGAGCCGTCGATAAGTCGCTGAGCCCCGGTAAAGATGATCCATCCGGCGGTCGGCGTACCGACCACTTTCCCGAGTCGCAACGTGCGGTACCCCTCGGTGAAATCCTCACCGTCAGAAAGCGTCGACTCATTGGTGACCAGCACCGTTGGCAACCCCAGCGCGCGCTGTCCCAGCGCCTGCCGCATGGGTTCGGTAGAGCCGTCGCGGGGTGTACCAAGCAGGTAATTTTTGCGTGCGAACACGTCGATCACTCGCCCATTCACGTAGCCTCCGTTGTTGTTTCGTACATCCACAACCACGCCCTTCTTGGCCTGATTCAGGGCATCAAGATCCACATACAGTTGCTCCAGATCCGCATCCCCCATGGCGGGGATGTGGACGTAGCCGAGCTGTCCGCCGGAGATTTTATCCACATAGGCGCGACGCCCCTCCACCCAGCCGCGATACAGTAGCCCGGATTCCACCTGCACGGTCACGGGCCGCACCACAGCCTCGTGCTTTTTGACTGCGTCGCCGCCCGGCGCCACCGTCAACACCACGCGGTGGTTTGCCCCATCGATCAGCAGGGAATCCAGATTCGTCGTCGGCGTTACCGGCTGTCCGTTCACGGCCAAGAGTTGATCGCCCACGTGCACCGAGCCCTCCAGCGCCACTGGCCCCAAAGGCACGATCTCGCGGATCACCAGCCTGCCCTGCGCTTCGTATGGCTCGCGCTCAAACCGTATCCCAAGCCGCCCCGTACGCACCGCGGGCACCGAGGGTTTGGCGATACCTGAGTGCGAGCTATCCAGCTCGCCGATGAGCAGGTTGATGTCACGCCGCAGTTCGCCGCCCGTGCGTGCGCCCTCAATGTACGGCGTCCACCCGGTCCGCAACGCGGGCCAGTCCGCACCATTGAAGTCGCCGCGGAAGAAGCGGTGATCCAGCGTCGACCACGCCTCGTCAAAGACCACCATTTTTTCGCGATCAAAGTCCACTTCCATGGAGGCGTCCAGGGCAATCGTCTTCGGCGTCCGGCTTTCCAGGAGCACGGAACGCACCGCCGAGCCGCCGCTCGTTCCAGGCGCGGTGCGAGCGCTTTCCAGATAAAACAGCGTCTTGCCATCCGGACTGAACGCGAGATCGGCCTTGCCGCCATGCGTGTTGGTCAGCTGGCGAGGCACCGCCGGCTCCGCAGCCAACTCGTCCAACGAAAAGGTATAAATATTCTGCTCACCCACCGCATCGGCCAGAAACGCCAGCGTCTTGCCATCCGGACTGATGACCGGATACTGCACACCCAGATCGCCCAGCGGCAATAGCGTCAGCCGGTCGCGAATGCCTTCAAAGACAATCTTTGTCGGCGCTGGCAGCTTTTTCGCTTCACCATGCGCGCCCGTGAGGTTGCCCGGCCGGCGTGGTCCCGGCGTCTGCTGCTCAGGTGCGGGTGGATTCGGCTCCTGCCCGTCACCGGGCGCGACTTCTCCGTCGTCTCCGGAAGGTGTCTTCTCTTCGTTCGGCGCCGGCCGGTTGCGTTCGCCCGGCGTTTCCGGGCTATCCGGCGAACCCGGTGTCGACTGCTTCCGGAACAGATCCCGGAACTGGTCTTCGCGGAACTCCGGTACATGCGGCACCAGGTCCACGCGCGCCAGTTGCGGTGTTTCGGCTCGCTGTGATGTGTCAAAGAGGATGTATTTTCCGTCCGGAGCCCAGGCGATGTGCGATGCATTCTCGCCATCAGCCAGGAAGGTGATTTCCCGACTGGCAGCAGCGCCATCCGCCGGCACCACCCAAAGATTCGTAAAGGCGTTCGTGCCCGTCAGTACGTATACCAGCCAGTGCGAATCCGGCGACCAGGCCAGCGCGCTATCGTCCATTTCGCCCGTCGCAACCACCTTTTCAGCCCCGGTCGCCAGCGTCACCACGTGCAGTTCCTTACGGTTGCGCAGGAAAGCCAACAGCTTGCCGTCCGGTGAGTAGGTTGGCACCAGATCGATGTCGGTTGCCGGATGCCCGCCGTGCGCCACTGGCCTTTCGGCGTTTTTCGTAAAGCTGTAGGCATACAGCTGCGAGCCGCCGTCCCGTTCCGATCGGTACACCACCTCCGTCGAATCCGCATTCCAGTGTGGCTGCGCTTCCTGCGCATCCGTGTGCGTCAGTCGAATCGCCTCCCCGCCCTCTTTTGCGCCCGCGGCAAAGATTTCACCATGGCCGGCCACGGCGATCTTTTGACCGTCCGGCGAGAGCGCCAGCCCGCTCCACGCGGTTACCGCCTGGTGCTCCACACCCGGCCCCGAGGGCACGCCGCGCAGCGTAATCTTCACCTGCTCGGCTTTGCCGGTCCGCGGGTCAGCCTTCCAGATCCCAAACCCGCGCTCAAACACCACTGTTTTGCCGTCAGCACCCATAGACGGCCAAAGCAGCCGCCCGTCCGTGAAGTGCGTAAGCTGCCGTTGGCTGCCGGAAGCCGCATCGGCTTCCCAGAGGTTTTCGTGTCCTCGTCCGCCCTCGCTGTTCCCGCCCGAAACCTTATCGGACATGAAAAGCAGGCTTCGGCCATCCGCCGACCACATCGGCCAGGCGTGCTTCGCGTCGGCAGCGACCAGCTTGCGATAGCCACCCTCGCCCGCCGTGGGCTTTAGCCAGATCTCCGTCTCGTCAATGTGCGCATGTCCATCGCGCCACCACTGGGAGCTGGAAATGCCCTTTGCCACCAGCGCGATCTGCTTGCCGTCGGGCGAGGGAGCCGACTCAAACTCATTCAGGTAGCGCTCATGCGATACCTCCAGCGGCGTTCCCCCTGCCGACCGCACCCGGAACACATCGCCCTGCCCGGCCACATCCGTCGCCGGCGAGGTGAAGTACAACCACTGCCCGTCCTTTGACCACGCATCCAGGTTCGAAGGCGAGTCCGAATACGTGATGCGCTGCAGCTGCCCCGTCGCAAACGTCAGCACATAGATGTCCCCGGCTCCCGTGCGCGTGGACACAAAGGCCAGCCGCTTGCCATCCGGCGAATACAGCGGCCGCGATTCCTCAGCGGGATCCGAGATCAACAGGTGAGCCTCGCCACCCCCTGCCGGCACTGTCCACAGGTCGGACCCCGACACAAAGGCGATCTCTCGGCCGTCCGGCGAGAGCGCCGGTTGCGAAAGCGAAGGCAGTGGCGTGGGTTTTTCGGATCTTTCGGCTGTTGGTGCAGACCCCTGGGCAAAGATGCGCGGGCTGATGGTGAACGGGAGGGGCACGACGAACAAGAGGGCAGCAGTGGCCAGGGCGCGCAGGGGACAGCCTCCAGAAGCGGGTAATCTGAGTAATCTATTGCATACGCTGGTGTCTTTGGGAAAGACGCCTGTTTCGGCAGGGAATCTCTCCTGCTATGATTCTGCTTACACCAAATGCCACAGGATTGTAGCAACTCCCCGCGGCAGAAACGGAACCTAACGGACTATGAATTCCTTGCGTATGTCGAAAGTACTCGCATCGTTTGCCTTGGCGTCTGCTCTTGCCGTGCCCTCTTTCGGCTATGCGCAAAGCGCCGGGCAGGATGTGCATAGCGCTGGCACAGACACCAAAGACGCGGCCTCCGACACCGGCCACGCCGTTTCGAAGACCACCAAGAAGAGCTATCGCGCGACCAAGAGAGGCACGAAAACGGCCACCCGTGACACCAAGAGCGGCACCGGCAAGGCCGTCGATAAGACCAAGGAAGGCACAACGGTCGTAGCCGATAAGACCAAAGAAGGCACGGTGAAAGGCTTCGACAAGACCAAAGAAGGCACCGAGAAGCTCTTTGGCAACAAGCACGAAAAGGCCACCGCCGCGAAAGACAAGGCCAATGCGACAAATATGACCGCCAAAGATAAGACCATGCAGACCAAGCAGAAGATCAACGATTCAACCCCCAAGTAGACGAGATCTCCTGTACGCAGCCCGGCACGCCTGTGCCGGGCTTTTTTGCGTTAAAGGTATCAAGGGCCGCAAGCGCTCCAAGACTCTACGGGAATGTCTAGCTGTTCACCTGTCTGAGGAGATGGACTGATGGAAGCGCATGTAGATTCCCTGCGATGTTGGCTGCGTCGACATGATTGCTGTTCACCGGTCTGCTTACGGCCGCGGAGAGCAACGTGCTTCTCGCCAATACCCCTCTGACAAGCTGGTACACGAAGGTGTACAGGAGTGACAAAATGGCAGACGGACAGGGAACAGGCAAACACCCGCATAAGAGCGCGGCGGAACCATTCGAGCATCACGAAGCCGCAACCACCAAAAGCGAGCCGAAGAAGGAAGCGGCCAAGGCCGAGACTGGCAAAACTCAGACAGGCAAAGCTGAGTCGCACTCCACTGAGCAGGGCACAGGGAAGCACCCGCACAAGAGCGCTGCGGACCCGAAAGAACATCACGAGGCAGCCAGCAAGAAGTAGCTGCTGTAGTGAAAGCGAAAGAGGAGACGCGTAGCGTCTCCTCTTTCGCTTCTGGCCGCGATCACAGACCGCTATCTAGTTGAAGCCGCGCCGCGTCCGGTTCGATGCCGTTTCGCGTTCCCGCTCGCGCATACGTTCTGCCAGTTGGCCGGCATCCTCGTTCCGACGTTTCTTCTCGCCCGCACTGAAGGTACGCCCTTCGGAGCGCGAGATGCGCTTGTGCGCTGTCATGCCTTCCAGCAGAAACTCAGCAGCCGATACGGCGATTTCGGGCTCGGTCCACTGGTTGGTCTTTAGCGGCGTGAGCTTCTCGAACAGCCCTTGAATCTCCTTCATCTCCGCCAGCACCTTGGCCGAGGGCTGCTTGTCGTTCAATTCGACCGTGCCCCCGAGATTGAACCACTGCTCGATCTGCTGCGTATTCGTGTCGGCGAAGTAGCTGTCGTAAACCGAGGCGACCGACTGGCGAATGATCTCGCGAATGACCAAATCCGCGCCACGCATCTCGCCCTCGTACTCCAGCTCGATCTTGCCGGTAATCCCCGGCAGCGCGGCGATGATGTCTCCCACGCGCGGCACCACGAGCGATTCGCCATGCAGCAGCGCACGGCGTTCCGCATTGGACACCACCAGCTCCATCGTCGAAATCGGTAGCCTTTGTGAGACGCCCGACCGTTTATCTACCTTCTTGTCATCGCGGGCGGCAAAAGCGACACCTTCCACAATCTGCCGAATGTAGTGCGGGATGTGAATGCTTTCAATCGTCGGCCCGCTCTGCCCGGGTGCATCCGTGTACGCGCGTGCCGTCCAGGCCTCCTGCTCCGTAATCGCGATGGCTTCGTCCATCGACTCCGGATAGTGAGTCCTGATTTCAGAACCGATGCGGTCCTTCAAAGGCGTTACGATTTTGCCGCGTGCCGTGTAATCTTCCGGATTCGCCGAAAACACAATGGCCACATCCAGCTCCAGGCGCACCGGATAGCCTTTGATCTGCACATCGCCCTCTTGCATGATGTTGAACAGGGCCACCTGAATCTTGCCCGCCAAGTCCGGAATCTCGTTGATAGCAAAGATTCCTCGATTGGCTCGCGGCAGCAGCCCATAGTGCATAGTCAGCTCCGAGCCCAGTTCCTGGCCGGAGCGCGCCGCCTTGATCGGGTCGACATCACCGATCAGGTCGGCTACCGTCACATCCGGAGTCGCCAGCTTTTCAACATAGCGCTCTTCCTGCGACATCCAGGCAATCGGTGTGTCCTCACCTTTTTCCGCGATCAAATCTTTGGAGTATCTGCTCAGCGGCGCGTATGGGTTGTCCCGCAGCTCCGATCCGGCCACATACGGCACCTGCGGATCCAGCAGCGTGGTAAGCGAGCGCAGAATGCGGCTTTTTGCCTGGCCGCGCAGCCCGAGCAGAATGAAGTTGTGTCGCGAAAGCACCGCATTGATCACCTGTGGGACCACCGTGTCGTCATAGCCGACGATACCGGCAAACAGCGACTCGCCCTCTTGCGCTCCGCCCGGTGCAATCGCGCGCAATCGCGTGATCAGATTGTCACGCAGCTCATCCTTGACGCTGCGCCCGACGCGCTCGGGGGTGTACTCGCTTTGACGAAGGGCGCCGAGCGTCCGAGGAAGGGTGCTGGATGAGGTGCTTGTGGGTGCCGTCTGCTCGGTGGAAATCGCCATACGTAAAGTATAGACGCCCGCACCCGCCCGTTTGATGCGATCGCGCGGGCCGTGCCATCGCACCGCAAACCGGGCTTCCGATGTTTGCGACCCTTCTATCAGGCCTCCAGACACTCGGCCCAGGGTGCCGTCACCCCGCGGCTTTCTCAGGCTCGCTCCTGAATTTTGGAAGCGGGCGATTAGCCTAGGTCGTCCAGCATCGCCTGCATCTCGCTGGCGGCATGGGTGTTGCCGGTGCGCTCGCAAGCCGCCAGCCCGGCAGTCAGCCGGGTCTTGGCCGCCTCGGTCTCGCCCATTTTCAGCAGCGTCTGCGCTGACATCTGATACGCCGGCACATAGTCCGGATCATTGTCTGTCGCGGTGCGAAACTCCTGCAACGCCTCCTGGCTACGCCCTTCGCCGGCATATGCCATGGCCAGCCCGTAGCGGGCGAAGCTGTCCGCGGGATTTTGCGAAAGGATTTCGGTAAGCATGGCGATCTTGTCCATCCCGTTTTGGATGCAACGTTTTGCGTGCGACGCAGCCTCGCGAGAACAGCCTGCATCTGGACAGGCCGCCCCGGTAGAATGGTGGTATGACCGACACTTTGGTAAGCCGGACCGTAGCCGAGTCACAGGCCGAAAGGAGCGAGATCATCTTCCCCGGCGACGCTAACGCGGTCGGCAATCTCTTTGGTGGCCGCCTCATGCAGTTCATTGATCTTGTCGGCGCCGTCTCCGCCTGCCGGCATGCGCGTTCCATCTGTGTCACCGCCAGCATGGACCACCTCGATTTCGTTGCCCCGGTTAAGGTCGGCGAACTGATCATTCTGAAGGCCAGCGTCAATCGCGCCTTTAAAACTTCGATGGAAGTCGGCGTAAAAGCCATGGTCGAAGATGTGCTCGGCGGTAGCGGCATGCGTCATGTGGCCTCGGCCTATGTCACCTACGTCGCCGTGGACATAGCCGGGAAGAAAACAGACGTTCCCGCTGTAGTCCCCGAAAGTGCGCACCAGCAACGCCGCTACGAGGACGCCGCCAATCGTCGCGCCATGCGCACCGATGAAACCCTGCGCAAAAAGGAGCTGCGCGCCACCATCGGCAATGTCTGGAACGTCTAGAGCGGCACCAACACCACACCAGCACGGCCCGCCCGCGGGCAGAGGGACAGGAATATGGGACACATGGGACACGGCGGTCCGCCGCCAGGACAGAGAGCAGGACAGGGACCAGGCCAGGGACCGGGAGGTCCGCCGCCACAGGCCTTGCCAGGGATCGCGCACGTTGTTGCCGTGGGTTCCGGCAAGGGAGGCGTCGGCAAAACCACGGTCAGCGTCAACCTGGCCGTCGCGCTTACCAAACTTGGCTATCGCGTCGGCCTCATGGATGCCGACATCTACGGCCCCAACGTTCCAACGATGCTCGGCCGCACCCGCCAGCCGGATGTGCTCGAGGGCAACCGCATCGAGCCCATCGTCGCCCATGGCGTGAAATTCATCTCCATCGGCCTGCTCTCACCGGGCGATAAGCCCCTGATGATGCGCGGCCCCATGCTCCACGGCATCATCAAGCAATTCTTGCAGCAGGTCGCCTGGGGCGAACTCGATTTCCTCCTCGTCGATCTACCCCCCGGTACCGGTGATGTCGTCATCTCGCTGGTCCAGACCGTTCCGCTGAGCGGTGCGGTGGTAGTCTCCACCGGCTCCAGCGTCGCCCTGCAGGACGCCCGCAAAGCCCTGGAAATGTTCCACCAGGTCAATGTCGACGTTCTTGGTCTGGTCGAAAACATGAGCCAGATGACCCTGCCCGACGGCACCGTGATTGACGTCTTTGGTGCCGGCGGAACCGAGCAGACCGCTCGCCAGTACGGCCTGGAGTTCCTCGGCTCGGTGGACATGGATCCGCTCGTGCGCGAGGGGGGCGACCGCGGCCTGCCTGCCGCCCTCGCCGGCGAAGAAACGGCCCGCGGCCGTGAGTTTACTGCCCTGGCCCGCAAAGTCGCCGCTCGCGCTCAGGCCGCGTCGGCGCGCGACGAAGGAATTCTTGAAATCAGCTAGGGTTCACTCCGGCGAGCTCCGCAGTACCAAAATGGAACAAGTTGGGCAAAGAGTTACGGGAACCGGCACTTGACTCCTTCACCGGACTCCCCTGGCCGACTAGTATGAAGGTATGGGCGGTGTGGGCATCACGGGGCGACAGCGGCAGATCCTTACCGCTGTCGTGGAAAATTACATTGCCACGGGCGAACCCGTCAGCTCGGGTGCGATCGCCCGTAATCTCGGTACCGATGGCGCTCAGGTCAGCTCCGCCACCGTACGCAATGAGATGGCGCACCTCAGCGAGGCCGGTCTCCTCGAGCAGCCTCATACCTCCGCCGGCCGCATCCCCTCCGCCCGGGCCTTTCGGCTTTATGTGCAGGCGTTAAGCGGCCACACCGCTACCGGCCTTTCTCCGGGCTCCTCCGTAGACCTGCTTCGTCTTGGGGCTGAGGCACAGACGACCATCGATTCCAGCCTTGCTGGGATCGCCGGCACACAGGCCATGCTCGCCCGGACCTCGGGGGTGCTTGCCGCCCTTTCAAGCGGTGTCGGGGTCGCTATCGGCGCCCTAGCCGCCAGTGACAGCCTGGAACACATCCATTTTACCCGTTTGGCCGAGCACCGGGTTCTGGCCGTAGTCGTCGGCCGCAGTGGCACCGTGCGCGATCGGGTTCTGGTTGTGGCCGAGGATCTTTCATCGAGCCAGCTCGAATCGGCCGCCAATTTTCTGAATGAACACTTCCGCGGATGGCAGCTGGAACGCGTCCGTGCCGAGTTGCTGCGTCGCATCGAACGCGAGCGCACCGCCTATCTCCGCATGATGGAGGCGGCCGAACGGCTGTGGACCGGGGCCATCCCCTCGGCGGCCATCCTGGACGGGGAACGCACCGTCTTTATCGAAGGCGTCGCCAACCTGCTCGGTGGCACCGCTGCCTGGGGCGACGACCGCGAACGTCTCCGTCAGCTCTTGGTTGCGCTTGAGGCAAAGCAGCGCGTCGCCTCGCTACTCGCCGCCTACATTGACGCCCGCCAGGAAAGCGTTCGCGTGGTCTTTGAGCTTGCGGAGCAGGCCCCCGAACTGGCCGGTCTTGTGCTCATAGCCGCCCCTGTCCGCCGCGCCGGAGAAGCTCTGGGCACGGTCGGCGTCCTGGGGCCCACGCGCATGGATTATGGTGCCACCATGGGAGCCGTCCGCTATGTCGCCGGCCTATTCGATCGGGAGCTGGGCCACAACGGAGATATTGAGGTTGAGTCATCGATGCCGCCCAAAGGTGGAAGGTGAGTCTCGTGAGCTCAGATTCTCATCTATCTCCCTTGTATCCCGTTGCGGGTTGCCATTCTGCCCGAGACCGAGATATTTCAGCCACGGACGCGAAAGGTCGGAGAGATGACGGAAGAAAAGCAGGGCTTCGCGGACCGTTTCGCGCGCTGGGCGCGGATGGGCAACAATGGGGAGGACGCAGGATCGATGGAGGAGCCGGAAATGGACACACGGGGTACGGTAGCTGCCGAAGGGCAGGACGCGGCGGAGCCGATGGAGTTTGAGGGCGAGCAGCCGGAAGCTGCTTCCCACGCTTCTGCTGCGGAGCTGGAGCAAGCGCGCGGCGAACGGGACATGATGAAGGAGCGCCTGGGCCGCCTGCAGGCTGAGTTCGACAACGCCCGTAAGCGGGAGGCCAAGGAAAAGCAGGACGCCCGTGATTATGCGACGCAGTCCGCCGTCGAACCGTTTCTTGCTGTGCTCGATAATTTCGCCCTTGCTCTCAAGGCCCAGGGATCGATTGAGCAGTTGCGGGCCGGGGTCGAACTCATCGTCAAGCAGATGGATGAGGCTCTACGGAACCTCAATGTGCAGCCGGTAGAAACCGTCGGCACCCAGTTTGATCCGCATGTGCATGAGGCTCTGGGCAGCGTTGAAAGCCCCGAGTTTCCCGATCACCAGGTCATTGAGGAGATCCGCCGTGGTTACAAGCTGCGGGACAAGCTCCTTCGCCCGGCTCTGGTCAAAATTGCAACCAACACTGCGCAGCGTGACGCATAGCGCATCCGTGCGGTGATCTTCAGCTGGTCGCTCGGGCTACGGCATCAGCTAGCGGTAACAGCCACAAAAACTAGAGCAAGGCGACGATGGCGACAGGGACGATGAAGCGGGATTACTACGAAATTTTGAGCGTCGAGCGGACCGCCAGCGATGGTGAGATCAAGACCGCCTATCGCAAGCTGGCGATGACGTACCACCCCGACCGCAATCCAAACAATCCACAGGCCGAAGAAAAGTTCAAGGAATGCTCCGAGGCCTACGCGGTCCTCAGCGATCCGGACAAGCGCGCCGCGTATGACCGTTTCGGTCATCAGGCAGTCGGCGGCGGCGCCGGCAACCCGTTTGCGGGTGGCGGCGGTTTTCAGCAGGGCGATCTTGGCGACATCTTCGGCGATCTCTTTGGAGAGATGTTCAACATGGGGGGCCAGCGCGGCGCTGGAGGCCGCGCCTCCCGCGCGCAGCGAGGCCGCGACCTTAAATTCGACATGACGCTCAGCTTTGAGGAGGCCGTTTTCGGTGTCGAGCGTGAGATCAAGGTCAAGCGCATGGAAAGCTGCGAAGTCTGCCAAGGTTCCGGTTCCGAAGGTGGAAAGCAGCCCGAAACCTGCCAGCAGTGCCAGGGCCGCGGCCAGATTCGCACGCAACAGGGATTTTTCTCCGTGGCGCGCACCTGCCCCGTCTGCTCCGGCACTGGCCAGGTGATTCGCAATCCCTGCCGCACCTGCGGCGGCGACACCCGTGTCCAGAAAGAACACACCCTGTTGGTCAAGGTACCGGCGGGCGTTGAGTCCGACACCCGCATCCGTTATGGCGGGGAAGGGGACTCCGGTCGCTTCGGCGGCCCCGGCGGCGACCTCTATGTCGTGCTCAATGTGAGAGCCCACGCCTTTTTCGAGCGTGACGGTGACGATATTCACTGCGTCATGCCCATCAGCTTTCCGCAAGCTGCTCTTGGCACCGAATTGGAAATCAAGACTTTGGAGGGAACCGACACCCTCAAAGTTCCTGAAGGCACACAAAGCGGCCGCGAGTTCCGCCTCCGCGGCAAGGGCGTTCCCCACCTAAATGCGCATGGCAAGGGTGATCTGATCGTAGAGGTCCGTGTACAAACCCCTAGCAAACTGAACCGCCAACAAAAAGAGCTGCTGGAACAGCTAGCCGAGACCATGAACGTAGACAATGCCCCACAATCACGCGGCCTCTTTGACAAGGTCAAGGAGATGTTTAGCTGATTTTCCTGTCGACGCCACCAAGCTAAAGTAAAAATTTGTTTACACAGGTGGACTACAGCAGTGCCGAGCAGATGGCCAATCCCGCCAGCGCTGCTGTCTCTGCCCGTAGCACCCGTGGACCCAGCGTTACACGCTCCCAGCCTTCTGTGTCAAACAGGGCGAACTCCTCGGGAGTCCATCCCCCTTCCGGCCCGATTGCCAACGCAAGCTCCCGCGCGCTCCCTGTATCGGGGCCGTTCTTTTTCTGCCGTGCTGCCAAAGCTGCCGCGAGGGTGGTGTTCTGCTCCGTCTCGGCCAGCAGTACCCTGTGCTGCGCGGTGACGAGCGCCAGAGCCGCCTTGAGGGGGACCGGTTCGTCTAGCTCTGGCAGATCACTACGTCTCGACTGTTGCGCGGCCTCCCGCACGATCTTTTGCCAGCGCTGGGCGCGCTTTCCTGCAGCCAGACCAAGGTGCTTTTCCGTTCGCCGCGCGATAACTGGCGTGATGCGCGCCGCCCCCAGTTCCGTCGCCTTTTCCAGCCCCCATTCATAGTGGTCGAACTTGATAATAGCCAGTAACAGGTGCACGGGCAGGGCGGCATCGGTCTGTAACTCTTCTCCGAGCGCAAAGATCACCTCGCCGTCGGAGACCGTCTGCACCTCGCCCCGGCGCAAAAAACCGCCTGCAAGCACGTCGAACACCTGCCCGGGCTCCGCGCGCAGCACCCGGGCCAGGTGCGCGGCCTGATCCCCCGCCAGCGAGGCTGTCGAGTCCGTCCACGTGTCGGCAATCCATCGTCGTCTCGTCATGGCTTCACAAGCTAAGGCGTCAGCACTCGATGATATTCAGTGCGAGTCCAGCCAGGCTTGTCTCCTTGTACCGCGATTGCATATCCAACCCTGTCCGGTACATGGTTTCAATCACCTGATCCAATGAAAGTTTGTGCGTTCCCGTATCGTTCATCGCCAGCCGCGCCGCATTCACAGCCTTGACCGCGCCCATGCCGTTGCGCTCGATACACGGAATCTGCACCAGCCCGCCGATCGGATCGCAGGTCATGCCAAGGTTATGCTCCATGGCGATCTCGGCCGCATGCTCAATCTGTGCGTTGATCGCGATGATCCCTTCCAGTCGCAGCTCGTCCGGCAGCGAAGGGTCCGGGTGAGGCGACAAGGCTGCCACCAGCCCGCCCGCAGCCATGGAACAGGCTACCCCAACCTCGCCCTGGCAGCCCACCTCGGCCCCCGAGATGGAAGCATTTTCTTTGTAAAGGATCCCAATTGCGGCTGCGGTGAGAAATAACCGCAGCAGGCCAGCCTGTCGTTCCCCTTCGCTTAGCTCTGCCCCTGCGTGCTGCACGAAGTACGCGGCGATCGCCGGAATGACCCCGGCCGCCCCATTCGTTGGGGCGGTCACGACGCGGCCGCCGGCGGCGTTTTCCTCATTTACGGCCATAGCCGCCAGGGTCACCGCATCCAGCGGCGCCAGCGGATCGCGCGATTTACCCGCTGCATCCATTTGTGCCAACCGTCGCGCTAGACCAGGCGCCCGGCGGCGCACGCTCAACCCGCCCGGCAAGATCCCCTCCGTTGCAATTCCGCGTTCGATGCATTGCCGCATCACGGCCCACAAGGCTAATACCCGCTGCTCCACATCGCTATTCGCATCCTGCACTGAGGAGGGGTTCTCAGGCGGGGGGCGCACAATGCCTGGCTCGTTGAGAAGAGCGACCTCATTGGCCAGCATCAATTCGGCAACACACAACCCGTTTTGTGCGGCCGTTGCCAGCAACTCTCGCGCTGACCGGAACGCGAACGGAACCGCGCGGGCACTTGGGGCTGCCTGATCTTTGGCTGCCAGCTGCGCCGCGAATTGGGCAGAAGTCACGACAAAGCCCCCGCCGACTGAATAAAAGGTTTCTTCGGCCAGCAGTACCCCCTGGCAGTCCAGGGCTGTGAACCGTAAACCGTTAGGGTGTGTCGGCGAAAGCGGTTCCGGGTACATCCGGTCACGGTGCCACTGCACATCCGCGCCCTCCCGGAATGGCACAGGCCAACGCCCCAGCAGCGCCAGTTGTCCGTCGGCGCGCACTGCGGCAATACGCTGCTCAACACTGGCCGTGTCCACCGAATCGGGGGCCTCGCCGAGCAGCCCCAGCAAGACCGCGCGATCAGTCCCATGCCCCACGCCGGTGAGCGCGAGCGAGCCGTACAGCTCCACCAGCACCCTCCCCGTACGCGGCAGCAAACTCTGTTCCTCCAGCTGCCGCGCAAATGCCAGAGCCGCCCGCATGGGCCCCACGGTATGCGAACTGGAAGGACCGATACCCACTTTGAACAGTTCAAACAGGCTCGTGTTCATCGTGCGCTGGCTCGTTCCATGACTTCATTGTAGGTTACCTGGCTGCGGAAGTGGTATGGGTTTGCCTCCACTTCGGCGGTAGACTTGCCGCACCTTCGGAGCATTCGCAGGCTGGCAACTGTTCCAAACTGAGCCAGGCCGCGCGCCGAAAACTGCGGGATTACGACACACATGCTCTTCAAAACACGTTCCGCCGCTGTCTACGGCATCGACGCTCACATCATCGACGTAGAGGTCGATTTCTCCGGCGTAAAAACGGCCGAAGAGACCTTCGCCACCGTAGGTCTGCCCGATGCTGCCGTCCGCGAAAGCCGCGACCGCGTCCGCTCGGCTATCAAAAATTCCGGATTCGATCTCCCGCCTACCCGCATCACCATCAATCTTGCCCCGGCAGACCTTAAGAAAGAGGGCTCCGGCTTTGATCTCCCGATCGCGGTCGGCATCCTTGGCGCGTATGGCGGGTTGGCCATCAAGGAGGTCAGCGACTTCGTGCTGGTCGGCGAACTGGGTCTGGACGGGGGCCTGCGCGCCGTGCAGGGCATGCTGCCCATCGCCATCGCCGCCCGTTCTGCAGGCATCCGGAACCTGCTTATTCCTGCCACCAACGCCCGCGAGGCCGCCGTGGTCGAAGGCGTGAACGTTTATCCCGTGCGCAGCCTGCTGGAGGTCCGCGAACTTCTTAACGGCGCCGCAATGGGCAATATCGGCGGAACGCCCCTTCGCGTTGCCTCCGAGGCGCTGCTGGCCGAATCGCAGGAAGGTCTGCCCGATTTCGCCGACGTGCGCGGCCAGGGAACGGCCAAGCGCGCGCTCGAAGTTGCCGCAGCCGGCGGCCACAATATCCTCATGATCGGTCCGCCCGGTTCCGGTAAAACCATGCTGGCCAAGCGTTTGCCCTCGATTCTCGCTCCGCTGCGCTTTGAGGAGGCCCTGGAAACTACCAAAATTCACTCCGTCGCCGGCGTTCTGAACCGTGACGAGGGCCTGGTCACCCATCGGCCCTTTCGCGCACCGCACCACACCATCTCCGACGCCGGTCTGATCGGCGGCGGGATGATCCCACGGCCCGGCGAGGTCTCGCTCGCCCACAATGGCGTCCTCTTTCTAGACGAACTACCCGAGTTCCCGCGCAATGTGCTGGAAGTTCTGCGCCAGCCGCTAGAGGACGGCCACGTCACCATCGCCCGCGCCGCCATGAGCCTGAGTTTTCCGGCCCGCTTCATGCTTGCCGCCGCCATGAACCCGTGTCCTTGCGGCTATTTCAACGACAAAGGCCGGGAGTGCCTCTGTACCCCGCCCATGATCCAGCGCTACATCAGCAAGGTCTCCGGCCCGCTGATGGATCGCATCGACATCCACATCGAAGTTCCCGCCGTGCAGTACAAAGAGCTTCGCAGCGGTACCCCGGCCGAAGCCTCCGCCGCGATTCGAAGCCGGGTTCTTGAAGCTCGCGAGCGGCAGTACACCCGATTTCTGGAAACCGGTGCTCGTACGGCCGGTTCAAAGTCCGCCGCCAGCCGCGCCGTGTACTCAAACGCTCAGATGTCCACCGCACAAATTCGGCAGCACTGCGAGTTGCACTCCGATGCCGAGCGCCTGCTGGAACGCGCCATGCAGCAACAGGGACTCAGCGCTCGAGCCCACGATCGCATCCTCAAAGTCGCCCGCACCGTCGCGGACCTCGAAGGCGCGCCCTCCATCACGGTGAAACACATCGCCGAAGCCATCCAATACCGCACGCTGGACCGGACCTACTGGGCAAGTTGAGACTGGTGTAAATGGAGGAACCCTACCGTATACCGAAAATGGGATCGAAGCGTGCAGGTGTATCAAGAAATGCTTGACCGCTTGTGCCTCGCACGGTATGTTGCAAGAGTTGCACCCAGACGGGGGCTTCGCACGGTGTTCCGGAAGGGTGCGGCTCCCAGTAATTCGGCCATTTCGGACGGTATGGTGTCGATGGCTGAACCAGTTGCCTGGTCAGAACAGCGGCTTCCGGACTTTCTGATGAGAATCCACCTTGCAACGCACCTTCGCACAGAGAAGCTGCGTCTAATCCAGTAATTGGAATAGCGAATCTGCTGTATACCTCGCCTATTCCTTGAGGCACGCCTTAAGACGGCACCGGAAAACCACATGCTCCGGCCTCCCCTTAACCCTGAGGAGACATCTATGCGCTCGGATTTGATTTTTGGAGCTCTTACGCACGTGAATAATCGCTATCAGCTATGCCAGCTCGCATCGAAAGCGACCCGCAAGCTGCACAAACCCAACACCCGTTTGCAGGACACAACAAACGACGTTCTTGAACGGTTCAAGGACACTGTTCCGATGGGCGAATCGGAAGAAGTCTCCGAGCAGGAAGAGAGTCTCGCAGAGCGTCGCGCAGCCTGAGCTGCGCGGCCCTGCCGCAACCCTCCCGAACATTTTTTCCGGATTACAGATTCCAAAAGCTGTGATACGCTTCGTGTAAATCATCCTTCTGCTTCATTCTTTATCTATTAATCTGCTCCTGCTTTCCCCTCCGCTCCACCCATTCGGCTGCGTTCCGAACCCGCATCATTCCCCTAATTTCCTGCCTTCCTATTTTTCGTTCCTTCCTCTCTGCACGACCCTCCTGCACGACCCACCCAGAAATCGAAAGAACACCTGAATTACATGACCATCTCTGAACTCAAAGAAAAGAGCATTGCCGAACTCGGCAAGCTCGCCCGCGTCCTGGAAATCGGCGGTACAAGCACGCTGCGCAAGCAGGATCTGATCTTCAAAATTCTTCAGGCACAAAGCGAGAAGGAAGGCCATATCTTTGCCGAGGGCGTGCTTGAGATTTTGCCTGACGGCTATGGCTTTCTACGCTCCCCGGATTACAACTACCTCCCTGGTCCTGACGATATCTATGTTTCACCCTCACAGATTCGTAAATTTGACCTGAAAACAGGCGATACGATCTCCGGCAACGTTCGCTCGCCGCATGAGGGCGAGAAGTATTTCGCGCTGGTTAAGATCGAGGCGATCAACTTTGAGTCGCCCGAGGAGACCCGCAACAAGATCCTTTTTGACAATCTGACGCCCCTGTATCCGCAGGAGCGGATCAAAATGGAGACCGTGCGCGAGGGTATCTCTGGCCGTGTGCTCGATCTGTTGACGCCCATCGGTAAGGGCCAGCGCGGCCTGATTGTGGCGCCGCCGCGTACCGGCAAGACGGTTCTGATGCAGTCGATCGCCAATTCCGTCACCGCGAACCATCCCGAGGTCGTTCTTATCGTCCTGCTCATCGACGAGCGACCGGAAGAGGTCACCGACATGCAGCGCAGCGTCAAGGGCGAGGTCATCAGTTCCACCTTCGACGAGCCTGCCGCGCGCCACGTCCAGGTCGCCGAGATGGTGATCGAAAAGGCCAAGCGCCTGGTCGAGCACAAGCGCGATGTTGTGATCCTCCTTGACTCTATTACCCGTCTCGCCCGCGCCTACAACACGATCGTGCCGCCCTCCGGTAAGGTCCTCTCCGGCGGCGTGGATTCCAACGCCCTGCAGCGTCCCAAGCGCTTTTTCGGCGCGGCGCGCAACATTGAGGAAGGCGGTAGCCTGACTATCATTGCCTCCGCGCTGGTTGAAACCGGCTCACGGATGGATGAAGTTATCTTCGAGGAGTTCAAGGGCACCGGCAACATGGAAGTCATCCTGGAACGTAAGCTAGTCGACAAGCGCGTCTTCCCAGCCATCGACATCCAGCGCTCCGGCACCAGGAAAGAAGAGTTGCTGATCCCCAAGGATGAGCTGCAGCGAACCTGGATCCTGCGCAAGGTCCTCAACCCACTTTCTCCTGTTGAGGCTATGGAGCTGCTCTCCGACAAGTTGGGAAAGACCCGCAATAACTCCGAGTTTTTACACAATATGAATTCGCTTTGAAGGTAGCCGATAGCGTGTGGTGCGGCCGCGGAGGGCTGCACCACTTTATGCTCGCCGGTTCTCTCCGACGGAGCTATGCTGGGCGCGAGGCCTGCCATGCCAAAGCTGTTCGTCGCCGCTTCGTTATTGACCTCCTCCCTTGTAACGCCTTTTGTAGGAGCTCAGATCGCGCCCGCCGACCCCGCTTCCATGCCACGCGATTACCGGGGCGCAGGGGTCCGTATCCCGGGTATTTTCGTCACCCCAGTGCCGAATGCACCGTTCAGTGCGGAGGTGGAGATTGTCTCGCACGACAAGCTGCCCGATGGCACCGAACATGTTGTTTCCACGCGCAGTCACATAGCCCGGGGCTCCTCCGGGATCATCCATAACGAGCGCAGGCGCTTGATGCCCGCTTCGTTCGCGGGGGAACCACGCCTGCTGGAAGTTCACCTTTACGATCCTTCCAGCCGTAAGAGCACCTTTTTCATCCCCGAAACCCATCTCGCACGCGAGACCATTCTGCCGGTTCCCCCGGCCGCGCCGCGCGACCAGCGGTCACCAAGCAAGCAGTCTCCACCATCTTCAGACACGGTTGAAACCTCGCTCGGTACCCAGTTCCTGGACGGAGTTGAGCTGCGGGGCATCCGCAAGACCCGCGTTGTCACCGCATAAATGAGCGGTACGGGCCAAGCGGTCGAGATCATCGACGAGTACTGGTACTCGCCGGCGCTTTCGATCTATATGACGATTCGGCATAACGATCCACGTACGGGTGAGCAATTGGTGGTTGTGACCCATATAGAACGCGCCGAGCCGCCGGCAGCGGAACTCCTCGTTCCACCCGGCTTTAAGGTCGTAGATGAAACTCCGCCCGAGGCCCCTGAAGCTTCGGCGGCCACCCACTAGGTACGAGGCACGGGGAGCGCCGGCAGGCGGCGTAGGGGATGTACGGAAGATAAAAGCTCAAGGGGGCGGGTCTATTGTGACCGCCCTGGAGGAGGCAATGTATAGATCCCTTGACGCAAGGCTTCAGAAAGCGTCGGCTCCACGGGGTTGTACATCTCCCGTCGACGCTCCTCTTCGGAAAGAGTGGTTGAGTTTGCGGGATCGCTGAAAAAGGGCGATGGATCCGCTTTCCAGGCGAGAATGCCCGCCTGCACCTTAAACCTTCGCTGCGCCAAAAGGGCGTTACCTGCTCTGTCTGAGGCGAAGTTAAAGGCCACGAGAACCACTCCAGCCAGAGCCAAGGTAGCGACTTTGAAGGGACGGCCCAATCGGTCGAGCTTCACTCGTTCCGCGAGATAAAAATAGATGAGGATCGTCAGCACGGCTGAGTTGATGCGGTACCGTGAACCAAGCGCGGAGACCAGGCCTCGAGGCGCGCGTAGACAAGAGACAGCCAGACCCTGAATAAAAAAGAATAAGGTCGTGTAGTAGACGCCGGGATTCAGCCTGTCCAGTCGTTCGCGGGTTTCCCAGATAAAGATGCCGAACAGCAGAATCGCAAACGCTATGGCGGGAACGGGATTGCTTCCCGCGGCGACCGAGCCCAGAAACGCGGCACCGTATGGAAGGGAAATCTGGTGGAGAAAGGAAGCAAGATCGCCTTGGTGCGGATCATGCTCGTGAATTGGCTTGCCATGCATGTACAGGAAACCGAGGAGAACCGAAAGGGCAGCCGCTATGAAAAGGCGAGTCCAGGCTCTGCGCTGGAGATAGAAGAGGCAAAGCACCGGACCCACAAACAAGCCGCCACCCGATGAGGCGACCGCGAGGACAATGGAAACCAGCGAAGCTGCAAACGATCCTCGGCTGGGCTGTGTACCGAAACGAAAAACCGCCAGCGTAAACACCAGCACGGCAACATTCTGCAACGGGGCCATCACGCAGTTCAGGGTGGACGCGTATTGCAGCTGAAACAGGATCCACGCTGCCGGAATAAAGGCGGGAAGGGCGTAGCGGAGCGGCAGCCTGTAATCCCGCCAAAGCAGCCAGAGCAAGCCAAACAGCGGCAAAACCAGCAGATTTCCCAGGGTGGTAAGAGGCTTCATGACGACCTGCCCCAAGAGGCTGTATTGCAAGGCGTAGAGGGTGTTTTGAAAAGCCAGCCTGTACTCGTTGTGCTGATGCGTCCAGATCAGCGCCAGCCGCGGCCAGCCCGACGCCCCATGCCACTTGATCAGAAATCGCAAGACCGCGTTGTAATCATCGTTGAAAGGAAGACCGGTAAGGGTTTGGGACAAAAGGAAGTAAAAAATAACGATAGGGCAAAGAATGCCGGCAAGGCAGAGAAGGCGTAGACCCCCATCGAGTGGAGCTTGTGTGGGCGGGAACGTGCTTCGTTCACCAGGGAGCGAGGATGGTGCCATGATTCTCCTAGAGGGTCCGCTAACAGCCTATCTGACCTTGGTGCCATGTAGAGCGTCCGGGCTGAACCGAAGGTAACTGCCCGACGTAACGTACACATTCGTCGGTCATGTCACCGCGGTGAGACAGCGTCGGTTAAGCTACATGGAGATGTCCAATCGGGAGACGGGCGAACAAGGCAGTCTCCGCTGAGCACTATGACGACAGTGAGTTCGGAGCAAACATATCGGCCAAGTACGGGCTGGCCAGGATTGACGACGGAGACCCTGCGGTGGCTCGGGCTTGCCGTTGCCGTCACCATGTCTCTCCGGACGTTCTCCTTCTTTCCCGGAGTTCGCGCCCTCGAAGAGATTTGGTTTGTGCTCTGCGCCATCGGTTTCTTCCTGCTCTACCCGCTCTTCAAAGTGCAGGTGGACTGGTCTTTCACCGTGATTGAGCTTTACCTGGCCGTTGTCATTCCTGTGTCGATCCTGCTGCCGGCCTTTGCCTCGTACAATGCGTTTGAACAGCCGCTGGGCTACGGTTTGCTTGCGCGACGGTCCGTCACGCTGATCATGGCGTGGCTGCTGCTTATCGGAGCGTGGCGGCGCCGATGGGTGACCGCGGCGCAGATGGAAAGTGTTCTCCTCGTCATGGCCTGGATCACGTTTGTGATCTACGGCGCCATGCGCCTGCTGCTCAATCCGGCAAACTTCACCAGTGCTCCCACCGGCTTTGTTCTGGCATCCGGGACAACCAGCGCCACCTTCGCCGTTCCAGGCTGTTTCATGACCTTCGGCGTTCTTTACTACGCACTGAGGGGCCTACGCGAGAAACGGACCAAATACTACCTTTACTCCTTCGCGCTGCTGGCCAACGCAGTTGGCCTGTCGGGGCGCTTTCTCATCGTAAGCCTCCTGTCGACTGTCGCGTACTTTCTCATCAGGTGGCGGTCGATCGGTCAGGTTCTTAGGACCTTCATTCAGTTCATCCTGGTCTTCTGCATCGTCTTGGGAATCTCCTACCGTATCAGCCCGGAAGCTACCTCAGAAAGGGTCAACAAATTCGTCGCTGCATTTCAGGTCGTCACTGGAGGCGGGCAGGGTGAAGATGCGTCCGCAAATGCGCGAGTGGTCGAAAACGAGATCGCCTACCCATACATTCAGGCGCACCCGTACACCGGCGTTGGCGTGTTAAGCGCCCAATGGTCGGGAGGCGCCGGAAAGATCTCGGATTACTTCTTTCCGGATGACATCGGATTTGTAGGCATTCTTTACACCTATGGTGCGGTCGGTCTGCTGATGTTCGCGTTCCAATATGTGTTTGCGGTACGGGCAGCCTTTTCGATTCCTTCAGGCATTTCTAATTCGCTACTTGACGCGACAAAGGCCTTTGTCATTTATACGGCGATCAATTCACTGACTACGGGCTTGTTCGTCTTCAGCTTCGAGCAGTCGTCATTCTTTATTGTGCTGCTGTTCCTACTCACGGGAGACATACGCAATGCCATGCCCTTGGCGTCCAAAGCAAAGGGTGTGGGTATGTTGACCGCCGTGGCAGGATAGCCGCCATTTCTGTTCCATGGCGCGGGGTGCTGGTTTTTGGTTTACGCCGGCACTGGAGGCAGGTAGCTCTTTCCATACCATCACGGTAGTCGCTCTAACTCCGCCCCAGCCGTTTCCGCTCTGTCGGATGTGGTACCTTCACCCAACTCATGCCCGCGGCTCGCGCAGCCTCGATGCCCAGCTCCGTATCCTCAAACACCAGGCAATCTTTAGCGTTGAAGCCTAGCCGTTCCGCTGTGATTAGATACGGCTCCGGGTTCGGCTTTGCCAGGGTGTAATCCTCTGCGCACACCAGCGTGTCAAAGCGGTCCAGCAGATGCAACTGGTTCAGCGATCGCACCACCGACTCTCGACCGCCGCCGGAGACAATGGCAAAGGGCACCCGTCCATGCGCATCTTTAATGTGCTCGAGCACCTCGGCCACTGCCGTCAGCTGTGGTAGCGCCTCGTGGAAATAGCTTTCCTTGATCGCGGCCGTCTCCCTCACCGGAATTGTCAGGCCCTGCGCCTTGCTCAGGTCGGCAAGGATCTGATCCACCGGCTTGCCGCCCCAGGCATAGAACAGTTCCTCGGGGAATTCGCAGTGCACCGCATCCAGTGCCCGCCGCCACGCCAGGTAATGCAGTGGCATGGAGTCCACCACGGTTCCGTCGCAGTCAAACAGGTACGCCTTGAACTCACCGGGCGGTAGCGGAAGCGTAAATGGGCGGGCGGCTGGGGGTAGGGCGGATGAATTTTTGGAACCAGTCATAAAGCTATTTTAGGGTCATCGATTACAGCACGGCCTCAGTAACCGTTCGCGAGCAGGTACGTTCCGGTCAACCACTCGGCTTCGACGGAAGCGTGGGATTGCAGGCTCTGCGCCCGCTGCGCATACTTTGCAAGCACGTCCGTTTCGATGTTCACTGCGGTTCCGGCCGCCAAGGTCCGCAAATGTGTGCTGCGGTAGGTGTGCGGAATCACCGCAATCTCGATCAGCGTGTGTCCGCCTGCATCCATCGGATGAACCGCCGCCACCGTCAGGCTGACGCCATCCACCGTGATGGAACCCTGGGGAATGACCCCGGCAGCCAGGTGTTTCGTCAAGGAAATCGTCAGTCGCCAATCAGTTGTGACGGGATCGGGCCCCAGCGGCACCAGGGAGACTACCTGACCCGTTCCATCCACATGCCCCTGGACGACATGTCCCCCCAGCGGCGCACCCGCCGGCGTCGGCAGTTCCAGGTTCACCACCGAACCTACACGCAAGGCTCCCAACGTGGTCCGCGTCACGGTCTCAGCCGCTAGATCGGCGGCAAAGCCGCTGCTGTTCAGGGTTTCTGTTGAAGGCAACGGGATGGCAGTCAGACAAACCCCATTCACGGCGATACTGTCGCCCTGCTTCCATCGCCCGGCAAGCTCCGGTGCGGACAAAACTACCCGCATGGCGCCCCCGGTGCTCTCCGCCGACACAACGCTTCCCGTGGTCTCCACTAGGCCGGTAAACATGTCTTTAGGGTACAGCGTCGGCCGGTTGTGAAGTAGGTTCTCAGATGTCCACCCATGGGTCGTGCAGGTATCCGCTCACGCAAACATCCTCCTCCGTTCCATGCGGTAGGGTTCGCCGAAGAACGGATTGGAGAGACGCCACCAGCTGTTCGGGAGAAGGACCGCCCTCGGCAAACGGCAGAGCACCCTCACCTAACGTCGCCGGTCCCCGATACAGAATCACCCGATCCACCAGCCCCTCGCGCAGCATGCTTCCGTTCAAAGCCGACCCTCCCTCCAGCAGAACGCTGCGGATGCCTCGTGCGGTCAGCAGCGCAAGAGCAGACTCGAGGTCCAGGCGACCCTCCGCGGAGCCTATCCGCGCCACCTCGGCGCCAGCGCGCTCCAGTGCGGCGGCACGCTCCTGCGGCGCATCTTTCCCAGCCAGCAGAAGCACGTTCCCCTGCGCTTTCTGCACCAGCTTCGCTTCTGGCGGCGTCCGCAGCTGCCGATCTGCCACTACCCGCAGCAGAGGCCTGCGGCGAGCTAGCCCCGTGCGGTCGCTCAACTCCGGATCATCGGCCAGCACGGTCCCGATCCCGCATAGCAGGGCGTCGGAGGCGTGCCGCAGAGTCTGCACCTCGGCTCGCGCCGCCGGACCTGTTATCCAGTGCGGGGCAACGGCGCGTCGCGAGGTGGATGGAGGCGCCAGCCTGCCATCTGCGGAAATCGCCGACTTGGACGTCACAAACGGCCGTCCTTGCTGGATAGAAAACGCAAAGGCGTCATTCAGCCGCCTGGCCCGTTGTGCCACGGCAGAGCCGGCGTCCGCCACGGCTACTTCAACGCCAGCGGCTTCCAGCTTCGCCAATCCCCCGGCCCGCACCAGCGGGTTTGGATCCACGGTCGCTACGACGCAACGCTTGATTCCGGCAACGATCAGAGCGTCGGCACAGGGTCCGGTGCGCCCATAATGTGAACAGGGCTCAAGCGTGACGTACGCCGTTGCCCCCCCTACAGCATGCCCTCGGAGGGCGGCATCCTTCAGCGCCGCTACCTCGGCATGATCACGCAGATCGTAGCGGTGGGCCCCTTCGCCCAGAATCTCGCCTTCACGCACAAGCAGGCAACCGACCGCCGGGTTCGGCGATGCAAATGCTGATGCTGCGTCGGCGAGATCTAATGCGTAGCGTAGGAAGCGTTCATCCGCAGGCAGGAGGTGCATGTCGCTTCAGAATAATCGGAGCCGCCTGCGGACCGCGCCAGCTCCCGGCGATCCGGAAAATTAATTGCCGAGCCCGGAACGGAGGTTTGATATGCCGTGGTCTCGGGCGAGCGCCCGCAAACGGAGTGATGACACAGCGATAGCAGCAGGGAGACAAAAGTAAGAAAAAACTGGTGCATTTGGGGATCGCCCTTACCTGATTCAGACGCTTTGAACAACCCCAGCATCGCCGAGTTTGTTGACAAAGAAGATACCCCACGAGCCTTTGTCTTGCGAACTCCCGATAGGAGTTGTGCCCCCAGCGGTGTACAACCCGCCTTCTAGCGGCATTACCTTTGTGCAGATTCCAAAACGGGCTGCCGTCGCACATTAGGCGAGCAGGGAATCCACAAAACTTTTCGGGTCAAACGGCAGGATGTCGTCCAGCTTTTCACCCACTCCAGCGTACCGGACGGGTAGGTGCAACTCGTGCGCAATGGCCACCACGATGCCGCCTTTCGCCGTGCCGTCCAGCTTGGTCAGCACAATGCCCGTCACTTTGGCTGCCTCCGTGAACAGGCGTGCCTGCTGCAAGCCGTTCTGGCCTGTCGTGGCATCGATGACCAGCAGGGTCTGGTGCGGCGATCCCGGTACCTGCCGCTCGGCGGTACGCCGCATTTTGTCCAGTTCCTTCATCAAGTCGGTTTTGGTGTGCAGACGCCCGGCGGTGTCGACCAGAACGATATCTGTTCGCCGCGCTTTTGCGGCCGCTAACGCGTCAAACAGCGCCGCGGAGGGATCGCCGCCTTGCCTGGTCTTGATCAGATCGACGCCCGAGCGCTGCGACCATACCTCGAGTTGTTCGATCGCCGCGGCGCGAAAGGTGTCCGCGGCACAGAGCAGGACCGAATGCCCCTCGCGACGGTATAGGGCCGAAAGTTTGCCGCTGGTCGTCGTTTTGCCCGTGCCATTCACCCCGACCATCATGATGACTTCGGGAGCCGTTGGCGGATACGGGACCGGAGCCGCGACGCTGTCGAGGATGCGCCGTATCTCATCCTTCAATAGCCGCTTCAGTTCCGCTCCATCGGCAATACCATGGCGAAGCGATTGTTCCCGCAGACGTCCAATGATCTCGTCCGTGGTCGAAGCGCCGATATCGGAGGCCAGCAGGGCAAACTCTAAATCGTCGAGTGAAGCCTCATCCACCTCTCGGGTGAGGGCGACCACCGTGGCAATCGAGGTGGAAAGCGATTCGCGGGTGCGGGTGACAGCCTGCCGCATCCGCTCCAGAAAGCCACCGCGACGCCCACTTTCAAGCTCGGCCTCGTCTTTACCCTGCAGAGACGCCTCATCAAGAGATTTCGCCGGTTCCGGTGCCTTGTCGCGGTTTCCGAATAGAGAAAAGGCCATGCTCCTGAGTGTACGTTGGGTGTCCGATCCTATGGGAGATGAGCGGCGGGACGCGTCCCATCGCTTACGCTGTCACATAAACAAAAGGAGCCCTCTACTGAGTGGCTCCTCTTGTGTGTTTGTCAGATTTTGCAAATCACCCTCAACGCGGGTGACCGCCCCCAAAGCCGCCGCCATGAAAGCCCTCAGGATGACCTTCTCCGTAGGCGCCATGGAAGTCGTTGCCATGGAAGTTCTGGAAGTGATCCGGCGGTTCGCGGTAACCGCCATGTTCCGGATATCCGCCATGGTAGCCATAGCGCGGATCGTAGCCGTGGTTTACCGGCCCGTAAAAGCCTTGGCGTCCGTGGTACCAAGGGCCGGCGCCGAGGAACACACCGCTGTTAAACCACTGCGGACCGTAATAGCCGTAGGGTGCGCAGTTGTAGGGAGCAAAACCGTAGTAACCGTACGGACAAACCGGTGCGGGCCCACCGACGTTCACACCAAAGGAGACCTGCGCTTTCGCGGGGCCCGGAGCGATGAGGGAGAAACCTATCGCGGCGGCTGTCGTGAATAAAGCCGCTTTCAGAGAACGTACATGCATCGCAACACCTCAGTCACATAAGAATGCATTTTCCGGGTGAAAGTTGCGCCGTCCTTCTACCGCGAAGGTGCTATAGGGATCTCGGGCGGGTGCCACGGTTGCGCTTCGGCGGCACCGGCTTTTTCAACTGTGCGGGCTCAGGCCGCTCCCGCTTGCGTTCCACTTTTTTGCCCGCCGCGGCCCGGTTCAGGGCCTGCACCTCGCCCTGAGTCAATTCGCGAAAGCCCCCAGGCGGCACATCGAGTGTCAGCGCCCCATAGGCAATGCGGCGGATCTTCTCCACATGGTGACCGACCTCCTCAAACATCTTGCGCAGCTGGCGATTGCGGCCTTCCACCAGCGTCACCTCGAACCAGGGGTTCTCGCCGCCGCGCGCCTGCTCGATCTTTGCTGGCTGTGTCAACACGCGGTCGCGCCGGCCGGAACGAACCTCGTTCAGCCGTCCCCGGTCGATCATGACGCCGCGTCGCAGCTGATCGATCGCCTCATCGGTCGGCTTGCCCGAGATCTTTACCAGGTAGGTCTTCTCCACGCCGGCGCCCGCCTTGGAGAGCCGGTTGGCCAACTCCCCATCGTTGGTCATCAGCAGCAGACCCTCGCTCAGGTAATCCAGCCTGCCCACCGGGTACAGCCGGGGCAGCTTGGAATGCTCCCCGGTGACTTTTTTCTGGCTTTCCTGCCCGAGTAGCTTGGCCACCGTGGGCCGGCCCTCAGGATCTTCAAGCGTCGTCACATAGCCGCGTGGCTTGTTCAGCAGGAAGTAGCGCTGCGGCTCCGGTCCCGCCAGTAGCTTGCCATCCACGCGAATGTGGTCCCGATGCGGATCCGCGCGGCTGCCCAACTCACGCACAACCTCGCCGTTGACCTGCACTCGGCCGTCGGCGATGAACTGTTCGGCGCCTCGGCGGCTGGCAACCCCGGCCTGGGCAAGAATCTTCTGCAGGCGCTCACCGCGCGGAGCGTCCGGCCCGTTGTCAGGCAAAGAGGAGGACTGCGTCTTTTGCGGAATCGTCATAGCTAAGCTTGCCACGAAAGACTGCGTTTGCCTTTACAAAGCGACGGCACATTCCATTACGACGGCTGGGGGAATCTACCGCATTTGCATATGGACGTCGCTGGTGTGGGTGGAGGTGCGTTCCTCCGGGGTGCCGCCATCGTTGAGGCTTACCGCGGTGGGCGCCCCTTCGACGAGAACCCTTTCCGTGACCGTGGCCAGACCGGCGATGCGAACGCGCCTGAGCGTGCTGAGCGGGCCCGAACGCACCACGAGCGGAACGTCCGCAACCGCGCCACCCTCATTGTGGATCGTCACCGCCACCAACCAGCCAGCCGGATGCCCGGGGCCGGTCGGCTCCTCCACGACGGCGATGTCGCCGAGGATGAGGTCCGGCAGGCCCTTATCCGCGAGCACCCAGTCTTTGAAAAACCAGCCCAGATCCTGATGGCTGAGTCGTTCCAGAAGGTGCTCGAAGGCGATGGCCTGGGCCGCGGGCGGGTCAGGAGAGACAGGCTGCGTACACCAGGCGCCCAGTGCCGCGTGGAGATTCCCGTCGCCGACGATGCCCCGCAACATCCACCAGACAGCCGCTGCCTTGCGGCGGTAGATGAGCTCGCTGGAAGCTGCAACAAGGGGCTCGGCGTTGGGGGACGGCACCTTGGAACTTGGGTCGGGCTCCAGGAGCGCGACGGGCTTCATCAGATCGTTCAATTGAGCGATTGCCGCTTCACGGCCAAACTGGCTTTCGGCGTAAAGCAGGGCGAAAAACTGGGCGAGACCATCATCCATCCAGGGCTGGCCCGTTTGCACCCAGGCGTGGGTGAGGCTTTGGACCAGCACCTGGGCCTGGGTCGCCTGTGCCAGCACGGGTAGCGGGACGACGAGGAGCGGCCCATCCTGAAAGGGCTGGCCTTCGTGATCGATTGCGGTGAGGGCGGAAAGCGGTTCCGGCCCCAACCATTGGCGGAGCACGGTGGAAGACCGGGTGGCAGCGGCGGCAAATTGCTGTACGCTGCCGGAGTCGGCTCCTTCAAGGGCCAAAAAGGCCTTGGCGTCTGGACTGATGCCGCCACCCCTCCGCAACAACGGCTGTACGGCGTCGGTCTCGGTTCGATCTACCTGGCCGGAAGAACTGCTGCTGGACGAGGATGAGTCTGGGGGAGGCTCAGGCTGCTGGTTCGAGGTGGACGCTGATCCGGCGGTTGACGCTCCGGCAGTTGACGCTCCGCCGGTTGGCGCTCCGGGAGGATCCGCGAAGACCTCCGGTTGCCCGATCAGGAATAGATTCAGCCCGCGAAAGCCGAGGGATTCCGCGGCGAAGGTGGCGGTGGCTACGCCGCTGCCGGCCTCGGTGGCCGAGTCCGGGCTGTCGCTGACGGCGGTCAGGGACTGCCGCCGGCCACAGAAATAGGCAGCAACGGGAGGTTCCCCGTGGTACTCCACCCCGAGCCGCAGACGAACCGAGGCGTCTTCTTCCCGCAACTCCGTGCGGCCGACAGCCTGAAACAGGGTGTTGCCTTCCGCCAGAAACAGCTGCGGCGAAGCGACTGGGTACCAGAGCACGTTGCCGAAACCACGCAGGCCTGTCCAACGG
This sequence comes from uncultured Bryocella sp., assembly GCA_964236545.1. Taxonomy (GTDB): domain Bacteria; phylum Acidobacteriota; class Terriglobia; order Terriglobales; family Acidobacteriaceae; genus Granulicella. The sequence goes on from CAXSCE010000002.1 coordinate 81,908, forward strand.
GGGCTGATTGCATCCCAATCGGTGTCTTGCTGCTGTGCGGCCGTGGCGCCGAGACGCTCTAGGCGTCCGGCGCTGGCGGGCACGGTTCCGGTATAAAACAGGTCCAGTTGTACCGACGTGCCCGGGAGCAGGGGTTCGGGAAGGGCGAGAATGAGCTCGGTTTCAGCGCCAGTGTGGTCGGCGTCGGTGTCGAGCCGATGCCCGGCGACGGGGAGGGTGAGGCGCGTGGCCGGCGTGGTGTGCGTCCCTGGGGTGATTAAGGTCGCGCTCTGCCAGCGCAGGCTCGAGGAGATCTGCAGCGCTATCTGCTTGAGTGGGGTGCTTCCCGTGTTTTTGACCGTAAGCTGCGCGCGTGCGGAAAGGCCGCCATCCGCCGGTCGGAGACGTACGTCCAGATCGTAGGTTGTGATTAGGGGAGCACTGCGATCCGCATCGGTGAGATCGGCTACGGCAGTCTGGTCGGCGATGGGCTGATCGGCCGCTGGCGCCTGCGAGGCGCCTCCCTTGTTGGCCGTACCATCGTCGGGAAGAGACGGCGGTGTGCCGTGACTTTGAATGATCACCTGACCCTGCGGTGGGGGCAGCGCCTCCTGTGTCGGCGCTGCCGTCGGCGGGTCAGCGGGCGGCTGCGGCGATTGCCCTGCCACAGCGATCGACACTCCGGTCAGGAGCACGGCCACGGCCAGCCAGCGTGGGGAACTTCTTTCGTACAACGGCCATTGCCTCACGATCCGAGGCCCTTCTGTGGCCCTTCTTTCTTTGACGCCCGTAGCGCCCCGGCGCGAGCGGGCTCCCACGCGCCGCGGCGCTGGCGGGTCGCCTCAAACATGACCACGGCACCGGCGACAGACACGTTGAGCGACGAAACGCTACCGGCCATGGGGATGCGCAGGAGGTAATCACAGGTGCGCTTCACCAGCTCGTGCAGCCCGGAGCCCTCCGAACCGAGCACGAGGCAGCAATCGCCGCGGAAGTCGTGCTCGGTGTAATCGGGCGTGCCGCGCTCATCCAGCCCGATAATCCAAACACCGGCCTTTTTTAGGGTTTCGAGCGCGCGAGTCATATTTGTGACCTTGGCCAGGCGCACGTGCTCGCTGGCGCCGGCAGAGGTCTTGGCGACGGTGCTGGTGATGGGTGCGGACCGCCGTTCCGGGAGTAGAATCCCGTCGACCCCGGCTCCATCGGCTGAACGCAGCAGGGCGCCGAGGTTGTGCGGATCTTCGACGCCGTCCAGGGCGAGAAAAAAGCGGTCTCGCTTCCCGGCGGACCCCCCTTGTCCCGCTTGCCCGGGCAGGTTAAGCAGTTCCTCCAGGGACAGAAACTGGCGCTCCCGCACAAACGCGACGACGCCCTGGTGAGCGTCCGTGCGGGCGTAGCGGGCCAGCTGCTCGCGCGGCTCCACGTCGACGCGCACGCCCGCGGCGCGGCAGGCCTCGATCAACCCCTGCAGCCGGGCATCGCGACGCACATCGCGCTCCCGCGCCACGCTGACATGGTCCAACTCTGCAGGGCGGGCGCGCACGGCCTCATTGACCGGATTCACGCCGTACAAAACGTCCATTTCCCCAGTGTACGGTGGCGCGTCCGCCGGTGCAGAGGTGTCGCGAGACAGGACACCCTTACTGAACCGTATTCTTCAGCCGTTCATGGTAGCGGGAGACGATATGCTGAAGGTGGAAGCAGCCACTTACAGACAACTCTGGAGTCTTTCTTTTGCGTTCTTCCGTCCAAGCGAGTGTGAACTCCTCCAAGGCACTGACGGCCGAGGCTGCCCGCGAGATCGAGCAGGAAAATGCCGCCATCGCGCGCGGGTTGAAGCGCCAGGATCCCGAACTGCTGGATCGCCTGATCGAAACCTACCAGCACCGCCTGATGCGCTACCTGATGTTTCTGACGAGCAAGCGCGAGGTCGCCGAAGATCTGTTTCAGGAGGTCTGGATCCGGGTTCTGCGGCGCGGTGCCCAATACAACGGCAAGGCGCGGTTTGATACATGGATTTTTACCATCGCCCGCAATCTCGTGATCGATCTTTCCCGCAAGCGGACCATGGCCTCGCTGGATGAAATGCGCGAGGGCGGCGAGGATGAGCGGCCTTTTGAGATTGCCGAGGACAGCCCTTCGCCGCTGGACTGCTATGAATTCAAGGAAAATGCCGCCGAACTCGCCCAGGTGATGCTGATGCTGGAGGCCAGCTATCGTGAGGTGCTGACCCTTCGCTTCCATGAAGAAATGTCGCTGGATCAGATTGCCTCCCTGACCTGTGCGCCGCTGTCCACCGTGAAGTCCAGGTTGTACCGTGGTTTGGCTGCGCTTCGTCCGGCGCTGGTCGCCCTGCGTTCACGGCCGCCAGCCGGCGATCGCCGGCAGACTGAGGTTCAACCTTGAATCAGTCAGCGCAAAACTCAAAAAAGCTGGGAGACACAAGCTTTGCGCCACCGACCGGAGCGCGCGCCAGTGTGGTAAATCGCACACGCCGGGTGGTGCACGACCAGGCCGTGCGAATGCAGGAGGAGCGCACCCGTTCTCGCAGCCTCTGGGTTCCGCTGGCCATCTGTTCGGCCCTCCTGCTAGTCGTCTGTTACGCCATTTGGGGTGTGATGGCTGGGTATGACCTCACCCCCACCGGTATGCCCGATGCCAGCGATCAGATCCTGTTTTTGATCCTGCTGTGGTCCATTCCTGTGGCCGCCGTCGCCTTGGGGCTGATCTGGTTCCGGCGCGGCCGCGGCGGTCATGAAGGGGTAGGGGAGAGCACGCCATGATGCTACCGAGCCAGTCCAGCCACTCCGGGCAGACGGATCGTGTAGCTGAGGGCGATCCGGAATTGCGGCTCATCCCACGTTGGGCCATCGTGGTCGCCATTCTTCTGTTTGTGGCTATGCAGTACGTCTTCCACGGCGTAATGCCTCACCATAAGCACGAATTGATGCCGCTGCGGTTGATGATGGGGTATGCCTGGGGCACGCTGGTGGCCAGCTATGCGCTGCTTCTGGGTTATGTGAGCCGCGATGTGAAGCGGCGCGGTATGTCAGCCGGTCTGTGGATGCTGGTATGTATCGTGCTCCCCGGCGGCATCGGCGCCGTGGTGTACTTCCTGCTGCGCCAGCCGGTACTTTCACGATGCCCAAACTGTTCCACCTCCATCGCTTCCTCCTTTCACTTCTGTCCGCAGTGCCAGTTTCAGATGGCGCCGGTGTGTGGTATCTGCCATCGCAGCGTGAAGATCACGGACGTGTACTGCACCCAGTGCGGCCACGACCTGGCGGAGGACGGCGCACCGGGGCGGTTAAGGGTCTACAGCGATTGATACCTCACGCGCAGCAATGGCGCATGTGGGGCGTATAGTTCGGCATGGCGTCCCTTCCCGTCCTCACAGCCTTGATCGTTGATGATGAGCCGCTCGCCCGGCAGGAGTTGCAGTTTCTGCTGGAAAGCGCGGGCGGCGTCTCGGTGCTGGGGCTGGGTTCAAACGGCGTTGAGGCCGTAGACCTGATCCGCACACATCGTCCGGACGTCGTCTTCCTTGATGTGCGGATGCCTGGACTCGACGGCTTTGCCGTGCTGCGCAAGCTGATGACCGCCGATCGGACCTTTCGTCTGCCGCAGGTCGTCTTTGCCACAGCCTTTGACCAGTACGCGGTCAAGGCATTCGAGGTGAACGCCGTCGATTACCTTCTGAAGCCTTTTGACAGCAAGCGACTTCGGCAGACGCTGGAGAAGGTGCGCTCGCGGGTGCGTCCGGAGACGGCCCTGTCTGTGCATGGAGACATTCGGGAAGCAGCGCTGCAACATCCAGCGCCCCCCATGCCGGTTCGGCAGGCGCACGTGCGTACGCCTGGGCTGGACGGTGCAGCCGAGTCTATCGCCGGAGGAAGCCGCAGCCGGCTGTGGGAGGCCGCCCAAGCCAAACTAGATGCGCTGCTGCGCATGGTTGAGGAGCAAGCCGCTGGGCTTTCCCCCGGGCAGGGGGTCTCGCCTGCCCGTACAGGGCGCGTGGTCGTACGAACCGGCAGCCGGCTGCTTCTGGTGGACCAAGCGGATGTTTGCTTCGCCTATGTGAACGAAGGGCGGATCGCGGTCGTCACGAAGGGCTTTGAAGGAGATTCCAATGTGCGGACCCTGGAAGAGCTTGCGGAGCAACTGAACCCTTCCCAGTTCTGGCGCGCGCACCGCTCCTACCTTGTCCATCTGCAGCACATCCGCGAGGTGGTGCCATGGTTCAAATCCACATACCAACTCCGCATGGATGATCAAAAAGCCACGGAGGTCCCGGTCAGCCGTTCGCAGACCAAGCGGCTCCGTGAGTTGTTCAACTTGTAACCGAGAATGCGCAGTATGTCGTCGCAGTGGGCTACGGCTGCGCGTCTGGAGCAGGCGTTGTGCCGACCGGATGCTTCCGGTCGTGCCGCTGCTTAAAGTAGGTGACGAGGTCGGGATAAAACTCGAATGCGATGGCACCAAGGGCCCCCTCGGCAGTCACGAGCAAACCGCGCTCAAAGGTCAGGCCCGCGCCGCGGTCCGATGCCGGATAGTATGCGTTGGAGATCCCCCCGCCGATCAGGTTGCCGAGGACGTTGGCATAACTGGGTTGCCACTTCCCGTTGTCGCCCTTGCAGCGAACGGTGGAGACAAGGGCGTAAACCAGGCGGCGCTTCTTCAAGCCGTGGCCGAGCCGAAAATACCTGGGATCCTGCTTGAACAGAATGGGCAGCACGGCATTGCCCCAGAAATTGCCATCCACGGTATCGGCGTAGCTGGACCCGTAGCGTTTTGCAAACCCGGCAAAGCCCTGGTGGTACTCCGGGAAGGAATTTTCCGCCTGTTCGATGCCGGCGTTGATGCCGGACAAGACAAAAGTGAATGGGTCGATGGCGGACTTATACCAGAGCTCAAATTTGCCGCGCGGGCTGAGCGGCGGAGCCTGGCCCTCTTCGACGGCGCTGAAGGCTGGCATGATGCCGAGCAGGCGCTGTTTCTCTTCGGCCTTCAACGCTTCATCGGAAGTCTGCCCCTGTGTGCCGGCCGCAGGGGCGGTCGTGGCCTGCGCGGCCGAGGCAGAGCTCTGGGGTGGTGTCGGCGGAGCTGGTGCCGTCGCCTGCGCCATGATTTGGGGCGTGGGCGCATCCGGAAGCTCAGCCGTCGCCGCCAGGTCGCTTTGCGCAAACAAGACAGGCGGCAGAAGCGCCACCGCGAAACCAAAGAACAAAAGCAGAGGCCTCAATATCTCTCCCCGAGGCAAGATAACTCCCAAACCTCGCCGGCTGACCGTGAAATCAGCGACTATGTAGCGGCCCGGCGTAGCCTTCCGCGACCTGCTTGCTACTCTTGCACACATGAAACCTGCACAGATGCCAGTGTATCAGCGGAGATTGCGGAGGGGGATGGCGATGCTGTTTGGAGCTCTTTTCCTGGTGTACCCGGTTGACTGGACCGTTTGGCGGGTGCGCTCAGGCTTCGGCGCCGGGATGGGCTCGGTGGCGATCTCGGAATCGCTCGCGGCCACGCTCAAAGGCAATCACTTCGAGGTGTACACGCCGACGATGAGCACCGTTGCCTGCAGCCGTTCTCTGTTGCCGCAGGCCGGCGCGGGGGCGTGTTGGTGGCTGCGGCGTCATGCCGACCAGATCACGCAATACTGAATGACTGCTTGCTAATCTTCCGTCCAGATTACGTTGGGTCATTACGGCGCCGGATGCCCATGCTCCAGCCAGCCGAATCGATAGACGACGCCGACCGTAATCACTTTGGAATAGATACTCCCTGGCATGGCAGAGTTGGACCCTGTGCTGAACGGCAGATTCCAATGCTGGAACTGTCCGTCGACGAGCACGGCATAGTGATCCGCCACGTCGATATCTGCCCCTATGCCAGGCGAGACCACGTTTGTCGTGCTTTGCAGGTAGCGGAAGCTCTGGGAGGGAACGATGAAGCCGCCGTTCTGGTAATTCAACTGGCCACGGCCGAACAGGATATCCGCGTATGGGCGGATGTGCTCGTAACGTTTGCCCACGCGCAGGCCACCTTCCACGCTTTTTTCGCCTGCGACCTCGCCGCTATCGAGTGCCGCGGTGCCGCGGACTTCGATGGCGGGAAAAAGACCAAAAAAGCGTCGAAACCCAACGTCAACACCCGCGGTGACGCTCGCATTGCGAGCGGTTTGCAGACCGGTCCAAACGCCGGAGGCACCCAGAAAGACCGAGGGCTCAAGCGGCCGGCTGGCCGTGGGCGAACTTTGGGCGGCGGCCATGACTGGCAGGAAGCAGCCGATCGCAAAGCAGGAAAGGATTACGGCGGCACACGGGCGTTTCAAGACCAACTCCTTACAACTTCTTTCAGAGTAGACGAGTCAGCACGGCCCGTGGAGGATCGGTTGCGGCGAGAGCCATCAAATCAGCACACGCGGACCATTTTGGGACAAAATCATGCGACAGTGCCCGGAATGGGTTTGGCGGGACAGGCCAACTGGCTCGCACCGGCACTCACTACCTGTTCGGAGCGCGGCCGCCGTGTTCTTCGGCCTGGGCCAGCATCAGCCGGACCTCGCTGAGCGTGAACAGCTTTCCGTCGATCACCATTTGCGATTCGCCGGCATTTTCAGGCACTTCGATGACCCGTTCCACGTTGAATCCGGAGGTGCGAAGGCTGGCAACAAGGGTGTCATAGTCGACCATGCAGACGAATCTACACCCCTGCCGCTATCGTCTGCTTTCGCGCTGGGCACCTGGCCCGTGATTCACCCGCCGTCATTGGAATGTGTGCCATCCAGTGCGGCGGCCCGCGCCAACTCCTGCTTCGCCTTGTCCCCCAAACCCTCTTTGCGGTACACCTGTCCCAGCTGAAAGTGCAGCCCCGCATCGTTGGGCTCCGCGGTAACGGCCTTCTCCAGCTCCGCCTGCGCCTGCGGGAGGTTCATCTCCCGCGCGTAAAGCTTGCCCAGCGCCGCATGCACTTTGCTGTCGCCGGGCGCCAGCGTTTCAGCCCGCTGCAGCATCGGCAAAGCTTCACTCAACTGGTTGCGGTCCGTCAGCAGGATGCCCAGATTGAGCAGCGGCTGGCCGCTCGGCTGCGCGTCGCCTGCCTCCCAGTCGATCGCCTGCCGATAGGCCGCGATGGCCTTGTCCGGTTCATTCAATCCTTCAAAGGTCAGCCCCAGATTGTTTTCAGCCTTGACGGAATGCGGCATCAGCACCAACGCCCTTTGGAAGCTGGTTACGGCTTCCGCAAAGCGATTTTCCGTGTACTTGATCCGTCCCATCGCGTAGGTGATCTCCCCGTCGCTGGGAGCTTCGTGCGCGGCTCGCGAGATCCATCTGTCCGCGTCGCTGTAGTCGTGCAACAGCACATAGTCCAGCGCAATATAGTGAAAGTCCTGCGCGCCCGGTCGCCTGATCGCGGCCGCCCGGGTGTACATCGCCAGCGAATCCTTGGGACGATTCTCATTGAAAAGAGTAAAGGCCAGCGCAAACAGCGCATCAGGTGCATCGCCGCCTTGCGCCAGGTATCCCCGCAGCTGCGTTTCTGCGGCCGTCCACTGATGTTTTTCCATGGAGGCGCGCGCCGCCGCCAGCGTGACGCTCGCTTCGGTGCCGGCGCCCTGCAACGGCCCTGCCTGCATCGCCTTCGCGTCTACCGAGGAGGCGCTGCACATCAGCCAGGCCACACCCCAGAGCAGAGTTTTCGTGGACGCCTTCACCCCGTCTGCCTCTTGGGGGAAAGGGTAACATCCTGATCACCCCCTTTTCGCCGGCGGCGGTTGGGAAGCAGATCGGCCCTATACCTCATCCATTTGCGCTTCCGTGTTGACACCATGACGCGGTTCCGGATAAATTTCAGGAAATAATTCTTGCTTTCCCGCTGCATGAATGGGAACGATAACAGCGCTTCGTTCAGGTACCCATACCTGACATGACGCACGCAGCGTGCCGAAGAGAAATCTTTGGTGTCCGCTGCGGCCTGCATGAATTTTCGCTTTTGCACCAGCTTCAAGGGCCAGATGCCGATAGTGACGGCGCAGGCTGATCCAGGAATTACCGCAATAGGCAAGGCACACCGACGTTCGAGGTCACGATGAGAAACCGCTCCAGGGGTAGGCAGATCAGCAGTTCCAGGCTGGCAATGTGGATGGCGAGCACGGCGCTGCTTTTCGCGCCGATGGTGAGCGGCTCTCGGCTCCTGGCTCAGGCGGACGCCGGTCTTACTGGTACCGTTACGGATAAGTCAGGCGCGGTCATTGCAGGGGCCACGGTCATTGTCACTGACCGGGCAACCAACGTTGCGCAACGTCTTGTCACAAGCAGCGCTGGCACCTACACCGTGCGTGGTCTCAACCCAGGTTCCTATAACGTCGAGGTGGAAGCTCCTGGGTTCCAAAAGATCGTGAAGACGGGCATTCCTGTTGAAGTCAGCACGGTCGGCACCATTGACTTCAGCGTTCTAGCCGGGTCAACGTCCGAGGCGATTCAGGTCTCGGCCGATCAGCTTACCCTGAACACCACGCAGCCGCAGATCGGCACCACGATCGACCCGGCGATTGTTGATTCGCTTCCCGTCGAGGTGTCCGGCCGCGGCCGCCAGATTGATTCTCTTCAATTCCTGTCTCCTGGCACCACGGGCAGCACCTTCTCACACCGGATCAGCGGTGGCGTCGACTTCGAGCAGGAGGTCCTTTACAACGGCATTCCGGTCCCGCAACCGGAAACCGAAGGCATGACGACCAACTTCAACCCGCCCTACGATCTAGTCGGCGAGGTACGCCTCGAACGGACGACCTTCGCCGCGCAGTTCGGCCTGGGTCAAGGCGCGATCACCTATCAGACCAAGTCCGGCACCAACCAGTACCACGGCAGCCTGTTCGAGATCAACCGCAACAGCTCGTTCGACTCTGTGGGCCTTGCGAACAGCACCACCCTGGGTCAGAGCGGCAAGGTGCCGACGGATCACGAGAACAACTATGGCTTCACCATCGGCGGTCCCATAACCATTCCAAAAATCTACAATGGCCACAACCGCACCTTCGGCTTGTACAGCCAGGAATGGTTTAAACAGAACCAGCAAAACGTAGGCACCGGAACCGTTCCCACGTTACGCGAAAGACAGGGCGACTTCGGTGACTTTGTTGATACCAAGGGCAACCTGATCCCCATTTATGACCCGCAGACCGGTAAGCCCTTCGTAAATAATGTCATTCCGCAGGCCCGCATCAGCGCGAATGCACTCGCACTTTTGCAGTATCTTCCAGACCCTAACCGCACGGGAAACGGCGCAGGAAATCTGAGCAACAACATCATCAATCTGCCCGTCACATTTCCGAATATCCAGCATGTCTGGGGCTTCTCCATTGACCACAAGATCACTGACCGGCAAAGTATTCACTATTCAGAGTGGAGGAACTCCTTCAATTCCACCACCTCGGCCGGATTCGTCGCCGCTCCCAACCCTCTGAGCGGTCAGGAGACTCAGCCTTTTCTCGGCAGCGTCTTTCTCCTGAACTACAGCAATGCCGTCACGGACAAGCTGGTCGCAACAGTTGGGTTCGGCTGGGTCGGAGAGATCAATGACCAGTTCAATTTGTCCGCGGGCTACAATTCTCCCGTGGCGGCGCAGAGTAATATCGCACCGATCATCAACTTCTCAGGTCAGCCCACCTACTCCGACTTCGGCACGAGCGGTAACTCCATTAATCGCAAGCTCGGCATCGCGGTTGTGAATAACTGGCTTTGGACCAAGGGCCGCCACACCTTCAACATCGGCGGAGAGTTCCGGCGCGCGTACCAGGACGATCACGAACAGCAGAGCTTCGGTGGCGTGTTCTACTTCAGCCAGCACCAGACCTCCATTCACGACCCTGCCAGTCCGCTCTTTAGCACCGACGGCAACCCTTTTGCTAGCTTCCTGCTGGGACTTCCCGACTCGGCGAACCGCACGAACACGCCGGAGCTGAAACTGCGCAACGTGGATTTTTCCCCCTACATTCAGGACGACATCAAATTTACCCCGCGACTCACTATTAACCTGGGGCTCCGCTGGGATATCCAGGTACCGTTCACCGAGAATAACAACCAGGTTGTGTACTTCAACGCCAGTCTCGCCAACCCTGCTGCGATCAACCTTGCCGGGCAGCCTCTGCTCGGCGGTCTTAGCCAACTCGGCAATAATGGAGAGCCGGACCGCGCCAACATCCACTTCGGTCATGTCGGCCCGCGTGTTGGCTTTGCCTACAAGCTGAATGACAAGACAGTCGTCCAGGGCGGCTACTCCATCGCCTTCCTCGACGGCGGTGCTTACGAGTACGGCACCAACAAAGTCGCCGTCAACTACGGCAACCTGCTCGCGGGCTCCTTTACGCGCAATTCGACCGGCAGCTACACCTCCTCCTATGGTCAGTGGGACAACAATCCTTTGCCGAACCCTCAGGCAGTGCCGTATAGCATCGGGCTGGGCAACGGAAACACAGTGAACGCCTTTAATCTTTCAAACGATGGCTTTGCGCCCTACAGCCAGCAGTGGAGTGTCAACGTGCAGCGCCAGCTACCCTTCCAGGTCCTGCTGACCACTGCGTGGGTCGGCAATCGCGAGATTCACCTGCCCAGCCATCTGAACCCCATCAACCAGCTCAACCCGCAATACCTCTCGCTGCAAGGAAAGCTGGCGGACACCTTTGCACCCGGGCAGACGCAGGTAGACGGGGTGAACCTGCCATACGCGAACTTCGTCAACGACTTCGGCGGCTCGGCCACGGTGCAACAGGCGTTGTCACCATATCCGCAGTACGCCAACATCCAGAACAACTTTGAGGGGTCCGGTACCACGTACTACCAAAGCCTGCAGGTGGAGGCCGACAAGCGCCTCAGCAACGGCCTCTCATTCTTGATCGGCTACACACTTTCCCGCTCCATGGACAATACGGGCAGTGGCTTCAGCATCTTCGCCAATACCGTCCTCAACAAGTACAACCAGAAACCCGAGTACACCATCTCCGACTTGGACGAACCGAACACGTTGAAGGTCAGCGGCGTGTATGAGCTTCCTATCGGGCCGGGCAAGCACTTTCTGAACAACCGGGGCATTACCGGCCAGCTTACCGGCGGCTGGAAGGTCGGGTTCATTCTGGATTACGAACAGGGAACGCCCATCGACAACAACGGCAATGCCGTGTCGAACGGCAGCAACCCTCTCAACGGCTTTAACAGGCCCAATCGTGTTCCCGGAGTCAAGTTGGCAACTGCGAGCTACAACGACGTGAAACCCTATCTACTCCGCGGTGAAACAGGTGCGCAACCACAGGCCTTCAATCCCGCCGCGTTTGCTGCGACTGCGAATCAGTATGTGCTCGGCGATGCACTCCGGCTATATCCCCAGCTTCGCAATCCCAACTCTTACAATGAAAATGCCAGCCTCGAAAAGAGTTTCTTTATTACGGAGCGGTATAAGGGTACGCTGAAGTTCGATTACTTTAATCTCCTCAACCGAACCGTCTTCTCAGGTATCGATACGGGCTTTAGCGACGCAAACTACAGCCTGTTTACCCCATCGGTCAGTGGCAACCGACAGGGCCAGATCGAGGCGAACATCACGTTTTAACCCCAGCGGAGGTTGACTGAGGGGTTTGCCTGTGCAAACCCTTCACCTTCTGCCACCATCACGGTGTCAGATCCGCTTACCACAAGGTTCTGCCTAAGCTGATCGGTTGGTCTCGCTTGCGACGCTGCTGGCGAGCTTTTCTCAACAGGAGGTAGATCTAGAGCTGAGTGGACTCTGGTTCTCTACCCAAACCTTTCACCCTGCGGGCTGCCAAGCAGCCCGCAGCTTTTTGGAAGCCGCTTTTATAATGATGCTCATGAGCTTATCCCGCAGCTTCCGCACGCACGCCATGGTCGCGTTGGTCTGTGCTGGCTTGGGTGCTGTCCGCGGCAGGGCGCTCGGCCAGGACTGGAGCGGCGAGGTGACGCCGCAGGTGCAGCAGCTCTATGCCGAGGCGAAAGCGGCCCAACATAGGGGAGACACGAAGGGCTCGATCGCCAAGTACCAGGCGATGCTGAAGCTGGCGCCGCACCTGGCGCCGGCCTATAACAATCTGGGCAGTCTGTACTTCGATGAGGGTGCTTACGCGGAGGCCGCGCGGGTGTTGCGGGCGGGGCTGGCGCTTGATCCGGGCATGAGCACCGCGCAGGCGCTGCTGGGCTTGAGCGATGCCAAGCTGGGTCATAACAAAGAGGCAAAGAAGGAGCTCGAAACGGCTCTCGCCGCCAACCCTGCGGACAATCGCGTGGAGCTTGCGTTGGCGCACCTGCTCATCAACACCGGCAATGAGGAGGAGGGGACAGCGCGTCTGCGCAGCTATCTGGCGCGCAACCCCAAAGACCAGCAGGCGTGGTATCTGCTGGGCAAAACGTACCTCCGGCTGTCGGAGCAGTCCCTGGCGCAGGTCAATGCCATCGACCCGAACTCGGTAACAGCGCATGAGATCGCCGGCGAAGTCGATGAGAGCATGCACAACTACGATGGGGCGCTTGCCGAATACAGCAAGGCGGTCAGGATGGCGCCGGATCAGCCGGGCACACACTACCACCTGGGCAATGCGTTCTGGCTGCAGGGCAAGTGGGAGTCGGCGGGTAAGGAATTTCAGGCGGAGCTGCGCAACGATCCATCGAACTGCACAACGCAATGGAAGCTGGGCAACAGCCTCCTTGCGGCAAACGGGCCGCCAGGGGAGGCGCTCGGACCGCTGGATGCAGCCGTGGCGGCGTGCCCCAACCTGATGCAGGCCCGGGTCGATCGAGCCAATGCGCTGATCAAACTGAACCAGCCCGCAAAGGCCGTTGACGACCTAACGCTCGCCGAAAAGGACAGCCCGCGGGAGCCCTCTATACACTTCCTGCTCGCCAAGGCCTATAAAGCTGAGGGAAAAACGGCGGAGGCGAAGGTCGAGATCGAGACCTTCGGTCAGCTGCAGCGCGAGGCCGGTGAAGCAACGGCGGCGCAGGCGAACGACGTGATGCAGGTCAACAACTCGGCGAAGTAAACCATCAGTCGCGATGAGCGGACGGACGTGGAGAACGTCTAGTCACATTTAGATCTCAACAGAACGACAAAGTTCTGCGCACCCTATCTTTGTTCATGCAGGAGCCTGTATGCCGCACAGCAACCATAGATGCCAGAGCAATCCTTCTCTGGTTCGCGACTCCATCTCCGCTGTGGTCGCAGGGTCTGAGCCGTCTGCCCAACACCGCCGAACCGGCGTGGCTTGCCTTCGATGCGCGATGCGCGCGTTGCTGGCGGTGTGTCTGCTGCTGGCAAATACGGCTGTTCTCGTCGCGCAAGGCAAAGGGGAGAGCGGACCGGTTGACAGCGTCAACCCCTTTGTCGGCACCGGACGCAGCGGCCCTGTGGCTTCCGACCCGGGCAGCAGCAATGAAAATCTGTACCCCGGCGCAGCCGCGCCTTTCGGCATGGTGCAGCTGAGCCCGGATACAGAAAGCAAGGGCTTCGGATACCACTACTTTCAGAACACCATGCAGGGTTTCAGCATGACCCACATGGGTGGCGTTGGGTGCGACAACTCAGGCGATGTCTTTTTCACGGCTACCACCGGACCGGTGATGTCGCAGATCAAGGACTTTGAATCTCCCTACGCGCACAACCAGGAAGCCGCCTCGCCGGGATACTACCAGGTGCGTTTATCGCGATGGGACGTCAACGCGGAGTTGGCTGCAACGGATCACACGGGGGCCGCGCAGTTCACCTTTCCAGCAGGGCAGGCGGCGAACATTCTTCTGCCGATCAGCCATACGCTCAACCACACGGTCGCGGCAGATATTCAGGTGGTTGGAGACCATGAGATCGACGGCTCCGTCGTGAACGAAACATTCTGCGGAAGCAGTCAGACCTATAAGGTCTATTTCACAATGACTTTCAACCGGCCCTTTTCTTCGTTCGGAACCTGGAGCGGCAAGCGCGCGGACCAGCAGGAGGGTGCCGGAGCCAAACCTGTTGACGGAAGCCGCACAGTATCGCAGACCACGGATGCCCCTTGGATCGGAGGCTACGCCACCTGGGCGGCATCCGCGCAACCGCAGAGTATTACCGCAAAGATCGGCATCTCTTACGTTGATCTTGCAGGGGCGAAGAACAACCTGAAAGCGGAGGTGGCAGAGAAGAGTTTTTCGCAGCTACGGCAGCAGGCCCGGGCTGCATGGAAAAAGGCGTTGAGCACGATTGATGTAGGCGGTGGAACGGACGAACAACGCCGGGTCTTCTACACGGCTCTTTACCATTGTCTGCTGATGCCAAGTCTCTTCAGTGACGCGGATGGGCGCTACCTGGGATTTGATGCCAAGATTCACCAAGCCCCCGCCGGTCATCAGGTCTACGCCAACTACTCCGGTTGGGATATCTATCGCACCGAGATGCCGTTGCTGGCCATGATCGAGCCACGGCGGACGGAGGACATGGTGCAGTCCATCGCGCTGATGTATCAGCAGGGCGGTTGGATCGACCGCTGGCCACGGGGCAATCAGTACACGAATGTCATGGCGGGCAGTCCTCTCAGCATCGTGGTGAGCACGGCGTGGCTGGACGGCCTGCATGGCTTCGACATGGACGCCGCATGGCAGGGCATGCTGCGCGACGCGACCGAGGCGCCGCCGCATGGCAAGCCCTACCAGGGCGAGGGGGCGATCCGCTGGATCAATCAGGTGCATTACGTTCCCGACGACAAGGAGCAGTACGGCTCAGTCTCACAGCTTCAAGAGGATGCGCTCGCCTATGCCTCGCTGTCCCGATTGGCCTCCAGTCTGGGCAAAACCAACGATGCGAAGATGCTCTACACGCGCGCTCTGTATGCCCGCAACCTGTTTGATCCACAGGACCGATTCTTTCGCCCGCGTAACGCGGATGGCGGGTGGGTACCGAACTTCGATCCAGCGCAGAGTGACCATGGCTTCATCGAAGGTTCAGGCTGGCACTACCAGTGGTTCGCGCCGGCTGACATGGCCTGGCTGGTGCACGCCATGGGCCCTGAGCTTTTCAATAGCCGCTTAACCAACTTCTTCAACTACAAAACGCCTGGCTGGTATGGCGACTTCTACAACCCGTATAACGAAACCGATCTGGAGGCTCCGTTCGAATTTAACTTCTCGGGTAGACCATGGGAGAGCCAGCGCGTGGTCCGTCGCGTGCTGAGTGAAAATTACCTCGATACTCCGGACGGTATTCCAGGCAATGACGATTGCGGCGCCATGTCGTCATGGGCGGTGATGAGCATGATGGGGATCTACTCCATCGATCCGGCCAGCCTGGCGTATGAACTTGTCAGCCCGGTCTTCCCCAAGATCACGATCCATCTTCAAGCCCCTTATGCCGGCAAGTCTTTTCGCATCGAGACAACCCCGAATCCGCAGGCCGATCCTTACATCCAGTCCGTCGAGCTCAACGGGCATACACACGCACACAACTGGATCGCCTTTCACGACATCAGCAGCGGCGGAACGATGCACGTCGCGTTGGGCGCGCGCCCGAACACCTCCTGGGGTTCGGCGACCGAGGATGCGCCTCCGTCACTGAGCGACCGCCAACCGTGATTCCGAAGACCTACGAGGTGCCCAGCACGACATCCACCGTATGCTCGCCTCGCAACCCTGCAGGGATCAGGTGCGCTGGTCTCTCTACTCCGTCCACTTGGAAGCTCCGCACGACCGTACCCGCACCGTGCAGCTGAACCCGCAGCACCGCACCTCGGTAGTGCACACCGGCCAGCGAAACATCGCCCCAACCTTCCGGAAGGGCCGGTGCAAACGCCAGGCCGTCGTCCTGGAAGCGCATGCCGAAGAGCCCGGCATAGATCATGCGAAGGTACCCCGTCGCGGACCAAGTCTGATTGGGCGCGGCGAACCAGGCGCGTCTCACCTGCCAGCCGCCATCGGGCACGCCGGTTTGGCTGTTGTAGATCTCCCAAAACTTGTCGCGATCCCGGTGCGCCAGCCGCGCTAGCGTTTCGACCTCGCGGGAAAAGACCGGCAGGTTGCCCGTGCGCGCGGCAGCTTCAGCCCAAAAGCCCTCGATTGGCGGCCACACGATCACGTTGTGGCGGCCGGGCCGCTCTGCACTGTAGCGCGGAAAGGATGGCCAGACATCCGGCATGCCGTTCGGTTCCACGTGCGCCACACGCAGCACGGCCTTGGCCTGTTCCGCTGTGGCCACGTCGAAAATCACTGAAAAGGCCAGGCCCGCACCTTCCTGCGATGAATCCAGTTTGCCCTCTGGCGAGAGCACGTATCCAAATCGTCCCTCGTCGGGGATCCAGAATATTTCGCGCACCCGCGCCGCCAGTAGATCGGCGGCCTCTGTCCACTGCGCCGCCTCCTTGGCTGGCCGATGCAGTTCCAATGCCATCTGCGCCGCGGCCCGGTACGCGCCCACATAGAGGCAGTTCGTGCTCAGGGCCATCAGCTTGTCTGCCCCTGCATAGTCCAGCACAAAGGAGCCATGACTTTCCCGCGGATCGGCCGGTGGAACCGGGTATCCCGCGATGCCGTCGTTCAGAAATGAGGCGCCTTCAAACAGCCCGAGGTCCGCGTTGAAGTGCTTTTGCTTGTCTCTGACCAGCGTGTCCTGCGCGGCCTCGTAGGCCTGCGCGAGAAAGGCCCGATCCCCTGTCACCAGAAAATGGTTCCATGCCGCCACGGCCCAGATCACCTGGTCCCACCACTGATCGTCCTGCTGCACGATGAGCCGACCACCGGCTTCACGCCGCACCACCGACCACAGCGTGTTGCGCGCCACCGTGGGCGCCAGCAGGCTGCCTGCACTCCAGCTGTTCACCGAGGCATCCCGTGTCCAGGGCTGGTCATACCCGCCACCTGCACGGAAGAACGTGCCTGGCACTATCGTCAGCAGGCCCGTTTGGTTGTACAGACGCGCTTTGCCACCGCTTCTGTAGGACACCGTGTTCACCTGCAGCAGATTGTCCAGGGCAGACTCGTAAGGCGCTCCGAGGGTCGCCTGCCGCTCCGGCGAGGCGAACTGCAGCACGGGAGCAAACCGTGAATCGCTGTTCTTTTGTACGCCGGTCTTGTGTGATCCCGCCGCCTGGGCACAGCCGGCACATAGCAGGGCAGCCACTGGCACCCACCAAAACGCACGTCTTTCACCCATGGGCAGCGGTCGCCTCCACTCACCAACTTTGCCACTCAACGCGCAAAGCCTAACACGGTCGGAGAGGATGCGTGGCTCCCATGCGAATTGAAGTCTGGATGCCACCGAGCCTTTTTCGGGATAGTATGACCTCCATGCGCATGGCAACGCAGGGCAGTGGAGTGAAGCGGGTTTGCCGTCTGCATGGATCAGAAGTGTTACTACTGGGCTCGCACATCGATCTCGCCGCAGCTCACACGACTCCGGCGTCGCAACGATTTCTTCTGGTCTTTTGATTCTTTGATCATGGGTAGGTATGGCAAACTCTAAAACTTCAGACGAAGCTCCCGGCCGTCTTCCGAGCCGTCGCTCGTTTCTCAAGTATTCCGGCTTGGCTGCAGCGAGCTCGGCTTTTGCGGAACCCCATTTCGGTGCAACTGGAAATGAAGGGACACCGGCATCGCAAGCGGCGACCGGTATTGCCGAGAACCCCGTGGGGTTCGTGAACCTGCTGCAGGGAACGCAATCCACGCCCGTTTTTTCTCACGGCAACACGCTGCCGATCGCGACAACGCCGTTCGGTATGGCGCACTGGACCGTTCAGACAACCGGGGGAACGCCATGGTTCTTTCAGCCGTGGCATCGCCGCACACAGGGCTTTCGTTGCACGCATCAGCTGAGCCCGTGGTTATACGATTACGGCTTCGCGACATTTTTGCCGGTGTCGGGCAAAGTGCCCTCCGCGGAGGCCGCGGCTCGCGCGTCCTCTTACGTTCCGGAAGACGCGAAGCTGACACCGTACTCGCTGGAGCTGTACCTGCTGCGTTACCGCACCCGCATTGAGCTAGTCCCCACGGAACGCTGCTGCATTCTTTCAGCGGCGTATGACGCTCTGCCGCCCGGCAATACGCCCCAGGCGCGTGGCTTCATCATCGACATTCCGAGTGCCGCGGGCGAGGTGGATCAGCAACAGGCTGCACGCAGCATACGCTTTGCCTCGGATCAAACCTCGGGCGGCACACCGAAGGGCTTTGCCACCTACTACGTCGTGCAGTTCAACGACACCTGGGAGAGCTGCGAGGTGCAGCACCACAAGGACAGCAAGGGGGCGGATCACCAGGTCCTCTCGGTGCAGTTCAAGCCGGGTGCGCAGCTGGAAGCACGTATCGCTACCTCGTTCATCTCCTTCGAGCAAGCGTCCTTCAATCTGCGGCAGGAACTGGGTACCAATACGCTGGAGGCGGTCAGGCAGCAAACAAAAGACACGTGGAATGCCACCCTGCGACGCATCACGATCGAAGGCGCCACGACCGAGCAGGCACGCACCTTCTACTCCTGCCTGTACCGTACCCTGTTATTTCCGCGTACCTTCCACGAGCCCGTTCCCGGCGGCTCCGGTGTGCACCACTACAGTTGCTTTAATGGCAAGCTGGAGCCCGGCGTGATGTATGCGGACCATGGCTACTGGGATGTTTATCGCGCCTGGTATCCGCTGGGTACGCTGCTGTTTCCGGAGCGGATTGGCGACATCCTGCAGGCCTGGATCAATGCCTACAAGGAAGGCGGCTGGTTCCCGCAGTTTCCGGCTCCGGGCTATCGGGCATGCATGTCAGGGAGTCTGATTGATTCGCTCTTCGCGGATGCCATCGTGAAGAACGTCGGCAGCTTCGATCGCGAGACGGTCTTCACAGGGTTGAAGAAGCATGCGACGGAGCCTGGCGATCCAGACAAGGGCTATGGCCGCGTCGGTGTCGAAGACTACATGCGCCTGCACTATGTGCCTGCAGACAAAATCGAGCAATCCGTGGCAGAAACAGCCGACGCGGCCTATGGCGACTTCTGCATCGCGCAGGTCGCCAAGACGCTGGGCAAGCGAGCGGAGTACGAGCAGTTCATGGAGCGCTCCGCTTATTGGAAGAACGTCTATGACCGGCAGGTCGGCTTCTTCCGCGGTAAAAATTCCGACGGAACGTGGCTCTCGCCCTTCGATTCGTTTACCTGGGGCAGTCCCTACGAAGAGGGTTCCGCCTGGCAGCACCGCTGGGATGCGCAGCACGCGGTGCCGGGCCTTATCGAGGCAATCGGCGGACAGGCCGCTGCGCGCGAGGCGCTCGAGGCCATGATGACGACACCGCCTATCTTCCACGTGGGCGTGTATGGGGATGAGATCCACGAGATGTCAGAGATGGCCGCGGTGCCTTTCGGCCAATACGCGCACTCCAATCAGCCCTCGCATCATCTGCTCTATCTGTTCGCACACGCGGGCCGGCCAGACCGCCTGCAGTTTGAAGCAAGGCGCGTGATGGACCAGCTGTACTCTCCGGAGGGCTTCGCCGGCGACGAGGACACCGGCTCCATGGCTGCCTGGTACATCCTGAGTGCGCTGGGAATCTATCAGGTCTGTCCGGGCATCCCGGAATACACCTTTGGCAGCCCGCTGTTTCCGCGCGCCACGATGCAGGTGGCGGGCGGCAAGACGCTGGTGGTGGAAGCGCCCACAAACTCGCCGCAAAACGTATATGTGCGAGGCATTACCTTCAATGGCCATCGCCGTTCCGGCATCACGATCACGCACGAGGAGCTGATCTCCGGCGGCACGCTCCGATTCGACATGGCCTCGCAGCACAGCGCCTGAACGCTTCATCACGCAGGGTAAGGACGAGCATGAATCTCATTCGCAAAGTTCGCGCGACTGCGCTGATCAGCTTCGGCTGTATGGCTCTTTACAGTGGGTCTGCGTATGCCCAGACGGATCGCGCGGCAGAGGTGAATCCGTTCATCGGCACGGCGAACGGGGGCAACGTCTTTCCGGGTGCCACCATGCCTTTTGGCATGGTGCAGTTCAGTCCCGAGGCTTCGCCCATCAATCCTAAGCGGATGATTGCCGCGCCGGGCGGCTATGAGGACCGCGCCACCAAACTTCGTGGCTTCAGCTTAACCAACGTCGAGGGCTGGGGATGCGCGGGTGGCTCAGGCGATGTGCCGATCATGCCTGTGTCCGGCGCCCTCGATGTTTCGCCCTCCAAAGACTTTCGCCAGACTTACGCAACCGGCTTCAGCCACGATCACGAAAAAGCTGTACCTGGCTCGTATCAGGTAGTGCTGGACAACGGCATCGAGGTGAAGCTCGCGGCGGGAACCCGTTTCGGCGCTGCTTCTTTCGCTTTTCCTGACGGCAAGCCCGCCCATCTGCTCTTCAGAACGTCGGACTCCGAGGCTGGTTCCACCGCGGCCACGACCCATATCGACGCGGCTACCGGAACCGTCTCCGGCTCGGTGACGAGCGGCAATTTTTGTGGCTACATCGACAAGGAAGATCGCAGGCCGTATTACACCCTCTACTTCGTCGCGAAGCTCGACCGGCCGATCACCGAGACGGGTGCGTGGAAAAACAATGACCTGATGCCCGGGGCGACCGCAGCCGAAGGCGGCACCGGCTTCGGCCCGCATGGTTTCCCGGAAGCGGGTCACGGATCGGGCGTGTGGGCGGGCTTCGGATCGGGTGGGACAGTACGTGTGCGGGTGGGCATCTCGTATATCAGCGAGGCCAATGCCGCAGCGAATCTCAACGCAGAGAGTGGGGCAGGCACCACGTATGAAGCAACCGCGGCCAAAGCGAGGTCGGTATGGAACAGCCGTCTGAATCAAATTGCCGTTGAAGGCGGAACGCCGGACCAAAACACGGTCTTTACCACAGCGCTGTACCACGCACTGCAAACGCCCACGACCTATAGTGACAGCGATGGTGAGTACCGCGGCACCGATGGCCAGGTGCACCGCATCTCGGCGGGGCAGGGCATCCAGTACGCAAACTTTTCGGGCTGGGATGTGTACCGCTCGCAGATGCAGCTCGTCACCTGGCTTGACCTCAAGATCGGCAGCGACATCGCGCAGAGTTTGCTGAACCAGTCGGTGCAGGACGGCGGCCGCTGGGACCGGTGGACCCATCTCAGCGGGGCAACCCACGTGATGAACGGCGATCCTGCTGCACCCGCCATCGCGGACATCTGGGCCTTCGGCGGACGTGGCTTCCAGGCGCAGGCCGCGCTCACCTCGCTGGTCCATGCGGCGGAGGTCCCCACGGCGGCGGATCTCTCGCATAATGGCTGTCCTGTGGAATGCGCCGGCCAGCGTCCCGGGCTAGACCAGTACCTGAAGCTGCACTACATCCCGCTGGGCGCGCCGGCCTGGGGCGCGGCGGCCGACACGCTGGAAGACGTCACGGCGGACTTCGGCATCTCCGCGCTTGCCGGGCACCTGGGCGCCGTGGAGATCCAGAACCGCTTCCTTGTCCGTGCGCAGTACTGGAAAAATGTCTGGAATCCGCAGGCCGCGCCCGATGGCGGCTACTTCATGGATCGCAACGCGGATGGCTCCTGGCCCACGGTGGAGCAGGACGCTGACGATGACAACGACCAGAGCCGTAAAGCGTTCAGCCCGGCAACCGGCGCCGGCTTCGTGGAGGGCTCGGCGGCGCAATATGTCTGGATGGTGCCCTTCGATGAGGCCGGCCTCTTTCAACAGATGGGTGGACTGGAGAAAGCGAGCGCTCGCCTGGATCGCTTCTTCTACGACGAACACGGCGCGCCCGCGGTGACCAACGCGGGGCCGCTGCATGCCGAACTGAACAATGAACCTTCGATCGAGACGCCGTGGCTCTATGACTTCGCCCGGGAGCCATGGAAGACCCAGCAGCTGGTGCACCAGGTCTTGCAGACACTCTGGGTCAACAGCCCCAAAGGCATTCCAGGCAACGATGATCTGGGGGAGATGTCTAGCTGGGCGGTCTTCGCCTTTATGGGTCTTTATCCGGAGATCCCCGGCCGTGGGGAGCTCGTGCTCGGCAGTCCCACCTTCCGGAAGATCACGGTTCATCGCCCGGGTGGTGACGTCTCCATAGAAGCCAAAGCAGCGGCGCCGGATGCCTTCTACGTCAACAAAGTGAAGGTGAATGGCCGGGAGAGCTCCCGAACCTGGCTGCCTGAGGACTTCGCACTGCATGGAGGAAAACTGCAGTTCGAGCTCAGTTCCACCCCCGACCATCGCTGGGGCACGGGTCTCGCCGATGCACCGCCGTCGTTTGAGCCGACCTCTTTGCCTTAGCTTCTCGATCCTAACTTTTCGGCCCCGGATTGGGGTTGCTGCCATGAGCGTACGATAAGCGTATGCGGTGTCTGCCTGCCCTTGCGCTCGGAGTTCTCGGCCTCGCCGATGTGGCGTGTGCTCAACATGGCGGGGTTGCCCGCGGCACCGTCCCGGCACGCGCCGGAGTCGCTCCAGCCGGTGGTTTGGCGAACTTTGGGGCGCCTGGCTATGGAGGCGCTCCTTCATCCTTTGGGCGTGTTCCTCCTGCGTTTAGCTACAGAACGCCCTTTGCGGCGAACCGTTTTGCGGATCCACGCCAAGGCTACCCCGGTGCTTTCTTGTCATCGCGGCCCGCCTACCCCACCCGCGCGCCCTGGAGTCGGCCGGGGGAACGGACCGGCGCTGGACTTTACCCGCGCGGTGCAGGGTATGGAGCTCCTTACGTCTTTGTTGAACCCCTGGTTGATCCTTGCGCCTACGGTTGTCAGAACCTGTCCCCAGACCCGTCTTCCGCCGATGCAACGCAGATTCCTCCGGCCGGTGTGGACGACCCCGGTCCACCACAGGCCGGCGGCGCTCCGGCGTACGCCGCGGGGCCGTATAGCATGCAGCCCACGCCCTATGCGGCAGGGGCGCCCGAGCCAGCTTACTCCACACCAATTCATGCAGAACCGGGTTATGCCGCATCCCCCGCGCCCTACCCCGGGCAACCAGCCTATGGAGGTCAGGAGATGGGAGCTGCCCAACCTTCCGCCCTTGCTCCGCTCATCGCCTCCCGGCCTGCCCCGACCCCGCCTGACGACCAGGAAACGATTACGCTGCTGTTCAAGGACGGCCGGCCGCCGTTACAGATTCGCAACTACATCCTGACGCGCTCCGCTGTGTACCTCACGGGAAAGCACTTCTATGAAATTCCCCTCTCGGATATCGATCTCGGGGCGACACAGCGAGTGAACTGGGACGCCGGCGTAGCGTTTCGGCTTCCGTAGGCGTACCCGCAAATCCTTGCGCAACAAAACGTCCAGAAACCCAAGGGGCGCGAAGATCCGCGCATCTGATGGCGAATGGCCATTCTGAGCTGGTTGTTGGGTAAGCCCTTGGCGTCCGGCGAGGACGCCGAGGAGCGGGTCGGCGTTGTTGCCGGTGTCTCGAATTTTGGCCTGGATGCCCTGGGTTCAGCAGCCTACGGTCCGGAAGCCGCGCTGACGGTGCTGATTCCGGCAGCCGCGGCGGGTATCGCCTATGTGCTGCCGATCAGCCTTACCATCGTCGCCCTTCTGCTGATTGTGTTTTTCAGCTACCGCCAGACGATCGATGCCTACCCGAACGGCGGCGGCTCCTACACCGTCGCGAGCGAAAATCTCGGCAGTCACCTGGGTTTGCTGGCGGCCGCGGCGTTGATGCTGGATTACCTCCTGGACGTCGGCGTCGGCATCTCGACCGGTGTCGGCGCCCTGGTCTCCGCGGTGCCCCGCCTGGCGCCGCACACCCTGGGCCTGTGTCTTGCGATCCTTGCTCTGCTTACGCTGATCAGCCTGCGCGGCGTGCGCGACAGCGGGCTGGTCTACACCGGACCCACCTACCTCTTTATCGTTTGTCTGCTTGGGGTACTTGGTTGGGGTACGTTTAAGACGATCGCCCATGGCGGCCATCCTGCCCCCGTAGTCGCCCCGCCGCATCCGTCCGGGCATGCCGTCGCCGCCGTAGGTGCGTGGCTTCTGATCAGGGCTTTTGCGAGCGGCTGCACGGCGTTGACCGGCGTGGAAGCGGTGAGCAACGGGGTACGCGCCTTCAAGGATCCCAACACGCAAACCGCCCGCCGCACGCTTACGGTCATCGTCATCCTGCTGGCGGTCTTTCTCGCGGGCATCGCGCACCTCACGCGCGCCTACGGCATCATGGCCACCGATCCGGGTCAGCCCGGCTACCAGAGCCTGCTGTCGATGATCACGGCCGCGGTTGTGGGTAAAGGGGTGTTCTACTACATCACCATCGCCTCCATCCTGCTGATGCTCTCGCTGTCGGCAAACACAGCGTTTGCGGACTTTCCACGCCTTTGTCGTGCCATTGCCGAAGATGGCTATCTGCCGCACTTCTTCGCGCTGCGGGGAAGACGCCTGATCTACACCGAAGGCGTTCTGGTGTTGGCCGTGTTGTCCGCGCTGATTCTGATCGCCTTTGGTGGAGTTACTGACAGGCTCATTCCCTTGTTTGCGATTGGAGCCTTTCTTGCGTTTACGCTCTCGCAGGCAGGGATGGTCGCGCACTGGAGACGAAACAAGGGTAAGCGTTCGGGTCTCTACATGGCGATCAACGGGGTGGGCGCCGTCGCGACCGGTTGCACGGTGGTTGTCGTGCTTGTCGCCAAGTTCATGGCGGGGGCGTGGATCACGGTGCTCATGGTGCCCCTGCTGATCCTGCTCATGCGCGGGGTGCACCGCCATTACAAGCGCGTGGAGCAGCTTATCGAGCTCGATACGTTGACGCTGAACCCGTCAACCACACCCATTGCTGTGCTTCCTGTGGCCCACTGGAACCGGCCGGCGCAGGAGGCTCTGCGCTTTGCCACCTCGCTCACAAAGGACGTGCAGGTGGTGCATGTGCAGTCAGAGCAGGACGAGGACAAGGGCTCTGACTCGGAAGACTGGCAGAAGATGATGGATCAAGCCTCGAAGAACTGCAATGTAACCGCACCCGAGGTCGTCAGGCTCTCCTCGCCCTTTCGCACGGTGACAACGCCGCTTGTTCAGTATGTTCTTCGCCTGGAGGCAGAGACGCCGGATCGGCGCATCGCCGTGATCGTTCCGGAGTTGGTAGCCTCCAAGTGGTGGGAGTATCTGCTGCACAATCACCGATCAACCGTGTTGAAAGCACTGCTCCTTCTGGAAGGGAACCGGCGCATCGTTGTCATTAACGTCCCCTGGTATCTTTCGCATAACAGCTGAAGCAACATGGACATACGTGCGCACACGGCTTCTTTAATCACTCATTGCTCGGAAAGGCAAGAGGGTCGCCGAGCCCTGGGAGCTCACAACCCGTCCCGCCCACCTGCAGTCAAAGGGAAAGAGTTGGTGTGAGCGGACGATCTCGCCAGACACACCTGCCGCAAAGGATTTCTCATGTCTTCATCCGATAACACCATTTCACGCCGAAAGCTCGTCGGTACCCTCGGCGCCGGCCTTGCTGCTGCCGCGGTACCGGCTGCCGGGCAGGCGCAGACTACCTCGACCGCGCAGCCCATGGCTGATCCAACGACAAAGTATCCCAAGCCGCCCTATACCAGTCCCTTCCAACCGTGGCCGGGGCTCGCCAGCAAGATGACGCCACCACCTGATCATGGAGAGACCAGCTATAAGGGCTCGGGTCGGCTGCTGAACCGCAAGGCCCTCATCACCGGCGGAGATTCCGGCATGGGCCGTGCCGCCGCGATTGCCTATGCTCGCGAAGGCGCTGATGTGGCCATCAACTATCTCCCGGTCGAGGAGCCCGATGCTCAGCAGGTCGCCCAACTCATCCGGGCAGCTGGCCGCAAAGCCGTACTGATCCCTGGCGATCTCCGCGAGGAGGCTTTTTGCATCAAGTTGGTGAACCAGAGTATCTCGGAGCTGGGCGGCCTTGACATCATCGTCTCCAACGCCGGCCGTCAGCATCAGGTGGAGTCCCTTCTGGACATGACCACTGAGCTTTTCGACTGGACCATGAAGACCAATCTTTATGCTCCTTTCTGGATCATCCGCGCGGCCCTGCCTCACCTTCAACCCGGTTCCACCATCATCGCCAGCACCTCCGAGCAGGCCTACGATCCCGCCGCGAACCTTTTCGACTATGCGCAGACTAAGGCTGCCACGATGAACTTCGTGAAGTCGCTGGCCAAGCAACTCGGTCCCAAGGGCATCCGCGTCAACGGTGTGGCGCCCGGACCCATCTATACACCACTTCAAATTTCCGGAGGCGCCACCGAGGAGCACTGGCGTAACTTCGGAGGCAAATATCCCCTGGGCCGAGCCGGACAACCTGCCGAGCTCGCTTCCATCTACGTTCAACTGGCCGCTCAGGATGCCTCCTACACCACTGGCAATATTTACGGCGCCGGCGGCGGCATGGGACAGCCGTAGCCGTCTTGCAGGATAGAACCCACGTTAGCGGATGCGTCATTGCATCGCTGCTAGCGTGGGCTCCTGCCAGAGAGTATGGCAGCCTGGCCTTCTTATTTGTATGACTCGCCGGTTGCCACCCGCGCCCACAACACATATATTCGAAAATGCGGGAGCCTCCTTGTGGGAATGCGCCGTTTAAGCTCCATCTTCACTTGAGGTTCCAATCTGTCGGAACCCGCACAAGCCATTGGTTTCGCCCGGTGGGGCGGTTAGCTCAGTTGGTTAGAGCGCCTGCCTTACAAGCAGGATGTCGGGGGTTCAAGTCCCTCA
Organism: uncultured Bryocella sp.; assembly: GCA_964236545.1. Classification (GTDB taxonomy): domain Bacteria; phylum Acidobacteriota; class Terriglobia; order Terriglobales; family Acidobacteriaceae; genus Granulicella. The sequence continues at coordinate 108,550 of CAXSCE010000002.1, forward strand.
CTGCCCACCACTCTTCCGGAGCTGCGACGAAGGCTGATGTTAACTACCTTTCCTGTGTAGCAGGCCTTCTCGTTTCCGCAGTAATGAAGTCTCTTGCTGGCAAGAACCTTCTGCGCGTTGAGCGCTTCCATGCAGGTGTACAGGATGCCATGATCCTGAGCGTAGCGAAGGATCTCCGCCTTCCCTTGGCGATGACTTTACACCTAGGGGAAACCACCCAGTCCGTTGTGTCCCCTATTCGTATATATAATAAGCTGTGGTTGTCGGCTACACACCATCTAAAAATGCGAAGAACATAAAGAAACATGGCATTTCGCTGGCTCGTGCTGCCGACTTCAGTGCTGATCTGGTGGATATCGATGACTCCCAGGATTACGGCGAGATTCGTTATAACGCCATTGGTTGGATCGACGCCGGGCTTTACACCTTGACCTTTACAGTGCGAGGAGGCGTGACCCACGCCATCAGTTTGCGCAAAGCTACAAAACCCGAAAGGACCTACTATGCTGAGAGCTTCTAAGGGGCCCGATGCCGAAAATCCGGAGTGGACACCCCAGAAATTTGCTCGGGCAAAGCGAGTCGACCAAATGCCTGCGGAGGTCCGGGCGGCCCTACGCAGCGGCAAGGGCAGGGGACCGCAGAAGGCGCCGACAAAAACACTGATTTCTCTGAGGCTCTCGCCAGATGTTCTGGCGGCGTTGAAAGCGACCGGCCCGGGATGGCAGGGAAGAGCGGAAGAGGCGCTTCGGCGCCATTTTATGAAGGCGGCTGCCGCCACAATTCCATCCGAGGTTCAATAGGCAGAGCCCTGCGTGGGCGTCAAGAACCGGTAAATCCATTGCTGCCATTCAGGTCCGCTCTATTGCAGTTTTTCTCTCAAGCTGCTGTTCGGGCTGTCTTCTGCCCATGAGCAGGACCAGAACACAAGGCAAATACAGGAGCACCGAAACCAGCCAGATACTCCCCGGATAGGCGGGCAGCCGGTGTCGCAGCGCCTCATACAGATTGGAAACGGCAATGGGACCTACAACCGCAACCAGGCTGGTGATGCCCGTGAGCACACCCTGCAACTCACCCTGCCTCTCTTCCGGCACACTGCCGGTCAGCATGGATTGCACCGCCGGTCCGGCAATGCCGCCAAGGGACAGCAGCGGGATGACCCCAAAGGCCGCTACAGACGTGCGCACGAGCGAAAAGACGGTATAAGCCAACGAGTCAACTATCATGCCTGCCGCGACAGAAACCCTTTGGCCAAGGCGCCGCTGTGCCGGCTCGGGAAGATACACCTGACACAACGCATGGAGCAGGCCGAAGGCGGCGAAGGAAAACCCCACCGCGGCAGGCGACCAGCCGAATCGGACCGTTCCATAAAGGACCCAGAGCACGCTCGGCACCTGGCCTACCATCACCATCGTGCAGAAGATGTAGAGCAGACGGCCGACCCCGTGTAGTTTCTGAACGAAGCGCAGGGAGGCGAGCGGGTTCAACTGAGCGAGGGTGACCGGAGTTCGTCTGCCCGGGCTCGTTCTGCGAGACTCCGGCAGAAGAAAGCTGCAGACGATTGCGCCGGCGAGATTGAGCGCGGCGGCCAGATAGAAAGGCGCCCGCAGCGAGTACAGGCCCATCAAGCCACCGAGGATCGGGCCGGCGATGAAGCCGATCCCGAAGCTTGCATTCAGGCGGCCAAAGGCCTTGGCTCGATCGTCCTGCGTTGTGATGTCGGCGAGATAGGCATTGGCGACCGTGAGGTTCGCCCCCGTGATCCCGGCGAGGGTGCGGCCCGTGTACAACAGCGCAAGGGTGGGAGCCAGCGCCATCACCAGGTCATCAAAGGCGGTTCCGGCAAGTGACAGCAGAAGCACGGGCCGTCTGCCGAACCGGTCACTCAGGATGCCGAGTGCAGGCGACGCCAGCAGCATGGTCACGGCATAGGCGGCCAGTAGATAGCCGTAGTGCCGCGCCACATCCCCTCTCCCGTGCAACAGGGAGCGCAGAAGCGTGGGCAGGGTCGGAAAAACAATGCCGATGCCGATGGCATCCAGCAGAACAATGAGCAGAATCGGCTTCAGGCCGCGTTGCATAAGCAGGTCCCAACCTCAGGTGAGCACGCAATCATACGTTGGCGGCAGCAGGGCAGCCGACCACGCAGGCTACTTCACAAGAAGGGGAATATTCCGCATCGGAGGATCACACACCCGGGATGGCATCCCAGCAGCTCAAATGTACCATCCAGCTTTACCGGTCGCGAAGAACTACTGCACGTAGGGTCCCAAAATCGTCAGTCCGCTTTCCACGAGGGTGGGCGGCCTCCGCAGCTTCGTCGTCTGCTCGAAGCTGTACGCCCATCCCAGCAGGTCTCCATCGCGCCACGGCCGCGCACTCATCTCCAGCCCGAAGGGCAGGCCATTGGGATAGAACCCTGCCGGTACGGTGATTGCCGGAACGCCGATCTTGTTCACCCATCCGGTCTCCGAGTGCGGTCCGCCTGAAACACGGCCATCCTGGGGCATCGTCTCATCGGGCGGCGGCATTTGCGCGCTGGGGTAGATGAGCCCGTCCAGATGAAATCGATCCAGCGCCGCCGTGTACTGCGCCAGCATGGCATCGCGCGGGCCGAAGTAGTTCTTTTCGGCGTCCGGATCCGTCGCCAGCGCTACCTGCGTGGGCAGGTTATGCCACCGCTCGGCTCCGTGCCGGGCACCGGGTGCACCCGCCGTTCCCGGCTGAGGCGATTCAGGCGAAGTCCCGGAAACTGCCGCAGCCTGTACGAGATCATCCAGCGACCCCGGCACACCCGTGAAGACCGGCGGCAGGCTTTGGCCGGTGGCGGCTTTGTACTCCTCCGCCGTGTGATACTGGGCCGGCCCAAACTCCCGGAGCCATTGCATGGCTCCATCGCGCCGGTAGGGTCCCGTGTCGACCTTCTTCTCCAGGGCGAGAAAACTGTCCGGCAGCAGGTTGTCGTCAATCACCACCTCCGCCCCGGCCGCACGCACCCGTTCCACGGTCTTCAGCAGCATGGCTCGAGTCTCCGGCTGCAGTGGTGTGCCCTTGCTCGTGAAGATAAAGGCCGGCACCCCGAAGCGCCTGCCCTTGAGCGCGTCAGGCTTCAGGTACTGCGTGTACGGCGCAGGCTGAGCTTTGGCCGCCTGCCCCTTCGTTCTGAAGTCCAATGGATCTTCACCGGCCATCACCCCCAGTGCGATCGCCACGTCGGTCACGTCCCTGGCGATAGGCCCGGTGTTGTCCAGCAGCCAGTCGAGCGGCGCGATGCCCGCGATGGAAACCATGCCGCGCGTGGGAAACAGCCCCACCACCGCACTTGTGCCGGCCGGCATGCGAATGCTGTTGCCGGTGTCCGTGCCGTTGCCCAGAACCGCCTCATTCGAGGTCACCGCCGTGACCGTGCCGCCGGACGATCCGCCCGGCGAGAAGCGCACATCATACGCATCGCCCGTTCTGCCAAAGGCTGTGGATTGATTGGTGTCGCTGGCCGCGAAGTCCGGCATGTTGGTGATGCCCAGAATGACCGCCCCTGCCGCCCGAAGTTTGGCGACCACCGTCGCGTCTTTCGGCGCGATGAACTCATGACCGGGGATCGCAAATCCCGCCCACCCATCGGTATCCAGCAGTCCTCCCACCGCCGTGTTGGCTTTGATCACGATCGGCACACCCCAGAGCGGGCCGTGAACCGCCTGAGGTTCCGTATCCTCGCGCCGCGCTGTCTTTAACGCGCGCTCCACATCGGCCGTCTGCACGGAGCGGTATACGCCGTTGTAGCGGCCGATGCGGCTCAGGTACCAGCGCGTCACCTGCTCCACGGTATAGGTGCGGTTCGCATACAGTGCCTGCAACCGCGGGACGGTCACCTCCATCAGGTCCCGGTCCATCGCCGCCGCTTGCCCGGCCGGCAGCACCGGAAGACCCGAGGGCAGGGAAACAGGGAAGGCGGCCGGCGCGGCGACCTGTTGTCCCTGCGACCGAACCGCCTGCAGACAGAGAAAGGCAGCAAACAACGTCGCAACGGGAGCGAGTCGAATCACAGAGCACCTGCCGGAAAGGATGTCTCTCCTTGTATCACGCAGCTCTGTGTTCGCTGGTTCCGGCCGTTCCAGTCACATGAGCGTTGAGGGTGTATTGACACGTAGTCTGCCTTCACAAATGTGTCATCTCGACCGGAGCTGACTTCGTCAGCGGAGTGGAGAGACCCCTGTATTGCGTCCGGTGAAGCCGAGGCTCTCTAGGAGTTGTAGCCGCTCGGAAATACAGGGGGTCTCTCCGCTCCGCAAGACGGAAACCGTCATGCTCCGGTCGAGATGACGCGGCTACGGCACCTAGAGCCTAAAGGTCGGCACATCCTAATACGCCAGAGCCACGCCGTCGGCTCGCATCTCGCTGGCGGCGTTGTAGACGCGATCTTCGTGCCCGTCGAAGTGCGAGACCGAGTGCTCAATGCACTCATATCGGCCAAAACCGCCGTCGCTCGGCGCCATGGTCCAGCCCAGCGCTTTGAGGGCCTGCTGCGTGGCCTGGGGGACGCCGTGCTCCAGGCGCAGAATGCCCGTGGGTCCCAGCCCGGCCGGATCTTCGCCCATGGTTTGCGACGAGCCCTCATGGTGCCAGCGCGGGCTGTCCCCGGCCGCCTGCACGTCGAGCCCATAGTCCACGCGGTTCACGATAATTTGCGCTTGGCCCTGCGGCTGCATGTCCCCGCCCATCACGCCGAAGCTCATCCACGGCACACCGTCCTTGGCCGCAAAGCCGGGGATGATGGTCTGGAAGGGCCGCTTGCCCGGCGCATAGAGATTGGGGTGGCCGTCCTGGAGCGAAAACAGCTCGCCGCGGTCCTGAAACATGAAACCCAGCCCATCGGCGACCAGCCCGGAGCCCATGCCGCGGAAGTTCGATTGAATTTGCGAGACCATCATCCCATCGCGGTCAGCAACCGTGAAGTAGGTGGTGTCGCCATGGCTCGGCGCCTGCCCCGGGTAGACCGGCGTGAGGATCTTGTGTGGGTCAATCAGTTTGGCCCGCTCCGCTGCGTATTCCTTGGAGTTCAGCCACTCGATCGGGATTGTGCTGAAGTGCGGGTCCGCGTAGAAGCGCGCCCGGTCCTCATACGCCAGGCGCTTGGCCTCGATCTGCACCTGTAGGCTTTCGGGCGACTGAAAGCCGTAGCCGCGCATGTCGAAGTGCTCGATCATACTCAGCATCTGCAGCGTGGCCAGCCCCTGCGTGTTCGCGCCCATGGCGTACACCGTCACGCCGCGGTAGGTGGTCTGGAGCGGGGTGGGCCATTCGGCTTGCATCGCGGCCAGGTCGGCTCGCGTCATCCAGCCGCCGATCCGTTTGAAGTAAGCCTCGATGGTATCGGCAATGGGACCGTTGTAAAACGCATCGCGACCGCCCTGCGCGATCGCGGTATAGGTCCGCGCCAGGTCCGGATTGCGAAACACCTGGCCCTCATTCGGCGCGGTGTCGCCGGGAGCGTACGTGTGCATCGCATTGGCGGTCTCCTCCACCTTGGAACCCGGGCGCAGGAATACGGCGAGATTGCGTTTGATGTACCAGCCGATGATCTGCGGCACCACCACACCCGCTTGCGCATAGTGGATCGCCGGCTGAAACAGCTCCGCCCAGGGAAGCTTGCCGTAGCGCTGGTGGAGGCTCCACCAGCCGGCCAGCGCGCCGGGCACGGAGACCGTCACGGCGCCGAGCGTCGGCAGCACCTTCCGCCCATCCACCGTCCGCGCGCGGGCAAGGACCGTCGCCAGTGAAAGCCCGCGCGGCGAAGCCCCGGAGCTGGCCATCCCGTCCAGCCGGTTGGCCTTCGGGTCCCAGACAAAGGCGAAGCAATCCCCACCCAGCCCGGCGCTCGTCGGCTCTACCAGGCCGAGCAGCGCGTTGGCGGCCACGGCCGCATCGGCAGCGGATCCGCCCTTCTTCAGGATGTCGATGGCTGTCTGCGTGGCCAGCGGATGCGCGGTGCCGGCAGCGCCACTGGTGCCCACCGCCGGCGAACGCGAAGCAAAGCTCGCCCCCGCGGGCCGGTCGCCGGCATGCACATCAGCTCGCTCGAAGCGTTCCTGGCCCGAGGCCTGAAATTTCTGATCGTTCGTACCCGCTTGATTCGCTCCTCTTTGGTCAGAAGAAGCATTTCCACGCTCGGGCGAGGCTCCGGTTTGGCTGAAGGCCAGAGGCGTGGCAGCGGCGGCGGGCAGGGTCGCAAGAAAGGTGCGGCGGCGCATGGGCAAGGGCTCCGGCTGGTTTGGGATCTCCCTGCAGCTTACCCCACAGCTTCATCGCACATTGCAAAAGCTGCCTTCGAACGCGGTCTCCTGCTCGAACAGCTTGTGTCGCAGGCGACGTCTTTCTCTGCCCTAGAACGGGATGCGGAAGGTCAGCACCGTGTAGTGGTTGGCTGCGTGATAATGTGTGACGGGGATCTGCTCGCCGGCGCCCAGTGTGAAGCCTAGCCGCGTGGGGTTGCCCTCTGCGTCATGTTTCAGCGGGATGCGTCCGAAGATCACACCCGGTGTCACCAGCTCCTGGTTCTTACCGGCGTTCGGGCCGCCCTTGTTGAAGACGGCATTGGATTCGATCTCCGGCCATAACCGCCGGCCAAAGCCTGTGCTCGTCACCCGGTACTGGGCCACGCTGTTCCACGTAATGCTGTGACCCAAGCCGTTAGCGTTCGACACCGGCAGGGAGCCACCTGCGGTGGAGCTCAGCGCCAGGTTCCCGAAGCCCTTGCCTACCGCCAGCGTCGGCGTCACAATGGCGCAGCAGCTGCCGTTGCCGTTCTTGCCGGTAGGGATAGAGGCTCCCAGAAACCCCGTGATGATGGCGTTCCCCTGCTCCTCGTTGCGAGCGAAAAAACGCTCTTTCAGCAGGAAAGACACATCGCCAAAGCCGTCCGATTCCCCATTGTGCCGGTCAAGGAACGGCGGCAAGTTGACCAGTACCTCTGTGTGTTTCTCTGGAATCAACTCCAGGCCCTTGCCGTTGTCGTAATTCCAGATCTCGTGGCGGCTGTTGTTGTAATAGTGCACTAAGTCTGTGCGGAACTCCTGTTCCAGCCTCGGCGTCACCGTCACCAGCGGGGTCACCCAGTGCGGCTGCTCGTTCTGCGTCGCGGTGGCGCGCGCCTGCCAGCGCCCAAAGAAATTGTCCGGCTCAGCGGACGGACGGGGCTGTTGACCATTTGAGTACGTGGTCTGCTGATAAGCAGGAGCCGTCGCCGGGACCGGGATTGTGGAACTGACGGCTAGTGGAGACGCGAGCCCGGCGAGGTCGGTCGCCGGCGGCGTGTTCGCAACAACTGTCTGCTGAGCCACCAGCGCGACACCACCCGACGCCAACATTCCGCAAACGAAGGGAGGCAGCACGCACTTCCGCAAGCCTGCAGGCGAAAGAGATCTGAACCGTGTCATAAACGATATTATACGAATAAAAATGCAATAAGAAAATGGGAGAGTGCTAGCTGGGGACCTCCAGTTACGACAGGTCGAGAAGACGGGCGCAGATCAAAAACTCACCCTGATCCGAGAGGGCAGGCAACTGGCTGCCGAAGGCCGCTGCAGGGTATCACCGGGCCAAAACATGGTTTGCTGAGGTATCACAACTCACACGGTGTTTGAACGCGGCGTATGTCGGTGCAAATTCGGCGGCGCAGGCCTGCAGTGCTGCGCAGCCAGGAGCAAGCGCGACCGTACCGGCACATCTAATCGCGGTGCTGTTGCAACAGGGCAAAGAGCTTTGGTGCGCCGCCGGCAGACTGGAAAGAAAAGATCTGCTGCACCTCGAGGCCTTGCGAGTGGTAGTCATGAATGAGCACTGAAAGCTCGTCGGTACCTTGTTGGATCTGCGCGGTGACTTCTACAACCATCTGAGCTTTTTTGGACATGCCGGAGTGGATGCACGCGCACCACAGAAGGGATGCGCGCGTTGCCGGCAAGAAGGTGCTACCTGGAACCATTCCCTGGTACCTTGCGGTTTCCTGAGAGCCTCAAGGTGCAGTCAGCAGGCAATCCGCAACCGTTCTGAGATCGTACCTCTGAGATGAATCCCGAACGGGTCGAACTGCACAAATCCACTTTAGTCAGCTCCAACGTCCTTACAGTTTGCTTTTCGGACGGAACGGAAGCTGTGTTTAGCGTTGAAGAGCTTTTGGCTTGCAAGCCTGTTCGGCATCTTGCAACAGAAGATTGCCCGGCGCATGTTGCTGAGCTCTTAAGAATCTGAGAGCACAACACTCCGCGTAGCAGACCTGCACCTTAGAGAGATGTCAGCTCAACACGACATGAGCTGTCGTAGGGAGGCTTGTAACAGCACACCCGGTTCACTTCCGGAGGGCGTCTACCAGGAGTGTAAGCTCATAACATGGACGATCCACGTACGATGACTCAGCAAGGCAGTGCACACCGTGAGACAGAGCGAGTGGAGGCAGGCGGATCTTCAGCAGGTCCCCAAGCGCTGAAGGACACGACGGCGACCTCGGTCCGCACACCGCTGGGTAACATGACGTTAAGCATGTTTGAAAAGGGGCAGTACGTGCGGGTTCGCGTTGGATCGGTACACAATGCCACAGAGCTCTACGAGCACGCATTTGGGTCAGCAGACGAGGCCAACGCGGCCCTGTTGGACGCGGGCATTCTGACCCACAAGCAGGTAACCGATCCGTCAAAGGTGGTAGGCACCGGCATCGCGCTTGAGGGCGTCACGGCCGAACAACTGGAGCACGCCGGACTGAAGAAACACCTTAGCGGGTCTTTGTAAATCGATCTTGTGTGGTGCCGATTGACGGCTCACTTTGTGATCCGGCGTTAACTTTTTCTACATTTAAGGCATACTATGGGAGAGACGGTGGCCGAGTGCCCCGGTCCCGAGTACCCCCGGCGCAACGGATGAGACCATTCCCGAAGCGGCGGACGGAAGATCTACCACCAAAGGCCGGCCAGGCGCAGATCGACTCTCGCTGCCGGACAGGGTTTGAGCATGATTCGAAACGGATGGTTAACGGCCCCGCCTCATCAGGCAGATGTGGTCACAAACTCCGTGGCGAACGTTCGGTCTGAAGACGCAAGGCAGCGCCCCCAGACCAAGGCATCCTTTCTGGAAATTTGTGTTCATGGCGAAGGCTCGCGGTGCCGCAGGTTGCGGATCGCCGGGCGCGCTCGCTCCGGAGCTTCCCGGCTCCGTGGGCAAACAGCTTTTACTCCAGCCTGCGCCTCTCAATTCCCGTCCGTCGCAAGGGAGGCAGCCTGGGCGGCCTAGTGCTTGCCCAGGCGCGATCCTCGTCTGTCCTGCCGGCCCGGAAACGGGCGGAAAGCAGAGACTATGTCGAAGGAAATTTATATCTCCAGCACGCCGCATGAGACGCGGCTGGCCATCGTCGAAAAAGACGAACTGAGCGAGATCTACTACGAGCGCGAAAATGAATATACCCTCGCCGGCTCCATCTACAACGGGCGTGTAACGCGTGTTCTGCCGGGCATGCAGTCGGCCTTCGTCGATGTAGGACTGGAACGCGATGCGTTTCTCTACATCACCGATTTCATGGAAGAGCAGGGGGAGACGGCGGATTTCGAGAGCACGGGCGATAGCCGGCGCAGTCCCCAGCGTGCGGATCGTCCTGAGCCCGCAGCTCGCCCGGAGCCTGCGGCCCGCTCTGACCGCAGGCGTGGCGACCGTGACCGTGGAGGGCGACCCGCCACGGAGTCGCGCGAAGGGGCTGCCGAACGTGGACCGCGACCCGAAGCTGCCTTTGTCGCTGATTCCGAAACGGACTTCGCTGTGAACTTCGCCGTCGGCGAAGAGGATGGCGATGTAGCGATCACTCCCGGAACTGCGCAGGACCGGGAGCCGGAGCGGGAGCAGGACCAAAATGAGGCCGAGGGCAGCCGCCGCTGGCGGGGCCGTCGTGGCCGTCGCCGTGGCCGCGGTGGCGAATCCCAAACCGCCGCACCGGGCGCTGAGGCGTCCAGTGCCACTCCAGCGCAACCTGCTTTTGCCGGGGAGGAAGAGCCAGGCAGCCTGGAAGAGCTTCAGGGTAGCGCCTACGGAGACTCAAACTCTGGAGATCCACATCCTGGATCTTCAGGCGAAGCGAAAACGAGTGCCTCTCGCGCCCGTTCTCGCGAGGACCGCAGCCGGAGCCGAGGTGGACGTGATCGTGATCGCGGCCGCGACAGGTTGAGCGACCAGGGCCGTTCGGCTGCGCTGGGGAACGAAGTTGTGAAGAGTGAAAAGGGAATGGAGTCCGGGCGTGTGGATGATGTTCGCGAGAACGCCCCACCCTCGGCTGAACCGTTCATTCTACCCGGGGAGTCCCTCTCTAAGTACCGCGGCGACGGGGCGTCGGCCACTGCATCTGTAAATGCCAAACCGCAGCCGAGCTTTCTGGTTTCAAAGCCTTCCACGCAGGTCGAGTTGTCGATGGCTGGCTGGGATGGAAGCGCTGTTCTGCCTGGCGAGACACTTTCTCGTCAACGTGACCGGCAAGCCGACGGGGGGCGGGCGGAACAGGCCAAAGATCGTTCTTTCCCCGCGGGAGAGACGCAGCCGTTCGCTGAAAGGGGATCAGAGGGTACGGGCCTTCGATCTCGTGAGGACGCCGGAGACAAAGGCGGCCGGAATCGGCGTCGCGACCGCGATCGCCGTTCCAACCGCCGCGGCGATGAGGGCACGGCAGAACGCGGGGAGCGCAACGACCAGCAGACCATTCCTGCCGAGTACCGTTCCGGTGTGGCCGCACGTGAGGCCCTGGAGCCGATCGATGCCGTTCGGCCCGGCGTGTCTTCGCAGCACGAGCCGGAGCTGTCGAGTCTCCCGCTCGGTGAAGCCATGTTTGACCTGAGTGCGGCAGCGGCCTTTGAGGGATCGTCAAGCGCCACCGAGATGCCGGTGTCCGGCATTGAAGGGCAAGAGGCAGCTGACGTTTCGCCGATCGACATCTTCTATGAAACAACCACCGATACGGTGGCTTCGTTCGCTGAAGGGCCGAGTGAGGCGCTGCTGGAAGCTGTCCAACAGCTACACGAAGCCGTGACTGCCTCATCTGAGCCGGCTCCGCATCAGGCTTCTGAAGAGTTTCATGAAGAGACGTCCGAGTACGAGCCCGGTGAAGACGCGGGGGCGTCCTATCGCGTCGATCCTGCCGGACCTAGCGAGTTTCGCCAGAGTGGCCTGATCCAAGACGATTTGGATTCCGCGCAGGTGCGCTTCGAAGAGGGAAGCGTGATCGCGCAGGAAGGATCTGCACCCGAGTTCACAGCCATCCAGCAGACCGGCGAAATGCTTTCTGAATTGCCGGGGGATGTGGATGTACCTGGTGCGGGGGAGGATCCGACGGATCCGCTTGAGCACGAAACTGCGGTGCGGTCGGCGTACCTTGCCGATACCGCCACGGCTTCGTCAGCGACGTCACAGACGTTTGCGCCGGGTGAGGGCGAGCTCGAAGAGGAGTTGCTGGACGACGATGAGGCTGACGTGCTCGCGGTGGCGGCCAGCTATGGCGACGACACCGAAGAGGAGACTTTTGAGGCAGGTGCGCAGATCGGTTCCATGATGCGTGACCGCGCGCTCGACCAGTTGACCTCGTTGGCGCCTGCGGAGGAAGACGAGGAAGATGGCGATTTCGAGATCGATGAAGAGGAGATGGAAGAAGACGAGCTCGACGGCACCGAAGAGCTGATGACCGAAGGAAATGACGTCGATGAGGAAGACCTTACGGAGGACGGCAGCCAAGAGGGCGTTTTGAGCTTCGAGGAGGAGGGCGGCAAGCCTGCGGCGGCAACGATGGGCGAGTTCCCGGAGTTCGCTGAGGAGCCGGCAAAGCGTGAACCCCGCCGTGACGCTCGCGGCGAACGCGAGCCGCGCCGCGGTGAAGGAGAGGGTCGCGGCAGCCGTGACCGTGGGGGCCGGGGCGGGCGGGATTCGCGTGGGATGGCCAACTCGCGTTCCAACAGCGGACGGCCAAGTCGGCATTCCATGCAGACCACCGATCTGCCGGCCATCAGCGACCTGTTGAAGCCGGGGCAGGAAGTGCTGGTGCAGATTGCCAAGGAACCGATCGCCAAGAAGGGTGCGCGGATCACCTCGCACATCGCCCTGCCCGGACGCTTCCTGGTGTTCATGCCCACGGTGAACCACATCGGCGTTTCACGCAAGATTGAGTCTGACGGCGAGCGTCGCCGGCTCAAGGAAGTCCTGCTCAGTGAGAAGGGTGAGGCTTCCGGCGGGTTCATCGTCCGTACCGCGGCGTCGGGCGCCACGGAAGAGGAGTTGCGCAGTGACCTGCGCTTCCTCCTGAACCTCTGGGCCGACATTAAGCAACGTTCGGAAGGTTCCAAATCGCCGGCGCTGATCTACCACGATTTGAATCTTGTGGAACGGATCCTGCGCGATCAGGTGACTGATACCTTCTCCGCCATCTGGGTCGACACGGAGACCGAGTATGAGCGCGTGCTGCGCTTTCTGCAGCGTTTCCAGCCGGCGCTGATGCGGCGCGTGAAGCTGTACACCAAGGAAACACCGCTGTTTGAGCAATTCGGCATCGCCGAGGAGATCAATAAAGCACTGCGCAGCAAGGTTTGGCTGAAGTCGGGTGGATCCATCGTGATCAACCAGACGGAAGCGCTGGTGGCCATCGACATCAACACCGGGAAATATGTGGGCAAGACGGCGCGGCTTGAGGACACGATCGTCAAGACCAACCTCGATGCGATCCCGGAGATCGTGCGGCAGATCCGGCTGCGCGATCTGGGCGGCATCATCGTGATCGACTTCATCGACATGGACGACCGCAAAAACCGGCACAGAGTGCTGGCGGCGCTCGAGGAGGAGTTGAAGAACGATCGGGCGCCCTCGAAGGTGCTGCAGTTTAACGACTTCGGCCTGGTCGCGATCACGCGCAAGCGGGTGAAGCAGTCGCTCGAACGCACACTTTCCACGACGTGCGCGATCTGCGCGGGCACGGGCATGACCAAGTCGGCCATTACCGTGTGTAACGAGATCTATATCGAGCTGCGCAAGATGCACAAGCAGCTGGATAAGGGCGATGTGATGCTGCGGGTGAATCCGGAGGTCGTGAAGCAGCTGAAGTCAGGCAACGGCAAGTGGTTGCAGGAGATGGAAGAGATCGCCGGCAAAACCATTCTGATCAAGAGCGATCCCAGTCTGCATCCGGAGCAGTTCGACATCCACTAGACCATTGTTCCGTTGCTGCAGGAGCACGGAAGCGGCGGCCACTTGGCCGCCGCTTCCGCGTGGTACCTACCTTCCCGTACTTTTTTTGTAAAGTCTTGTGCTCAGTGAATTTACGCCCTGCTTTACGGGCCTTAGGACCCCCTTTAATTTCGATTCGATAAAGCAGGCTGATCCCCCTCGACTTCTTTCTACGTAGGGTAACGATTCACGACGTTATTCTGTGCAGCTGATGACCATTGCGGCGACGCCAAGCTGCAAGGACGGCAGCAGATGTCCTAAAGTGAGACAGAAAATAGGTACAGGTGCCACGAAAGAAAGATTGCTGCAGACGGAAACGAGGAGCAGTCTAAAGAGCGAGGCCCTACCGTATGTCCGAGAGGCTCCAGCTACGAGAAAAGCACCCGCGAGCTGTCCGCTGGATGCATTGGATCAATTTCCCGCTGCTGACGATCATGATCTGGAGCGGGCTGTTGATTTACTGGACGGATTCGGTGCCGCCGTACCGGTACGCACATGAGGTGTACCGCGTGGGTATTGGAAAAGTTACGTTGTTCCGGCTGTTTCCTGACTGGTTTTGGACCTGGCTGCATGCGCCTTATCAGCTGACCACGGGCATGGGCTGGCATTTTCTGACGATGTGGTTTTTCGCGGTCAATGGGATCGTGTACGTGTCCTATCTGGCCATCAGCGGGGAATGGAGAGTGCTTTGGCCGCGCCGGGACTCGTTTCGCGACGCGATCAAGGTGACGCTGTATGACCTGCACCTGCCTGCGGCGCGCCGGGCGGGGCTGCCGTCGCAGGGCAAGTACAACGGCGCGCAGCGGATCGCCTACACCGCCGTCACGCTCATGGGCGGTGGGTCATTGTTGACGGGGCTTGCGGTGTATAAACCGACGCAGACGCACTGGTTGATGACGGCGCTGGGAGGGTATGAGATGGCCCGCTGGCTGCATTTCTGGCTGACCATCGGATTTTGTCTGTTCTTTTTGCTGCATGTGGCGCAGGTTGTGCTGGCGGGTTGGAACAACTTTCGCTCGATGGTGAGCGGCTATGAGATCCAGGCGGTGCGTGGCGGACAGAGCTGGGATGCACGCAGCGGAGAGCCTACGGGAGCAGCCGGCGATGAGTGAGCCAACGCGTGAGCCGAGGGGAGATCGCATGCGGAGTCGAGATGTGTGGGGCGATCCGCCCACGCGCGGGGTGGCGGAAGGCGATGCGGAGACGGTGGGCCGGGCGAGTGCCGTGCGCACGCGACGCAGCTTCCTGGTAGGCGGCCTGGGGGTGGCGGCCGGGTACGGGCTGTGGCATTGGATCAACAACAGCCCGCCGGTCGGCAGATTGCAGGCGGTACTGCGGCGCAGCCTGCTGTTGAACGCGCAATTTGACCGGGAGCTTTTCAGGGAGCGTGGTCTGGCGCCGGAATATCCGTTGAGCGAGGCGGTGCCGCTGCGGCTGAATGGGATCGTGGGACTGGAGCAAACGCTGGTGCCGGAGTCCTGGCGGCTGCAGGTGGCGGGCGTGGCCGATGCCAAGGCTCTGCCCCAGTATGTGCCCGATGTAACGGCATGGAGGTACGAATACGGCGGCGACACACCGGAGACGGCGCAATCAGAAGATGTGAAGAGCGCCCCAGGCAATGATGCCGACGACAGCAAGACTGGCAAGGCGGATAGGAAGGGCGGAGGAAGAAAGAGCGGCGGACCCAAGGCTCAGCAAAGCAAGGGCCAGGGCTCGGCGAAAGGAGCACCGCCGCAGGAGGCGAATGCGAGCAATCCCGGTGGACCGAAGGCGCCGGCCGTGACGCCGCGGACGGGGTCGCCGAGTGTCGCAGAAGACTTGAGTATTGCCGAGCGATTCGATCGCATGGCCCAGGCGATCACGCACAAACGCTACCAGGGCGATGCGGAGGCGGGCGCTTCCTACAGTTCGTTGGACATCGGCACGCCGGGCCTGCTGCTGACAATGGCGGAGCTGGCGAAGTTGCCCAAGGTGGAGACCGTGCTGCAGTTTCGGTGTGTGGAGGGTTGGAGCCAGATCACGCAGTGGGGAGGGTACCGTTTGCGCGATTTTCTCGAGGCGTATCCGCCGGAAAAGATCGGTGGGCGCGAACCGCGCTATGTGTACATGGAAACGCCGGACGGGAACTTCTACGGGGGGTACGACTTAAGCGCGGCACGTCACCCGCAGAGCCTGCTGGTGACGGAGATGGGCGGACAGCCCTTGACACAGCAACACGGTGCGCCGCTGCGGCTGTACATGCCGATCAAATATGGGTACAAGCAGCTGAAACGGATCGGCCTGATCGCCTACACGGATAGCAAGCCGGACGATTACTGGACGAAGTTGGGGTATGACTGGTATGCCGGATTGTAGAGCCGTTTACCTTGGGTTTTTGCGACCATCCCAACAGCAGATCCCTCCGCTGCGCTGCGGGATGACAACAAGAGAGGCGATGTCCTAGCTACACCTGAAGGTAAACAGGTCTGGAGCACGATGGTTTCGGCAGGCTGACCCGAAAGGCGTGATGTGCGGCTGAAGGCGATAGAAACAGGGCGTTTGGGTGCGGCTATTCCTGAAGGAATGGTCTCGAGGTTTCCAGTGGATGTGGAGCGGCCGCGCGCAGAATACAGGGATCCTTCCGCTTCGCTTCGCTCCGGTCAGGATGACGGCGGTGTATGTCTGGAGTGAAACAGGTTTAGAGCGGTTTACCTCCGGGTGTAATGGCCATCCCGACAGCAGATCCCTCCGCTGCGCTGCGGGATGACAACAAAAGGCGATGTCATAGCCACACCTGAAGGTAAACAGGTCTAGTGGTTCCAATGGGTGTGGAGCGGGCGCGGGCAGAATACAGGGATCCTTCCGCTTCGCTGCGCTCCGGTCAGGATGACGGCGGCGTGTCTGTGTGGGAAGGTAGCCTTTTTGCCTGGAAACAGGGCGCTGCTTGGCCAAAACAATCGCTCTGCTTGGCTTAAAACAGCCGCTCGGCCCGCCGGATGTTTCCGGCGCTGCCGATGTTGGCGAGCGTGAAGCTGAAGCGGTAGCTGTTCTCGTCGCGTACGGTGCCCAGGTTGAATTTTCGGTACTCCACCGCGAGTCCGCAGCAGTTCCAGTTGTAGTTGGTTTGGAGCGCGGCGTATTGGATGGTTCCGGCCAGCGCATCGAGTCCCACGTTGGTCGCCACTGAAAGGCCTGGCTTGATCGGCACACCGTACCCCAACAACAGCCGGATCTGCGAGAAGTTCGATACAGCTGAGTTCACCAGTGAAGCATTGTTGTCTGTGTCGATCACCTCGGTTGCAAACCGGCCCGGTGCGTTGAGCCGAGCGTAGGAGATTCCTCCAAAGACCGGTCCCTCGTGGGCGTCTACAAAGACGTTTGAGCTCGTAAATTTGGTTGCACCCGTGTCGTAGTCGAAATCCCATTCCAAGTCGGTGTGCTCGGAGGTGCGCACCCGCAGGCGCGAGACCAACGGTG
This sequence comes from uncultured Bryocella sp., assembly GCA_964236545.1. Lineage (GTDB taxonomy): Bacteria > Acidobacteriota > Terriglobia > Terriglobales > Acidobacteriaceae > Granulicella. The sequence goes on from CAXSCE010000002.1 coordinate 125,233, forward strand.
AGATGTTGCGTGGTTCGGTCAGAAAGGCGATGCCGGAAAGCGACAGGGTCGACTGGAAGATGTTTCGCCGTTGTTCTATGACCGCATGACCAAAGGTCGGGTCGAAGAAGTAGCGCTGCGTCAGCCGCCAGCTGGCCCACGGTTGCTGAGCTGTTTCCAACTGCGGCGTGCAGCGTGAAAGGCGCCGTGCATGCGTTCGCAGGGGCACATCGGGGGCCGCTGACGAGGGTACCGCGATCCCGTTTGCATCGGTGGAGTCGCCCGGGCCTGGCGTTAGCACGTCCGGCACCTGTGCCGTCCCCTCGGCGGAGTTTTCCTGCGTGAGGGCGCCGGGGTCGGTGGAAGGCGATCCGCCCTCAGCCCCGCCCGTGTTGTCAGCACCCGCTTTTTGGGCGGGCTGGCCGGCTGCGCGCGCCTCTGTTTCGCCTTCACCCACGCTCTCGCCTTGGCCTTCGGCTTCGGCTGCGCAGCCCGCCGGCGAGATTGCCGCTTTCTTCAGCTTTGGCCGGAAGTACAGGTGCTGGGTGAGCCCGTATTCAAGCTGGTTTGTGTCGCTTACCACGTCCGTATCGTCAAAGCGCAGCACGCTCAGGAAGTTGTTCACCCCTTTCACGTCCCGATAGGTCACCTCCGGTTCGATCGTGTGCCGCACCTCCGTACCAAAGAGTTTTTGCAACGGCTCCGGCACGGCGAAGGTCCGCTGCAGCACGGGTGGGCGAAGGGCCATTTCCATCTCCAGGTCAGCCCGATTTAACGCCTGGGTGAGCTCGGTGGGCGGCGCACTCGCATCGTAGGGCACCTGCCGGGAGCGGGAGTAGGCGGTCTCCCGCGTGGCCAGACGGCCCACCAGGTTCCAGCCGTCAAAGTGCAGCGGCAGACTGAGTTCCGGCCGCAGATCAAAGCGCTGGATGATGCCGGAGGACGTGAAATTCGGCTGCACCCGCTTCAACCCGGCGAGCGATGTATCCAGGGTCCAAAGCAGCGGCGTTCCCGGGATGGGCCGGTCCACGCCGTCCAGGTCAAAGGATGGAGCGTGCAGGATGTGGACCTGCTGCCCCGGTGTTGTGCCGACCGGTACCCGCTTGAGTCCCTGGTACCGGTCCACGCGCCCGTCCAGCGACCAACCGTCCGTCTGGTGCGTTACGTAGCCGATGGAGGTGATGTCTGAGGAAACCGCCTGGTTGAAGCTGTCGGTAAAGGCTTCGCGATAGATGTAGGAGCTGAGGTATTCGCCGTCGCCCACGAGACGCGTGTTGGCGCTCAGCTGCCGCCGAAGGGCCGCTGTGACGTCCTGACCGCCCTGATTGACGTAGACGCCGTTGTTGGCGACGTAGCCGCGATCCTGCAGCGCGGAAAGGTGTGCGGTGATGAAGTCGTTTGCCTGCCCCTTGTAGCGCAGGGTGCCGGATTCGGAGAAGCCGCGCAGGGAGTAGTAGACCGTGCCCGCGGTGAGGTCTACCGAGCGCCCCAGCACAATATAGGCCTGTTCGCCGACCGTGACGCCCTTTGTGCTGGAGTCGCCAAAGACCGGAATCAGCAGCCCCGACTGCCGCTGGCCGGCCGTTGTGGGCGCTGTCAGATAGGGGAGAAACAGCACCGGCAGGCCAAGCAGGTGAAAGACCGAACCGCTCGCATGCGCCTTGTTGCCGGCTACCACGATCCGGTGCGCGGAAAACAGCCAGTCCGGCTTTGGCAGCGCGCAGGAGGTCACCGTGCCGTCATAGATGGTGAAGTCGTCGGGCCCGGTCTTCTGGACCAGGCGCCCGGTGAACAGAAAGGGATTGGCGGTTTCCAGCCCCAGGCGAGTTGTCGGGGCGCCGCCTGTGACCGGTGTGCTGACAGCGGCCTGGGAGGTCAGGGGGTTGTGCAGTCCCACGGAGCCGGCGGCGTCGTAGAAGTCGCCCGTGCCGGTGCGCAGGTTGTAGGTGCCGTGCGAGGCCTGAATGGACTCCGCGTTGTCGGCGCTGGTGATGCGGAGGTGCCCGTCGGCGATCACCTCGCCGGTGCGCTCGTCGACCTGCACGGAATCGGCATGGATGCGCCGGTTGCGGAAGCGGATGTCCACATCCCCGGCGAGCAGGTAGATGTCCCCGTGGCGAGATTGGGTGTCGCAGTCCCAGACGATGTGGTCGGTGTCGTCCGCCTTCAGCGGCACCGCAAACGGGATGCCGTCCAGCTGAGGGAGGGTCGCCGATGGGAGGTCCGCTGCACCAGGTTGGCTACGGGGTGTCGGCGACGTTACCCCTTGTGCAACGAGTGGTGGATGACCTGAAAGGATAGGAATGGTACTTATGAACCACAGGAGTCGCCGCATCCAAGAAATTTCCCGGGAGATCTGCCGGGAAGTCTGTTGGACGGGAGGGAATTGCTTCCCGCCCGCTGGATGTTCTGCCACGCGGCCCTTCACAGAAGCAAACACAGATGCAAGCTTAGACGATGGAACGGCGTGAATGTTCAGCAGGGACATGCAGGCCGAGGTAGCCGGGGAGATTTGGGACGATGGGCAGTGCGGTGGCAAGCGTGGAAGCAGGGATGGAGCAAGCGGAGATGAGCTGGGCGGCAACGGGAACGGAGGGCGCGCCCAATCTGCAACAGGTGGCCGCCGAGCGGCTCGCCGCGCACCGGCACAAGCGGGCGACCGTGGCCCAGCAGGAGGCTGAGCACGAGGCCGGCAGCCGCCGCCTTCGGGAATCCCTGCGCCAGGCACGCCGCGAGGACCAGCGCCGCGGCGCCAGCGCCGTTCGTGAAACGGTGAAGGCCCGCTACGAGCGCCGCGAAACCTACCGGGAGTTCCTCGCCGCTGAAGCCGAACGCGCGATTGGGCAGGCCCAGGCCGAGGCTGCGGTGGCTCAGCGCAATGCCCGCGCCGTCGCCGAAGCGCAGATGCAGCTGCTGGAGGAGTTTGACGCCGCCAACCAGCCCGAGCCCGGCCCCCGCGAGGCGCTGCTCGCCAGACATGCCGCCGAAGCCCGCGGCGAACTCGCCCATGCCCTTGCCGATATCGTCCTCGGCGCCAAGGAACTGATGGCCGAGCCGCCCCTGCTCTCGATCGTTGAAGCACCGGCACACGTGGCCGAGGCCGCCCCGCTGCCGGAGACCCCCCTGCGGGAGATTTCCGCCGCCGGCCTCACCGTTCGGTTGTTTGAAGACCTTGCCCCTTCCGCTCCCCGCTTTTCAGAAATCAGCGCCCAGCTCAATGCCCAGCACGGCGGCGCCCCTCGGGGCTTCACCCGCGCCTTCGCCGAGCCGGAACGACCGGAGGCTCTGGAGGTGCTTGAGGAAGAGATCGCCTTTCGCCACGCGCCGGAGTTTCCCGAGTACATCCCCGTGGATGCGTCCCCCATTCACGGCAATTTGATCGAGTTCCCACGCGAACTGGTGGCGCCGCGCCGGGCTCGCCCCCGCCTCGCCGAAGGTCCCCTGGGCAGCGAGTCCGAGCCGCAGTTGCGGATTTTCGAGGTCGACGCGATCCAGGATATCGGCGAACCCGAGGACATGGTTGACCACAACAGTGTTCCTGACTGGCAGAGCGGTGTGCTGGAAAGCGCCATGGTGGAGCCGGTCGGTCATTCCTGGACGGTTCCCGCCGATGCCCAGGCTGAACTCACCCTCCCCGCCTACGCCGCTCCGCTGGAGCGCCGCCTGATGTCGGCCGCGGTGGATGGCGCGTTGATCGGCGCCGGCTGGCTCAGTGCGGCGGCTGCCGCCGCGGCGGTGGCCGGCCCCGCGCTTCGGTCCTTCAGCCTGCCGCTGCTCGGGGCCGCGGCTGCCGGTTCGCTGCTGCTCTCCGCCGTGCTCTTTCAGCTGCTCTTTTTTACGCTTTCAGACTGCACTCCAGGGATGCGCTGGGCGCGCATCGGCCTTTGCACTTTTGGTGACAGCAATCCCAGCCGGGGGGCGATGCGCGGCCGCATCGTCTCGGCTTTTCTGGCCGCCTGCCCCCTGGGCCTGGGTCTGGCCTGGGCCTTTATGGACAATGACGGTCTCGGCTGGCACGACCGCATGAGCCGCATGTACCAGCGCGCGTACTAAGCTGCCAGGTTTCCCATGCGGGGCATGGCCTTGGCCGTGCCCCGCATTTTTATGCTGGGCGTTCTCCCTTTGCCAACTCATGCCGAGCGAAGAAAGGGATTCGTTTTTGGCGCTACCCCACTTCCTGCAGTCTTCCGTCCCGCTGCGCTATCGTAGGGTGTAAGGCTTCAAACAAAGCCGCCTATTGCCACGATGCCCGCCTACCAAAAGCTCTTCCGCCCCGCCCTCGCCGTCTCAGCCATTCTGCTCCTGGCAGCCGCTTGCCTTCCGGCCGGACACCCGGTGCACGGTGCGGGGCCGAACACCCTCGCGCCGGATACCCCGCAGTTTTATACCGCCCACGTCCAGCCCATTTTCCAGGCCAACTGCTACCGCTGCCATGCCGGCCTGAACCACCGCGGCGGCCTGGTGATGGACACCAAAGCGGGTCTGGAGCGGGGCGGCAAGAATGGTCCGGTCTTGGTTCCGGGCCACCCCGAGCAGTCCCTCCTCGTCGCCCTGATCCGCCATGAGGGGGGCGCTGGTGATTCCAGAATCATGCCACCCAACGGCAAGCTCTCTGACGCTGATATTGCGACGGTGGAGCAATGGGTCCGCGCCGGCGCTGCTATGCCGCCGGATCCACCCCAGTAAGTCAAGCCCAGTAAGCCAGGCCCTTGGCGCCAGGGAACCTAAACCGGAACCCGAACCGCTACTTCCTCGCGGGAGACGGGTCTTTTATTCTGAGAGGGCTCCGGCGGTCTCCTGGCCTCCAAGAACCACCATGATCAGTCTCCGGCTCCCAGGCAGGGAAGCGATCGGCGCCACGCCGCTCAGCTCCGTCGCCCTCTCCCGTTGCACCTCTCTGCTCGGCCGTTTGGCAATGGTTGGCTTATGCGCGCTCCCGGCCGGTGCTGCCGCCACGGGCTCGCGTTCCCACCATGTCACGCCTGCCCTGACCCCTCTGCATTACACCGAACGCAGCTTCGCGGCCCCACACGGCGGCAAGCCCACCGGCAAAGCGGCTGCCAGGCACGGCAGTTCAGCTTCCGGAACCAGGCCCAAGGCGAACGGCAAAGCCGCCGGAGCACCGGCCGCGGCCAAACGCAGCAGCCGGCGCGGCAAAGACGCTGACTACGACCCTTCGATCCCCATGCTTCGCGCCGGTCGGGGCCAGCTGCGTGGGAGCCAGGTACGTGAGGGCCAGCTGCGGGGTGATCAGGAGGTGGTCGGAAAGGGAGTTCGTGGTTCCGGCGCAGCCGGTCGATCCGCCCAAGCCAGGTTTGCCCCCCGCGGCCGCCGGATCCCGCTTCCCGCTCCGGACCGGGACTTGAGCAGCAGGGAAGACAGTGTTGTTGCCGAGGTCACGGGCAGCTCCGCGCATGGAGACACGCTGGCCCACCTGCATAGGAGGGCAGCCGGTCATCCTGGCGCGCAGTTTCCGGCTGCCTCCGTCCGTCCGGTCATTGTTGCCTCGGGCGCCTACCCTCGTCCGAGCGTCTCTGCCGCGCCCTCCGGCCCCGCCCCGGTGGAGCGCCGCACCGCCCCGACGGTTGTGGCCTCCGCCGCTTACGCGACCGGAACAGCCCATACCGACGACGACGATCTTGATCGCCCTGTGGAGGTCGCCGGCCACCCCAACGGCCCGGCAGGCTCCATTTCGCCTGTCACGGTGCAGGCTCGGTCCGCTGGCCCCCATGTTGCTAGGGGCAACGGCAACACCAACGGCTCCGCTCCCTCGCAGGTTGTTGACGGGTTTGGGAGCGAGCTCGCCCTCGCGCCCGCTCCCCCCTCTGACCGCCCCGGCCTCACACGCCGCCGCAACCACCCAATCCCGGCTTCCGCTCTCGCGGAGGACAACCGCGCCTCCGCACCCGCGGTGCTCGCTGCCAATCTACCCTCCACGCTGGCTGAACGTGACGCCGTCACCGCCGGTGCGATCGCTCCGTCGGTGCTGTCGTCAAATCTGCCGGACATCTATGACGGCAACGGAAATCTCGCCATGCCCGCCCCGCTGCGCGGCACCCGCGAGATCCTCCTTCACCAGAACACGATGGCCGACAACGACGGGCTCGAACGCATCCAGAACGATGCCCAACTCGACCATTTACGCGCCACGCACCAGCTAGTCGATCTGCCTGTAAGCGCCAGCCTTCATGTCAACGACACCCTGCCTTTCAACCGCCGTTGCGCCCGTCCCTGGACGGCCCTTTTTGCGCAGGATATTGCCCGCGACTTTTACGCACGCTTCCACCAGCCGCTCTGGGTCACCTCTGCCGTCCGCACCGTGGCCTTCCAATCGCGGTTGATTCGCGTGAATGGCAATGCGGCCGGGCTTTACGGGGATTTTGCTTCGCCTCACCTGACCGGGCAGGCCATCGATTTCGGCAAAAACGGCATGACCGCGGCGCAGATTGCCTGGATGCGCAGCTATCTGCTGCCGTTCATCCAATCCGGCAAGATCGATGTGGAAGAGGAGTTCCAGCAGGCCTGCTTCCACATGAGCGTTTACCGCAGCTATGCCGGTGGCCGCCGCATCGTCAACCTGGTCACGCAGGCGGCCGCTCAGCCGGTTGCGCCCTCCGGGTACCCACCCACGCGCCCATCTATGCCACCGTCGTCGCGCTCGGTGGACGTGCTCACCAATCCTGAGCTGACCGACACGGAATGACCGGCGGGGAGCGAATTGGGGCGGTCGATGCTGACGGGCGAACCAGTGGCGAGACCCACGCCAGGCAGACCCTACCGGCTCCGGTTCGCCTTGGCCTTGTTTCCACCCGCCTTGCGCAGCTTTGACCCTGCGGCTTCGCGGGCGTCCTCCTTCTTTTCGCCTCCGGTCTGATTGGGCTTGGGTTTGCAGCTCCCTTTGGTGCCTGCCTCCTTGCCGGGAACCCGTTCAAAGCCAGGCCAGCAAGCCGGCCCCTCGCCGGTGGACCGCTTTTGCTGGATCAGGGACTCCTTCTTTTCTTTGGCCTGCTTGGGCGCCATCTTGCGCCGTTCCGTCTTGCCCGAGCCCGTCTTGCCCGAGCCCGTCTTGCCCGAGCCCGTCTTGCCCGAGCCCGTCTTGCTCTGCTCGTACTGGGTGACATTTGTGCGCTTGACGCCGGTTTTGCGCGCCGTCTTTGCGGAGGTCTTCACCCCTTTGCGCACGCTCCCGCTAGACTTGGCTGCTGTCTTTTTCGCTGCGGTTTTCTTTGCCGGTGTCTTGCGCGCGGTTTTCTTCGCTGCGGTTTTCTTTGCTGACTTCTTGCCCGTGGTCTTTTTTGCCGTGGCCATCTCCGCTTAGAAGCGTCTTCGCCCTCCCGGGTCAGTCGCCGCGAAAGAAAATCTTTGCCCCCGGCTCAGCGCGCACGCAGACGGATCGGTCCCTTTGCTGTTGAGGGGTCGACGACCTGCCCACCCTGCGTGATGGCGATCTTGCCTGCCGCCACTAAGCGGCGTGCGGCCGCCCGCGCCGGCTCCATCAGAGCTTCCCACGCCCCCCGGTCCGCCTCCCCGCCGACCGCCCGCGCGGCCTCGCTCGGACAGATTGTTTTGCCCGCGCCGCGTTCGGCGAGCAGCCGCAGGATGGCCGCTTCCAGGGCGCTGCCGGTGGCCTGGTCCGTCCCTCCGCCGCGCCGCGAACGGCAGGCGTCGGAGCAAAATTTTACCTGGTCCCAGTTCCGCGCCCAGCTCTTGCGCCACTCCATGCGCCGGCCGCAGGCCGCGCAGGTTTTGGCCGCATGTTCGCCGCTCGGCTCTTCGCGCTTCGGCTTTCGATCTGGCATCCGTTCCACCTTCTATACTTCATGAGAACCGTCATGAGCCTTCAAGCCAACTCAACCGCCAGCGCTGCCTCGTCGTTTCCGCCCGTAGCCGACCAGCTCGACCTCATCACCAAGGGCGCTGCCGAACTCATCCCGGGCGTCTCCAGCGATGCCCACGATGCCTTGCGCGCGCGCCTGGAGGACAGCCGCCGCACCGGCGTGCCGCTGCGGATCAAGGCCGGTTTTGATCCTACCGCGCCCGACCTGCACCTCGGCCACACGGTTTTGATGCGCAAGCTGAAGCATTTTCAGGATCTCGGCCACCAGGTTATTTTTCTCATTGGGGACTCGACCGCGCTGATCGGCGACCCTACCGGCAAAAATGTGACCCGCAAGCCGCTCACCCGAGAGGAGATCACGGCCAATGCTGAGACGTACCAGGCACAGGTGTTCAAGATCCTTGACCGCGCCAGGACCGAGGTGCGCTTCAACTCGGAGTGGCTCGATAAGCTCGGCTACTACGACATGGTGAAGCTGCTCGCCCAGTTCACCGTATCCCAGATGATCGAGCGCGAAGACTTTCATAAACGCTTCAACTCGGAGCAGCCCATCGCGCTTCACGAACTCATCTATCCCATTGCGCAGGGCTATGATTCCGTAGCTCTTGAGTGCGATGTCGAGCTCGGCGGCACAGATCAGAAGTTCAATCTCATGCGCGGCCGCGATCTGCAGAAACACTTCAGCCAGAAGCCCCAGATTGTTCTGATGACGCCCATCCTGGAAGGCCTGGATGGCGTGCAGAAGATGTCTAAATCGCTCGGCAACGCCATCGGCATTCATGATCCGGCGCCGGATATGTATGGCAAGCTCATGAGCATCAACGATGAGCTCATGTGGCGTTACTGGATCCTGCTCACCGATTTGCCGCAGCGCGAGATCGACGCCATGCAGGCCGAGGTCGCCGCCGGCGGCCTGCACCCCATGCTGGCGAAAAAGAATCTGGCCCGCACCATCACCGCGGGCTTCCACTCCGCCGCGGAGGCCGAGGCCGCCGCGGAAGCCTGGGCGACGCAGTTTCAACAGAAAGGCATTGCCGAGGATTTGCCCGAGGTGGAGGTGAGTCGGGAAGGGGTGACATCGCACTTCACAGGCGACGGTCAAACACCCTTTCCAGTTGAGGAGCAACCGTTACACCTGCCGACACTGCTGGTGCTGGCGGGATTGGCAGGATCCAAAGGCGAGGCCCAACGCAAGCTACGGGAAAATGCTGTGAGCCTGAACGGAGAGAAAACCTCCAGCCTCACAGCGAAACAGCCGGCTCCAGACGAGCCCCTCACGCTGCGCCTCGGCAAGAAGGCGGTGCGCGTTCGCTGGGCTGAATAGGGGCGTTTGCGTTGGGGTATTGTGGCCTGTGCGAACAGCGGATCCCTCCGCTACGCTGCGGGATGACAACAAAGGCGGCTGCGGGATGACAAGAAAAGACGCCTGCGGGATGACAGGAAAAGACGGTTGGGGGATGGTGACTGTAGGGAAGCGGTGTCGAGGCCATACCTGAAGGTGACCAGGTGTGGCCCCGAGCCAAACCACTCAGCCTACGCCGGGACAGGCACCGCAAACGCATTCAGAGCCGACGATAGCGTCATGTAGATTCCCGCCAGGTGCAGCATATCTACGAGGCCCTTATGCCCAAACGCATTCTTGGCCGCTTCGAACAGCTCGGGTGGAACTCGGTGCTCCCTTGCGACCGCCAGGACGAACTGTTGCGCGATTTGTTCGTTCGCTGACAGCTTCGTCTCCGCCCCGGGTTGCTTGCCTGTGGCTAGGGCCTCGATGTCCTCGGCGGTTAGACCTGCCTTGGCCGCCACCGCCCGATGCGCGTAGAGCTCATATTCTGACTCGAATACCGCGCCGACGGTCAGAATGACCACCTCACGCGTGCGGGCCTCCAGGCAGCTGGCTTCCTGTTCCTTTTGCAGGTACACCAGCTGCGCCGCGCCCATCTCGGGGCTGTAGACCATGGCATTGAACGGTCCCAGCAGCTTTCCATCCTCGCCTTCTGCCTTGAAGCCGGATTGCTTTGCCCACGGCAGCAGCTTTTCCGCAATGGTGCAGTAGACCTCTTTTTGATCACGATTCAGCGCTTCCGGCTCCAGCAGCGGCAGCCGTGCGCTTTTTTCTTCCAGTTCCATCGCCATAAGGCCTCCAGGGGTCCGGATTTGCCGGACGCAGTCACACTGGCTTCTGATGCCGACCGATCCCTTGCCGCCGTTCCGCCCCCGGCATCCTATGCCACATGCCCCTACGCTCCGCTAACGTCGTCGGCTCCGGCCCCAACGGCCTCGCCGCCGCCATCACGCTGGCCGAGCAGGGCATTGCTGTCACTGTTTTTGAACGCAATCGCGAGCTGGGCGGCGCCTGCGCCACGGCTGAGCTCACCCTTCCCGGCTTTCACCACGATGTCGGCTCCTCCGCTTACCCACTGGGGATCGCCTCACCTTTTTTCAGCAGTTTGCCGCTGGCCCAATACGGCCTGCGCTGGCTGCAGCCGGAGATCCCGGTGGCGCACCCGCTGGAGCATGGGGAGGCTGCTACCCTTTATCGGGATCTCGGGGCCACCGCCGCGCAGTTCAGCCCGCATGACGCCCGAGCCTGGCATGATCTGCTGGCCAGCTCCGTCCGCGACTGGCCCGCTCTGGTCTCCGACTTTCTCCAGCCGCTGCTGCGCTTTCCGTCCAACCCTGTCGCTCTCGGTACCTTTGGCGCCGCCGCGATCTGGCCAGCCAAGATGCTGGCCGAGGCGGTTTTTCAGACCGAAGCCGCCCGCGCACTCTTTGCCGGTTGTGCCGCGCACTCCGTGCTTCCGCTCACCCGAATCGTTTCCTCGGCCACGGGGCTGGTTCTTGCGGCGGCTGGGCATGCGGTCGGCTGGCCCGTGATTGCCGGCGGGGGAAGCAGCCTCACGCAGGCGCTGGCCGCCTACCTCCGCGACCTCGGCGGGACGATCGTGCTCGAACACCCCGTCCGCACCCTCTACGATCTTCCGCCCGCCGATGTCAGCCTCTTTGACACCTCCGCGGAGGCGCTGGCCACCCTTTGCGGTGATCGCCTGTCCGCCAGCTACCGCTCCCGGCTCGCGCACTTCCAACCCGGCCCGGGCATCTTCAAGATCGACTACGCCCTCGACGGTCCGATTCCCTGGGCCGCTGAAACTTGTCGCCGCGCCGGCACGGTGCACGTCGGCGGCACGCTGGCGGAGGTGGCGCGCTCCGAGAACGCCGCCTTCTTCGGCCGCATTCCGCCTCCGGCCGAGGACAAGCCCTTCCTTCTGCTTGTGCAGCCCAGCGTGGTTGACCCCAGCCGCGCGCCCGCCGGCAAGGGCACAGCGTGGGCTTACTGCCATGTCCCTGCCGGTTCGGACGTCGACCGCACCGAGGCTATCGAGCGCCAGATTGAGCGCTTCGCCCCGGGGTTCCGGGATACGGTGCTCGCGCGGCGGGTCTGGAACCCCACCCAACTCACCGCCTCCAACCCGAATCTGCTGGCCGGCGACGTCTCCGGCGGCGCCATGACGCTCACCGGCTTGCTGGCGCGGCCGACCCTCCGCTCCTATCGCACCTCAAATCCAGACCTTTACCTTTGCAGCAGTTCCACACCCCCGGGCGGCGGTGTCCATGGCATGGCCGGCCACAACGCCGCCCTGGCCGCACTGCGGGATCACATCCCTGGTTGAGGGGCCGAGCTGCTTTCAGCGAGCTATAGATACCGAACCACGAGCTACAGATACCGAACCACAAGAGAAGCCGCTTTTGGCTCCTCTTCTGGTTGCCGAGCAGCCGGCCTCCGCCGGCCGTCAGTCCTGCCAGCGCTTGCCGCCGTACTCCACCCCGATGCCGTGTTCGTAGATCATGTTGCCGCCCAGGTGCGAGGAGAGCGAGATGACCAGGTAGCCGACGCCAGCGAGTCCGCGTGCCCAGGGCCGCGAACCATTTTTGCGCCGTTGCACCAGCGAACCGATGTACAGGGCTGTAGCCGCTACGTTCAGCAGGGCATGTACCGCACCTACCTTGCGCGGCGCTTCGCGCTTCACTTCAGACCAGTCATGGGTTCCGGTGACCGACGCAGCCACCGCGCCGAGAAGCCCCAGCACCAGGGAAGCATCTGCTGCAAAGTTCAGTTTTTCGCTCCCTTTTTCGCCTCCGCTGAGCGATGAGATCGTGTCAAAGACGAGGGTCGCGGTCCACGATCCGAGCGGCACCGTGACGATCACGGAGTGAAATGGCTCATGTAGCGGGGTTCCATGCAGGATTTCGCGGCCCTTCGCCCCGAGCTTGTCATATACCGCGTTGAGCGCATCCTGCGCCGCAATTTCGGCCTTTGGGGTGATCCAGCTCTGTTGTTCGGCAATGCGTGCCAGGAAATCGTTGCTGACCGGAGGGGATGAGGCCATTGTTCCACCTGTGCTTTGAGAAGTTTGTCTCGAGGGTGTCGACCTGGAGACCGCGAGATGCCCGTACGATGCGGCGCCTGTCCGTCAACCGGCGTCCGTGTCCCAAACTCGGCTGCGTCCCACGCAAAAAGCCTGGTCGCGCAACGGTTCAGCTTGACCCACGGTCTACGTTCCGGCACAATAAAAAGGTTGTCTCGGATCTCCTACAGAGGCACCGTCGTGACCACGCCCATGCAGTGCATCGCATGCCCCTTCAGTTCGCAAGGCTGAAATTTTTGGGGTGGCAGACCAAGGATAGATATGGCCCGCAAAATTTCCAAGAATCTTACCAAGGCGCGTTCTCTCGTGGAAAAGCGTCCTTACACCATCGGTGAAGCGATTCCGCTGCTGCAGCAAGCCAAGTACGCCAAGTTTGACGAAACGGTCGATCTGACCCTTCGTCTCGGCGTTGACACACGCCACGCCGACCAGATGGTGCGTGGCACGGTCATCCTTCCGCACGGCCTGGGCGGCAAAAGCAAGGTCGTCGCCGTGATTGCCTCCGGTGACAAGGTGCGTGAGGCCGAGGCGGCCGGCGCCGAGTTCTTTGGCGGGGATGAATTGGTGGAGCGCATCCAGAAGGAAAACTGGACCGAGTTTGACGCTCTGATTGCCACGCCGGACATGATGCGGTCGGTTGGCCGGCTGGGCAAGGTGTTGGGTCCTCGCGGCCTGATGCCGAACCCCAAGACCGGTACAGTGACCACCGACGTCGCCGGTGCGATCCGCGAGATCAAAGCCGGCAAGGTCGAGTTCCGCGCGGACAAGACGGCGCTCGTTCATGTGCCGGTCGGCAAGCTTTCCTTTACGCCTGACAAGCTGGAGGCCAACGCATTGACCGTGGTCAACGCCGTGATGAAGGCCAAGCCCTCGGCGGCGAAGGGCAAATACGTCAAGCGCATTATTCTGTCCTCCACCATGGGCCCCGGCATTGAGCTGGAAGCGGCCACCGCGGACGTTGCCGCCAAGTAAGCGGGAGCTTTGGGGCAGGGGACACGCACCATCCGGCGCCCAGCGCCACAGATTGCGCTGGCAGGATATCGCCAGCAGGTAAAGGTTGAATCATGGCATTGACCAAGGCACAAAAGAGTAAAAAGGTGGCCGCGCTCGCTGCGGACCTCGAAAACAGCACCTCGGCGATCATCGGCACCTTCACGGGCCTGACCGCTTCCAAGGATTTCGCGCTTCGCCAGATCGTTCGCGGCGCCGGCGGCTCCTACCACGTCGTCAAAAACAAGCTTGCCGCCAAGAGCTCCGAGGGCACCAAGGTAGAGCAGGCGCTGCAGGGGCTCAAGGGCGTCAGCGCGGTGGCCTACACCTCCGGCGATCCAGTGGCTCTGGCCAAGGCGCTCTCGACCTGGGTAAAGGACAACGCCGAGTTTACCTTCAAGCTCGGCATCGTTGACGGCAAAGTGATCAACGTCAACGAGATTGGCGACTTGGCCAATCTGCCCGGCAAGGAAGAACTCTTCTCGAAGCTGCTGTTCCTCATCCAGGCCCCGGCCCAGCGGTTGGCGACGGTGATCAACGCCACCGGGCGCGATCTGGCCGTTGTGCTCAACCAGGGAGTGGAAAAGGAAAAGTTTGCCGCAGGCTCGGCCCTGGCGGCGGCATCGACGCAGCAGCCTGAAGCCGGAGAGCAAGCGGCGGCGCACGCTGAAGAGGCTCCTACCCCCACCGAGCAGATTGCGGTGAACCCAGCCTCGGAGGCTGATCCTGTGGCCGAGCAGCCCAGCGGCGCGGCCGAGCCCGAGAACGGCACCGCCTCGCAGGCCGGCGAGGCCGCCGCGACCGACCCCGTGGAGGGCTAGGGCCAGCCCAAAAGTTTCGCCGCATCAGCCTCTGGGGGCGCAGTCTGGGCGCAACGGAAACCCGGCGGCTGGCGTGGCAACCTGAAGCGCATTCCGGCCTCAGGCGAAGCAGACAAACGTAACGACATCCCGCAGCACAACACACGGAGACGAATCATGGCAGATCAGCAGTTGGTAGACCAAATCACAAAGCTCACCCTTCTTGAAGCCGCGGACCTGGTGAAAAAGCTCGAAGAGATCCTAGGCGTATCCGCGGCGGCGGCTGTGGCGGCGGCTCCGGCCGGCGGCGGCGCAGCAACGGCGGCTCCCGTGGAAGAGAAGACCGAGTTCACGGTCATCCTCAAGGATGCGGGCGCGAACAAGATCAACACCATCAAGGCTGTGCGCGAAGTCACCGCCCTGGGCTTGAAGGAAGCCAAGGATCTGGTGGACGGCGCGCCGAAGCCGCTCAAGGAGAACATCTCCAAGGACGATGCAGCGGCGATTGCCAAGAAGTTCGATGGTGTGGCTACAGTCGAAATCAAGTAACAATACCCGGAAGTTGCATGCCGGGGCAGGGTTTGTTATTCTTCTCCATGGAAGAAGGCATCCCTGTCCCGGCTTTGCATTGTTTGCAGGACAGGCTTCATGGGTCCACTTAACCCACTTCGGTTTCCAGCGTTTCAACAGTCGTAACCTTCAGGCAGTATCCGGTTCATCCCGTGTTGGGCGCATGGGTTAGGGAGCCGGCCACCTTGTGAATCGAGCGGCGGGGTTCGCAGGGTGAAATGCATGACCGGCGGCAATCTTGGGCTTCTCGGGCAGAGTCCAAAGGCGGCGAGTATCCAGCATTTTTTGCAGAACGATCTAAATGTCTATGTGCTTGCGTTCTGTGGACATTCCGTTCCGCAGGACGTTTCTGGCGTTTCTTCGTGCATTCATCGATTCTGACCCGTCCGCCATCGGGCGTGTGTCACTCGGGTTCCACACCCGCCCCGCAGTAAATGTTAGGTTCACCCCCCTTTTCCACCCCGCAGAGTGCTTCGCTGGGGTCACCGCAAGAAGCGTCCTGGATCGTTTACCGCGAGGGGTAAACGTGTCAATCAGGGGCGCAGCAGTCTAACTGGAAGGCCGGCATCCCGGTCTTCCTCCTCCGGTGGTCCGTTTAGCCGCTTGTGATGCGTGGCTGGCGTTCCCGGGAGGCCTCGAGCCACGTACCAGGAGAGAGCATGGCGAACCAGACATCCGAAACGCGCGCGCTTCGCACCCGTCTCGATTTTTCAAAGATTCCCACCAGCATTCAGATTCCCAACCTCATTGAGGTGCAGCGCCGCAGCTATGAGCGCTTCCTGCAGATGGACAAGCTGCCGCAGGAGCGCGAGGACAACGGCCTCCAGTCGGTGTTTACCTCCGTGTTTCCGATTACAGACTTCCGCAATGTCTCGGAGCTGGAGTTTGTCGATTACACCATCGGCAACTGGGAGTGCAAATGCGGCTACCTCAAGGGCCTCAACCACCTGCGAACTACCTGCACCTCCTGCGGCCACATGGTGATCACCGACCCGTTTCACCCGGGCGATGTGCTGTGCAAGTTCTGCGGTACCTACAACAAAAACACCCCGGATTTCTGCACCAAGTGCGGTGACCCCGTTGGCCTGCAGTTGAAGTATGACCAGGCCGAGTGCGAAGAGCGTGGCATGACCTATTCCGCTCCGCTCAAGGTCACCATCCGCTTGAAGATCTACGACAAGGACGCTGAGACCGGCGTGAAGAGCCTGCGCGACATGAAGGAGCAGGAGGTCTTTTTCGGCGACATTCCGCTGATGTCGGCCAACGGCACCTTTATCGTCAACGGGACCGAGCGCGTCATCGTCTCGCAGCTTCACCGTTCGCCGGGCGTCTTTTTCGAAACCGCCAACAACCGCACCTACTTCCTCGGCAAGATCATTCCCTACCGCGGCAGCTGGGTCGAGTTTGAATACGACCAGAAGAACATTCTTTACGTCCGCATCGACCGCAAGCGCAAGTTCCTGGGGACCATCTTCCTGCGCGCTCTGGGTCTGCGCACCGACGAGGAAATTCTCAAGACTTTCTACACCGTGGACACCGTGGCGGTGAAGGACGGCAAGCTCACCTGGACGATCACGGAAGAGGGCAAGGCGTCCAACATCCTCGGCACCCGCACCACCTCGTCCATCAAGGGTGCGGACGGCAGTGAGATCCTTGCCTCGGGCAAGAAGATCACCTCCTCGGCCCTACGCAACCTCCGCGCGGCCGGCATCACCTCGGTTGAGGTCGAAAGCGGTGAATTCGAAGGCGCCATTACCGCCGCCGACGTGGTGGATATGTCTACGGGTGAGCTGCTGTATGAGGCCAACCAGGAGCTCTCCGCGGATAAGCTGCACAAGATCGCGCAGTCCGGCGTCACGGCCCTTGAGGTCTTCTTCCCGGAGCGTGATGATGTCGGCACAATTATTGCCAACACCCTGCGGCGCGATTCCGTGCGCAAGCCTGAAGAGGCGCTCATCGAGATCTACCGCAAGCTGCGTCCCGGTGACCCCCCGACGCTCGACACGGCCACCGCGCTCTTTGAAGGCATGTTCTTTGATCCGCGCAAGTATGACTTTTCGCGTGTGGGCCGGCTCAAGTTCAACATCAAGCTCTATGAATCCGCGGATGCGACGGAGCTCGACAAGCGCACGCTCACGCCCGAGGACTTCTACGGCACCATCCGCTACCTGCTGAAGCTGCGTAAGAACATTGGCCTGGTCGACGACATCGATCACCTGGGTAATCGCCGCGTCCGCGCGGTGGGTGAGCTGATGGAGAATCAGTTCCGCATCGGCCTGGTTCGCATGGAGCGCGCCATCAAGGAGAAGATGAGCGTGTATCAGGAGATGTCGACGGCGATGCCGCACGACCTGATCAACGCCAAGCCGGTGATGGCCGCCATCCGCGAGTTCTTCGGATCTTCGCAGCTGTCGCAGTTCATGGATCAGACCAACCCACTGTCGGAGATCACGCACAAGCGCCGCCTCTCCGCCCTTGGGCCTGGCGGGTTGTCCCGCGAGCGCGCCGGCTTCGAGGTCCGCGACGTCCATCCCACGCACTACGGCCGTATCTGCCCGATTGAAACGCCGGAAGGCCCAAACATCGGCCTGATCTCGTCGCTGTCATGCTTTGCGCGCATCAACGAATACGGCTTCATCGAGTCGCCTTACCGCAAGGTCAAGGACGGCCGCGTGCTCGAGTACGTCGCCATCTCCAACGCCGGCGAAACCGGCTTGCGGCAAGGGGACACGCTTGAGATCGAGGAGTCGCGTCAGCTCAACGAGCGGCTCAAGGCGGAGGGTAAGCGTTCTGCCGAATTCGAGCCGTTCAGCTTCTACCTGTCCGCTTGGGAAGAGGATCGCCACACCATCGCGCAGGCCAACATCGATCTTGATGCCGACGGCCGCATGACCGAGGATCTGGTCAATGCGCGCCGGCAGGGTAACTTCGTCCTTGTGCCGCAAGCGGAGGTCGACTACATCGACGTCTCACCGAAGCAGCTGGTCTCGGTTGCCGCCTCGCTCGTGCCCTTTCTCGAGCATGATGACGCCAACCGTGCGCTGATGGGCGCTAACATGCAGCGGCAGTCCGTTCCGTTGCTCGTTGCAGAAGCTCCCTTCGTCGGCACCGGCATGGAAGGCGTCACCGCCCGCGACTCCGGCGCCGTGATCCTGGCCAAGCGCAACGGCATCATCGATTCCGTTGACTCCGAGCGCATCATCGTCCGTGTCGAGGGCGAGCATCACCCCACGCAGTTGTCGCGTGAGGTCGGCTCCGACATCTACCAGCTCACAAAGTTCAAGCGCTCCAACCAGAACACCTGCATCAACCAGAAGCCGGTGGTCCGCAAGGGCGACCGTGTTCTTAAGGGACAGGTGCTGGCCGATGGACCGTGCACGGAGCAGGGCGAGCTTGGGCTCGGCCGCAATGTGTTGGTTGCCTTCATGCCGTGGCGCGGCTACAACTTCGAGGACGCGATCCTGATCTCCGAAAAGCTGGTCCGTGAGGACTACTACACCTCGATTCACATTGAGGAGTTTGAGATCGAGGCGCGCGACACCAAGCTGGGGCCGGAAGAGATCACGCGTGATATTCCCAACGTCTCCGAGCACGCTCTGCGTGATCTAGACGACTCGGGCATCATCCGCATCGGCGCCAAGATTGCGCACAACGACATCCTGGTCGGCAAGGTAACACCCAAGGGTGAAACCCAGCTGACGCCGGAAGAGAAGCTGCTGCGTGCGATTTTTGGCGAAAAGGCCGGAGATGTGCGTGATGCCTCGCTCTCGTGCCCTCCCGGCATTGAAGGTACGGTTGTCGATGTTCGCATCTTCTCCCGCAAGGGGCAGGAAAAAGACGCGCGCGCCCAGCAGATCGAGCAGGAGATGGTGGAAAAGCTCGAGCGCAATCTTGCCGATGAGATTCGTATTCTGACCGACGAGCGCCTCAAGCGACTGGAGTCCATCCTAGGCGGCAAGGAGGTGCTGCTCGATCTCCATGACGAGCGCACCAACAAAAAGCTGCTGACCAAGGGCGATCTTCTGGACCGCGATGGGATCGAGCTTATCTCCACCCGCAACCTGAAGCGTATCCGCTACGCCGACAAGGACCCGCGTGTAAATGAGCAGATCGACGAGATCGAGGAGATGACCTCGCGCCAGATCGACGTGCTGCGCAAGATCACCAATGAGAAGATTGCCAAGATGTCGAAGGGTGATGAACTCTCACCCGGCGTTATCAAGATGGTGAAGGTCTACATCGCGATGAAGCGCAAGCTCTCCGTCGGTGACAAGATGGCCGGCCGTCATGGCAACAAGGGCGTCATCGCTCGCATTCTGCCCGAAGAGGATATGCCGTACCTCCCGGACGGAACGCCTGCCGAGATCGTTCTTAATCCGCTCGGTGTGCCTTCGCGTATGAACGTCGGGCAGATCCTTGAAACGCATCTTGGCTGGGCCGCGCATGAACTCGGCAAAAAAGTTGCCGAGCTTGCACAGCAGAGCCAGAACGCCAACGAGGTTCGCGAGATCTTCAAGACGGCTTTCAAGGACACAGCGGCCCTCAATCAGTTGCTTGTGCTTGATGACGTGCAAACCCTGCGCGTAGCCGCTGGCATGAAGCGTGGCATCTGGTTTGGGACGGCGGTTTTTGACGGCGCGCGTGAGTCGGAGATCAAGGCGCTTCTCGCGTCTGCGGGGCTTCCAAGCTCGGGCAAGACGGACCTGATCGACGGCATGACCGGGGAGGTGTTTGAGCAACCCGTAACGGTTGGGTATATTTACATGCTCAAGCTTTCCCACCTTGTCGACGACAAGATCCACGCACGTTCCATTGGACCGTACTCGCTGATCACGCAGCAGCCGCTGGGTGGCAAGGCGCAGTTCGGGGGACAGCGCTTCGGTGAGATGGAAGTGTGGGCGCTCGAAGCCTATGGCGCCGCCTACATCCTGCAGGAGCTGCTCACCGCCAAGTCCGACGACGTCTACGGCCGCACCAAGATCTATGAGGCCATCGTCAAGGGCGAGGCGGCAATCGAACCGGGTGTGCCGGAGTCGTTCAACGTGCTCATCCGCGAGCTGCAGTCACTCTGCCTCGACGTGGAACTTGTCAAGGCTGCCGAGCAGGCCGGACCCACCGACGGTGTGCCCGCCCTGCCCGAGCTCGCCGTCGCCGACTAGCGGTCTTGGTCGTTAATGCTCTTCTGGTTGTCACTCCCGCAGGACTCTGCGTTTCCTCCGGGGTGGCAACCAGGCGAGCAAATTGCAAAACGCAGATCCCCTCCGGGGAAGACAACCGAATCAAGTTTCAAAAAGGCCAAGCGATGCGCCGGAAGTCATCGCATGTAGCAGTACAGTCACCCCGCAGCCTTCACGCTGCACTGGAGACCACAGCTTATGTTCCGTACCAGCCCTTTTGAAATGGCCGGACCCATCACCGATTTCGACTCCATCAAGATTCAGCTTGCCTCGCCCGAAAAGATCCGCTCCTGGAGCTTCGGCGAGGTCACCAAGCCGGAGACGATCAACTACCGCACCTTCAAGCCTGAGCGTGACGGCCTGTTCTGCGCGCGCATCTTTGGACCCATCACCGACTGGGAGTGTCTTTGCGGCAAGTACAAGCGCATGAAGCATCGCGGCGTTGTCTGCGATAAGTGCGGCGTTGAAGTCACCGTCTCCAAGGTCCGTCGCGAGCGCCTCGGTCACATCGAGCTGGCCAGCCCCTGCTCGCACGTCTGGTTCTTCAAGGGCCTGCCGTCGCGCATTGGCCACCTGCTGGACATCTCGTTGCGTGAGCTTGAAGCGGTCCTCTACTTTGAAAGCTACGTTGTTGTCGATCCAGGCGACGCGCCCGTGAAGGAGCGCGAGGTCATCAAGGACGAGAACCGCTTCCGTGAACTTGACACCCAGTACCGCGTCTCCGGCTTCAAAGCCATGATGGGCGCCGAAGCCATCAAGGAACTGCTCAAGCGCGTCGAGATCAACGAGCTCGCGATCGAGTTGCGCGAGCGCATGAAGACGGAAACGTCGCTGCAGAAGAAGCTGAAATACTCCAAGCGACTCAAGGTGGTCGAGGCCTTCCGCAAGTCGGACAACCTGCCCCAGTGGATGATCCTCGACGTGATCCCTGTGATCCCGCCCGAGCTTCGTCCGCTTGTGCCGCTTGATGGTGGCCGCTTCGCCACCTCCGATCTCAACGACCTTTACCGTCGCGTGATCAACCGCAACAACCGCCTCAAGAAGCTCATGGACCTCCATGCGCCTGAGGTCATCGTGCGCAATGAAAAGCGCATGCTGCAGGAGGCTGTCGACGCGCTGTTCGACAACGGACGCCGTGGTCGCGTGCTTCGCGGAGCCAACAACCGTCCGCTGAAGTCGCTTTCCGACACCCTCAAGGGCAAGCAGGGCCGCTTCCGTCAGAACCTGCTCGGCAAGCGCGTCGACTACTCCGGCCGTTCGGTCATCGTGGTCGGTCCGGAGCTGAAGCTGCACCAGTGCGGTCTGCCCAAGAAGATGGCGCTCGAGTTGTTCAAGCCCTTCATCTATCACCGCCTCGAACAGACGGGCCATTGCACCACCATCAAGCAGGCCAAGGAGATGGTGGAGCAGCAGGATCCCATCGTCTGGGACATCCTTGAAGAGGTCATCAAGGATCATCCGGTCCTGTTGAACCGCGCTCCGACGCTGCATCGCCTTGGTATCCAGGCGTTTGAGCCCGTGCTCGTTGAAGGCAAGGCGATCAAGATCCATCCGCTGGTCTGCACTGCCTTCAACGCCGACTTTGATGGCGATCAGATGGCCGTGCACATCCCGCTCTCGCCCGAAGCCCAGATCGAAGCCTCGGTCCTGATGCTGGCCTCGCATAACATCCTGTCGCCGGCTTCCGGCGCCCCGATCACGGTGCCGACACAGGATCTCGTGTTGGGGCTCTACTACCTCACCAAGACCAAGCCGGGCGCCAAGGGCGAAGGCCGCGTCTTCGCCAACATCGAGGAAGTCATCATGGCCCTCGAAGCCAAGCAGGTCGAAACCCTCACGCCGATCCGCCTGCGCTACACCGGCCAGGTGCTTGACATGACGACGGCCTACGATGATCAGGATCTTCTGCACACCGAGCCCGTGGAGTTCAACAAGCAGTTTCTGAACACCACGGTGGGTCGCGCCATCCTCAACGATGCGCTTCCGGAAGGCTTCCCCTTCATCAACGGCCTGCTCAAGAAGAAGGGTATCGGCCAGATGGTGAACTACTGCTACTTGAACCTGGGCCTGGAAGTCACGGTCAAGGCGCTCGATCGCATCAAGGAGCTGGGTTTCCAGTACGCCACCCGTTCCGGCCTTTCCGTGGGCCTGGACGACATGGTGATCCCGGAGTCCAAGTACACCGTGGTGCGCGATGCCGAGCGGCAGGTGGTTGCCATGCAGCAGCAGTACCTTGATGGCTCGATCACCAATCTCGAGCGTTCCAACAAGGTGACGCAGCTCTGGTCCGGCGTCACCGACCGCGTCGCTGACGAGATGTTCAACAACATGAAGAAGGCGGACAAGGAAGGGGCCATGAACCCGATTTACATCATGGCCGACTCCGGCGCCCGTGGATCCAAACAGCAGATTCGCCAGCTTTCCGGCATGCGCGGCCTCATGGCCAAGCCGTCCGGCGAGATCATTGAATCGCCGATCAAAGCCAACTTCCGCGAAGGTCTCACCGTGCTCGAGTACTTCATCTCGACCCACGGTGCGCGTAAGGGTCTCGCCGATACCGCGCTGAAGACAGCCGACTCTGGTTACCTCACTCGCCGTCTCGTCGACGTCGCGCAGGATGTCATCATTTCCGAGCACGACTGCGGCACTGACCAGGGTATCTATACCAGCGCCATCATTGAAGCCGGCGAAACCATCGAGCCGTTGCGCGACCGCATCATTGGCCGTGTCTCGCTCGAAGCGCTTAAGGGCATCGGCGGCGAGACCATCGTCGAAGTTAACCAAGAGATCGATGAGGATCTGGCCGAGGCCGTTCAGGCTGCGGGTATCGAGCGGGTCAAGATTCGCTCCGTGCTCACCTGCGAATCCAAGCGCGGTTGCTGCATCCTTTGCTACGGCCGCAATCTTGGGTCCGGCAAGATGGTGGAGATGGGCGAGGCCTGCGGTGTGATCGCGGCGCAGTCCATCGGCGAACCCGGCACCCAGCTCACCATGCGTACCTTCCACGTTGGCGGCACCGCCTCCCGCGTGAACGATGCGTCCAAGATCGAAGCCAAGAACACCGGCAAGATCCACTTCATCAACCTGGTCACCGTCCGCAGCAAAGACAACGCGCTTGTTGCGTTCAATCGCTCCGGGTCCATTGCCATCATCGATGACAAGGGCCGCGAGCGCGAGCGCTATGCGATTGTTTACGGTGCAAAACTCCGCGTCGAAGATGGCGCCGAGGTCAAGCAGGGCGACCTTATCGGCGAGTGGGATCCGTATACCTTCTCGATCCTTACCGAGATCGCCGGCACCGTGCAGTTCAAGGACCTGCAGGAGGGTCTCACGATCAACGAGGAGATCGACGAGGTGACCGGGCTGTCGCGCTTGGTGGTCGCCGAATCGCCTGATGAAAAGCGTCAGCCGACGATCCTGATCAAGTCGGGCTCCACCACCAAGCGGTATCTCATGCCTTCGCGCGCCAACTTAATGGTGCAGGATGGCGACGAGGTCACCCCGGGTGATGTGCTCGCCAAGATCCCGCGTGAGTCCAGCCGTACCAAGGACATCACCGGCGGTCTGCCCCGCGTCGTCGAGCTCTTCGAGGCCCGCAAGCCCCGCGATCCGGCGATCATCTCCCGCATTGACGGCGTCGTGCGTTTCGGCGATGTCTCGAAGGGTCAGCGGAAGGTGTATGTCACCGCGGACAACGGCAACGAGGAAGAGTATTCGGTGCCGCGCGGCGTCTACATCAACGTGCAGGAGGGCGAGCGCTTGCGTGCAGGCGACCCGCTTATCGACGGCCCACGCAACCCACATGACATTCTCGATGTCCTGGGTGAGCGTGCGCTGCAGATCTACCTCGTCGACCAGATCCAGGAGGTTTATCGTCTCCAGGGCGTGTCCATCTCGGACAAGCACATCGAGACGATCGTCCGCCAGATGCTGCGCTGGGTAAAGATCGACGAAGTCGGTGACACCAACTTCCTGCTTGAGCAGCAGATCGACCGCTTCCGGTTCAATGCCGAAAACGAGCGCGTGCTCGGCGACGGCGGACGTCCGGCCATCGGTCGCCCCCTGCTGCTGGGCATCACCAAGGCGTCGCTTTCCACCGACAGCTTCATTTCGGCGGCCAGCTTCCAGGAGACCACCCGCGTGCTCACCGAAGCGTCCATCAACGGCGCCATCGACGGCCTGCGCGGCCTCAAGGAAAACGTCATCGTCGGCCGTCTGATCCCTGCCGGCACCGGCATGGAGTACTACCGCCAGGTCGCGCTCTCCCCAGAGCTCGAAGAGGCGGCAGCCCAAATCCAGGCCGAGGTCATGGAAGCGCATGAAGCCGAGGAGCGCGAACTGGAAGCCATGCGCATGGAAGGCGAACAGGAAGAGTTGGCCGCCGAGTAGTTCTTGGCGGACGGCCACGCGCTCGCTTCGCGAGCAAAACCAAAAGGGGCGGACTCGGAAGGGTCCGCCCCTTTTCACTTCACTCTCAGGTTTGTCATTCGCGAAGGGAATCCGCGTTTGCCGTTGCCTCTCATTCTGTCACCCCGAAGTGAATCTGCTTTTCTAAGTCTCTCAACCACGCTGCACTATACTGTCGCCATGACTGTCAGCACTGAATACGCGCAGGCTCATCTTGAGCAGCTTCTGGCGGCTGCTGAAAACGGTGAGCACGTAGAAATTGCGCGTTCCGAAAAAACCACTGTTCGGCTGACCTTGGAAATAACCAACCGGAAACGGCAACTCTGGGGTGCGGCGAAAGGGCAAATTTGGTTAGCGGACGACTTCAATTCACCGCCGGTCAGTGAAGAAATAGCCGACCTCTTCGAAAAATAGAGGTCGCTTCCGCCGTCATATCACACGTGAAACTTCTACTAGACACGCAGATCTTTCTCTGGGCATTAAACCAGGATGAACGTACGCCGCCCTCCGTACGCGATGCCATAAACGATCCGAAGAACACGCTTTACCTCAGCATTGCCTCAATCTGGGAAGCTGCGATCAAGATTTCTATCGGCAAGCTGAGCGTACCGGGCGGCACGGTCGATAGCCTGCTCGCCTTTGCTGAGGAAACCGGAACCATCTTGCTTCCAATCCAGCCGGCTCACCTTCGGCTCTTGCAAGCACTGCCGCAGTTCCATCGCGACCCATTTGATCGCCTGCTCGTTTGCCAGGCGCAGGCGGAAGATCTGCGTTTGGTCTCGATCGATTCTGAGCTGCCTCGATATTTGCCGAACACTTTGCGATGAGACCAGGCGCAAGCTCCCTAGAGCGTTGCAGCCGCTCAAGGCAGTAAACTCCGGATAGTGTAGGAGGCAATACATGGACCGACACCCGAACGATCTGACCTCCGATGAGGAGATAGACGCGGGCCTCGAACGCGCAAAGGCCTTCGACGCGTTCCCGACCATTATCAAGGCGAACTTTATCGCTGATCCTCGCATTCAGTGCCTGATGCTTCGACTGAGCAACGGTCAACGCCTGTTGATCCCAGCCGAAGTGCTCGGCGAACTGAAAGAAGCAACCGACGAACAGGCTGCCGACTTATTCATTGGTCCTCATGGCCTAAGCGTTTGGTGGCCCCAACTGGACGATGGCCTTTACCTGCCGGATTTCTTGGAACAACGCTGGGGCAAGGAGTGGCAAGGCATCGCGGCCTAACCTCCTTCGCGCTTTCTCCGAAGTCTTAGGAAAGCGGCAGCCCAGATTCAGGCCGAGGTCGTGGAAGGCGCCCAGCCGAAGAGCGCGAACTCGAAGCCATGCGCGAGGACGGCGAACAGGAAGAACTAGCCTCCGAATAGTCCTAGGCTGACGGCCAAACGGTCGCTTGCGAGCAAGAACCAGAAGTGCGGACTCGAAAGAGTCCACCCTTGTTCATGGGAAGAGCCTCGGATGCTGCGTTAGCTTAGGCATATGACAGCACACGATCATCTGAAGGAAATGAAGGCTAGAAAGGACATCCTTGAAGGACAACATCGGTCCTTCAACCGATTTCGGGATTTGGTCGACAGCTTTCGTGCGAGTAGACAATCCGCCGCCGCCATTCAGTACGAAATCTACCCAGTGAGAGCCATAGCTCTTCTCGAACTGTTCACCCGATCTTGGGCTAGGCAGTTGGTAGACGGTTCGCGCACTTTTGGAGAACGGGCTCTACCGCTCTTACAAAGCATGAAGCCCGACTACGTCTTCTTTCTTGAGATTGCGGAGAAGAAGCTTTCGCTAGGTGACGTTGTGGCTCATGTCATACCCTTTAGTTCCGTCGATCATGTCATGACTACGTTTCAAAAGCTGTCCGAGAAGAAGATGCAAGATGAACTAGCCTCGGTAGTTGACCGGTGGTCGACCGAGGTTCTCGGCAACATCGAGAAACCGGTTCTTAGCGAAGTAGGGGCTACCCTCCGTAGGGTCGCGAATGTCTTTACCCTGCGGCACAAGATCGCTCACGAAGCATATGAATTATCCCTCAGCGATAAAGAGGAATTAGATTCTGACTTGCAGGCGATAGCTGATTTAGCGAATGCGTTGGATTGGTACCTCATAAGCGAACTTTATGGAAAAATACCACTCACACAAACCGACATGAACCTTGGAGCTATGTCGAAGGCAGCTGAGGCGAATGAGCGCATGGCAGATGTCATGAAAGAACTTGAGCACCTGCTCCAGAATCAACCACGCGCAACCAAATTACTTCAGACAACGCAGCACGCTTGGAAAAGGTACTGTACTCTTCAGCAGTTCTGCGCGCAAGATCCAGAAAACGGAGGCACCATCGGACCATTGATCTGGGCCGGAGAAGCTCAAAGTCTTACTGAGGAACGAATCAGTCGACTTAAACAGCATATTGCCTTTTCAGGACTACTTTCGCTCCCCTAAACGTCGGCTCTTGTGGAGAGATCATTGCGGTAGCGATTGACCGCCTTCCGCCCGCAGCGCTGCTAAGCGCTGGTGCGAAATGATACCAAACCTCAATAACTTACCTACACTAAGCGGAACCCATGAAGGTCGATGTCCAGTGCGTCGAGACCCGCTTCGCCGACCTTATCTCTGCCGCCGACAATGGCGAACTCGCCCGGACCGCCCGTCCCGGCAAGCCGGCCCTGCGCCTCGTCACCGACAACGCACCCCCTCCCGACGCGCGCCGCCAGGCTCGCGTTGCACTTTGGGGCGCTGCAGGGGTGTCATCTTGACCGGAGCTGACTTAGTTAGCGGAGTGGAGAGACCCTTGTATTTCGTCCGGTGGAGCCGAGGCCTTGTAGCCGGTCCAGAATACAGGGTTCTCTCTCCGCTCCGCAGGACGGAGAACCGTCTCGCTCCGGTCGAGATGATGTCGCCGCCATGGCACGTCGAGCCTATATGTTGATACATTCTGGCTCTTGAACACCTTTCGGCAGACCACCGCGACCCGTTTGAACGACTTCTGATCGTGCAATCTCTCCGCAACGGCCTGCAGCTCCTTGC
Organism: uncultured Bryocella sp.; assembly: GCA_964236545.1. Classification (GTDB taxonomy): domain Bacteria; phylum Acidobacteriota; class Terriglobia; order Terriglobales; family Acidobacteriaceae; genus Granulicella. Next base: position 152,456 of record CAXSCE010000002.1, read on the forward strand.
AGGGGAGGCTGCGGTACGCCTTTACGAGAACCTGACGACGGTTGGGTGAGGCTGTCTCCTGACTATGGCGAGCGATGCCATTTTTTGGCCGCTTACGGAGTAGCCGTGCTTTGGGAGCGGGCTCGGGCGATGTACCTATTCGTGTTCGTCGCGTGGATGGTACGTGGTCACGCGCGGGGGCTGTACAGCCGAAATAGCCATGCGGATCGACAGAACGGTCACTTCATCGGGGCAAACAGGGTACAACTACAGAAGAGGTTGGTGGCGTGGATCGAATGGCAAGCTGGAGAGGTTTTGCTGCGGGGGTTTTGGGCACGTTGGTGCTGATTGCTGTCTGCGGCTTTTTGTATCTGCGCTATGGATCTCCGCCGGTGGCTGTGGCCGATCATCCTTTTCCGGATGAAAAGCAGATTGTGCACATACCGCTCGATGCGCGCATTGACCGGCAGATGACCACACCGCCGTTTCAGGCAACGGCAGAGGACATGGTCGCGGGGGCGCATATCTATGTGCAGCAGTGCGCGATGTGCCATGGGACGCCGAACCATCGCAGCGGTCTGGCCAAGGCGGAGTATCCGCCGCCGCCACAGCTTTGGGAGAAAAATCGGCATGGGGGGATCGGGGTCAGTGATGATGCTCCGGGCAAAGTTTTCTGGCAGGTAAAGAACGGCATTCGCCTGACGGCCATGCCCGCGTATGAACACTCATTGACAGAGAAGCAGGAATGGCAGGTGTCGCTGCTGGTGCAGGGTGCGGGGCAGCCGCTGCCGGCGGAGGCGACGCAGACGCTGAACGGCAGCTATGGCGGAGAGGGCGTGGACGAACCGCAGAAGCCTGTTGGCCAATAGGCGTTTACGACGCCTTGCCTTGCGGGTTGGATGGCTAATGCCAACCAGGGCAGATGTGGCTGAGGATGGCCAGGATTGTGTTGCCGGGTAGCTGGCAGGCCGGTATCTGCCAGGTACTTCAGGCAGCGGGATCCCAAGCAGGGAAGTCTTGTGCAGGAGAGAACGAACTATATGAAAGATCTGCTTCGACCGGCGGCCAGGCTGCCGCGGTGTCCGCTCCTGTATGCCTCTTTGCTGGCGCTGGCCTGGACAGGGGCCGCGCAGGGGCAGACCGCCTCGGATACAAAAGCACTTTCTGCCGTACCGGTCGGCGGCCAGGCTGTGGCATCGGATACCGCGGCACAGACCGCGAGCATTTTCGGTCTGTCGGACCTGGTGGAGACCCTGCGTCGGTTGCGGGCGGCGCGGGGAGCAGGCACCACGCCGACGATAGAGGAACGGTTGAGCCGGCTCGAGCTGATGGAAGGCATCGAGACGGCCACGCTCAAGATCGACAGCGTGGTGGCGGAGATTTCAAATGAGCGCAATCAACTGGGCGATCTCCGTACCTCGCTTGAGGCGCGCCGCGACAAAACGGTCGGTCATCTCACCACGGCAGCTTTGCTCACCGGCTCTGGGGTGGGCACGATCGTAAACGCGACGCAGATCACGACCCTGAGCAGCACGGTGCAGAACACAGGCGACGGCCTTGGGATCGGCAGCGGCATTGTGTCGACGCTGCTTTCGATCGAGGCAGCCCGGAAGCAGGCCGGTCCCAGCGCCCCTGTGGGCGAAACGCCAAATATGCTGGCGCCGCTTTTGGGCGGTAAAGCTGTCCTGAACACCTCCTACGCGCCGGAGGTGCTGACCTACCTGCAAACTACGCCCAGCGGTGAAGATCCGGGACGAGGGACGCGTTTGGACCAGCTGAAACAACGCTGGGTGGCGACCGGCCGCCTGCAAGGGGGCACTGCCGACGCGAAAGCGAAACAGAAGCTCGACGCAGCGACCGTCAGCGAGGACCCAAGCGTGAAGCTTTCGATTGAAGACCTGACGAACAGGATCGCCATGCTGGGTGACGTGCAGGGCCGGGTGTCGCTCATCAAGCGGGATCTGGCGACGTTGATGGTGGAAGTCCATCCAGCCACGGCGAAGTAGCGGCTGACCGGCTCAGCGCAGGAACGCTTCATGCCGGGTCGGCAGGGTGACATGGAAGGTCGAACCTTCACCCAGGGTGCTGGTAGCCCAGATGGAGCCTCCATGCTGCCGCACGATGCTTTTGCAGATGGCCAGTCCAAGGCCCGTGCCGCCCATCGCGCGGGAGTCTGAGGCATCTACCTGCTTGAAACGCTCGAAGATGATGCCGAGCTGATGTTCAGGAATGCCCCGGCCGTGGTCCCTGATTTCGATCGAGGCCTCCGCACCCGAGAGGAATTGGGCGTGCATGACCACTTCGGTCTCCGTTCCGTGTTCCCATTCCGGAGCAAACTTGATTGCGTTGGACACGAGATGGGTCAGCATCTGGAGCAATCGGTCCGGATCTCCCCAGACAGAAACACCGTGGGCTTGCAGGACCAAGCGGACGCCGGCGCGCTCGGCGGCAGAGCCCAGCAACGCCGCGGTGCGCTCAAATAGTACTTCGAGCGAGCAATGCGTGAAGTGCATCCCGGCCTTGCCGGAGCCGATGCGCTCCAGGTCGAGAATATCGTTCACCAGCCGCACCAGCCGGTCCGTGCTGTCGACGGCGATCTCCATCATCTGTTGAGTCCGGTGGGGATCCGCAGCGAGCTTGCCTCCGGCGACCAGGCCCAGCGCCGCCCGCAAACTGGTGAGCGGCGTCCGGAGTTCGTGGGAGACCGTGGAGATGAACTCATCCTTCATGCGGTCAAGCGCATTCCGTTCGCTGATGTCGGTGAAGGCGACGACGACCCCCACGGCGCGACTCTGTCCTACCTCTGCCACATCCGTTGGCTCGCTGGCGGCGACTGCTGCCTCGATCTGCTCAATTTGCGGGCAGGCGACGTATTCCACGGGAAAGGACGTTCCATCCTTTCGCCAGAAGACCTCGTGCGCCACCCGCACCGGCGCGAGGCTCCCCACGCTCTGCCGGATCGGGCATTCGGCTTCGTCGTAGGGTGAGCCGTCAGGGTGGGAGTGATGCACCACCGCGTGCATGTTGCGCCCCAACAGCTCCTCGGGCCGGTAGCCGAGCATCTTCGCCGCGGCTGGATTCACGACCGTGACCCGGCCCTCCAGATCGACGCCGTAGATCCCGTCCGCGGTGGACTCCAGCACGGAATTCGATTGCCGGATCAGCCGGCGCAGCCGATCTTCCGCGTCGATCTGCCCGGTGACGTCGATGGCGAAGCCGAGGATATAGGGCGGCAGGTCCATCGGTTGTACCAGGCGATTGCGGTACGCCAAAGTCCGCAGCTCTCCGTCCTTGCCGTGCAGGTGCAGCAGTCCCTGGGTCTCCTCGGCGGAGCGCAATGCGGCGAAGTAGGATTCCAACTCATGATGAAAGCGCGGATGGAGCAAGCTGACGAGGTTTTGGCCCACAACCTCGGTCACCTCGCGTCCCAGGCTTTGCGCGCCCTGTTGATTGATTGACAGAATTCTGCCGCTGAGATCGTGGGTGTAGACCACGCCGAGCGACCCTTCCGCAATTTCCCGGTAGCGTCGTTCGCTTTCGCGGATGGCCGTCTCGGCTTCGCTCTGCACGGTGATGTCGAGACCGGTGGTGAGGACGAAGCTGACGCGGTTCCCTGCATCGCGAAGCGTCGCCGTGGACCAGGAGATGCGACGGCGGGTGCCGTCGGCGGCCATCCAATCGCTTTCAAAGGCCGTGGAGGAGTCGCCGCGCCGTGCGCGCTCGAAGTGCTCCCGGTAGCTGGCAACGTCCTCCCTAGGGATGAGTCGATCCCACGCGTGGGTTCCGATCACCTGCGCTGCGGTGTAGCCGGAGAGCAGCTCGCAATGGCGATTGAAGCGCAGGATGCGTCCCGCGGTGTCCAACATCACAACCAGCGAACCGACGGTGTCCAGCACGGTCGCGCTGAAGTTCTTTTCAGCGGCAAGCGCGGCTTCGTTGCTTGGCGGCGGTGTGCTTGGCGGCGGCGCGCTGGGCGGCTTGCGCTCGTCCAGCAGCGGATGGGAGTTTGTGAACGTCAGCCTTGCGGACGCCAGGCGACCCAAGGCTTCGAGGGAAGCCATCTGCTCCTGGCTCAAGTCCATCGGCGCAGAATTGAGCACAAACAGCGCGCCGATCGCGGTCCCTTCTGGCGTACGGAGCGGGGCGGCCGCGTAGGACCGGTAGGAACGACCTTCGAGCGTGAGGTCCCCCGCAGGATCCCCGCTTTCGGGAGGAAGGGAGAGGATCTGGTGAGCGGCGCCTGCGTCCATTGTCGTTCCGACCGGAAGTTCGCTCGCCGGTGTCCAGCGCAGATCGAAGCCGTACCGGCCCAGATGAAAGAGACCATCGTCTTCCAGGAGCGAAACGCCGGCCACGGAGGCACCGCAGAGTTGGGCAGCCAGTCGAGCGGCATCATCCAGGGTTGGATCGTTGGGCAGATCGACGAGGCCGTGGCGCCGGGGAGCGCTCCGTGGTGTCTGCCGTGTGGTCGACTTGCTTTCCATATTTCTTCACGGAGCATACGGAGTCGGGCTTGCCGAAACTCTCCCACTTTCGCCTCAAGGAGGGTACAGATCGTTGCGTCCGTTGGCCTTCCGTAGTCCCAAACTGCGACACCCACGGCGTCCCATTCCTCGGAAAGGGCATTACCTGCAGAAGACGGCGGTCCCTTTTGGGCACAGACCACCCGCCTTTAGACGGAGCCGTCTCCGGCGTGGATGGGGTTTGGGCTTTCCTTTTCAGTGCTTCGGTTCCGCCCGGTGAACATCCGCCTGCGAAGGGATCAGGTTTGGGTCCGGATATCCACGGATTTCTTGCGCGGGGGCTGCCTTGGGTCTTGCCCCCGCCGCGGGTGCCCCGCATACTCGGAAAAACGACCGCCTGCAAGTGGTGGTCGAGATACTCGCGAGAGAGGCCTTGGACCAATATCTTCGCCAAGATGTGCTGCGCATCCTCCGCCTTCCCGTGCGGCAGTTGGAGATATGGGAGCGCGCCGGTCTGATTGCGCCGTCCGAGGTGTACGCCTTTGACACGCTTTCCCAGCTGCGCAAGCTGCGCGACCTCCTCAGCACCCGCATTTCGGTCAAGAGCATCCGCCGTTCCGTGCAGGCGATGCGTCAGGTAGCCGGGCTCGCGCACCCGCTGGCCGAGGCCGTTGTCGCTCCCCACGGTACCCGGCTCGCTTACCGCAAGGATGGCGCGCTGGTGGACCCTCTCACCGCCCAGTTGGCCTTTGATTTTGAACGCCCGGACGGAGCAGGTCCGCGCCTCTTTACCCAAGCTGTCGCCGTATCGCGCGTCTCCTCCGCCGAGATCCAGGAGTTGTTTCAGCGGGCCGTGCGTTTGGAGGAACGTCCCGCCACCCTCGCCGAGGCCAGGGAACTCTACGAGCGCCTGCTGGAGCTTGCCCCGGGCCACGCTGCCAGCGCCATCAATCTCGGGACTCTTTGCTACAACGCGCGCGAGTACCTGCGTGCGGAGCAGCTGTATCGTCTGGCCACGCAGGCCGATCCCGAGTACGCGCTCGCGTTTTTTGATCTGGGCAATGTGCTGGATGAGCAGGCCCGGCTGCCTGAAGCAATCGAGGCTTACAGCCATGCCCTGGCCCTGGTGCCGGGCTACGCCGATGCGCACTACAACCTCGCGCTGGCCTTTGAGCGTCAGGGCGAGACCCGCAAGGCGCTCCGCCACTGGAGCGCCTATGCCCGGCTGGACCCGAGCGGCCCCTGGGCGAGCCACGCCCGTGGGCAGGCCCGCCGCATCCTTGCTGCCGAGCGGCTGACAATTGTCAGCCGGCACGGCCGCACCATGCGCATCGCCGGCTAGAGCCCGGTGCCGGTCAGGTTGGAAGCGGTACACTCCTGAGCAACAGCCAAGTTCCACCCTTCAAGTTCCCAATCCATGGAGAGCCCCTGCCGATGGCCGCAACCCCGACCTTTCAACCCTTTGTGCCCGCAGGAGAGAGCCGAAAGGAGCTGTCTCCGCGGGCGCTGATCCTCGGCAGCGTCTTTGGCATTGTTTTCGGGGCGGTTACGGTGTACGTGGGCCTGCGCGCCGGGCTTACGGTTGCGGCCAGCATTCCCATCTCAGTGCTTTCGATTTCCATCCTGCGCGCCTTTGGCCGGGCTTCGATCCTTGAGAACAACATCGTTCAGACAACCGGCAATGCCGGCCAGTCGATCGCCTCGGGCGTGATCTTTACCCTGCCCGCGCTGATCTTTCTCGGCTTCGATCTCGAAAGCTTCCGCATTTTCATCCTGGCGCTGTTTGGGGGCTGGCTGGGCGTGCTTTTCATGATTCCGCTGCGCCGCCAGCTCATCGTGGAGGAGCACGGCACCCTTACCTATCCCGAAGGCACCGCCTGCGCCGATGTGCTGCAGGCCGGCGAACGCGGCGGCTCCTTCGCCAGCCGTGTGTTTTTCGGCCTCGGTTTCGGCGCACTTTATACGCTCTTTCAGAACGACAATCTGCTCGGCCTGTTTCCGCCCACGCCGAACTACCAGCCAAACTTCGATCCGGGCGGCCAGCAGATCCTGCGTGGCGCGGCCATCCGCGCCGATGTGACGCCGGAGTACCTCGGCGTCGGTTACATCATCGGCATCCGCGTTTCGGCGATCATGCTTGCCGGCGGCGTCTTTTCCTGGCTGGTGCTGATGCCGGCCATTGTGTTTTTCGGCCGGCATCTTCCCGGTCCGCTCTATCCCGGCACCGTGCCGATCAGCGAGATGAGCCCCAGCGATCTGTGGAAGACCTATGTTCGCCCCATGGGCGCGGGCGCTGTCGCGGCCAGCGGCCTCATCACGCTGCTGCGCACAGCCCCCACCATTTTGCGCGCGCTCAGCGCCGGGATCGGCGAGATGCGCCGGAACGGCGGCGGCGGTGTTCTTACGCAGGCGCAGGCTCCGCTGTTGGCCGATAGCCCACTCGATGAGCCCAGCCTCAGCGTCGCCGACCTCCGCGCGGCTTCAGCCTCGGCCATGCGACGTGAGGCGGCGCCAACCGTGACTGCGAGCCGCAGCCGCACCGAGCACGATCTACCCATGAGCGTCGTGGCCGGCGGCAGCCTCGCCCTGGTCGTGCTGATGTTTGTGTTTCTTCAATTCAAGCCGGTGCCCGGCGCGCAGGTAGGCGCTGTGGCGAATCTGGCCGCGGCTCTGCTGGTCGTGGTCTTCGGTTTCCTGTTTGTGACGGTCAGTGCGCGCATCGTGGGCATCGTCGGTTCGAGCGCCAGCCCGGTGAGCGGCATGACGATTGCCACCCTGATGGCCACCGCCGCCATCTTTCTCGTCAAGGGATGGACGGCCCCGGCCTTTGGCGCGCTGGCGATCACGATCGGCGGCATGGTGTGCATTGCGGCCTCCAATGCCGGCGACACCTCGCAGGACCTGAAGACCGGCTATCTTCTCGGCGCCACGCCCTGGAAGCAGCAGGTGGCGGTGATGGTCGGCGTCATCGTCAGCATTTTTGCTATCGGTCCCACCCTTACGGCGATGAACAAGGGCTTTGAGAGCTTCCAGCGCCTGCCAACCCCCCGTGCGGTCTCGCTCCGTGCGCTTCCGGATGGCGTGCAAAACCAGGGTCCCTTCACCCGTGACAGCTTCCCCCTGACCCCGCATTCGCTGATCAGGGCCGGATCCAATGCACCGAGGGAGACCATTTCCGGCGCGCGCCGGTTCATTCTGCTCAACGCCATCGGTTCCTCGACGCTTGAGGACGGCAAATATCTCTACAACCCGGCCACGGGCACCATCGAGATCCAGTGGGTGCAGGGCATCGGCAGTGAGAGCGCCGCCGCACCGCAGGGACGGCTGATGGCCACCGTCATCAACGGCATCCTGAGCCGCAAGCTACCCTGGAGCCTCGTGCTGCTGGGCGTTGCCCTCGTGATCGGCATTGAGTTGCTGGGGGTGCGGTCACTCACCTTCGCCGTGGGCGCTTACCTTTCCATCGGCACGACGCTGGCGATCTTCTGCGGTGGCGTCGTGCGCTGGCTGGTCGATCGCGCCGCTGCGCGTCAGGGCGCGGGCCCGGTTTCAGAGCTGGACAGTGAGATATCCTCCGGCAGCCTGTACGCCTCGGGCCTGATTGCCGCCGGAGGCATCATGGGGCTCGTCGGCGTCGGCCTGAAAATTTATCAAGATGTTTCCGGGCACGAGATGCCGCATTTTGCAGCTACCAATCCGTTCTACAAGGACTGGGTGAGCGTGATCATGTTCGCCCTGTTGGCCTCGAGCCTCTACTACTTTGCGCGAAAGCCCGTGGAAGGGGCTGGCGGTGATGTGGAACGGGAGGAGTAGCCGCCAGCCCCGGTCTTCTCCGCGGCGGGCTGGGTGGCCGGCACATCCGCCCGCGGCTGTGCCGGAGGGTCGTGCCCCTCCTCGCCGGCGAGGATCGTCCGATCCGGCCCCCGTTTCCAGAAATCCGGTGAAACGGCTACTGCATCCTGCCCCATTGCCCATTTCCCGCGCTTTTCGTAATCGATCCATGCCGCCACGATGATCTCCGGCTGCAGGACCAACAGCGTCGCCATGTAGCGCTTGGTGGTCAGCAGCGACTCTGCGGCGCCGCGGATCGGCCGGCTGCGGCGCATTTCTCCCGGCAACTGCGGTATCTCATACACGGCGAGATGCAGCTCCGGGTGGGCTGTGCCGTAGCCGTCTACCTCGCGGGCCAGCTGCTTGGGCGTGGTCATGTCGAAGTCTGCCGGCACGTTGCGATGGATCGTCGCGGGGGGCAGGGCAATGCGCAGCAGGTCTGCGGCAAAGTCCGCGCAGTTGTGCCGCGTCAGGGTGTAGCGGCGGCGGTTGGGCCGGTCGTTCAGCCACTGGAGGATCGTCATGTTCTGCGCCGCGGTGGTGTCGAAGGCGTACATCAGCAATCGCCGGTCGTAGGCCGCGCCGATGCCCTCCTGCCAGTCGCCGTACGCGGGCGGTTTGGCGTGACCGTGCCTGTCCGTGGTTCCCGCGATGTAGCCGGTCAGATGGCGACGCCAGTAGAGCTCCCGCATTTCCGCCTCACCGGCAGCGGTCATGAGGGGGGGATGGGCCCCGGAAGCGTCGTCGACGCCGTAGAGGTCGACGCCATAAAGATCGGTGCCGTAGAGAAAGACCGGCAGCGGAAACGCCATCCAGTCCCCGTCCGGATGGCGCAGGTCATGGTAGCGGGAAACGACGGCTCCCACTTCTCCGGCGTGACAAGGGCGCAGCCGCACCGGCGTTTCCACGCAGAGATCCGAGAAATAGATACTTGTGTGGCCCTGCGGCATCATCGTGCCAAAAGGGCCAAACGGCTCAGCGACGATCAGACCCATTCGCGCGTGCGCCGCGGGCGCGTGGACCAGCAGCAGGGCCGAAACCAGCACGGACGGCCACGCCGTGAGTATTCTGGAAATTTGCGAGCCGCAGACGCCAGCACGAGCCTTTGCGGAGCGCCGGAGCATTATAGGGCGTATATGTCGAAACACGGGAGCACCTGTTGACCACCATTCTGACACTTTCGTTGCAGGCCGAGGCGCAAAGTTGGTTCGAGGCGCAGCGGGAGGCGCACTTCCCGCCAGCGCTCAACCACATCCCGGCGCACCTGAGCCTGTTTCACCAGCTGCCCGGGGATGCGAACACCGCCGCGATTCTGCGTTCCGCCGCTGAACAGCAGCGTCCTTTCACGCTCAGGCTGGACGGTGTGCGGTCCATGGGCCGCGGCGTCACCTACACCCTTGCCAGCCCGGAACTGCAGTCGCTCCACCGCGCCCTGGCTGCGCAATTTGCCTCGTATCTAACGCCGCAGGACCGCCAGGGACTCCGTCCGCACATTGTGGTGCAGAACAAGGTCGACCCTGCCGAGGCTAAACTCCTGCTCGCGCAGCTGCAGGCCGGTTTTCGAAGCAGGGAAGTGCCGGCGACCGGCCTGCTTTGGTGGGAATATCTTGGCGGCCCCTGGAGGAAGCTGGAAGAGTTCCCCTTCGGCGGCGCGCAAGGCTGATTTCCACGTGCCGCGGCAGGTAGATTGTTTCTGAGGATGGAGAGGCCGCAAAATCCGGCAAGAACGCTTCCTGAAGCAGGCCGGGCCAAGCCGGAGGCCCTGCCCACCGGTCCGCTTGGCCGGCCGCTCTGCCGCTGGTGCCAGCTGGAGATCCTCGCGCCCCGCCGCCGCACCTTTTGCTCCGATTTCTGCGTTCACCAGTGGCGGCTGCGGTCCGACCCCGGCTACCTTCGCGACCAGGTCTTCGCGCGCGACCGTGGCCGTTGCGCGCTTTGCGCCACGGACACAGTGCGTGCCTACGCGCAACTCCGGCGCAGCCGCGGCGCAGCTCGTACGGAGCTGCTCGGCATGTGGGGCGTTCTTTCGGTCACCGCCCGCCGCTCGCTGTGGGACGCCGACCACATCGTCCCCGTGGCGGAAGGCGGCGGCGGGTGCGATCTCGACAACCTGCGCACCCTTTGCCTGCCCTGCCACCGGGAGCAGACCGCGGAGCTCCGGCGCCGGCTGCGACCAGCCGCTTCCCGGCCAATTGAAGAACCGTCGGGCCGGCCGGCAAATGCGGAATCGCCGAAGCTGCCGGGAGTACCCCGACTCCTACTCCGGAAAGGGGCAGAGGTGCGCTAAACTCCCGCTGGAAGCAGATGCGCTAAACTTGGCCGTAACTCCCTGCGGTGCGGGCCGATTGTCACTGTGCGTACCCTTTAGGATTCTTTTCGGCGTGAACGCACCCTTGTTCAAGTTTCAGACGTTTCGGCTCGGCGGCACGGTCGCCCGGATCCTGGCAACGATCTCCCTCCTTCTTCTCGCAGGAGACCTCTCGGTAACTTCGGCCCAGGCGCCGGGCTCGGCGCCCGCCGCGGCTCCGAGCTCGGCTCCCAGTGCAGCGCCTGCTGCGACGACCGGTTCGGACGCCAGCGCGGGATCGGCTGCAGCCCCCTCCGTGGCGCCCTCAGCCGCCGGCCCGCCCGCCCTGCCCGGTGCGCAGTACCCCGCGGCCGGCTTCCGCGGAACGGGTCAAAACAGTGGGGCGGGCGCCCAGGCCAACGGCATCCGCAATGCGCAGACAGAGGCCAATCGGACCCAGAACAACACGGAAGGCCCTCTTTTTACGGACAGCACACCACCCCCGCCCACCCAGTTCCAGCAGCTGGTGGCCACCTCCACGGGAAGCATCCTGCCCATCTTCGGCGAATCGCTTTTTGCCCGCGTGCCTTCCACCTTTGCTCCCGTCATCGACGTCCCGGTGGCGGCCGATTACCTTATCGGGCCCGGCGACGAATTGATTCTTGGGCTTTCCGGGCAGGTCAACCAGCAGTATGACCTCACGGTCGACCGCACCGGCAACATCAATCTTCCCCAACTCGGCACCGTTCACGTCACCGGCATCCCCTTCCGGGAGCTCAACGCCTACCTCAAAGCGCAGCTCGGCCGGATCTATCGCAACTTCGCCCTGAACACGAATTTGGGCTCGCTGCGCACGATCCAGGTTTTTGTGGTGGGCGAGGCCGTCCGGCCCGGCAGCTACAGCATTTCCTCGCTCAGCACCCTGCTGAACGCCGTTTTCGCCTCCGGCGGCCCGTTGCCGGACGGATCTCTGCGTGACATCCAGGTCAAGCGCGACGGGGAGACGATTCGGCACTTCGACCTTTACGATCTGCTCCTTCACGGCGACAAAAAGAACGACATCCGCCTGCTTTCCGGCGATGTCATCTTTATTCCCTTCGTCGGCCCGCAGGTCGCGGTAGCCGGCAGCGTCAACACACCGGCGATCTATGAGCTGAAAGGCTCGGCAAGCATTGACGACGCCGTGAAGCTGGCCGGCGGCGACACAGCCCTTGCCAGCGGCGGCGAGCTTCGCCTGGAACGTGTCTACGAGCACAGCATGCGCAGCGTGGAGGACATCAACCCTGCCACACAGGGCAGCCGGCCGCTGCTCAACGGCGACATCGTTTCCGTCAGCTCTATCGTGGAGCGTTTTCGCAACGCCGTGACCCTGCGCGGCAATGTGGCCAACCCCGGCCGCTACGTCTGGCACCCCGGCATGAGGATCAGCGATCTTATTCCTAACAAGGCCGCGCTGATCACGCGCAACTACTGGACCCGCCAGAATGAACAGGGCCAGCTGCAGCAGGATTATTTCCCCGGCACGGACGCTTCCACGGCGAAGCAGGGCGCGCTCGGAGCCGGCAGCACCACTCCGGCCGAGACGACCACCCCCAACTCTCGCAGCGTGGGGGGAACGCAGGCCGGCGGCAGCACCCTGGGCGCGGCGCTTACCGGCAGTACCACCAACTTCACCCCCAGCACCGATGTCATTCTCAGCGCACCGGACATCGACTGGAGCTATGCGGTGATCGAGCGCCTGGGCACCGATAGCCTCAAAACTTCACTTGTTCCGTTCTCCCTGGGCAAACTCGTGCTTGACGGCGACGCCTCGCAGAACCTCGAACTGCTGCCCAACGACATCATTACCATTTTCTCCACGGCTGACATCCGTGTGCCCTCCTCGCAGCAGACCCGCTATGTCCGCCTGGAAGGCGAGTTCGTCTCGCCCGGCGTGTACAGCGTGCTGCCGGGCGAAAACCTGCGCGGCCTGCTGCGCCGCGCCGGAGGCTTCACCCCGGATGCCTACCTCTACGCCTCGGAGTTCACGCGCGCCTCTACGCGTCGCGTGGAACAGCAGCGCCTGCAGGAGTATGCCGATCAGCTGGACGCCCAGGCCTCGTCGCAGACCGCCACCAGCACCGCCCAGGCTACCAGCGCGACGGATCAGACCGCGGCTACTGCGTCAGAAACCGCCACCCGTGCCGCCATCGCGCGCCTGCGCACCACCGTGCCCAACGGCCGTCTGGTGCTGGAGCTGAAGCCCAACAGCATCGGGGTCGACACCCTGCCCGATCTTGCCCTGGAGGACGGCGACCGCTTTGTGGTTCCACGCGTTCCCGACTCCGTCACCGTGCAGGGCCAGGTCTACAACGCCAACGCCTTTGTGTACGCCCCGCGGCAAAGCGTGGGGGACTACCTTCGCCGCGCCGGCGGTCCTGACCGGCAGGCCGACAAGAGGCGCGAGTTCATTCTGCGGGCCGACGGCTCTGTGGTCAGTGAGCAGTATGCCAATGTCCACCGCGCGCCCGTGTACCCCGGCGATACCGTCGTGGTGCCGCCTGTGCTCGACCGTCGCGCCGGCTTTCAGCGCATTCTTGACACCGTCGGCATTATCAACAACTTCGGCCTAGGCGCCGCCACGCTGTACCTGATCGCGCGCTAGCCACCATGCCCACCTCCCTCACCCGCAATACCGGGCACAACGCCACGACCCCAGGCGAAACGGAGGGTCTCATCGATGCCCAATGAGCAAACGGTCGCCGAGCGCCTGCCGTACGATACGGAGCCGATCCCGGAGGAGGGAGTCGACCTTGTCGCTGCCACCGCCGCGGTGCTGCGGGAATGGCGGCTGGCGCTCGTTGTGTGCGCGATCATCTCGGTTCTCGGGGCGATTTACGTCCATTCCCTCAAATCGGCCTATGTCGCGACGGCCACATTCCTGCCTTCGCAGGCACAGAGCCAGACCCAATCGCTGTCCTCGATTTTCTCGCCCCGCGATCCCGGCAATCTGTACATCGGCCTGCTCCAAAGCCGCAGTGTGCAGGACAACATCATCGACCGCAACCATCTGCTGCAGCTGTTCGGCACCCCGAGCATGGAGGCAGCGCGCGGCATTCTTGCTTACAAGAGCACCTTTGTCGAGGGTAGCGATTCCATTGTCACGATCTCTGTCCGGGACCAGAACGCCGCCGATGCCGCCATGCTGGCCAACGCCTACCTGCAGGGTCTGCAGGATCTGAGCGATAAGATGGCGCAGTCGCAGGCCGCCCAGACCCGCCACTTTTTTGACCGCCAGCTGGAACAGCAGCGCACCCAGCTTGATCAGTCCGAGGAAGCCCTGGCCAGGCTGCAGGAGCGCACCGGCCAGGTCGCCTCCGGCACGCAGGCCGCCGAAGGCATCGGCAATATCGCCTATCTCCGCTCGCAGGTCGATGGCCTTAACGTGTACCTGGCCTCGCTGCGCCAAAGCGAAACGGATCAAAATCCGGACGTTCAACGGGTGCTCTCCCAGATCACCCAGCTGCAGGCGCAGGAGCGTGCGCTTGAAGCCGGGGCCTCGATCGCTGCCGTGGGAACGGCCACCCCCGCCAACCGCATTCCCGCGGTGAACCTGCAGTTGAGCCGCGCCCAGCGCGAGATCGCCGACCACGCCGCGCTTGTGAACTCGCTCAACACGCAGTTTCAGGGTGCGCGTATCAGCGAAGACTTCTCCCACGCCGCCGTCGAAGTCATCGACCGGGCTTACCCGCCCGAACACCGTGCCTGGCCGCCGCGGGAGGCGTACTACTTCGGCGTCGTGGGTCTGGGCCTTTTCGTTGCCCTGTTCGCGGTGATGCTGAAGCTGCTGGCGCAGCGCATCCTGGCCAATCCGAGGCACCAGGCCAGCCTTGGACGCCTGCGGCGTGCTTTCTAAGGGCAGGAGGGGAGCCGTGATGAGCAACGGACGCCGGCGCAGCCGCCCCATGTCGCGATTCGTTACCTGGTGCGCCTGCCTGCTGGTGCTGCTGTTGGTTCTATTTCCCAAAGGCGGCATCCGGCTGGCGGGCCTGCCCATCACCTGGGGGTATATCCTGCTCGCCGCCCTGGTGCCGCCAGCCGCGGCCGTGCGCTTTTTGGCCATGCCGCTGGTCTTTCCCCGCCGTGTGCTGGGCGTGGTGCTGTTGTTGCTGCCGATGCAGGCCTGCTTTTTGTACGCGGGCTATTTTTACGGCGTGATTAATCTAAATTTTACGTTCAGCACCTTTGTGGCGTTGTTTGCCTTGCCGTGGATTTTTCTCCTGTTGTTCGGCCCCTTTTACCCCTCGGTCGACGGGCAAAGAACGCGAATCTGGTTCTGCAACTGCATCTTCTACGCCGCTGTCTGGGGCATCGTCCTGTTTGTTGTCTACCCACTGGCGCATCGCACGCTGGAGATCCCGTTTATCACGGTAAATGCCGGCGATTACGGCACTGTCGCGAGCGGCAAGGACAACGCCCGCGGCATGTTTCTGAAGCTGGTTTCCACCTACAACAACGGCAACATCTATGGCGTCGCCACGCTGCTGCTGCTGCCCCTTTTTGTCCGGCTGGAGTCACGGGGATGGCGTCGCGGGGTTGTCCGCCTTGCGGTGTTGCTGACCCTGTCGCGCACAGTGTGGGCAGGGTTGGTGCTCAATGAACTGCTTTCGCTCGTGCCGCCCCTGTTTCGCCAGATCCGCACCTTTCCCTTGCTGTACCTGCGCGAGGTGCGCCGCCGCCTGCTGGCCGTGGCGCTGGTATTTGGCGCCGTCCTTCTGGTGACGCTGCGCCTGAGTAACGTCAGTTTTCTCTTTGACCGCACCCTGGGAAACAGGGTCGGTCAGGTAGACGCAGCCAGCAGCGTGGTCACCTTTTTTCCCGAGCATCCGCTGTACGGCTTTGGTGAGGTGCTCTACGCCTCCGCGGTTCAGTACTGGGGGCTCACGGGCCTAGTCTCCTTCACGCTGATTATGGTCAGTCCGCTGCTGGTGGTGCTTTGGAACGGCGATGCGGTGCGTTCGCCTTTGCGCCGGGCTGCCCTGAAAGCGCTTCTGGTGTATGCCGTCATGGCTGCGTCGGACGGTGCGTTGGATTTCATTCCCGTCATGGCCTTCTACTGGTTCGTCTATTCTGTCTTCCTGTATGGCTGGCCTGGAATGCAGGGAGTCGTCCGGCAGAGCCCACAACGCGAGCCGGGAGGCTCCCCCGCGCGGAGTCAACCCGCTGCGTTGCCGGGCCTTGCCGGTGCCTAGATCGATGTTGAGTAAATCGCCACTCGCACATGAACGTCGGCTATCCAAGGCCAGGTTCGTACCGGAGGTTTGATCATCACTTCCCGTCTGCAAAGCGCTGCTGCCTCTCACGGGTGGTTCAACCTGCCATCGCACGGCCTTGCCGTGTCCGGCAGGAGGCTGCGCGATCGCCTGTGGGCGCGCCGGTTGGGCGCACCGGGCTTCCGGGCGGCGCGTTCCCCGCGCATTCTCGGCGCCGCTGCCCTGCACCTTGGTGCGGACTTCCACGCCCGCGATTTCCTTTGGATTGAAGCCATTACCGCCTACACCGCGGCCGGTGACAATGCCCAGTTCCGCCCCGAAATCCGCATCGGCCGCGCCGCCCGCCTCTCCGACAACGTCCACATCGCCTGCATCAACCGGGTCACGATCGGCGATCACCTCTTGTGCGGCAGCGGCGTGCTCATCAGCGATCACGCCCATGGCAGCTACCGCGGTGTTCATGCCGGTGTGGACGCCAGCGACCCGGCCACGCCTCCCGCGCAGCGGCCCCTGGTCTCCTCCGGTCCGGTGGCCATCGGCAACAATGTCTGGCTCGGTGACCGCGTTGCCGTCCTTGCGGGTTCCAGCATCGGCGACGGCTGCGTGATCGGCGCCAACGCGGTCGTTACCGGCCCCATTCCGCCGCGGACGATCGCGGTAGGCATTCCCGCGAAGCCGATCCGCCGATGGAATGAGGAAAGCCGCTCCTGGGAACCCATTTCGCCCCCAGCCTCCTGAGGACGGCTGCAAGATTTGTGCCGGGCTGAATGCCGGCAAACCTGAAGCGGCCACCCTTGGTATTCTGTCCCGGATGCTTATGCCTCCCTTTGCGGCGCCGCGTTGAGTTCCGCCACCATGAAGTGCGCTGCCTGCACGATTGTCTCCCCCAACTACTTCGGTTTTGCCCGTACCCTGGCCGCGTCCTACGTCGCCCAGCACCCGGGGCAGCGCTTTTTCGTGCTCGTTGTCGCCGATCTCCACGACCTCACGCCGTTTCAGACCGATGCCGCCCTCACCCCGGGCGCCCTGGGGAAGATTGGTCTGGCCTCCGTGCGCATCGAGGCCATGAAGTACGATCTCCTGGAGCTCAACACCAACGTCAAACCCACGTTTTTGCGTCATCTGCTCGCGCGCTATTCGCTCGACGCGGTGGTTTACCTTGACCCGGACATCTTTGTCTACGCCCCCCTGACGCCCATTTTTGAGAGCCTCCGCGCCGGCACAGCCGTGCTCACCCCGCACATGACCGCGCCGGTCTTTGACGGCCGCTCGCCTTCCGAGCAGGACCTGCTCTACAACGGCACCTATAACCTGGGCTTCATTGCGGTCAGCGCCTCCGCCGAGGCGCTGCGTCTGCTCGCCTGGTGGGAGCACCGCTGTCTGGCGCTGGGTTTCAGTGAAGGCCGCACCGGGCTTTTTGTCGATCAGAAATGGGCCAACCTCATGCCGGCGCTCTTTGAAGGCGTCGTTGCCACCCGCGATAGGGGTCTCAACATGGCCTACTGGAATCTGCACGAACGGGCCCTGGCGCTTGAAGCGGGCAGCTGGATAGTTCGGGATGGGGAAGGGCGGGCGGTCCCGCTGCGCTTCTTTCATTTCTCTGGCATCGATATCGACGACCCCGCCGGTCTTTCCCGCCACACCGATCGTTTCACTCTTGCTGACCGCCGCGATCTGCAACCGTTGTTCGCCGCTTACCGCACCGCTATGGCGCAGAACCGGCTGCCCGCGGTGGAGGCCCTGCCGTACGGCTTTGACCGCCTTTCCGACGGCACCGCGCTGAACCGCCTCGCGCGCCGCCTGTTTGCCGCCCACCTGGAGCACTTTGCGCCGGCGGGGGACGCAGCTGCCGGTGTATCCCACGCACCCGACCCCTTCGACGCGAACGGTCCCTTTGCGCGTTTTGCCCGACGCCAGGGGCTGGTGAGAGGCAAAGTCGCCCCACAGAAAGCCACCTGGAAGCAGTTCAACGGCGCGGATCGGCGGGTGGGGGCTGTTCATCGGGTGCTGGGCTGGGCGCTCCGGGCGCTGGGTCCCGATCGTTACGAGCTGCTGATGCGCTACCTCGGCCATATCAGCGTTCTGCGCAATCAGGCGGTGTTTCTGCGCGACCCGGCCTGGCCGGCAAAGCCCGGCGCCGGCAGCGGGGCAGGGGAGTAGGAGATGCACGTACTTGACTCCGCCCGCAACGCCGCGCCTATTCCCGCGTCGGCCGCGCCCGCCGGCTTTGTGCCCAAGAGCGCTGGCGCCGGCCGCCGGCTGCTGATCGTGAAACTCGGCGCCATTGGCGACGCCATCATGGCGGTCCCCGGCGTCGCGGCGATGCATGCCGCGGGCTACCGCGTGGATTGGATTGCCGGCACCGCGGTCGCGCCGGTCCTGGCGCTTTATCCCTGGATCCATGTCATTCCGGTGGAGGAGCCGGCCCTGCTGCGAGGAACTGCGCGCGAACGCGCCCGGGGGTTGGTCGCGCTTTGGGGTACCCTGCGCAAACGCATCGCCACCGGGGGCGCCTACGATCTTTGCGCCACGCTTTACTATGACCGTCGCTACCGCCTGCTCACGCTGCCGGTCCGCGCCCGGCGTCACGTCCAGCTGCTCGAGACGGATCGCCGCTACCGCCTACTTCCTGGCCGCCACCACACAGATGAGTACGCTCGCATTCTTACCGGCCGGCCGGACGGCGAAAACGGAGACCAACTCGCGCCGGTGCCGCTCCCCGCGCTGCCGCCCAACCCGCTGCCCACCTCCGGTCGCCCGCGTGTGGTCCTTGTCCCGGCTGGCGCCCGCAATCTGCTCCGCGACGATGCCCTCCGTCGCTGGCCGGTCGAGCACTACGTCGCTCTCGCCGCCCTGTTGCTGACCCAGGATTGCGAGGTGATCCTGGCCGGCGGCCCTGACGACCGCTGGGCGTCGGCCCACTTCGGCGCGCTCGCCGCTGCGGGCTTCCCGGGCCAGTTTGCCGACCTCACCGGCACGCTTTCCCTCGCGCAAACCGTGGCGCTGTTCCACTCCGCCGCGGTTACGGTCACCCATGACACCGGCCCGCTGCACCTGGCCGGGATCACCTCGACCGCGATCGTGACGATCTTTGGGCCGACCGATCCGCACGGGCGGCTTCCGCAGCGGGAAAATTGCATTGCTCTGTGGGGCGGCGAGGGGTTTGCCTGTCGTCCCTGCTACGACGGCCGGGATTACGCGCCCTGCACCCACAACGGCTGCCTGCACCAGGTCACCCCGGCGGCTGTTCTGGCCGAGATTGCCACCCTTCTTGAAGCGCGCCGCCTGGGGCTGAGTTACCCCCCCGAGGTGCGCGTTCCGGCCCGCGTTTTCCCCTCCACCCAGCAGCCGCTCGCGACCATCCGACCGGCTACCGGAGGCTATTAGCGATGAACCTCAAACGGCATCCGGCCCTGTTTCTTGATCGCGACGGCGTGCTCAATGAGGAGGTCGGCTATCTGTTTCGCCCTGAGGATGTGCGCTGGGTCGATGGTATTTTCCCGCTGATCCACACCGCCCGCGGCCTCGGGTACAGGATTGTGGTGGTCACGAATCAGTCCGGCATCGCCCGCGGCCTGTACACCACCGCCGATTTTCAAGCGCTGATGGGCTGGATGCGAAGGGAGATCCAGATCCGGGGCGGGGATCTGGATGCGGTCTACCATTGCCCCTTTCACCCGGTGCACGGGATCGGGGACTGGAAGCGGGAGCACCGGGACCGGAAGCCCGGTCCCGGCATGTTGCTGCGCGCGCAACAGGAGCTGGACCTCGATCTGAGCCGTTCGATTCTTGTCGGCGACCGCTGTTCCGATGTCGCAGCCGCGAACGCCGCAGGGCTCCGCATGGCCTTTCTGAAGCGGGGAACCGAGACCGGTGCGTGCGGAGGGAGCGCGATGGCCATCGACTCCCTCGGGGAGGTCGAAGGCTGGCTGACCCGGGAAGCAGACCGTCAATAGCCCTTCTGTCCGCCGCCTTGCACATCCCGTCACCGACTCGTACACTTCGGCACCGGCCCTTTCAGCCGTAGCCGGGAGGCAATGCTAGATGCTTGTTTCTAAACGAAATGCCCGCTTCAGGTTGCCTCGCACGGCCGCTTTCTTGATCCATATCGGGACGTTTTTCACCGGTTCTCATTTGGGTTCAGCAGGGAAACAAACCGGGAAAACAAAGTAGCCGGTTTTCCGGCAGGGCGGTACACTACGAGAAAAGAAAAAGCGTCTCACCACCTATACCTTCCGAGCGAGCAAAAGAGAGATGTCTGGGCAGCACACTCTCTCAACGGGACCGGCAAGCGCTCACCTTGCCACAACAAGGCACAGACCCTCAGCAGGGAACGCTGGAGTTTGTGCGGAGATCATCGCCCGGCATGGCAGACTCAGGAAACTCAGAAGAGATGGGAGTGGTTCCGCCACGTTTTTTCATTTCAGATCCCCCGCCGGTCAAGATGTACCGGCCGGCGGCGAAAAGGTCCTCCACCCGAGGCCCTGAAGAGACATTTCGCTACCGCATCGTGAAACGGGGTCTCGATCTCCTGCTGGCTGTTCTGTGCCTGCCGGTATTGCTACCGTTGATCGGCCTGGTGGCGCTCTCCATCCGGCTTACCTCGCCGGGACCCATCTTCTTTTCGCACCGCCGCATCCGCGGCCACGGACGTTTCTTTTCCATGTGGAAGTTCCGCACCATGTGCGTAAACTCCGCGGAGGTTCTGGAAAACTACCTGGCGGCTCATCCCTCGGCCCGCGCTGAATGGAAAAAGGATCACAAGCTCAAGAATGACCCCCGTGTCACCAAGGTGGGCGAGTTTCTGCGCCGCACCAGCCTGGATGAGCTGCCGCAAATCTGGAATGTGCTCACCGGTTCCATGAGTCTGGTCGGTCCGCGGCCCATCGTCGCCGCCGAGGTGGAAAAGTATGGGGAGTGTTTTGCTGATTACTGCATGGTGAAGCCGGGTGTTACCGGTCTTTGGCAGATCTCTGGCCGCAGCCGGGTGAGCTACCCTGAACGCGTGCAGCTGGATTGCCGGTATGCCCATACATGGAGTCTTTCCGGCGACATCCGCATTCTCGCCTGCACATTAAGTTCGGTGGTCAATCAGGACGGCGCGTACTAGGAAGGCATCATAGCGAGGATGGCCCAAATTTTGAATGCATGCGGGTAGCCGTCCTCCATCATTGGTTTGTGACGCGCGGCGGCGGGGAGCGTGTCGCCGAATGCATTGCCTCGCTTTTTCCAGAGGCAGAGATTTTTACGCTGTTCGCCCGGCCTGAAGGGCTTCCCTCCACGCTGCGAGGCCGCGCCCTGCACACCTCCCGCCTGCAGCACGTGCCCTGGGCCGGCAGATTCCATCGCCAGCTGCTGCCCTTCTATCCCGGCGCCGTGGAATCTCTGGATCTGCGCGGCTTTGACCTGGTGTTGTCCTCCGACAGCGGCCCGGTGAAGGGTGTGCGTCTCTCCCCGGGCACCGTGCACATCTGTTATTGCCACTCGCCCATGCGCTACCTTTGGGATGGATTTGAGAGCTACCGCCGCGCCATGGATCCGGTTTCGCGGCTGGCCTTTTCCGCCGTGGCCGGTCCCGTGCGGCGTTGGGACCAGGTCGCCGCCAACCGCGTCACGCACTTTGTTGCCAATTCCACCTATGTTGCCGAACGCATCCGGCGCTGCTATGGCCGCGAAGCCGAGGTGGTGCATCCGCCCATCAGCCTCGAACAGGCTCCGGCGTCGGGGACGTACTCGCCGGAAGACCACTATCTCTGCGCCGGCCGTTTGGTTACCTACAAGCGCACGGATCTGGTCATTGAGGCCTGCGCCCGTCTTGGACGGCGGCTGCGTATCGCCGGCGCCGGTCCGGAAGGATCGCGGTTGCGCCGCTTCGCCGCACGGCTCGGCGCTCAGGTGCAATTCTTGGGCGAGCTTCCCGATGGCGAGCTTTGGGCGGAGTACGCGCGCTGCCGCGCTCTGCTGTTTGCCGCCGATGAGGATTTCGGCATGGTGCCCCTGGAAGCCCAGGCCTGCGGCCGGCCGGTGATCGCCTATGGCGCGGGCGGCTCGCTGGAGACCGTGCGCGGCGCCGGGAGCCATCGGACCGGAGCCTATTTTACGCAGCAAACGCCTGATTCGGCGGCCGCTGCCATTCGTGAGTGGGAGGTTAGCGGCGAGCCGGACTTCGATCCCTGCGATGCCCGGGAGTGGTCCGCAAGGTTTTCCACCACCCTGTTTCTGCAAGGCTTTCGTGATCTTGTTCTGCGCCTGGTTCCTGCCGCGGCGGCCGATTGCCTGCCCGTCGCGCTTGCGGCCCAGAGTCTCGCGCGCTCCAGCGAATCGCCTGAGGGTGTACTGCAAGCCAACTAGCTCGGGCGCCGCTGTCATTCGGAAACCATCACCCGGCTACATTGTTCGCTCACCGGAAGAAGATTTGCTCTAATACGATTTAGTGAGGTCTAGGAGTACGCGTTGCAGGGAATGCGCACATTGTTGAGGAGTTCGCTTGCGAGAAGCCTGCGCACGCTTCCGGAAGAAGACCGCCTGGCCGCCGCGCTGCCGGTGGTCTGCGGCTCGGCGCTCGCGGCGCACTGCAGCGTCGTTGCGCTGGACGAGGCGCGGACGCTGCATTTGCAGGTTTCGGGTTCTGACTGGCTCGGTTCGCTCCTCGCCATGCGCGATGTGCTGCAACGTGATTTGGCGCAGACCGCCGGCGTTCCCTTGCGTGGACTGGAGCTGCAGGTGGCCCGAAAGCCGGCTACCCGGTCCGCTCCGGTCCGATCGGACCAGCCCGCGGCCTCCGAGAAGACTTGGCCCTCCACGGCCACCCGGAAAGGAAGTTTCAGTGAACGACGGTAAGGCCATCGCCACGGAGCAGGACGCTCCCAAGCACATCGCGCAGACCACCGCGCAGACCAGCATACAGAGCAGCGCGCCGGCTACCGCTCAGACGAGCGCCGCCCGTGTCTCGGCAGAGGCGGTGCGTCACGTCGCCGCCCTCGCCAACCTGGAGCTCACCGCGGACGAGTTGCCCCGCATGGCCCGCGACCTCGATGCTGTTCTGGGCTATATCGCGCAACTGGATGAGCTGGACACCAGCGATATCGCGCCCATGGCGCAGGTAGCGGACTCGCTGGGAGCCACGCCCGCCGGCGCGGGCCAGCTCCTCCGCATCGATGCAGTGCAGACCTCGGTCGAGCGCTCCCTTGTGATGAAGGAGGCCCCTGAGACCGACGGCCGCTTTTTCAAGGTTCCCAAGGTGATCGAGCGCTAGGGCGCCACAGCGCAACGTATTAACGGATGAACATAAACCCTCGGAAGCCCAAGGACACCAACACCCTGTATGACAGACGCCTCCTCCGTTCCGACTTCCGACCCGGTCTCCGGTCCGGATCTTTCCGCTACGCGCCTCGCGATTGTTGAAGGCCGGCTCTCTGCCACGGCCCTGGTGCGGCAGTATCTGGACCGCATCGCCACGCACGACGGGGAGATCGGCAGCTACCTTGCCATTTCCGCCGAGCGCGCCCTCGCCGGAGCTGAAAAGGTCGATGCCGATGCCCGTGCCGGACGCCCGCTGGGTCCTCTGGCCGGCATTCCGGTCGGTATCAAGGATGTCCTGGCTACCCGGGGCGTGGAGACCACCGCCGGCTCCCGCATTCTGCGCGGCTGGCATCCGCCCTACGACGCCACGGCCGTCGCGCGCCTCGAGGCGGCCGGCGCTGCCGTGCTGGGCAAGCTGAACTGCGACGAGTTCGCCATGGGTTCGTCCAACGAAAATTCCGCCTACAAGCCTGTCCGCAATCCGCGCGCGCTCGATCGCGTCCCCGGCGGATCCTCTGGGGGATCGGCGGCCGCGGTGGCGGCCGATCTTTGCATGGCCTCGCTCGGCACCGATACCGGCGGTTCCATTCGTCAACCCGCGGCTTTTTGCGGCGTGGTCGGCGTGCTGCCCACCTATGGCCGCGTTTCGCGCTACGGTCTTATTGCCTTTGCCTCTTCGCTTGACCGGGTCGGGCCCATGACCCACACCGTCGCGGACGCCGCGCGCGTCCTCGAAGTTCTGGCCGGCCCTGATCCGCTGGATGCCACGGCCTCCAGCCAGTCGGTTCCTGACTATAGCGCGGAGCTCGACCGGCCCATCGCCGGGCTGCGCATCGGCGTACCGGCCGAGTATCTCGGCGAGGGCCTCCATCCTGAAATCCGCGCTGCCGTGGAACGATCCCTCGACAGCCTGCGGGCGGCTGGCTGCACGGTCGACGCAATCTCCCTGCCGCACACCCGCTATGCCGTCCCGGCTTACTACGTGCTGGCCACGGCCGAGGCCAGCTCCAACCTGTCTCGCTTCGACGGCGTCCGCTTCGGCCTGCGCGCCCCCGACAGCAGTACCCTTGCAACGATGTTCCGGCACACCCGCGAAGAGGGTTTCGGTGCCGAGGTGAAACGCCGCATCCTGCTGGGGACCTACGTTCTTTCGGCGGGCTACTACGACGCCTACTACCGCAAAGCCCAGCAGGTGCGCACCCTGCTCACCCGCGACTTTCTGGAGGCTTTTGGGAAGGTCGATGCGATTGTTTGCCCGGTTACGCCGACCCCGGCCTTTAAGCTGGGTGAAAAGACCGACGATCCTCTACAGATGTATCTCGAAGACATCTACTCTGTCGCCGCTTCGCTCGCCGGCATCTGCGGCGCCAGTGTGCCCTGCGGTGTTACCGCTGATGGATTGCCGATAGGCTTGCAGATTCTGGGCAAACACTTTGACGAAGCGACGATGCTCCGCGTAGGCAAGACCGTGGAGTCCGCCCAGATCGGATAAGCGGCGCTACATGCGTTCCCGCAGCGCCCAGGCTCCAAAGGCAAGCACGAACCATACCGCTGTGCCGGTCGCCAGGGAAGCAGCCAGACCAAAGCGAGGCAGGCCCAGCCATACGACTGCCGCAAAGCCCATCAGGCCAAAGCAACCGGCGCCCGCCCCCACGGCGTGGGCGCTCGCCAGGGACCGCGCGCGCAGGGCGCCGTCCATACCGGCCTTTAACTTGCGTTCCTCTTCCTTTTTCTCGACGAAGCTGCTGCCGGAGGGATAGATGCCCGGAAAGGCCAAGAATAACCCGCCGATCACCGGTCCGGCCCACTTTGAGACCAGCGAGAAGGTGAGGGTGAGCGCACATCCAAACAGGAAGCGCACAAAGTAGTCCATAGGCTTGGTTTTGCCCAAGACAGCGAAATCACAACCAATTCGCACCATGTCTTATCTCCTTAACCAGACGGCCCAAAGCGTGGCCGCGGAAATGGCCCACAAGGGCAGCATCGCCGCCGCCCCCACCATTGCCTTGGGTTTGTAACGCATTTGTACCTGGCTTACGACCACGGCAAAGATCAAGTAAGCAGCAGCCCCCGCCAGCATGGAACGGCACTCCAGCGCGGTGTAGGTAACGCCCTTGGCGTGCAGGGTGAGAAAGAGTGTCGCGAGGGCTACCGCGGGCGCTGCCGCTGAGGTGCCGGCAAGACTTTTGGGCTTGATCACGTCGCCCAGAATGGCAAAGACGCTCACCACCACACCGCCGATCAACGTCCGAATCAACAAATCCATCGTGTACCCCTGTTTCCCAAAGCTTTCATTTTCCAAACCTTTCGATCGCTTCCTTGAGCAGATCGCGGCTGACTCTTGCATCAAGCCGCGCCAGTGTCCGGGAGGTCTTGCCCCCAAGCCGGTGGTACTGGACAAAAAACGCCTCAATCTGCGCCAGCAACGGCTCGGGTAGATCCTCAAGGGACCGGGCGCTGCCGTAGACGTCAAGGATTTCGGGCACGGCCAGCAGACGGTCATTGCGTTGCGTCTGCCCGTCAACGGTCTGCTCCACGGTCATCGCGCCGACCAGCCGGGCTCGCACCACGCATCCCGGAAACAGCGGTTCTTCCGTCAGCAGCAGCACATCCAGGGGGTCACCGTCGCCACCCAGCGTTCCCGGAACGAACCCGAAGTTGAAGGGAAAGACCATGCCGGCGGGCAGCAGTGATTTGAAGGCCATTGCCCGGAGATCTTCGTCGAACTTGTACTTCACGCGGCTGCCGCGCGGCGTTTCAATGACCACCTGCAGGTACAGTTCGGCTTCCCCGGTTTGTGCTCCGTTCTCCGTGAAGGGCGCGATCGGAGCAATTTTTGCCAGGTTGGCGAGCGCCCCGCCGTTCTCCGTCCAAATCTCCGTCCGAAGATCGCCTTTGTCCGTTCCCGCTGCTTTCAATATCGACATTCTCCTTGCGACGGATAGCGCTACCGGTAGCATTCCGCATTGCCAGCGGGTGAATTTGCGCCTTCATTCCAGTTGGAGGGTGTCCCGGCTCGTGAGAGCCTTATAGCCGTGCCGTATTTCTCTTTCGCTTTCGTGGGCCTGCTGCTTTTGCCTCCCATTTCCTCCGCCGTAGCGGCTCAGACGGCTGGAGGCGGCGCAGAGGACGGTGGGAGCCGGCTTTGCCTGGTCGATAGCGGCGGCCGGCCGCTGCCGCAGGTGGTGGTGACTTCGCCCCTGGCGGGAGCGCAAGCGTTGGCCACCAGCGGCTCGAACGGCTGCGTCGTTCTGCCCCGCGGTACCGCCGGGCAGACCTTTGTGCTCCGGCATCCCGGCTTTGCGCCCACAACCGTACGGCTGCCCCTGCCCGCATCCGCCACAACCGTCACACTGCAGGCTGCGAGCGTGCAGCAGGCGGTCACCGTGACCGCCGACCGTGGTTTGCCCGGCGTGGACGATCAATCCAGCAGCGTCGTCACCCTGGACGCCGCGCAACTGGCCGCCCCACCCGCGCTCGCGCTGGACGACCGCCTCCACCAGGTTGCCGGCTTTCAGCTCTACCGCCGCACCAGCTCCTGGACCGCCAACCCGACCACCGAAGGCGTCAGCCTGCGTGGGCTGGGATCCACTGCCGCCAGCCGCACGCTTGTGGTCAGTGATGAGGTTCCACTGAATGATCCGTTCGGCGGCTGGATTCATTGGGATGAAATCCCGGAGCTTGCCATTGGGGCGGTCGAGCTGGAACGCGGCGGGGCCGCCGACCTTTACGGTTCCAGCGCCATCGGCGGCGTCATCGCGATCGCTCCTGTAACGCCCACGGGGAACCCGATTACCGTGGATGCCGACGCGCTAGGCGCCACGGAGAACTCCGCCAGCGCCGATCTGCTCGTCGCCGGCACAACCCACCCGGTCGCCTGGCTGCTGGCCGGCAGCGGCGTCGACACCGGCGGCTACGTCCCCACCGCTCCCGGCCTGCGCGGCCGGGTCGACACACCCGCGAATGTCGCTGAAGAGAGCGGCCGGGCCGAGCTTCGATCCGCCGCCCGTCCGGACGGCGACTCCGTTTTTCTGCGCGGCAACGTCCTGAACGAGGTTCGCGCCAACGGCACCCCCGATCAGACCAACGGCACCCGTCTGTGGCGCTACGAGGCCGGCGGCGACGCGGACACCGGCCCCAGCCACGCCGCCCTGCGCCTCTTCGGCGACCGTGAAACCTACCGCCAAAGCTTCTCTGCCATCGCCGCCAATCGCAACAGCGAAACCCTGACCCGCCTGCAGCGCGTTCCCACGGACGAACTCGGTTTTGCCCTGAACGGCTCGCGCATCTTTCCGCACGCCCTGACGGCTGCCCTGGGTGTGGACCTGCGCGATGTCCGGGCCACCGACGCCGAAAGCCCCGTCACTGCCGGCAGAGTGACCTCCACCATCGACACGGGCGCGCACCAGCGCGACGTGGGCGGCTACGCGGAAGGCATCTGGCAGCCTCGCGGCTGGTCGATCGCCGCCTCGGTCCGCGTGGACAGCTTTCGCACCTTTGACGGCCGCCAGACCGCCACAAATACCCACGTCGTTACAGCGGAACCGACGCTTGACGAACTGCTCGCCAGCCCCCATGCCGGCGTGGTGCGCAATCTTCCCCACGGTCTCGCGCTTACCGCCTCCGGCTTTCGCGCCTTCCGCGGCCCCACGATGAATGAGCTCTATCGCACCGGCCAGGTCGGCTCGCAGACGACCCTGGCCAACCCCAGCCTGCAATCGGAACGCGCCACCGGCTTTGAAACCGGGGCGGAGCTGACGAACCTCCATGCCGGCGGCCACTCGCTCGGCTTCCTCCGCGCGAGCTATTTCTGGACCGAGGTCAACCGCCCTGTTTCGGCCGTCACGCTGTCACAAACCTCCACCACCCAAACCCTGCAACGGCAGAACCTTGGCCAGATTCGCAGCCGCGGCCTCAGCCTGGATGCCCGCAGCGCCGAGTGGCGCGGCTTTGACGCCACCTTCGGCTACCAACTCGCCGTGGCCACGGTCACCGCCTTCAACACAAGCTCACGCGTTCAGGCCAACCTGACCGGCAAGTGGATTCCCGAGGTTCCGCGCGAGCTGCTCACCGCTACCCTCAACCAGGCGTTTCCTCGCTATGCCAACTTCCATCTGATCGCCAGCTACACCGGCCAGAGCTTTGACGACGCCTCCAACCAGTACCTTTTGCACCCCTTCGCGCGGTTCGATGTTTCTGCCGATCGCGCGGTGTTTCCGCGTACCCTGCATGGCCTGTCGGTCTATGCAGCCGCGCAGAACCTGCTGAACCGCTCCATCGACGCCGGCCGCACACCCATCCTCACCCTCGCTGCGCCGCGCCTTGTGCAGGCGGGCCTGCGCTACACTCTGAGCCGCTGAATGCCGAGCCGCTGAATGCTGAGCCGCTGAATACCTCCCGGCCTGAGCGCCTGAGGACCCCATCTGCGGCCAAACGTTGCGCGCAACACCCGGCCGTGGCTTGCGTTTACGGAGATGCACGGCAAAGTAAGTGAGCCGGCAGGAGGCAACATCATGAAGGCAGCCAATCTTTCCGCAAAGGGTTCCGCATACACGCTGTTCAACGGTAAGGCCAGGGCTCTCGGTCTGCTTGGCGGCCTGATGCTGGCCGGTGCTGCCGCGACGCTCGCCACACCCGCTGCAGAGGCGCAGCAGTTCGGTGTAGCGGTTCAGTTCGGCGGTCCACGCTATGTCGCCCCGTCCCCGTACTATCGTCCCTACGCTTCCGGATACTATGGTCCGGCCTACCCCGCCCCTGTGTATGGGTACGGCCCCGGCTACATCGAGCGTGAACGCATTGAGCACATCGAGCAATGGCGCGCGCATGAATATTGGGAGCACCACCGTGACTTCTACGGCCGCCCCGACCGCGGCTGGTAAGAGTCCCGACCCGAACTAAACGCCGGAGCCTGAATCCTACGAGCCGCTGCAGACATTACAGCGGCTCGTAGTACGTAAGCTCCGGCTCCGCGCACGCCAGGCAGAGCCGCTCGCCGGCTACCTCGGTGAAGCGGTCGAAGTTCACCCCTTCGCCGCAGCGCGCACACACTGCCCGCTCGCCCTTGTAGCCCGGGAACTCGCTGGGCGGCAGCGGCACCCGCACCCATTGCTCGGCGAAGAGCTCTTCATCCGGCATGTCGCGATACGCCTGCATCTGCTGTTCGTTCTTGGGGAGCTCCGGATAGAGCTCCTTCGCGCGATTCTTCGAGGTTTCGCGCGCCACCACGCGCAGCCCCTTGTATTCATCGTTGCCCAGCCGGGCGTCCAGGTCCACAAACGTGGCCGCCATCTTGCCCCAGTCGCGCAGCTTCAACGCCCGCTTGCCCACGCGTGCGCCGGTTACCACGCCGATGGCGTCCGTGGCGCAGCGGTCGATTTCCACAAAGACCACTGGCCGCTTGCGGTCCGGGTTGGGTGCCCCGTCCGCCAGTACCTTCAGCCGCGGTTCCTTGATGCCCAGCCGCCGCAGCGCCAGCATGGCCATGCGCACGCCCAGGATCTGTCCCGCACAAAGGTGTCCGTGCGCCCGCTCGGCCTCGCCCAGCAGAACGTCCAACTCGCCGCGATCGTTCGTATTCGCCACCAGCGCTTCAGTTGCCATACCCCGATGCTACGCCACCGCATCCAAGCGTGAGATATGGCAGACGGCGACCTCGTTCCGGCGCAGTGGTGGCAAACCGGCGTGATCTACCAGGTTTACCCGCGCTCCTTTCAGGACACCGACGGCGACGGGGTGGGCGATCTGAACGGCATTGTCGCGCGTCTTGACTACCTCGCAGGGCTCGGGATCACCGCCGTCTGGATCTCGCCCGTGTACCCCTCGCCCATGGCCGATTTCGGTTATGACGTCGCCGACTACACCGGCATCGACCCGCTTTTTGGCTCTCTCAACGACTTCGATGGACTGCTCGCCGCCGCCCATGCCAAGGGACTGCGCCTCATCCTCGACTTTGTACCGAACCATACCTCGGACCGCCATCCCTGGTTTGAGGCATCCCGCAGCTCTCGCGACGATCCCAAACGAGGCTGGTATCTGTGGCGCGACCCAGCCCCGCCCGCCGGTCCCGAGGACCAGCGACCCGAGCAAGAACGCTACCCCAACAACTGGACCTCGCAGTTCGGCGGCCCGGCCTGGACCTGGGATGAGGGGACGCAGCAGTTCTATCTGCATTCCTTTCTGCGCGAGCAGCCCGACCTGAACTGGCGCAACAGGGAAGTTCGCGAGGCAGTCTTCGCCGCTCTCCGGTTCTGGCTGGACAGGGGCGTCGATGGATTCCGCATGGATGTCCTCTGGCTGCTGATCAAGGACGACCAGTTCCGCGACAATCCACCCAACCCGGATTTCCATCCCGGCCTGCAGGACAACGCCCGATTTCTGCCGGTGCACAACACGGACCAGCCGGGCACCCACGCCGTCGTGCGCGAGATGCGTACTTTGCTGGACACCTATGGACCCACGCTAAGACCGGCGCTTGAACCGACGCTGCGGGAAGCGCAGTCCCTCGCGGCAGATCGGTCGCAGCGCCCGTCCAACCGCGTCCTGATCGGGGAGATTTATCTTCCGCTCGCGGAACTGGTCCGGTACTACGGCGGAAGCCCTGTGCAAAGCGGAGGCACGGAAGGGCATGCGCCGCAGACGCCCGAACTCGACGGCGCCAATCTGCCGTTCAACTTCCACCTGATCCAGACCGAGTGGAAGGCCGCTGCGATCGCCGGCATCATTACTCGGTACGAGAGCCTGCTGCCCCCCGGGGCCTGGCCCAACTACGTTCTGGGCAACCACGACCAGCCCCGCCTGGCCTCCCGCATCGGCTCTGCGCAGGCTCGCGTAGCCGCGATGCTGCTGCTCACCCTGCGCGGCACGCCCACCCTCTATTACGGCGACGAACTCGGCATGGAAGATGTGCCAATCGCCTCGGATCAGGTGCGCGATCCCGCCGAAAAGAACGAACCCGGCAAGGGCCGCGGCCGCGATCCGGAGCGCTCGCCCATGCTTTGGGTCGAGGCGTCCAACGCCGGTTTCTGCCCGCCCGACGCCACGCCCTGGCTGCCCCTCATGCGGGACTGGCCCACCCGCAACGCGGCGAAGCAGCGCACTGACGCCAAATCGCTGTTCAGTCTCTACCGCCGCCTGCTCGCCCTGCGCCGCCAGCATGACACCCTCCATGCCGGCGGCATCGCCGAGGTCTTTGCCGAGGGAACCCTGCTGCGCTTTCGCCGCACCGGCTTGCCCGGAGGGGAGAGCACCGATTTCCAGGTTCTGCTCAATCTCGGCACCGAACCTGTCACCACGCACTGCGCCGCAGGCAAAGTGATTCTCACCACGCTGCTGGACGGCGCCGGCTCCGATACGGGCGGCGAAGTCACGGTGGAGGGCGGGGAAGGCCAGCTCGTCGCCCTCGACGACACCCCAACCTCATCAGAACTACTTGTCTCCGGCTGAACCGTAGACTTTCTTCCTGCGTACATACTTTGGCGCCTCGGAGATAAAAGCTGGACGAGTCGCTATCGGCCGATAACCCGGAAATCCCCTTTATGACCTATCGAATCTCCCGCGACGGCCAGCAGTACGGCCCCTACACCGACGCCGAGGTACGCCAGTACATCGGCACGGGCCACATCCTGCTCACCGATCTTGTCCAGCCCGAAGGGGCGACGGAGTGGGCGCTGGTGGGTGCGGTCTTTGCCTCCTACATCGCGCAAACCTATGTGGTGCCAGACCGCCCGGCGCAGAATCGCCCGACACAGGAGCGTCCGGCTCAGCCGCTGCAACCGCCTGCCACGGCGTCCGCCGCCTACACCTCGGTTTCGGCATATCCCATGGCTGCCCCTGCCGCGCTCTTTCCCGATCCGCCCGACCTGCCCTGGTGGGTGGCTTTGATCCTCGGCATTGTCACGGCCGGCTTCTTCTTTGTGGTTTGGGACATTGTGGAAGCGAGCTGGCTGCGCCGCGTCGAGCGCGGCAGCTCCGCTCTTCTGCTCTACATCGCCGTCGCGGTGCTGTACCTCATTCGCCTGCCCGGCTCCTGGGCCACGGTGCGGTATAACCTGGGCGGCGACACAACCGCCTATTACTCGCACGCGCCCGGTTTGGCTCTCGCAGCGTTGGTTCTGATCCTCGTGGCCCGCTTCGTCTTCCGCCGCGAGCTCCTGGTCCACTTCAACGGTCCGGAACCCCTTCATCTGCACCTGAACTGGTTTTGGACACTGCTCTTCGGCGGCCTCTACTTCCAGTACAAGTTCAACCGCATCAATCGCCGCAAGCGCGAGTTACAGGTGTCCATCCCTTCGTAGGGGCCTTAACGCAGCCAAGTGTCTTCAAATCTGTAGTCGGGCAAAGGCCGCGAAACCGGGGATTTCTCGCGAGCTCCGTCACACGGTTCAACCCGTAGTCCACCTCACCCAGATCTGCAGCCACATCACCCAAGGTTGTCATCCCGCAGCGCAGCGGAGGGATCTGCTTTTCGCCTCGAATCACTCATACTGCCCTTAAGGGTCCATATGTTCTCGTGCGAGCACAGTTACTTCGTCTACATTCTCGCCAGCCGGTCGCGAACCCTATACGTCGGTGTCACTTCGGCGCTCCGCTCGCGCGTTTTTCAGCATCGGCAGAATATCCCCGGCTCGTTTACGGCAAGGTACTGTGTCCACCGCCTCGTGTACGTGGAGCGGTTTCAATACATCGGCAATGCGATTACCCGAGAGAAGGAATTAAAGGACTGGAACAGAGGCCGCAAACTGGCCCTCATCACGGAGTCAAATCCGACTTGGGAGGACTCGACTGAGGAGTGGCAGCCACGGCAAAAGCAGATCCCTCCGCTGCGCTACGGGATGACAAACAGAGAAGACGGAGCCAGTTGATCCACCCACTCTATTACGGAACCTTACCAACCGTACCGCTCCACCTCGCCCAGCAGCGCCAGTTTGCGTTCCGGCCCCAGGAAGCTCGCCTCGATGGAGTTTGCCGCCAGCTCACGCATCCCTTCTAGGGAAAACTCGAATTCGCGCTGTACCAGCTCGTACTCATCCAGGAGCGTGGCCCCAAAGAACGGTGGATCGTCCGAGTTGAGCGTGACCATGAGGCCTTCTTCGAAGTAGCGCTTTACCGGATGCTCGAGCAGGCTAGGGCAGCAGCCCGTCCGCAGGTTCGAGGTCACATTCAGCTCCAGCGGAATCTGGCGGGTGGCGAGCACCTCCACCAGCTCCGGGTCGGCCCCTGCGCTGAGCGCGTGCCCGAGCCGCTCCGCCCCGATATTGATCGCCGCCCAAATGCTGTCCGGTCCGGTTGTTTCCCCGGCGTGACAGGTCAGGTGCAGCCCCGCCGCCTTGGCCTCCGCGTAGACCTCGCGAAACTCCGGCGCGGGTCCCCTCGCCTCGTCACCGCCGATGCCGATGCCCACCACCGAGGCCATGTGCGCCCCGAGCGCCGCGGCTTTGCGGAAGACCCTCTGCGCCTCACCCGCCCCGAAGTGCCTTACGGCATCGATGATCCAAAGGACGCTGACCCCAA
The DNA here is from genome assembly GCA_964236545.1 of uncultured Bryocella sp. Taxonomy (GTDB): domain Bacteria; phylum Acidobacteriota; class Terriglobia; order Terriglobales; family Acidobacteriaceae; genus Granulicella. Next base: position 186,079 of record CAXSCE010000002.1, read on the forward strand.
ACTCCCGCTCGCCGCGCAGCCGGCCCCGCTCCGCCGCCTGCATCACGGCATCGACGTTCAGCCGGGCGAACCGGTAGAGAATCCCGATGGACAGGTACACCTCGGCATGGCGCACCCCCTGCGCATGGAGATCCCGCACCATGTTGTAGGTGATTGTTTCGTAATCGGCCGCCGTGTGCAGCCGCTCGGTCACGGCTTTAAAGCTCATCAAAAAGCTTGGGAAATCCGTGTAGCTGTAGACCGCACGCGCCTGCTCGGACGTCAGCGGTACGGGGTCATTGGACCGCGACAACTCCACCAGGGTTTCCGGGGTGATCGACCCTTCCAGGTGCAGATGCAGTTCAGCTTTGGGCAGCCCGCGCAGCCACTGACGGGTTTGGGTGGACGACGTTGGGTCAGAGGTCGGGCGAGGCATCGCTCCAGTGTAGCCGCCCACCCTATGTCCCGGCAGGGGAAAGGGCCCGCCGAAGCGAGCCCTTTTGCCAAGCCACACGCGAAGTTAACTCCAGCTACCGCGCCGCCGTCCGCCGCCATTGCCGTTGCCGAAAATCTGCAGCAGGGCGATGAAGATATTCAGCGCGTCCAGGTAGATGCTCAACGAAAGCTGCACGGGCGTGAGTCCAGCGCCGCCATCACGAAGGCGCATGAAGTCGACCAGGAGCAGCACCGAGAAGATCGCCAGCGTCGCCCAGGCATAAATGCCGGGGGAGACAAAATGCACAAAGCTCGAGATCAGCCCGATGACGATCAGCCCCAGCAGCGCGCCAACCGCATAGTTGGCTACTTTCTGGTAGTTGAAGCGGGCAATCTGCGCGATCATGCCCATGGCGCCCATCCCGGCGGCCGTCGTCAAAGCGGCATTGAAGACAACCGCCTGGCCACCGGGGAAGTGCATGTAGGAATGGAGCAGGGGACCGATTTCCACGCCCATCAGAGTGGCGAAGGCGTACATCAGCACCAGCGCCAGGGTGGGGGAGCGACGGCTTGCGGCATTGATCGCGAAGATCAAGCCCAGGTTGACGATAAAGACCAGAAAGATGCCCGCGCCGATGAAGTCCGGAGCGATGTAGGCGCCGAGCGCCGTGAACAGGAAAGCAACGGTGGTGATCCACAGCACTTTGCTCAACAGGCTGGCAGTTGATTTGCTGTCCAGGACGCGAACCCCGCCCTGGTAGGCGTCGATCGTTCTCATGAGTTCAATCCTACCTCGGGTATCCGGTCCGCCGCGACGGCTGTCGATCGCAACACCTGAGTGTTAGACGCTCAAATCACGGCCAGGTCGCGCCGCCAGCCTGCCTTTCTTCAACCCACAACGATGGGATCAGGCAATTGTTCCGCCCCAGCGAATCGCGACGGGTGCCCCTTCGGCGAGCAGCACATGATTCGGCTCCCGGCCGTTCAGGTTTTGGAATTCCTGACCGTACTGCACACCGAAGTCACAGGCAATGCTGTAGCGCTCGACGGGGTACACCTCCCAGCGGGAGTGTTCCACCGCATATTGCGCTGTTCCCCCGGAGCGCGTCGGTGTGTAGCCCCAGTAGTGCTCCGTGATGAACTCATCCAGCGAGCCAGCTTCCTGCGGCTGCCGGCGGCTGCCGGCCTGCACGGCGATATGCTGCTTTGCGCCCCTGTAGCCGTTCTTTGCCGTCCGACGCCCGCGCCAGTCATAGCGCACCTCCAAAGGCTTCTCGTGGTGCCGCACCGCCCGCGCTTCCGGTCCTTCCGTTGACCACCAATGCCCGGTCGACGCCGTCACGTACGCCTCGCCGTACAGCGCGCGCGCCGTCCAGGCGATGGCCGGTCTGGGTACAAGCTCCTGCACAAAGATGACGCCGCGGCGAAATGAGCCGTCAGCCATGGGCCGCCGCACGTAGTAGCGCAGATTGATCTCTTCAAATTTGGTGTGCCACGGCACCGGTACGCCCGCGATCCGCACCCGGTCAAACAGAAAGCCCACCAGCGATACGAAACAGCGTCCGTGGTAGAGATCCAGCTCCACCCCACGCGGCAGGCGCTGCGCTAGGATCGCCGGGTCCACCTCATACTGCGCCATGATCAACTTGCGCCACTCAGCAGTCAAAAACGTGAACGACATAGGGCTTTGGATGCAGCACCGGCAGGCGCGCTCAGCATGGTTTTATGCCCGAGCCCCCCTATGTGCCTTAGCCCCGGTAAAACTCACTCCGCTTGCGGCTGTACAGGGCATACACAAACAGGCCGATCACCAGCCACACAAAAAAGCGCAGCCACGTGATCATCGGCAGCCCCGCCATCAGCAGCCCGCAGAACAGGATGCTCAGTACCGGAAACACGGGCCCGCCCGGCACCCGGAAACCGCGGTGCCGCTGCGGCTGCCTGTGCCGCAATACCAGAACGCCGACTGAGACCAGCACAAAGGCAAACAGCGTGCCGATGTTGGACATCTCAGCCAACGAGCCCACATCGAAGAGGCCCGCGGGTATCGAGACGAGTACCCCGGCGATGATCGTCGAAAAGGCCGGGGTGCGGAAGCGCGGGTGCACCCGGCTGAAGGCATCGGGCAGCAGCCGGTCGCGCGACATGGCAAACCAGATGCGCGCCTGCCCATACTGGCCGACAAGGATGGATGAGATCATCCCCAGGATGGCGCCGACCAGCACAAACAGCCGTACCCAATGCAGCCGGTGGCCGCCCGGCTGGATCGAAAGCCGTTTCAGCGCGTTCACAATCGGCGCGCCGTCGCCGATGACCGTGTTCCAGGGCACCATGCCCGTCAGCACGAGGGCGACGCCGATATAGAGGACCGTGCAGACCACCAGGGTGGCGATAATGCCGATCGGTACGTCGCGCTGCGGGTTCCGGCATTCCTCGCTGGCCGTGGACACCGCGTCAAAGCCGATATAGGTGAAGAAGATGATGGACCCACCGGCCAGGATGCCGGAAGCGCCGTTCGGGGCAAAGGGGTGGTAGTTGCCGGGATGCACAAACCCGAGGCCGAAGAGCACAAAGGCCAGAATTGCCGCGATCTTGATCAGCACCATGATGTTGTTGGTGCGCGAAGACTCCCGAATGCCGATCACGAGGACCACGGTGATGAAAAACACGACCAGAAACGCCGGGATGTCGAACCCCGGGTGCCAGCCGACCGGAAAGATGTCTTTACCGGCGAGATCCTGCAAGCCCTGCGGCAGAAAGGCCGGAGACAGCCATTTCGGGTCCAGCCGGATGTTCAGCCAGTCGAGCAGGTCCACGATATGCGCGGCAAAACCCACCGAGACGCTCATGTTGGCGAAAGCGTATTCCAGGATCAGGTCCCAGCCGATGACCCAGGCGATGAGCTCGCCCAGCGTGGCGTAGGTATAGGTGTACGCCGAGCCGGAGATCGGGATCATGCTCGCGAGCTCCGCATAGCAGAGTCCCGTGAAGGCGCACACAATCGCGACCAGCACCAGCGAGATCGCCAGCGCCGGCCCCGCACCCGGCCTGCCCGCCACCGCGCCGTGGTGCAGGATCAGGTCGATGACCGGCGACCCTTTCCAGTCCGCCAACTTGGCCGGGTTGCCGCCGATGGCCGTCCCAATGACCGTGAAGATGCCCGATCCGACCACGATGCCGATGCCCAGCGCCGTCAAGGAAACCGGCCCCAGCGTTTTGCGCAACGCCTGTTCCGGGCGCTCTGACTCGTGAATCAGCTTGTCGATGGACTTGGTGGCGAAGATTTGTCGGGGCAGCGTGCGGTCCTCTTGAGGAAATCGTGAAAGCAGGGTTACGGCGATTCTATGCAACAAACGCTTCCAGGCGTTTGCCCCAGTCACATTCCTTCGTCCGGCCAGCGATAGACGATGAGCGCATCCCGAATTCATGGTGACCGGATCGGGATGTGCCCCTAAACTTGTACTCAGGTCACTCCGCCTATGTGCCGCTTGTTTGCTGTGACGTCCATCCTGCTCGCTGCCTCGATCCACCCCCTCCGCGCCCTGGCGCAGTGGGGAGATGTCCTTCCCCTCATGGTGCCCTTTGGCCGCGAAGAGGCGGTGCGTAACCTGCCCTACGTTTTGGAGGAGATCGCCATCAGAGTGCAGACCTTGCCAGATGGCTCACACATCACCTCCACGGATCACGAGAAGCAGCTCCGCGATGCGCAGGGCCGGATGCGAACCGAAATCTACACGCAAAGGTCGGGGCAGATGGTTCCACGCTCCGTTCAGTTGTGGGATCCGGCCAGTCGCACTTTGGTTTTGCTGGTGGCGTTTCACAAGACTGCGCAGGTAAGGCACGTGCCGGAGCCAAGGCCCCTAACTCCTGAGCAGCAAGCGCGCCGAGCAGAACGGCGTGCTCAGAACGCGGGGCGACCCGCGACGGCCGACTCTGGCTTCCCCGGCTCACAGGGACCCGTGGCCGGTGCTCGACCACGGTACAGGGAGGTGGTGGAGCTTCCACCACGAACCATCCTAGGCTTTCACGCCGAGGGCAAGCGCATGACGCATGTGATTCCTTCCGGAGTGATCGGAAATGATCACGAACTTAGCACGGTATCGGAGGTATGGACCTCGCCGGAACTGCACATCGACCTGGACCGGACAACGGAGGACTACAACATGACCAAAACAGTTGTCACTGTGATCAGCCTGGATAGGGTCGAAGCGAATCCGGCGATGTTTGAGATTCCCGCCGACTACACAATCAGCGAATCTCACGTAGGGACGCTGGAGTAGTCGGGCGTAGACAGGACGTCATCTGACGATATGCAGCCGCGGAAGGCGAGCACCGGAGTAAACCAGCTCGTTTCATCCCCGACGTAGCGCCTCTATCGGGGGAGCACGTTCGTTGACGGCGCTCAGCCGCTTCGGGGCTGCAAGCCCATCATGATCTGGTGAATAACTTGTTCCGCCAGGCGCTCCACAGGCACGCCGCCGAAGCTGCCGTCCACGGAAAACGAAATCAGCCCTTCCACGGCCGCGAAGATCACCAGGGCTTGCTGTTCCGGGTCGCCCGGAACAACACGGCCTGTCTGCTGTCCGTAGAGCATGGTCTCCGGGGCTGCGGAGAGCGCGCCGTAGCTTGCCCGCAGCAGCTCCGGGGAGACCTGTGGGTGCTGTTTGGCGGCAAACATCAGCCGAAACAGGGCGCGGTGGGTCGTGGCAAACCGAATATTGGTATGGGCCAGGCTGATCAGGCGTCGTTCAAAAGAAGGTTCCTCGGGCGTAAGCGCCTGGCGCAGGGCCTGCCCCAGGCGCTCGAAGCCATCGAGGGCCAAGGCATCCAGAAGATCCTGTTTGCTGGCGAAGTGCCGCCGCGGCGCGTTGTTGCTCACGCCCACCGCACGCGCGAGTTCCCGCATGGAAAGGGCTTCGGGTCCGGCGCGTTCCAGCATGGCCGCCCCCGCCTGCAGAAGAGCGGAGCGGAGATCGCCATGGTGGTAGGGCTTTTCCTTCATGGGTTTGGCTAGGAGCAAAGTCCTATGATTGAACAAAGTATACGCTGGGCACAAAGTACGCATTGACAACAATGTTGCCGAAGACTACATTTCGATGTATTACAGCTGAGTTCAGTTGGGACGAGACAGGGGAACTATATGAAACTAACCGGCAAGACGATCCTGATTACGGGCGGCTCCAGCGGCATTGGCCTGGCGCTCGCGCAGGAACTGCTCAAACGCGGCAACACGGTATTGATCACGGGCCGCGACAAGGGACGCCTCCAGGCCGCAAAGGAGACCTCCCCGGGGCTGCACATTTTCCAGAGTGATGTGAGTGACCCGGAGCAGATCGTTGCCCTGCGCCAAGAGGTGCTCCAACGGTTTCCGCAGCTCGATACCCTGATCAACAACGCCGGCATCATGCGCAATCTCAAGCTGAAGCAAACTCGTGAACCGGGCGATCTCACCCGAGAGCTGCAGAGCAACCTGAATGGTCCGTTGTGGATGATCCAGGAGTTTCTCCCTCACCTGCAGCGGCAAAAGAACGCGCTGATTGTGAATGTGACCTCCGGACTTGCCTTTGTTCCCTTTCCTCTTTCGCCGGTGTATTCCGCTGCCAAGGCCGGTCTGCATGCCTATACGCAGGTTCTGCGCGGTCAGCTGGCCGGCTCGTCTGTCACCGTCGTCGAGTTGGCGCCCCCGGGAACGGAGACCTCCCTGTATCGCGGTGAGTTTGCGAAGGAGTTGCAGGGTCAGAAAGGCATGCCCGTCCCCGTTCTGGTCGAGCGTGCCATTGCCGGGATCGAGAAGGGCAAGCTGGAGATTCGACCCGGTTTGAGCAATGTCCTGAAGCTGATGAGCCGCGTGGCGCCCGGGTTCATGTTCAAGCAAATGATGAAGATGACCACGCCCAAGGCGGCGACGGCTTAGGGGCGTTTCTCCATCAAGCGCAGAGCGGCCGTAAGTAAGTACAGAGATGCTTCGGCTCGCTTAGAGTCAGAATGACGGCAAAATCTGAGCAAGAGAAGGGGGCAGAGCGTACGCTCTACCCCCTTCTATATCACCTTGAAAGAATTTGCGTCCCTTACCGCTTCGACGTACCGCGCGAGGCTTTCTTCAGCTTCTGCTTGTGTTCGCCGCGAGCCCAGGTGCGGGCGGTCTTAGGGGTGGCCTTTTTACGGGCGGCGCGTTTGATTTTCTTGCGCTCGGCGCGATCAGTGATTGCGGTGGTATTTGCCATTGTGCTCTTCCTGGAACTTAGATTTTTTGCGGTGAGCGGCAAAGCCCAGCCGTTTTCTTACCAAACCTGGTGCGTCTGCCTGAAATCATGCCGGCGTGGCTTGCGGGTCGGACGGCTCCCGCTACAGCTTTTCGAGCTGGGCGAACTTCTCCACCAGCTTCTTCACGCCGTGCCCTGTAAAGGATACCGTAATCTTGGCGTCTTCGCCGTCCCCTTCGCGGCCTACGATCAAACCTTCGCCATATTTGGGGTGCCGCACCCGGGCGTTCTTGCCCAGACCGGTCTTGCCGGTGGCTGCCGGGATGTCCATTTTGGGCCTTCCCGGATACCGCTTATCTCCCAGCGAATACCCGCTGGCTCCGCCGATCGCCGGCTTCGCGCCGCCCTTGCCGAAGAAGGCTGCCGTGTTGTCCAGCTTCCCGGAACCTGTGCCAAACCGGTTGCCTGCCCCCGGCTTGCCGCCGAACCTATCCGACGCATACTGCCGCGCACCGGAGCCCGAGTCCTGGCTCTCATCCTCATAGCTGTAGTGGCGCTCGCCGTCCTCGCCCGCCCCCGGTCTGTTCCGCCCCGGATACGGCGTGGAGTACGCTCCCCTCGACTTGAAACCACCGTATTCGTCGCGCTCTCCCGAACCGTAGCCGGGCGTGGATAGATCTTCCACCAGCTTTGCGGGAATCTCCTCCAGGAACCGCGAACCGACTGTGGTCTCCGGCATGTCATTGCCGTAGCGGCGACGGTAGCGCGCCCGCGTCATGAACAGTGTGTCCATGGCGCGCGTCATGCCCACGTAGCAGAGCCGACGTTCTTCCTCCATCTGCGTCGGATCGGTGATCGACCGCGAGTGCGGAAACAGCCCCTCCTCCATGCCGGCCAGGAAGACCAGGGGGAACTCCAGGCCCTTGGCTGCGTGTAGCGTCATCAGCGTGACCCGCGCCTCGGCTGAGTAGCCGTCCGCATCGGAGACCAGCGCCGCGTGGTCCAGAAATTCTGCCAGCGTCTCCCCGCGGCTGGTGGAATCCTGCGCCGCATTTGCCAGTTCTTTCAGGTTTTCAATCCGGCTGAAGGCCTCCGGCGTCCCTTCTTCTTCAAGCGCCTTGATGTAGCCTGACCGATCGTTCAGGAACTTGATCAGCTCCGGCAGAGTGGCCGGATCGCCCGGCTTTCGGAACGCCCGCGCGTCCGCCTCGTTGGCCGAATCGTGGTCGCCACCCTGCGCGGCCACGATCCGATCCAGGCGCGCCTGATTCTTGGCTTTTATGGTGTCGGAAGCCGACTTCGGCGCCCCCTCTTCCAGCGGTACCGGCGCAAACGGGTTGTAGCCCGTTTTGGCTGCCGTGAGAAAGCTCGGCTTCAGGGAAGCTTCAGCCGCGGCCGGTTCACCTGTCCCGAAGCCGAAATCAAACCCTGCCGAATCATCTCCGCTCTCCGCCCCACCGTTGTCATTCCGGGGCGCAGCGGAGGAAAGTGCATTTTCGACCCCCGCATTCTCTGGCGCAATGGTGGAGATTTCCTCACTCGGTCCTAACTCAAAGTCAAAGTTGAAGCTCGTATCGAAGTCCGCATTTGCGTCGTTCGCGGTCACGGTAGACGGCGGCGGTACCTCGGCTCCGAAGTCGAAGCCAAAGTTGAAGCCGGTATCCGCTTCGGAGCCGCCGGCGTCTGAGGCCGCCAAGGTTTCCAGGTAGTTCGACACCTCTTCGTCAGAAGGCGCAGCTTCGGAAAGTTCGGCGTTTGCGGCAGACCCCACATCCTCCGCCAGCTTGCCCGCAAAATCATTGCCCGTGAGGTGGATCATCGCCCGGGCGTCTTCAATCAGCTTGCGAAAGTTCGCCAGCGCGGTTAGCGCGCGGGCCGGCAACAGCTTGTCCGCGACCGCGCGCTCGATCGCATCCCAGCTGCTCATCCCCGTGCCCAGCGCCATGCGCTCGATCGTTTCCATGGTGGTCTTGCCGATGCCGCGCGGCGGCGAGTTCACGACCCGGCCCAGCGCCACCGAATCATGCACATTGGCTACCAGCTTCAGGTAGCTCAACAGATCCTTGATCTCCGAGCGGTCATAGAAGCTAAAGCCCCCGACCATGTGGTACTGAATGCCATAGCGCCGCAGCGCTTCTTCCACCAACCGCGATTGCGAGTTGGTGCGGTAAAGCACCGCACAGCGTGGAGCGTCCTCCGTCTCGCCCGCAGTTTTCAGGTATTTGTTTACTTTGTCGGCAATGAAAATCGCCTCCGACTCGCCGTCGGGCGCCTCATACAGCCCGATCAGCGACCCACCCTCGCGCGAAGTCCAGAGATTTTTACCCTTGCGCTGCGTATTCTGCGCGACCACAGCGCTGGCGCCTTCGAGGATCACCTGCGTCGACCGGTAGTTCTGCTCCAGCCGGATCGTGCGCGCATTCGGGAACTCTTTCTCGAAGTCCAGGATGTTCTTGATGTCCGCGCCGCGCCAACTATAGATGGACTGGTCCTCGTCGCCCACCACGCAGACGTTGCCGTGCGTTCCGAGCAGCTTCATCAGTTCGTACTGCGGCCGGTTGGTGTCCTGGTACTCGTCGATGAGCAGATAGCGGTATTTGCGGTTGTAGCGCTCGCGCACCTCGGCCGAGCTCTTCAGCAGCCGCACCGTCTCCAGCAGCAGATCGTCGAAGTCGAGCGCGTTGGCCTTGAACAGCTCGTCCTTGTAGATCTTGTAGATGTGCGCAATCTTCTCTTCCAGGGGATTGGTCGAGCCGAGAAAATACTCCTGCGGGTCCAGCATGTGGTTCTTGGCCCAGCTGATGCGCCCCAGCGCCACGCGCGGCTTCAGCTGCTTGTCATCCACGCCCAGCCGCTTCAGCGCCGACTTCACCACCGCCTGCTGATCGGTTTCGTCATAGATGGCAAAGGACCGGGTCAGCCCCTTGCCGTTCACCCGCATTGCTTCGATATCGCGCCGCAAAGCCCGCACGCAGAAGCTGTGAAAGGTCGCGAGCGTAGGTTTGGCCAGCGTCTGCCCACGGGAAGACTGGCCCATGATCTTGTCCACCCGCTCCTGCATTTCCTTGGCGGCCTTGTTGGTGAAGGTCACTGCGAGGATGGAGTCGGGCGCCGCACCGCGCTCTTCAATCAGGTAGGCAATGCGGTGCGTAATCACGCGCGTCTTGCCCGAGCCTGCGCCGGCCAGCAGCAGTACAGGACCATCAATCGAGGTAATGCCCTCCTGCTGCTGGGGATTCATGTTTGATAGAAGGTCGGTCACCACCCCATTTTACGGCGGGGTGTAACCAGAGATTTACCGACCTTTATCCAGAGTGGGCAACCTAAACGGGCGTTCATAATGTAAGACAGAATTTTGTGGAAATCTCGTGAATTCGCTTGAACATCGATCTCTCGGCAGCGTATATCAGGTGAGGCGCTGCTCTTCCATGGGATCCATGGCCCGGAAGAGAAGCCCAGTAATCGAAAGAAGGCAGTTTTATGAATCGTCGTATCCTCGCAGCCACCATGGCTGTTTCCATGTCCGTTTGCGCCTCCCACGCCCTTGCACAGGCTTTTGCCTCCGCTCCGGCGGTCGGACCTAACGCTACCAGCACCTCCAACACCACCACGACGGCGATGCCTCACGGCAAGCAGATCGGCTTTCACCTGCGCAATGACTCATCGGCTCCGGTGACCATTCAGGCCGGCGCTCAGCAGATCACCATCGCCCCGGGCAAGTCGGTCGGCCTCAAGCTGCCGGCCGGCACGCAGGTCACCACAACTACGGGTACGGCACACGTCACCGCCGGCGGTATTTTGGCGACGGTCGATGCCAACCTCAGCGGCAACACGCTCGTCATCAGCTAGCTCGCCGGTCCGGGTGGCCGGCTCCCAAGTCCCGGCTCCCAAATGGAGGAGTGGCCGTGCTCCATGGCCACAGCCGCTCCTCCGTCAACCGGTTTGTCTTCGGGTTAGCCCTCATCCATCCGGGTGAGGGCCTTTTCTTTTCACGCACCGTAGAATGGCTCCCAAATGGCCCGACCCGCCAAACCCGCGCGCCAGCCGCGCATTGTGTTTCTCACCCGCGAGCCCGTCCTGCATCAACGGGGCGGCAGCACCACCTACGCGCTTGGGCTCCTCGATCTGCTTCGCCGGCATGCCAAGGTGACCCTGGTTTCCACGATCGCGTACAGCCGCTCGCCACGCCTGTTTTTTCGTCTCCAAACCGCGCCGCCAGAAGGCGTGCGCCTCCGATTCCCGGGTTACTGGCGTTTCGGAAGGCTGTACATGTGCCCTTTTCGCCCCAAGGCATGGGCCCGTGCGCTGGCACGCTGGGAGCGGAAGCGGGGCGGCCCACGGCTGCTTCAATCCGCGCTGCAAACGCTGCTCGGCGACCGCCTTTATACCAATGCGTGGGACCTTACCGCACCCACCCGGGCTGAACGCCGGGTCGCCACTCGTGAAATCACAGCCGCCAGGGCTTCCAGCGTTCTTGCCAACTATTGTTTTTGGGGACCATTCCTCGGGGAAGGCCGCCTGGGCGCCCGGCGCACCGCCATTCTCATGCATGACCTGCTCTCCGCGCGCATTCAGCGGTTCCAGGAGGCTGGCTTACCCCTCGATTGCCCACACCTTAGTCCTGGCCGCGAAATGCGCTGGCTTGCCGGCGCACACACGGTTCTGGCCGCCCAGGAGCGCGAGGCTGAAACGATCCGTCCGCACATCAAGAGCCGCGTCCTGGTCGCGCCCGTAACCCTTCGGCCCCGCGCACTTTCTCCGGATCACCTCGTCGCCGGTCGATGCCTTTTTGTCGGCTCGAACATTCCACCCAATCGCACCGGCCTGGCATTTCTTCTTCGTGAGGTGTGGCCGGAGGTGCGCGCCGAGGTGCCCCATGCCACACTCGCCATTGTTGGCACCGTCTGCCAGACGCTGTTCGAGTTCGGCGCGGAACACGAGCTTCGCGCCCAGGGCATCCACGGCCTTGGAACCGTCGATTCGCTCGAAACCGAGTACGCCCGCGCCGCCGTCTGCCTGGTTCCTCTGCTTGTCGGCAGCGGCATTAAGATCAAACTCCTGGAAGCCCTCGGTTTCGGCAAAGCCGTGGTTTCCACGCCGGTTGGCATTCAGGGACTCGAGTCCTGGGCCGGGGAAACGGTTCTTGTCGCCGACAACGCTCCCCATTTCGCCGAGGCTATCACCTGCCTGCTCGCCCACGACGACCTCCGTGCGATGCGCGAAAGCTCCGCCCTTCGTCTGGCGGAGGAACACTTCGGCGTAAATCGCGCACTTGATCCCGAGTTCACCGCAGCCCTGCTATAAGGGCATGGCGGATCCGTTTGTTTTTGGGTCATCCCTGACAGGATCCTCATCAAGGCGCCCTTTTCGTGAGTACGCGTCTACCGCATCACGCTTATCGAAACCGCCGTTGCCTCGCATCCGCGCAAACCCACGCACGGTGTAGGCCCTAACGATTTATCGAAGCAGGCCTCCACCGCCATGAGGCGATCCTCGCGGCAACTCAGCGACAAGCTTCCCGGCACCATGCCTGGGTTCACCTGGTAGAACATGTTGAGCAGAAACAGAGGAGTGAATGTCCGATTCGGTGTGGCCGTCAGCAGCGCCTGCGGCACGGTGATTTGCGCCCGCGCCCGATGCGCCGCGGCGAAGTACCCCGCGCCGTCCAGCCCTGTGCAGGTGCCATGCTTGTCCCATTCGTGCTGCAGCAGGGACAGATCGGGTGTGATGTCCAGGCTGGCGCGCAGGTCCGTTCCGGCTTCCTGCTTGGAGCAGAACTGAGGCCACGTATCGTTGTTGTTTTGTGGCCACAACCCGTGCACCACAAGGCCCGACTGCGGTTGACACTGGGGACCGGCGTCCTTCACCAGGCGGCAGAAATCGGCTCCCGGCACCATGTCGAGCAGATAGTAATCGAACTGGCCGACAACGTTGCTGGCCGCATGAGAGCTCACGGCCACGCCGGCCTGTGCAGGCTCTGCCGTCGCCTGAGCTGCCGCAAGTCTGATCTCGCCAGACGCCGCAAGTAACATTACGGCACAGCCGCACAGGGCTTTCCACCACGCCAAGCCAACGTTCCGAGGGCACATAGGCTTTGGGATGCAGACACACGTCCTGTGTATGCTTTGCCGATGAGCCTCCAAACCACATCGCAGCCCATTTCTACTTCCGCGGCCGCCCGGCAGAGCATTGCCGTCTTCTGCGCGGCCGCCGAAGGTGCCCGGCCCGAGTATCGCGCGGCCGCTGAACAACTTGGCCGCCTGCTCGCTGAGCGCGCCCTCGGCCTCATCTATGGCGGCGCCAGTATCGGCCTGATGGGCGCCGTCGCCGATGCCGTCCTGGCTGCCGGCGGTCACGTAACCGGCGTCGTTCCGCAGGTCCTTGTCGACCAGGAAATCGTCCATAGCCGCGTGCAGGAGCTCCATGTTGTCGACACCATGCACACCCGCAAGCGACTCATGGGCGAGCTCGCCGTCGCGTTCCTGATCCTGCCTGGCGGCTTTGGCACCTTTGAGGAACTCTTCGAGGTCCTGGCCTGGCAAACGCTTAAACTCCACGCCAAACCCGTCGTTCTGGTCAACATAGCCGGTTTTTACGACAAATTGCTCGAATTTATGGAGGTTTGCGAGACGGAGGGCATGCTCCGCGGCAACCGTGGCGCGCTGCTCGTGGCGAACACGGTCGAGGAAGCCCTGGAACTGGCTCTGCCGGAAGCACGCTGAGCCATAAATTTGACACTGCAAGGAGCAAAGCCTGCGAAATCCACAGACGTCCACACAACACACAATCTCCTGACTGCGTCATAATAAGCGAAGATAAAGCGAAGCAAGCTGGAGGGCAGCATGGCGGAACGCACGATCGAACTTGACGAGCCTGTGATGGATGAGGGGGGAGCAGCCTTGCAGAATGCGGTGGAACGCGCGGAACGCGCTGAAGCCGAATTGGCGAAGCTGAAAACGGGAGCTGCGCACTCCCCGTCTGCGTCGAATGATCACGAAACACGACAGCGGACCACGACCGGTTCTGACGATGTGGACAAGATTGCCCCTCGAAATACAAGCAGTACCGCGAAGCCGGACCCTACCGGTGCACATCTTGTCGAACCAGGTTCCATGGACGCCCGGAAGCAGCCGGCTGCCCAATCGCCGGAGGGTCACGCCGTGGCAGAACCTGAGGCACGTGGTGTCGACGCGCTGCGCGATGATTCCATGATGGCTCACCTGCTCGACTCGCTCGAAGCAGGAAAGGATATCGGTCACTACGGCCGCCTTACCTTTGCCATGATTGCGCGCCATTTCTTGAGCGATGACGAGGTCATCGCCGAGCTGACCAAGGACCGTGACTTCTCTGAAGAGCAGGCTAAACAGATGCTGATGCAGGTGGAGGGTCGGGACTATTCCCCGCCGCGCCGCGAGCGCATACTGCAATGGCAAGCCGAGCAGGAGTTTCCCATCATCCCTGACCGGCACGATCCGGACAGCGGCAACGTTTACAAAACTCTAAGATTTCCAAAACAGACCTACGATCACATCGGCCACTACCAGGAGGAAAAAGCCTCCAGTTGACGATTGTCGAGAGTTGCCGTGAGCAGAATCCTCTCCGGTGGCGGGTTCGGTGGCGACGATACAGTGGGTCGGCGGCAGTTGCATTTAGCGGGTGATCTGCCTGCGACGCCGGACCCCACAGTCGAATCGAACAGTATGGGGAACATATGAGCCACGATGGAGTTCGATTTGTCTCTGCTGAGCAGGCCGCCGCGGATCGTGCCCGTGAAGGGCGCCGCCTGGCCGGCGCCGCCATTCAGCCTGGCAAGATCCGCGTCGACAAAACGGGCGGTACCGGCATGAGCATTGATTGGCGCGACGGGCACCAGAGCCATTGGAGCTTTCGTTGGCTGCGCGACGCCTGTCCCTGTGCTACCTGTCTTGAGGCGCGTGAGGGTGAGAGCCGTGCACCGGGGGAACCGAAACCGACCTCGCTCCTGCCCATGTTCGCGGCTCCGCCTCGTCCTGACGAGGTAGAAGCCGTGGGCAAGTACGCGATCAAATTTCACTGGAATGATGGCCACGAAGCGGGGATCTACTCGTGGGATTACCTGCGGAACGTCTGTGACTTCGAGGCCAACCGGCAGGGGGTCGGTAACCAGCGAGGCTCGGCTAAACCAGCTCCGGTAGCTCCGGCGTAGCCGCCAACAGTTGCTGCGTATATAGTTCGCGCGGATGCTCGCACACCTGCTCCCATGGTCCCTCTTCGACGAGTCTGCCCCGCTGCAACACGGCCACCCGATGGCAGAGATACCGCACCAGCGGCATGGAGTGCGAGATGAACAGGCAGGTCAGCCCGTGCCGCGCCTGCAGATCCCGCAGAAGATTGATTACCTGCGCGCCCACCGACACATCGAGCGCGCTCACCGGTTCATCCAGCACCAGAAGTTCCGGCCGCAGCGCCAGGGCCCGCGCGATGTTGATTCTCTGGCGCTGCCCGCCAGAGAACGCGTTCGGGTATCGGTTCAGGGCCGAGGCTTCCAAACCCACCTCACCCAGCAGCGCCGTCAGTCGAGCTTCGATGCCCTCGGCCGGCCGCTCCCTGTGGATGCGAAACGGCTCAGCCAGGCATTGGCGCACGGTCATCCGCGGATCGAGCGCCGCATAGGGGTCTTGGAAGACCATCGCCAGCCGCCGCCGCAGCCGCCGCATTGCCGGCGGCCGCAGTTGCCGTAAATCCACCGGCTCGGTCTGGCCCTCGGGAGAGAGGAGTAGACGCCCGGCTGTCGGTTCGATAAGCCGCAGCATCATGCGCGCCACCGTGCTCTTGCCGGACCCTGATTCACCCACCAAACCCAACGTCTCACCACGTGCCAGCCGTAGCGAAACCCCGTCTACCACCCGAGCCGGCCCGTACTCCTTCACCAATCCCTGCGCCTCGAACAGGAGGGAAGGAGTGACGGCAGAGCCCGCCCGATCACCGGGCAGGGAAGCGTCGCTTACCCGAGGATGCAACGCAGTGGTCAAGCCCACATCATAGCGGCTGCGATGGTGGGGCGGCAGATCCCAGCTGGCTTGGCTCCCAGCTGGCTTGGCTCCCAGCTGGCTTGGCTCCTGGCTGGCTTGGCTCTCAGCTGGCCTGGCTAAAGATGAGCTTCCACCCGTCTGCTGTCTTCTCAAAGATCTCTGTAAAGGTTCCCTGCGCGTCACCGCCGCCCTTTTTGCCGCGATAGAGCTGATATCGACCCGTCGCCAGCGCAAAGTCCGGCCCCAGCTCGCGCACCTCGACCTCGCTCTGTTCCAGCCGCCCCATGGCGTCGCTGTTGGGGAAGTTGTTGTGGTAGGCCGAGCGAATATTCGCCATGCCTCGCACCGGGCCGTTCAGCACCGCCTCGGTTTCCTTGGCGTCCTTGAACTTGGAAAGGTAGCCGTCCATATCGCCCTTGTTCCAGGCCGCTTCCTGTGCCAGCACCACCTTGGTGACGTCGAGTTGCTCCCGGCTGGCGGTATAGAGCTGGTTGGCAGCCTGCCCGGAGGCAAGAGGCAGAGGCGCAAGCAAGAACAGGAGCAGCAAATGCGTCATTGGAGCTCTCATTGGCGACCATCATAGGCGATCTGCTCCCTACGGAGAAATCCTTCTTCCCACCTTGGGAAGGAGTGGCGGCCGGATTACTTCCGTGCCGGCAAACTGCTTGGTGCTTGGATTGTCGCGCGCGATCCGCCACCCGTTCAAAGCCGAAGCCTACAATAGGGAGGATGGGCCAGCGCCAGATTCACGCTGTTTGCACCCACGACTGCCCTGACTCCTGCGGCGTCCTGGTTACCGTCGATGAAGGTTCCGGACGGGCAATCAAGGTACAGGGGGACCCCGAACATCCGGTCACGCGCGGCTTTCTCTGCGGCAAGGTCGCCCGTTATCTCGAGCGTGTTTACTCCCCCGATCGCCTCCTGTACCCCATGCGCCGGCGTTGCGGCGTTCCCAAAGGGCCGCTGCCGCAGGGCAGGGAAGCCGAAGCCTTTGAGCGTATCTCCTGGGACGATGCCCTTGCCGAAATCGCGGCACGTCTTCAAGCTGCCAGCGATCAGTTCGGGCCCGAAAGCATCCTGCCTTATAGCTATGCCGGCACCATCGGCCAGCTGGGCTACGGATCGATGGACCGCCGCTTCTTTCATCGTCTGGGCGCCTCGCAGCTGGATCGCACGATCTGCGCCAGTGCGGGAACGGCTGCGCTCAATCAGGTTTACGGCACCCGGCTCGGCACCGCGCCGCAGGATTTTGCTCACGCCGGGCTCATCATCGCCTGGGGCGCCAACATCCACGGCAACAATATTCACCTTTGGCCTTTTGTCGAGCAGGCGCGCCGGAACGGTGCCCGGCTTGTCGTGATCGACCCGTACCGGACCCGCACCGCTGCGCTGGCTGACGATTGGCTTGCCATCCGTCCCGGAACGGACGTCCTCCTGGCCCTCGCGATCGCCCACGTCCTCTTTCGCGACGGCCTGCACGATCCGGCCTACCTCGACGCCTGCGCCCCCGATTGGCCTCAACTCCGCACACATGCCCTGCTCCCCGAGCACACCCCGGCGCGAGTCGCCGCACTCACCGGCATCGCCGCCGAAGCCATTGAGCGCCTCGCCACGGCCTACGGTCAGGCCGGCCGCGGTGGCCGTTCTCCGGCCGTCATCCGACTCAATTACGGCATCCAGCGCTCGGAAAATGGCGGTACCGCCGCCCGCGCCGTGTCCATGCTGCCGTTGATCACCGGCTCGTGGCAGCGACGCGGCGGGGGTCTGCTGCTCTCCACCTCCGGCGCGTTTCCGTTCAACTCTCAGAAGCTGCACATGCCCGAACTGATGGTCCAGAGCCCGCTTGGCCGTCCTGCCCGCACCGTGAACATGAACCAGCTGGGGGAGGCCTTACAAGCTCACCCCTTTTTCCCCTCATCTGATGGCACGGCGGAGGGATCGGCCTTTCCCGCGCTGCCCGTGAAAGCTCTTTTTGTCTACAACTGCAACGCCGCCGCGGTCGCCCCGGACAGCAATCGCGTTCTGGCCGGCCTGCGCCGCCCTGATCTTTTCACCGTCGTCCATGAGCAGTTCTTCACCGACACCACCGATTACGCCGATGTGGTACTGCCCGCGACCACCTTTCTTGAGCACCGGGAATTGATGGGCGCCTATGGTCATTACACCGCCCAGCTCTCGGAGCAGGCGATCAGTCCTCTGGGCGAGGCCAGGTCCAATCCGTGGCTCTTCGCCGCGCTCGCCCGCTGTATGGGATTCACCGAGCCTGCCTTTCGCGACACCGACGACGATCTGATCGCCCAGGCTCTCGATTCGAAGCACCCCTGGCTTGCCGGCATCACCCTTGAAACACTTGAGAGGCAGAAGATGCAGCCGCTCAACCTACCCCGCAGTTCCGGGGGAGAGGTCCTGCCCTTCAGCGATCCCGGCTGGTTCCCGAACGGTAAGGCGAAGTTGTTGCCTTTGCCCGTGTGGGAAGCTCCTACGGAGTCCCGTACCGGCCAGGCAGTCCACCTAGAAACCTCAGCGAACGTCGGGTTCCCGATCGAGCAGCCTTTTCCGCTGGAGTTCCTCCCCCGCAAGGCCGACAACTACATGAACACTACCTTTGCCAACCTGCCTGGCCACCAGACCATGGAGCGCCGGACCGCCGGCATTCTCGAGATGCATCCTGACGACGCTGCCCCGCGCACAATCACCACGGGGGATGTCATACAAGTATTTAACGAGCGCGGCCGCATCGAGCTCATCGCTCACGTGGGCACCTCGGTGGCTTCTGGCGTCGTGGCTGCCCGTCTGGACTGGCAGAAAGTTTCCGCCGGCGGCGCCAACGTCAACGCCCTCACCAGCCAGCGCCTCACAGACCTGGGCGGGGGCGCTACGTTCTACTCCACCCTGGTGGAGGTCGCTCGGCTGCACCCAGCTCCGGCCCAGTAACAATGCTATCAACCGATGAGGCTGCTCCAACCGGGATGGCCTCCACCCTGGAGCCAGAGCAGTTCCTTTTTAGGTTGGGGGCGCTTCAAACAGCAGATCCCTCCGCTGCGCTGCGGGATGACAACAAGAAGACGAAGTGATGAGCAGGTCTAAATAGACAGGGCTAATACCTAGCAACTGAGAACTAAATTCACTCGCCCAACGCCGGTCGTATCTCGGAGCTGGGGTGGGGTTCATTGCCGCGCGGACGCTCCGGCTGGGGCATGGCGCCGGCACCCGGCAACGGTTGGTCCGGCGCAAACTCGTTATCGCCTTCAGGGGTGGCCACGGTGTCCGGCGAGGTCTCCGGTACCGAGTCCTTCACTTCGGCGGGGCTTACAGGGTGATTGGCCATTACCGATTTCCCCGCTCTTCTGCGCCCTGCACCGCGGCGTCGTTAGCAGGGGAGTCCGTCATCTCATCGGCGGGCGTGTCATAGACCGGCGGTACACCGGAGATGCGCCCGTCAGCCGTTACGTTCTGCGCCGGGGGGACACTCTCATTGCCGGTAAACTCGCTGGGTCCGCTCGGCGGGGAAGTCAGGTTCTCCGCACTGACCTCGTCCGGGGAGGGTGTCGACGGATTGGGATCCCCGTCCGCCTGACTCAGGTGCGTATTGCGGCTCGGCTCTGTCTCGCCTTCGATCTCCGCCGTGGAAAGTCGGCCGCTCTCTACCGGCGTACCCACCGGAACCACTGTTTGTGGCGCCATATCGCTCTCCCGCATTGCGATCTCCTCCTGCAGGGCGACGTCCATCTCCGAAGCCATGCGTTCAAACTCTTCGATGCTTGGGAGTTCGTTCACGTCCTTCAGCCCAAATCGCAGCAGAAACTCTCTGGTGGTCTTGTAAAGGATGGGCCGGCCGATCACCTGCTTCCGCCCCGCCGTTGTCACCAGCTTGCGCACCATCAGGCTGCCCAGCACGCCGCCTGAATCTACCCCGCGCACCTCCGATACCTCCGGTGCGGTCACCGGCTGCTTGTATGCCACCACCGCCAGGGTCTCCAGCGCCTGCAGGCTCAGCTTCAATGGCGGTTTCAGGGAGCGGGCAAACCCCCGCACGGCGTCGTGGTACTCCGGCTTGGTCGCAAAGCGGTATCCCCCCGCGATCTCGCGAATCTCCAGCCCGCGCTCTTCGCCCCTGTACTCGGCCACGAGCCGGTCCAGCACGGAGCGCATGTACTCGCGCAGCTTTCGCTCCCGCGCGCGCGCTTCCGAAGCAGAGGGCTCCGCGTTTTCTAGCGTCAAGTGTTCCGGTACCGGGTCCGCTAATTGTGCGCCGACTGAGTCCTGGTCAAGCATGGCCTGTTCAGGCGGTGCTGGTTGAGTGACTTCCGGCTCAGTAGCATCGGGCTTGTCCATGGCGGTGAGGTGAGCCGATGTCTCCAGCGCCAGCCGTCCCTGCCGTTCGGCGGCGGCGTCCATCTCCGCCTGCGCCTCCAGGCCCAGTAGCCCTAGAAGCTGCGAGAGCGTTACCGGTTCCTCGGACGCGTATATCACCGCTTCGATCTTGGCCTTCAAACTCATACGAATGCAGGCAGCAGTGTACCAAGCCAGCCCTGCCATCTCTGAACAGAACGCCCCGCAAACAGGAGTGCCCGGGCCTGAACCGCGGACCCGGGCACCCTTAGAACTTCCAACCTACTTCGCGAGGGCATTGAAAAGCCAGAAGAGGCAGCCCGAAAGCGCTGCCGCGGCCGGCAAGGTGAACACCCAGGCCATGGCAATGTTCCGGACGGTCGCCCACTGCAGACCACTGCCGCTGGCCATCATCGTGCCGGCCACGCCGGAGCTCAAGACGTGGGTCGTGCTTACCGGCAGACCGAAGTTGTCAGCCCCCAGAATGGTCACCATCGCGGTGAGCTCGGCGGCGGCGCCCTGCGCATAGGTCAGGTGCTGTTTGCCAATCTTTTCGCCCACCGTGATCACAATGCGCTTCCAGCCGACCATCGTGCCCAGGCCCAGCGCCAGCGCCACGGCCACCTTCACCCAGGTGGGGATGTATTTGGTCGATTTATCCAGGAAGCCTTTGTAGTTTGCGATGATCTTGACGTCCTGAGGCAGGAACTTGGGCCCGAACTTCGGCATCAGGCGGAGGGTTTCGCTGGTCAGGTACATCTGGTTGCGCACGTTGGCCTGCTTGTCCGCGGGCACATTGCCCAGCGAACCATAGCCGACGGCCTCGTTGCGAATGTCGTTGACCATCTGCTCCAGCGCGAGCGTCGTCCCGGGCTCGTACTTATGGGTGTTCACAAACCGCTCAAGCTCCTGGCCCGCATCGCCCACCGTGGCGGAGGACTGCTCGTAGTTGTGCAGCGACCCCGCCACCTGCGTGGAAACGGCGGCAAAGGTCGTCACGGAACCCTGGTCCACGGTATGGTTTAGCGCATACGCCGTCGGCACCGTACCCACCAGAATCAGCATGATCAGGCCCATGCCCTTTTGCCCATCGTTGGAGCCGTGCGCAAAGCTGACCCCGGTGCAGGTGAACACCAGCAGACCGCGAATCCAGAACGGCGGCGGATCGGTGCCTTCCGGAGCCTTGTAGAGCCGCTCGTCACGCAGCAGCGCCTTAAAAGCCAGAAAGAGAAGCGCCGCCGCGCCAAATCCAATGATCGGTGACCAGATCAGCGCCTTGAACACCTTGGCAACCTGTTCCCAATCCACGCCGTTCAAGCCGGAGCGGCCCTGCAGCAGCTGGTTCGCCACGCCGACCCCGATGACCGAGCCGATCATGGTGTGCGAGCTTGAGGCTGGCAGTCCCTTCCACCATGTGCCGAGGTTCCAGAGGATCGCCGCGATCAGCAAGGCAAAGACCATTGAAAATCCTGATCCCGAACTTACCTTCAGGATCAGGTCCACCGGCAGCAGCGCCACAATGGCGTAGGCCACGGCGCCTGAGCTGGTCAGCACGCCGATAAAGTTCCAGATGCCCGACCACGCCACCGCCAGGTGCGGCTCAAGCGAGTGCGTGTAGATCACGGTGGCCACGGCGTTGGCCGTGTCATGGAAACCGTTCACAAATTCAAAGCCCAGCGCGATCAGCAAAGCCAGCCCCAACAGCAGGAATGGGAAGACGGAGGCGTTGTGGACGACCGATAGATCCTTTGTCAGCCGTGTGGCAATATAGGCCACGCCGCCAACCAGAAGAATCCCGAACGCGATCACACCCCACTTCCCGGCGGGGTTGTCGCTCATTTTCTGATCAAGAACGGAACCCTGGGTGGAGGAGGCAGCTAAAACTGCGTGGTCTGTCGCGGATGTTGCCATGGGGGACGCTCGAGTCGCTGGAGTAGACTTCTTTCCTATTCCAGCCTAGGTCGCCGCATAAGCCCCCAGATGAATAGGAGGTGAACATTGTGTGACCGAAACGCACTTTGCACAAAACGCAAGGCCTTTCCGTACCATCTTAGGGTCGGATGGCTGACCTGAAGGTGGTACGCGGCGACATTACGAAACAGCACGTCGATGCAGTAGTCAATGCCGCCAACGCTTCACTGCTCGGCGGCGGCGGTGTGGACGGCGCCATCCATCGCGCGGCAGGGCCGGCGCTGCTTGCCGCCTGCCAGGAGCTGGGCGGCTGCTCCACCGGAGACGCAAAAGCCACGCCGGCTTTCCAGCTGCCCGCCAAGTGGATCTTCCACGCCGTAGGCCCTACCTGGAACGGCGGCCACACGGGCGAAGCCGAACAGCTGGCCAGCTGCTACCGCCGCTGCCTGGAACTGGCCCGCGACCACGGCGCAAAATCGGTAGCTTTCCCGGCCATCTCCACCGGCCTTTACCGCTATCCCAAGGGCCCCGCCGCCCAGATCGCCAGCCGCACCTGCCGCGATCTGGCCGACGCCTGCGGCGTGAAAACTGTGGACTTCGTCTGCTTTGATGAAGCGACGGCCATGACCTACGAAAGGGAACTGGGCTTAGCCTGACCGGGTGCTTGTGGTTCCGGATATTCAAACCTGCTTCGATCTGATTTCCAGCAAGTGAAGAGCAGCCGCAAAGGAATACAGCGGTCGTTCGCGCTACGCTTAGTATGACGGCACGTTATACGCCTATAGGGAAACAGGTCCAAGTAAATGGTCGGGACGACTAGATTCGAACTAGCGACCTCACCCACCCCAAGGGTGCGCTCTACCAGGCTGAGCCACGTCCCGACTTGCTGCGGTGCGCCGGCCGAAAGGCCCGCGCGGGGTAGGGACAGTGTACACCAGCGTACCGGTTTCGCCTTGAGGTGCGACGCCGGATGCCGCTTCAGTGAGTCGGCGCCACGAACTCCTTGGGCAGCTCACCGCCTGTGCCGAAGAAGAAGTCGTTCATCTGTTCCACCAGGAACTCCTGCGCCTCGCGGGTCCAGGGCTGCAGGCGGTACTCGTTCAATAGCATCTTCTGGCGCTCCAACCACTCGTTCCATGCCTTCTGCGACACGTTTTTGTAGACCTTCTGCCCGAAGTCGGAGTCAAACGGCGGCTCTTCCAGTCCTTCCATTTCGGCCTTGTACTTCGTGCAAAAAACGGTGTGAGCCATCTGCGGTTTCTCCTGCTTGTCAGTGTATCGCGACGGCTCCGCGGGGTTTCCTGTCGCAGGGCTTTCTATAATGACCGTCGATGCCTTCTCACACCAAGCTGACGCCCGACCAGCAGATCGAAGCTCTCCGCGAGGAGCTGCGCCACCATGAGCACCTCTACTACGTGCTTGACGCCCCGGAGTGGACCGACGCACAGTACGACGCTCGCATGAACGAACTCAAGCGCCTGGAAGCCGAGCACCCTGACTTGATCACGGCCGACTCGCCCACGCAGCGCGTCGGCGGCAAGGTCAAGGACGGCTTTCGCAAGGTCCCGCACTCCCGCCCCATGCTTTCGCTCGATAACGCCTACAACGAGGCCGAACTGCGCGCCTGGGCCGATCGCGTTGCGGCCGCACTTGGCGCAGGCGAGAGTGTGAGGTACGTCTGCGAGCTCAAGCTGGACGGTCTCTCGCTTGCCTTGCAGTACGTCCCCGGCGCGCGGGGCGAGGCTGTGCTGCACACCGGTCTCACCCGCGGCGATGGCAGTATCGGCGAGGATGTCACGGCCAACGTCCGCACCATCCGCACCGTTCCTTTGCATATTTCCGCCGCGAAGCTGGCTGATGCCGGCCTGCCGCAGGCCTTTGAGATCCGCGGCGAGGTGGTGCTGCCGCAAAAAGCCTTTGAACGCATGAACGCCGAACGCGAGGCAGCCGGCCAGGCACCCGCCGCCAATCCGCGCAACGCTGCCGCTGGCACCCTGCGCACGGTTGATCCCAACATCGTGGCCACCCGCCGGCTGGAGCTCTTTGCCTACTTTCTGCTGCGCGACGGCGAGATGCTGCTGGCCGAACAGTCCGGTGCGCTTGAGTCGCTGCGCCGTGCGGGTTTTCTGGTGAACAGAAACGCGGTCACTGCTGCCTCGGTCGAGGAAGCGCTGGCGTTTATTGAGAAGATGGAAGCCCTGCGCGACTCGCTGCCGTATGAAATTGATGGCGTGGTGCTGAAGGTCGATGCGGTCACGCAGCAACGCCGGCTCGGCTTCACGGGCAAGGCGCCACGTTGGGCCATTGCCTACAAATTTGCCGCGCGCGGCGGCGTCACCCAGCTGCAAGACGTGTTGTTCAACGTGGGCCGTACCGGCAAGGTCACACCTGTGGCGGCACTGGCGCCCGTCGCCATTGGCGGCATCACCGTCACGCGCGCCACGCTGCACAACCCCGACGAGATCGCCCGGTTGGGCGTGCGCATCGGCGATTTCGTGGCGGTGGAGCGCGGCGGCGACGTGATTCCCAAGATCACCGAGGTGGTCGAAGATGCGGCACATCCCCGCGGCCACCGCGAAATCGTCTTTCCCACGCAATGTCCCGTGTGCGTGAGTGAGCTGGTGAAGATGCCGGAGGAGGTGGACTTCCGCTGCGTGAATGCACAGTGCCCGGCCCGCGTGCGGGAGGAGTTGCTGCACTGGGCGGCGCGCGGTGTGATGAACATTGAAGGACTCGGGGAGGCCATGGTGACGCAGCTGCTCGGCCAAACGCCTGATGTGGCAACCGCCGACGATGGACAACCGGTACAGAGCCGCGAACCGCTGATACGTTCGGTAGCCGATCTATATCGGCTCACCCGTGAACAGCTCACCTCCCTGGAGCGCGTGGGTGCGAAGACCGCCGAGGCTTTGCTGGCGCAGATCGCGCGATCCAAAGAGGCTTCGCTGGCGCGTGTGCTCTTCGGCCTTGGCATTCGCTTCGTCGGCGAACGCACGGCTGGCTTGCTGGCGACGCAGTTCGGATCGATTGACGCGTTGATGGCGGCGACCGCCGACGAACTCGAGGCCGTCAACGAGGTCGGTCCACGTGTTGCCGAAGCGATTGTCGAATTTTTCTCCGTTGAAAAGAACCGTACCCTGGTGGCCGATCTGCAACAGCTTGGCTTCACCATGCCGGCGCCCCAACGGGTCGCGGGAGGCGCCATGGAGGGCCAGGTGATCGTGCTGACGGGTAGTTTTCCGACACTTTCACGGGAGCAGGCCAAGGAGCGCATTGAAGCCGCGGGCGGCAAGGTGTCCGGCTCGGTGTCAAAGAAGACGAGCTTCGTGGTAGCCGGAGAGGATGCCGGCTCAAAGCTCGAAAAGGCGCGCGGTCTCGGGGTCGAAATCATCGACGAGCCGGAGCTCCTGCGGCGGCTGGGCTGAGTTACAGCTTTGCCGGTGAAGCTTGATTGGCATCGGACGGATAGCCAGTCCGGTCCATGGCTTCACTCGGATCTTGCCAGTGCTGTGCGGCATAGGGTAAACCAGAGGCCCAACCCTTTTCTGGAGTGCGTATGCCGTTTTGCGTTTCCCGCTTGTTTGGCGTCTCGTTACTAAGCCTGGCGGTCTTCACCTCGCCGATGCAGGTCGCCGCGCAGAACGGGCCTGTAGCCACCAGCTATCCCTGGAGCAACGCCGCGCTCACGCCGGATCAACGGGCGGATCTGGTGATTGGGCAATTAACCCTGGCGGAAAAGATCCAGCTCGTGCACGGCATCGGTTGGGGACCGCTGAAGGAGGGTGCGCCGGTGCCGCCGGATAACAACGGCGGTGCGGGCGAGGTGCTCGGCATTCCGCGGCTCGGCATTCCATCGCTGCAGCAGGCGGACTCCGCTGTGGGCGTTCGCGGTACGGCGAAGCAGAGCCGCTACTCCACGCTGCTGCCCAGCGTGCTGGGCGCAGCCGCCAGCTGGGATCCCGACGCAGCGCATTTGTATGGAGATGTGATCGGCCGTGAGCTGCGCGCGGAGGGGTTCAATCAGTCCATCGGCGGCGGCGTGGATCTCGCACGCGATCCGCGCAACGGTCGTTTGTTTGAGTACCCCGGTGAGGATCCGGTGCTTGCCGGGGTCACGGTGGGTCACCTGATCATGGGTGTCGAAGGCAACCAGGTGATGGGTGACATCAAGCACTACGCCATGAACGATCAGGAGACCGGCCGCACCGTCGTTGATGCGCAGATCGGCCACAAAGCGATGCATGAGAGCGATCTGCTGGCCTTTGAGATCGGCATCCGCATCGGTCACCCGTCGTCCGTGATGTGCTCATACAACAAAATCAATGGCGACTGGGCGTGCGAAAACGATTATCTATTGAACAAAGTGCTCAAAGGCGAATGGCACTACCCGGGCTTTGTGGTTTCCGACTGGGAGGCCACACACACCACGGTCAAAGCTGCGCTCGCCGGATTGGATCAGCAGCAGCCGGGTGAAGAGTACTTCGGCAAGCCGTTGATGGACGCGGTGCAGGGAGGGCAGGTGCCGGTGAGCCGGTTGAATGACATGGTGCACCGGCTTCTGCGTTCCATGTTTGCTGCCGGCGTCATGGACCACCCACCGACACTACGCTTTGTGGTCGATCCATTCAAGGGCCGTGAGGATGCGCAGCACATCGCCGAGGAAAGCATCGTTCTGTTGCGCAACGGGAACAACACCCTACCGTTGAATGCCTCTGCGTTGCACACCATTGCGGTGATCGGAGCGCATGCGGACAAGGGTGTCATGTCCGGTGGCGGCTCCGCGCAGGTGGATGCGCCCGGCGGCGATGCGATCACCCCGGGAACACCCACAAAGTGGGGCCAGGCGGTGTATTTCCCTTCAGCACCGTTGCGATACATTCGCGAACATGCGCCAGGCGCGCAGGTCAACTTTGACCCCGGCACGGACGTTCATGCGGCCGCGGCATTGGCTGCAAAGAGTGATGTAGCGATCGTGTTCGCCGATCAGTACATGAGCGAGGGAGGCGATGCGCCGACGCTTTCCCTGCCGAACAACCAGGATGCGCTCATTGCGGCGGTGGCGAAGGCCAACCCGCACACGGTGGCCGTGCTGATCACAGGAAATCCCGTCAGCATGCCCTGGGTAAACGAGGTAGCCGGCGTGATGGAAGCATGGTACCCCGGTACCGCGGGAGGGCAGGCCATCGCGAATCTGCTGTTTGGCACCGTTAATCCTTCGGCCAAGCTGCCCATCACCTTCCCGAAGACCGAAGCCGATTTGCCGCACCCCCGCATCTTCGGCATGACCTACAACACGCCGCAAAACGGAGGGCTTCCTGAACACTGGGTCGCAGAAGAAAAGAAGAGTACCTTTCCGGCTGACTACAGTGAGGGCGTTCGTTTCGGGTACAAGTGGTTCGAGTCAGAAGGCAAGCAACCGCTGTTTCCTTTCGGCTTCGGACTGTCGTACACCAGCTATCGCTACAGTGACTTGCATGTGGATGGATCGGCCAAGACGGCGACGCTCACGGTGGAGAACACGGGCCAGCGTGCCGGAACGGAGATCGCGCAGGTTTATGTGCAGCTGCCCAAGAGCGCGGGGGAGCACTTCAAGCGGCTTGCGGGATGGCAGCGTGTGGAACTTGCGCCGGGCGAGCACAAGAGTGTGACTGTTGCGATGGAATCACTCGCCGCCGCTGTATGGAACGACAAGAGCGAGAGCTGGGAATGGCCGAAGGGTAATTACACGGTCTTCGCGGGGGATTCTTCAGAGGATCTGCCGTTAACGGCGAAGACGACTATGCACGAATAGACGAATGGCCTTCTCTTGTCCGTATGCTCTTACATAAGCTGAGCAGTGCCTTTTGAGGCACTGCTCAGCTTGTACTCGTTTCACGTCTGCTTCACAGGTGCGGATCTGCTTGTTTGCTCTAGACCGAGTGCTGAAGAGCAAGACGATCCGAGGTGAGGTGGGCAGTATATTCCTTCAACTGTTCTTCGATACGATCTGCCACTTGCCGGCGCGCGATGACGTCTTCACGATAGCGGCGCAGGAAGTAATCGATGGTCTCAACACGGATGCGAATGGAGCCTGAAGGCTTGTTCTCATCCAGGTCCTTGAAGGAGAAATACGGCGTGCCTGATTGCTCGATGATGCCCTCGATAACGCCATAGATCGGCGCATCGTGACCGCATTTAAAACTGGAAACCTCAAGTGCGACCAGGTTCGGATGCCGCGCGGTGAATTTGGCCGCCCATACCTTGTGATTGGTGCTGGTGGAATAGTTGTTCTTCCAGACGTCGGCGATATCCAACGGGTGTTTGATCACGCCGGCACGGACTTCGTCACCGAAGAGACGATCCAGCATGTCCTCATCCATGGGCAGCGTGCTTTGAGAAAAGATGGGGTAGCCGAGCTTCTGAAATTCCTCCATGATCTCGTGGTTGAGGCCGGGATCGTGGTGATAAACGCGACCGAGCATGACGATCCCGATGCGGTCTTCACGCTCGAGTTGATCGAGAGTGGCGCGCGCGTCCCGGCGAATATCGGCCTCGCAACGATCGAGTGCGGCAAAGCCCTGCTGGATGGCGCGCTCGTTTTCTTCACGAGAGAGGCCAAGCAGCGGCGCCCAGGTCTGGAACATCTGCTCCGTGGTGATGTGATGGTCGCGCAGGTTGAGAATGGGATCAAGATAGGTGACGCCGTGTTCGGCGAAAACGTCGGTCTCCTTAGTGAATGCGGCCTTCACGGCGTTGGGTGTCGCAGTGACGGTGGGGCAGGCGTTCGAGCCAGTGAGGTTGACCAGCGGTGTATGCAGGATGTCGTACATCGGGAAGAAGATCGCGTGAAGCGGCTTCTTCGTGTGCTTGGTCGCGAGCAGGTTGTAGACGTGAGCGATGCCGATCTTGGAGGGATAGCAGGGATCGATCGCGCCGCGGCTTGCACCGGCACGATAGAGCTCGGGTGTGGTGTAGTCGGAGTAGACGAGGTTCTCGGACTTAAGGCCCAGTGAAGCAAAGTATGCGTTAAAGAACGGTGCGTAGGTGTAGGTGTTCAGCAGCCGCGGCAGACCGATGCGGAAGTCCTTGCGGCCCTGCATGAGCGCAACCCGCTCCTTTGCCGCCTTGGCAACGAAAAAGCCTTTGGCATTCGGCTCAGGATCGGCGATTAGGTCGACTTTGCGATGGCGGAAGACCTCGGTCGCGGCAACATCGACATAGTTCGGGTTCTTGTCCTTGATGGAATCGAGACCGGCTTTGATGTCCTTCATCTCGTCAAGGTCTTCAACGGTGCCCTTTTCGCATGTGGCGATGATGAGGCGTTGCTCGCCCATGATGAGTGGAACTTTGGTCTTGCGCTGCTGAAATTCGACGGGCTTTGGAAGTTCAAGCACCTTGCCGGAACCCGCCGCAGTGATCTGGATCAGCGGCTCGATCTTTGCCTTGAGCGGTGTTGATGAAGAGGTTCCGCAGCCCCCGCCAGTGCCGCAGGAGCTACCGTGGGAGTGCTGGTGCTCGTCAAGGTTTGCCTCGATCTGTCCCAGGCTTGGCAAAGCCGCAGCAATCTCTGCCGGTGTCGCGGCTC
>CAXSCE010000003.1:0-3306 GCA_964236545.1 uncultured Bryocella sp.
GGGGTCAAACCCTTCGGCCGCGACCACAAGGTCGTAGGTGCCCGGCGGCAGAGCGAGGCGGAAACGGCCGCCGCTGTCGGTGGTGGCCGTGCCGACCAGAAGGTTGTCCGCGTTCCGGGCCTCCACCGTGGCTTGCGGGATGCGTGCGCCGGAGGGGTCGCTGACGGTGCCGTTGACGTTGACGGTGTTTCCCACCGCCCCGGGAGCGGGGGCGGTTTGGGCCAAGGCACAGCACGACGCAGAGAGAAGCCAAGATGCGGCTATTCTTGAAGACCTCATACACCACCCTGAAAGAAACGGAGCCCGAAGATGGAAGTAGGACTCGGGGCTGTTTCGGATGGTTATCAGAGCGCGGCATCTTTGCAGACTTTTCTTGCTGGCACCTATTGCGGCGGAGCGGCGGATCAGAGCAGCAGGTCTTTGTGGCGGCGCATGGAAAGCACCAGCATGCGGCGAAGCGCCACGGCCAAAAGCGGGGCGGCGACCGCAGCGAAGACGAACCAGATCACCAGCGCATGCCACTCCCACTGCCAGAGCAGATGGACCAGTTGCAGGGGATGGCGGTGGCTGAGGTGCAGGATCGCGGCGCGGGACAGGGGCAATTTATGCGAGTGGAAGAGCACGATGCCGAGGTGAATGAAGGGCAGAAACAAGAGCCACTGCAGCGGCGACACCATGTGGATGCCGATCTGCGTGGCGACCTGATTAAGGCGGCAGATCCAGGCAATGAGCAGCATGGCAATCGTGGTGACGCCGAGAAAAGGGCTGACACCGACCACAATGGCGATCGCGAGGCTCCAACCGAGACGCCGGGGGCTGATGCCGCCCCGAAGCAGCCGCAACAGCGGCCGAAGCACGCGGCAACGGAAGATGTTCCGCAGACGCTGGAGCGGGGTCCTCACAACAGGGTAGGAGTGCGGGAAGCGCCGTTTGGTCGCTTGCGGACGCGGATTGCGGTTCGGCGGTGTCCGCCCCAGGGCATGGTGTGTGCGTCCGGCTGTAAACGGTTACGATGGTGGAACTCACCCTGTTGCCTGGAGACTGATATGCGGCTTCACTCCTTCCGTTCCTTTTGTCCTGCCGTTTTTGGCGTTTTGATTGCGGCGGCGTCGGCCGCTGGGCAAACTGCGGGACCCGCCAACGGGGAGCGGCCGCCGGCGACGCCGTTGATCGCGCACAATCCCTACTTCAGCGTGTGGTCTGACGAGGACAAGCTGACCGATGGGCCGACGCGGCACTGGACGGGACACTCGCAGCCTTTGACCGGACTGGTGCGCATCGATGGCAAGGCGTTTCGCTTCATGGGCGACCGGCCGGACGAGGTGCCGGCGCTGGACCAGACGCGGCTGCACCTGACGCCCACGCACACCGAATACAGCTTTGGGGGCGGGGGCATTTCGCTGACGCTGACGTTTTTCACGCCGGCATTCGCCGACGATTTGGACGTGCTTTCCAGACCCGTAACGTATCTGACATGGAAGGCCGTGAGCACGGATGGCGGCCAGCACCAGGTTTCGCTCTTTCTGGGAGCGAGCGCGGAGCTGGCGACCAGTTACGACGGCCAGCGTACGGTGTCGAGCCGCCATCAGACGGCGACCGAGCAGGTGCTTTCGGTGGGAACGGCAAGCCAGGAGGTGCTGAACCGGTCAGGCGACAACCTGCGGATCGACTGGGGCTACTTCCACCTCGCGGTACCGAACGGGGAGGGCGCGCAGAGCACCGTAAGCGTGCATCCGGAGCGGCAGTTCGTACAGGACGGGACCGTGCCCGCGGCCGACGACCTCGAGGGTGCCGGGGGACAGAACCGGGAGACACCCGAGTTGGCCGTGGCTTTGCCGCTGGGTGCGGTGGGCGCGCAGCCGGTGGAGCGGCACGTGCTGGTGGCCTATACCGAGACGTATGCCATCCAGTACATGCACCGGAATCTGCGGCCGTACTGGCAGCGCAACGGCGAGCCCGTGGCCACGATGCTGGACAGCGCGGAGCGGGAGTACACCTCGCTGAATGCGAAGGGCGTGGCCTTTGATACGCAGTTGACGAATGACCTGACCGCGGCCGCGGGCGAGCACTATGCCTGGCTCTGCACGCTGGCCTACCGGCAGTCCCTGGCGGCCCATGGTTTGGTGGCCGATGAGAATGGGCAGCCGATGCTATTTGCAAAGGAGAATTTTTCCAACGGCGACATCGGCACGGTGGATGTGCTGTACCCATCGGCGCCGATCTTTCTGTTCTTCAATCCGAAGCTGCTGGAGGCGCAGCTACTGCCAGTGTTTGAATATGCGGCGATGACGAACCACTGGCACTTCCCTTTTGCGCCGCACGATCTGGGGCAGTACCCGCTGGCGAACGGGCAGGAATATGGCGGTGGCGAGAAAACCGAGGAAAACCAGATGCCGGTGGAGGAGTCCGGCAATCTGCTGATTCTTGCCGATGCGGTGGCGCGGGCGGAGAACAACACGGCGCTGGCGGAGCGGTTCTGGCCGCAGCTGACGCAATGGGCCGCGTACCTGGAAACGCATGGGCTGGATCCGGAAACGCAGTTGACGACGGATGACTTCGCGGGCCACGTGACGCACAATGCGAACCTGTCCATCAAGGCGATCGACGCGATGGAGGCGTATGCCGATCTCGCGCGGCTGTTGCACCATTCGAAGGAGGCCGAGCACTTCAGCCGCGAGGCCCATGAGGACGCGCGCAAATGGATGAGCATGGATGCGGAAGGCGACCACTACAAGCTGGCGTTTAACAGCCCCGGCACCTGGAGCCAGAAGTACAACCTGGTGTGGGACAAAATCCTGGACTACAACCTGTTTCCGCCGAGTGTGCGCGAGGCGGAGATCCGGTTCTACCAAACCAAGCTGAATAAGTACGGCCTGCCGCTCGATAGCCGCAAGACGTATACGAAGCTGGACTGGTCCATGTGGACCGCCACGCTTTCGGATTCGCCGGCGGGCTTCAACGCGCTGGTGAACCCGATGTACCTGTGGGCGAACGAGACGACGAGCCGGGTGCCGATGACGGACTGGTATGACACGATCACAGGCAAGCAGGTGGGCTTTCAGGCGCGCAGCGTGGTCGGGGGATTGTTTATCAAGGCGTTGTCGGATAGGCCTTTGACGCAGCGGTGGCGCGCGAAGGCGGAGGCTGCGGGACGGCCGTAGATCTGTTCTGGCAGAAAGCAGATCTTTCGGCTTCAACGGGGGAAATACAGGGGTCTCTCTGCTCCGGCCTGCGGCCTCCGGTCGAGATGACAGGGTGTAGGGGTCGGGGTGCCGTTGTCGCGGTGAGGTGGGCCGGGGGAGATAC
>CAXSCE010000003.1:3406-178048 GCA_964236545.1 uncultured Bryocella sp.
AGGGGTCTCTCCGCTCCGGCCTGCGGCCTCCGGTCGAGATGACGGGGTGTAGGGGTCGGGGTGCAGTTTTAGCGGTGAGGTGAGCGGGGCGGATACAGGGATCTCTCCGCTCCGGCCTGCGGCCTCCGGTCGAGATGACAGGGTGTAGGGAGTCGGGGTACGTTGTCGCGGTGAGGTGGGCGGGGGCGAAGACAGGGGTCTCTCCGCTCCGGCCTGCGGCCTCCGGTCGAGATGACGGGGTGTAGGGGGTCGGGGTGCCGTTGTAGCGGTGAGGTGGGCAGGGGCGAAGACAGGGGTCTCTCCACTCCGGCCTGCGGCCTCCGGTCGAGATGACAGATTTGTGGATGCAGACCCATCTCTCGACAGACCTTAGGTGCGATTTTTGCGGGGTGGTGCTGTGCTGCCGCGCACGACGAGGGTTGGCTGGATGGTTCTGGCTTTGGGGGGGGACTTTTCCAGTGTTGTTGTTTTGTGGCTGTGGAGGCTGCGGAAGGCGGCTTCGGCTAGATCGCCGCGGGAGACCTGCAGGGTGGTGAGCGCGGGCTGCGTATAGGCGCTGAGCTCGATGCCGTCGAAGCCGATGACGGAAATGTCCTCGGGGATGCGCAGGCCGGCTTCGTGCAGGACACCCATGGCACCAACCGCGGTGAGGTCATTGGAGGCGAGCACGGCGGTGGGGCGGCGTTTGCCGGACTGCAGGATGCGCTTCATGGCCTGGGCTCCGCCTTCAAACCGGTGGTCGCCGGCCACGATCCACTCCGGACGGGTGGCCACACCGCGGCCTTCCAGGGCCTCGCGAAAGGCGCGGGCACGCACCTGGGCGGAGCCGAGGGAGAGCGGACCGCTGATGAAGGCGATGTCTTTGTGGCGGAGCTCAAAGAGGTGCTGCATGGCGAGTTGGACGCCGGCCTTGTAGTCGATCTGCACGACGTGGGTAGCGGGGCCGGTCACGGCGGTATCCATGAAGACCAGCGGGACGTTGCGGCGCGAAAAGGTGCGGATCAGGTGATCCTCCATCTCGGAGGTCATGATGGCCACGCCGTCCACCTTGCGCTGCAACATGCGGGCCACGCAGGTTTCCATGCGTTTTGGATCGTAGTTGGTGTTGGCGATGAGCACCTCCTGGTTGTGCTCGACCGCGATATCTTCAAAGGCCTTCACGAGTTCCGGGAAGTAGGGATTGGTGATGTCGGAGATGATGAGGCCGTACATGCCGCTGCGGCCGGAGCCGAGGGTACGCGCGTTCACATCCGGGTAGAAGTTCAAGGCTTCGATCGCAACGCGGACGCGCTCGGCGGTATCGGGCGCCACGACTGCGGATCCGTTGATCACACGGGAGACCGTTGCGGTGGAGACGCGGGCACGGCGTGCAACGGCCAGGATGTTCATGATTCCTATTGATGCAGGAACCGTTCCGTTTTGACAAGAACTATCCCGGCCGCAGGCGAGGCGAGCGGCCGTTGGGAAGCGCCGGGCCGCAGGGACGCGTCTGTTTACCTTCAGGTGTATCGACTGTACAAACAGCAGATCCCTTCGCTGCGCTACGGGATGACAAGCAGAGGCTGCAAGAGAACAAGTTGAAGCTGTGGGATGACAAGCAGAGGCTGCAAGAGAACAAATTGAAGCTGCGGGATGATAATGACAACCAATGTTGTTAGAGCCACGTGAGGGTGAACTAGACGTGCGGCCGCTTTGACGCTTTCTTGCTCGCTGGACTACTGGCCGCCGGCTGCGGAGGTGGCGGCGTTGCCGGAGGCGGCAGCGGGCGGTCTTTTGGCCGGGGTGAGCTCATGGGCGTGCCACGGTACGCTCTCGTTGGCCAGCTCGGTGTGGTTGCGCAGGTATTCCAGGGCATAGGCGCTGGCGGTGGGATCATCCTTCTGATCGGCAAAGGCGCTGGCTTCCTGGGCGGCCTTGTCGCGGACGCCGAGGCGGCGATAGAGGATGGACAGGTTATAGTGTGCGGCGAGGTCATCGGGATCGATGGCCTGCAGGGCCTGATACTGCACAACGGCCTCCGTGTACTTGTGCTGTTGATACAGCGAGAAGCCGAGTTCACGGTGCGCGTCGCGGGACCGCGGAAAGCTTTTGAGAACCTCGCCGAAGTCTGCGATGGCGAGATCCAGATTGCCTTCGTTGCGCTCCACGAGGGCGCGATAGTACATGGCGCGGGCGCTCTTTGGATCCAGCTGCAGGGCCTTCTGCAGATGTGGCAGGGCTTCGTTGTAGCGTTCCCACTGAATTTCGACGATGGCCATGTTGGTGAACGCATCGGCATAGTCCGGCCGCAGCTGGGCGACGTGCCCGAAGGCCGCAAGCGAAGCGGCGTACTGCTGGGCATCGAGCAGGGCGATGCCGAAGTTGTTCCAGCGCATCCACTCCTTGTTTTCATTGGGAAGCGGCGGCGTGGGGGCGTTCCCCCCGACCTGGACTGTGCGGCTGGTGCTGACCATGTCGACGACGGGCTCGACGTAGTGTTTCTTGCCCATGCCGAAGTCGATGAAGTGCTGATCAAAGCGACGGTACTTCACGGTGGCGGTTAGTGTGATGACGCCGTCCGCCTCAGCGGGCATGCGGAAGCGGTAGCGCACCAGCTGCGAGCGGCCCGACTGAATGGAGTTGTTGTAGGCAACGACGCGATTGTTCCAGACCTGATGCAGGTCATTGATGCCGCCTTTGACATTGATGAGGCGGTTGGTGAAGCTGTGGGCGCCTTCGTCAAGATCGCCGCTCGGCTTGAGGAAACCGCTTTCCGCCAGGACGACGCCGGCGCGGTTCCGTACGGTGAAGTTCACCCAGGATTCGTACATGTCGCGCTGCTCGGGCACGAGACTGTGCGCGGTGCCCTTGTTCTGGATGACGACATCGGCGGTGAGACGCTCGCCGGGGGCAATGGTGTAGGGCGTGACGCCCAGAGGCGCTACCAGCGCGGCGGAATCAGTGGAAGAAGAGTCAGCTTTCGCGGCGGTGCCGGGATCCCGCTCCAGCGCGAAAACATCGACGTTCAGGACGTTGTTCTGCAGGTATTGGAGGATCTTTGCGCTTTGCTCCGGGTAGTTGTAGACGGCGGGAATCAGGGTGTTGGCGCCCAGCCAGCGGTGTGAGGCGAGCTTGCCGCCCTTTGCGCCGGGATCCTTGCCTTCGAGCGCTTCACGCCCCATGTGGCAGGTCTGGCAGTTGGAGACGGTGTCCTTTGTGTAGAACGGCAAGGGGGATTGCTTGGCGAAAGACGAGTTTTGCCATTCGTCGTAGACGGAAAAGGCGCGAAGCCACTTGTAGTCGTTCAGGGCCCGCGGCAGCGCGGCCTTGTGGCAGCTGGCGCAGAACTCGCTGGTGCGATAGAAGTCCTTCATCACGGCCTGGCTGTGGCGATCCAGGTGGGCGAGAACTTCGGCGTCGCTTACGGGCCGGGTGATCGGTGCCCCGGTTTCATCGACGAGCACAGCGGGCGTGCCCATGACATAGCTGCCGGTGCCCTGGGTGCTGACCTTTTGGATGGAATGGCAGACCGTGCAGGTGATGCCATCGGCGTCATAGGCGTGAATCTTGGGCTGGGTGGGCGTGAGGCCGGCGGAGACCAGGGCGATCGGGTTGTGGCAGCCTTCGCAGTGGCGCGTGTATTCCACGCCCTTTTCGGTGCGCAGCAGATCGACGTTGTGCTGGTACCACACCGGGCGGTTGGAATTGCTGTGGGCGGACTGACGCCACTGCGCCTCCGAGGCCTGGTGGCAGTGGCCGCAGTAGTCGGCGGTGAGAAAGGCGGATGGCTGCAGAAACTCACCGGTGTCGGTGGTGGCGTTGGAGGGCAGAAAGGGCGAGCCAGCGCCGAATTTGTAGGAGTAGGTGGCGGCGTTCCGCGCCTGGTAGCTCTTGCGGGCGTCCTTGGCCGCCACCGCGTCCGTGCCGGCTTCCACACTGCCGCGAAAGGCAGCCGCGGCCGCGCCCAGCACGAGGCTGAGGATCAGCAGGCGTAGGGACCAGTGGGGGAGGGAGTGGTGGCGCATAGGACCTAGGCGAAACGTACAGTAAAACTCACGCCCGTACATCGGGAACGACTTAGTAGGCATCAGAGTGCGGACTTTTGTCAATCGTTTTGCCTCCCGAGCCGCCATGCTTACGGCACGGCTGAAACTGTGCCCTCCCCCAGCGTTTCCGTGCTGTAGTACATGCGGCAGACTCCGCCGGAGCGGCGTGAGGCAAACTCCAGAAGGGTTTTGCCGTCGGGAGAGGGCAGCAGGGGTGAAGAGTAGTTCGGACAGTAGTTGTCGAAGGCCTCCGGAACCGGGACCGGAGCGGGGAGGATTTCCCAGGGGCCGCTGCCGTCCGGTGTCCTGTTCAGGAAGACGACCTCCCCGTTCCGCTTTGAAACGGAACCATCCGCTTCGACCAGCATCTGTCCCACGGCCAAGAGGCCATCGCCGGCGGGACCCAGGGCGGGATCCAGGTGGATGGGGGTGTTCGTGGGGGCATGGGCGAAGTGGCTGCCCGTGGCCGAGACGAGTTCCGAGCCGAGGCTGAGCGGATCTCCCCAGCGCCAGCCGTCCGGAGAGGTTCTGCTGAACACGGCGCAGGCGGCAACCCCGCAGGCCTCATAGGTCATGAAGTAGAGGTTGCGGCGAAGGCGGGTCACGACCGGCATGCCCGGGCGCCCCTTGGGATCGGCGACTGCCACGGTGCTCACCGGCGGGCTCCAATGCACGCCGTCCAAGGAGCGGACCGCCCCGATGACCTGGCTGTGGCCGGGCTGGGTTTCGTCCGAGTAGAAACAGACCAGAGCACCGTCGGCGGCGGTGGTGAACTCCGGCTCCCAGAGGCCGCCCGCGACCGCGCGCGGCTGTTTAGTCGCGGCGCAGCCGGAAAGGTATGTCCAGGACTGTCCGCCGTCCCTGCTGGCAAAGATTTCCACGCGCATGGGAGCGGTCCGCGAGGAGAGTCCGACCGAACCGGCCCAGAGCAGGGTTCCGGCCTCGAGTGAACCCAGCTTTTGCGGCAGTTCGTAGAGGGTTCCACAGCACAGGCCGCCCGCGAAGCTCGGATCGCGGATCGAGCTGAGAGGCCTGAACCCTGAGGCTGCGTCCCCGGTGTAGAACATCGCTTCTGAGCCGGTATCGGAGATCGCCGTCACGCTCACGACGATCTTGCCATTCCTCCCGGCATCGGGATTGCGGGCGGTACGGATGGCCCTGGCGTACAACGCGGTGCCCTCGCCGAGGGGCCTGACCGGCCCAGCCGAACTCACCTGGCCCAAGACCACCTGGCCGAGCCCTGCTTGGACGGAAACGACGCCCGCGAGGAGGTAGGCCGCGATCGGCCCCAATCGGCCGAGGCGGCTGGTGAAGGCGTTGGCCATGGTGGTTCCCCCTCTCTACAAGGTACGCAAAGGCACGGCGGAGCAGCCCAACAACGGTGCAGAAAGTGTGTACGGAGATCCTTCTCTGAGGGTATGATGGCGGCGCCCGCTGGCCGTGGCAGGTTCGGACGCGAAGAGCGCATCCGCGCCGCGCCGGATGGTGAATGGGGAGTGTCGGGGGTCATCACATGGCACGGAATGTAAGCGGTTTCGCAGAACAGCTTGTTCGGGACCTGGGGGCTCGCTGCGGCGATGTGGCGGTCGCGTTTTGCGGAACGGTCTCCGAAGCGGTCCGTCGAGGGTCCCTCCTGGTCGTTTTCACGCTGCTGCTGGTTCCCCGGGCGCTTCACGGGCAGTTCAGCGGCGGCCTGCAGGGTACGGTGACCGATCACTCCGGAGCCGTGATCCCTTCGGCGGCGATTACGCTGCTCAACGTGAATACCAAAGTTAGCCAAAAGACGACCGCCGATTCGCAGGGCGTGTACCGCATTGCGAGTCTGGCGCCGGGAAACTACCAGATCACGGGCACGGCTCCGGGGTTTGGCGCGGTGAGCACAACGTTTGTGCTGAGCACGGATGAAACGCGCAATGTGCCGCTGGTCCTGACGGTGGGCCAGGCCACGACCTCGGTGGAGGTCACCGCACAGCAGCCGCTGCTGGACACCTCCGATAGCCGCAACCAGTTGACGCTGGATACGCAGGCCTTGCAGAACCTGCCGCTGGCGGCGCGCAATCCCTTGGCGCTGATCACGCTGGCGCCGGGCGTGACCGGATTGGGCGCATCGACCGAGACCAATTTCAACCCGGAAAACAGTGTGGATGCGAGCGCGAACGGACGGGGCGCCAACGCGAACCTGTACATCGTGGATGGCCTGGATGTGACCAGCAGCATCCGGCCCGGCGTGGTGAACCTGACGCCGAACGCCGACTCCGTTCAGGAAGCGTCTGTGCAGACCAACACGTACACGGTGGACTACGGCCGCGCCAGCTCGATTCAGACGGTGATCACGAGCCGGTCGGGAACGGATACTTACCATGGCTTCGCAAGCGACTACTACAGTTACCAGGGCCTGAACGCAAAGGGCGAGTTCGCGGCGGCAGATGTGCCGCTGGCGCCCTATCACGTCAATAACTTTTCCTTCGGGGTCGGCGGGCCCGTGATTCCGCACCACAGCTTCTTTTTCTTTGTGGGGTTTGAGCCCTACCGCGCGCTGATCTCCAATGCGACCTCGTTGCAAAGCTATGAGGACCCGGCATTCACGGCCTTTGCCGTGGCCACGCGGCCCAACAACCCGGAGGTGCAGCTGCTGACGAAATACCCCACCGCCCTCACCTTTGTGAATGTGCAGCAGAATGCCTCGCAGGCGTTTGGCCCGCAGAATCTGGCCAACAACACCGGTTGCGGCACGCCTTCCACGGACAACATTCCCTGCGCCACGCCCGTGATCGATCAGGGCGTGTTCAACTCCAGCAGCTACAACAATTCCAAGCAGTATGACGTGCGCATTGACAAGTACTTTGCGAAGGACCGCGTGTACGGCCTCTTCTACCGGGACACGATCAGCAGCGGCAGCCCCTCGGTACGCCCAGGGTTCGACACAACGAACAACTACTTCACCTTTTCGCTGCAGGGAAATGAGACCCATACCTTTTCGCCGCACCTACTGAACGAGGCCCTGGCCGGCTACAACCGCATTGAGGGCTTTCAACCGTCTTCCGGCAACTTCGATGTGCCGGTAGTGAATGTCACCGGCCTCGGTGTGGGCTTCGGGTCGGGTTTTGCGCTGGGCGACTACGTTCAGCACAGCTACCACTGGCGCGATGTGCTGACCTACAACCACGGGGCGCACTCGGTGCGGGCCGGCTATGAGGGGTGGCATGGCGACGACATCGCCCTGTTCGCCGCGGCGTACTCCCAGCCGAATTTTCAGTTCAACAGCCTGATCGATCTGATCAACAACAACCCATACTCTGAGAACAATCTTTCCTATGATCCGGCGACCGGCAAGCCCAAGGCCAACAACTACGGCTATTCGGAGACCACCGGCGGTGCGTTTGCCGAAGACACCTGGAAGATCGGCCGCAAGCTGACCGTGAATTACGGCATCCGCTATGACAACTTCGGCAACGCCTACCCATCCCTGCCCGGGACGGGGCTTTCGAACTTCCACCTGGGAACGGGCAGCACCTTTGCGCAGCAGGTGGCCAATGGCGTCCTCACGGCACAGAGCCATGTGTATAACCACGATCTGAACTATGTTTTCAGCCCGCGGGGCGGGTTTGCCTACGCGCTGGGCAGCGACAACAAAACAACGATGCACGGCGGCATCGGCCTGTTTCACGACTACTTCACCCTGGGCAATTCCGAAAATGGCCTGAGCGGGAATCCGCCCGGCTTTGCCCGGCCCACGTTTTATAACAACGGCTCTACGGCCGCGCCGGTGTTCGGCTATGGCACCCAGGAGACATACCCGCTGGGGTATCTGTATCCGGCCTTTCAGGGCCAGCCCCTGAATGCGAAGGGCGGCATCGTCGGCGCGCAGATCGGCATCGGCGGCGTCGACTCCAGCCTGAAGAGTCCGTACACGACCAACTTCAACCTGGCGTTCGACCGCCAGATCACGCCGAATGTGGTCGCAAGCCTGGGCTATGTCGGCTCGGTGTCAAACAATCTTGTGGCCGCGGGCGGCAATACGAACAACACGTCCTACGGCAACGATGTGAATCTGTTTGCGGGCGATCTGGTGCAGCATATCTCCTGCCAGATCGCAGGGGTGGCGCCGAATCAGACGGGCACATGCACCGGGGTACAGACGCGCTTGAACACCAGCTTCGGCCCCATCAACTACGCCTACAACGCGGCGCACGGCAACTACAACGGCCTGATTGCCTCCGGGCGCGGCCGCATCGGCCAGAGGGCTTTCTTCACGGCCTCGTACACGCTGGGCCATGGTCTGGACAACTGGCAGAACTACCCATTCGGCTACCCGATCAGCCAGTTCTACGCGAGCAATCCGTACGATGTGCGGCATCGCGGCTCCTTTGGTGCGTCGTATGATCTGCCGGGCGAGCACGCGGCCAATGCGCTGGTGCGCCGGTTTGCGGGCGGCTTTACGCTGGCGGGGCTTTCCGTGCTGCAAACGGGCGCACCGTTCTCCGTTTCCACCTCGGCTGCCTTCAGGGCGCAGCTGATCAATCCGCAGCTGCCCATCACCGCGAGCAATCTGACGCTGGCGCCGGGCAGCGGCGACTACAACGCCGATGGCAACAACTTCGACTTTCCGAACATCGCGTCCTACGCACAAAAACATGGCCGCTCGAATTACAGAACCGGTATTTTGCCGATGAGCGACTTCCTGGTGCCGACTATCGGCACGGAGGGCAACGAGGCGCCCAATCAGTTCCGCAACCCCGGTTTCGCCGATCTGGATGTGACGGTGCGCAAGAACACGGACATCACCGAACGGGTG
The DNA here is from genome assembly GCA_964236545.1 of uncultured Bryocella sp. Taxonomy (GTDB): domain Bacteria; phylum Acidobacteriota; class Terriglobia; order Terriglobales; family Acidobacteriaceae; genus Granulicella. The sequence continues at coordinate 12,227 of CAXSCE010000003.1, forward strand.
AAGCTGGAGCTTCGGCTGGACATCTTCAACGTGACCAACCGCGTGAACCTGGACGGGGCCAATGGCGACCTGAGCAACTCCAGCTTCGGTACAAGCACCGGCCTGAACAACAGCCCGCGCAACATGCAGGTGGCGGGGCGGGTGAACTTCTGATCCGCCGCTGGCTTCTTGCCGGGGTGCTCCCGTTGACCGCCATGGCAGCTTTCTCGCAGGCACCGCCCCCGCGGACGGCAGAGGCGCAGGGCGTGGATGCCGCCATCCTTCGCGCGCTGCGCGGGGGACAGAATGACGAGGCGCTGAAGCTGAGTCAGCGGGCGCTCGCGGGGCACCCCGCCGATTGCGAGCTGCTTTCGCTCCAGGCCATGGCGCAGGGGGGATTGGGGCAAACGGAGGCGGCGTTAGGCTCCTTCCAGAAGGCGCTCGTGCACTGCCCCAGCTACCTTCCCGCACTGGAGGGAGCGGCGCAGATCGAATATGCACGGAGTTATAGCGGGGGGAATGCCAGGCCAGATGCCAGGCGGGACGGCGGCGTAGATGCTTTGCTTCTCCGCATCCTCAAGCTGCAGCCCGGGAACGAAACCGCGCACGCGATGCTTGCGACGCGGCTGGAGGGCAGGAGCTGCGCGGAAGCGCTGCCGCACTTTGCCGCAAGCCAGGGCATGTTTGCAAACCGGCCGGATCTGCAGGGAGGCTACGCCTACTGCCTGGCGCAGACGGGGGCGAGGACGGAGGCGCTGTCGCAATACGAGCAACTCGCGGCGGCGCACCCGAGCGATGAGGTCGCCTACAACATCGCGCTGCTGCAGTGGAAGGCCAGGGCGGGAGCGGCGGCTCTGGGGACGCTGGAGCCTGTCCTGCAGGCGGGCCGTTTCGAGCCGGCGTTCTCCCTGGCGTCAAAGATCGCCGAAGAGGGCGGTGATACGCCCAAGGCCGTGGAGCTGCTGCGCACGGCGATTGCGCTCGATCCGGATGACGTGGAGAACTACCTTGCCTTTTCGCGGCTAGCGTATGATCACAGCTCCTTTCCGGTTGGCGTGACGATGTTGAACGCGGGTCTGGAGCGCCTGCCGCAGGCCGCTCCCCTGTATCTGGCGCGCGGTGTGCTGGAGGTGCAGATGAGCCAGACTGACGCGGCGATCGGCGATTTCGAAACGGCGCACCGGCTGGATGGGAGGCTGTCCTTTGCCGTGGATGCGATGGGGCTGATGCTCACGCAGCAACACCAGAATGCGGCCGCGCTCGCGCGGTTTCAGGCGGAGGTGAAGGAGCATCCGGAGGACGCTTTTTTGCAATACCTGCTAGCGGAGCAGCTCTCCGAGAGCGCCGAAGATGCCGGTGGGGCGACACTGCGCGCGGCCATCACCGCCGCGAAGGCGTCCACCGCGCTGGCTCCGGAGTACGGACCGGCACAGGATCTGCTGATCCTGCTGTATATGCGAGCCGGAGAGCCGGCGCTGGCCATTGAGCAGGCGGAGCGAACGCTGGCGCGGAGCCCGAATGACGAATCGGCGCTCTACCAGGAGCTGCTGGCGCGGCGGCGTCTGGGGCAGACGCAGTCGCTGAACACGCTGACGGCCCGGCTGGTGGCCGCCCGCAAAGAAAATGCGGCGAAACAGGAGACAACCGAGGGCTATCGCCTGTTGGGGGCTGCCGAGCACTAGACTCATTCTCACCAGACTCAATCTTTTGCAGACCCACTGTTTGCGGGTGTATGCCTCGGGCTTCCCTGCTCGTCTTTTTCGGATTTCGGAGTGTGGCCTTGCTCCGCTTTCGGTTGTTTCGGTTTTGGAGTCTTCATGCGTCACTTCCTCACGCTCCTCGTCCTTGCCGCGGTTTCCTCGATGGGCAGGGCACAAACGTCCTCGCCGCTGCCCTACCAGAACCCCTCGCTGCCGCCGGTGCAGCGCGCGACGGATCTGGTGAGCCGGATGACTCTGGAGGAGAAGGCGGCGCAGAGCGTGAATACGGCGCCGGCGATCCCACGGCTGGGCGTGCCCGCGTATGACTACTGGAGCGAGGGGCTGCACGGCGTTGCACGCTCCGGCTATGCGACGCTGTTCCCGCAGGCCATCGGCATGGCGGCGACGTGGGACCCGCGGTTGCTGCACGAAGAGGGCACGGTGATCTCCACCGAGGCGCGCGCGAAGTACAACGAGGCGGTGCCGCACGATAACCACAGCATCTACTACGGGCTGACGATCTGGTCGCCCAACATCAACATCTTTCGCGATCCGCGCTGGGGCCGCGGGCAGGAGACCTATGGCGAAGATCCGTTTCTGACCGGAACGCTGGGCGCGCAGTTCGTGCGCGGGCTGCAGGGCGACGATCCGAAATTTTACCGGGTGATCGCGACCCCAAAACACTTTGCGGTGCACAGCGGCCCGGAGAGCGAGCGGCACCGCTTCAACGTCGACCCTTCGGCACATGATCTCTGGGACACGTACCTGCCGGCGTTTCGCAAGGCGATCGTGGAGGCCAAAGCCGATTCGATCATGTGCGCGTATAACGCGGTGGATGGGAAGCCGGCCTGCGCGAGCGACCTGCTGCTGAAGCAGGTGCTGCGGGAGGACTGGAAATTCAACGGGTTTGTGACCTCTGATTGCGGGGCCGTGGATGACTTCCTGCCGAAGGGCGGCCATGGGTACTCCGCGGACAAGGAGCATGCGGCGGCCGCGGCGGTGGCTGCCGGGACCGACACGAACTGCGGCGATACCTATCTCGCGCTGCCGGATGCGGTGAAGGAGGGTCTGGTTCCGGAGGCCGATGTGGATCGCAATCTCGTGCGGTTGTTTGAGGCGCGCATCCGCCTGGGCCTGTTTGATCCACCGGCGCAGGTGGCGTATGCGCGGGTGCCCTTTGCAGAGAACCGCGCGCCGGCGCACCTGGCGCTTTCAGAGAAGGCCGCGGAAGAAGCGATGGTGCTGCTGCGGAATGACGGCCTCCTGCCGCTGGCCGCGGGCAAGTACAAGAACATAGCGGTGATCGGGCCGAATGCGGCATCGCTCGCGGCCATTGAGGGCAACTACAACGCGATTCCGAAGGATCCGCAGATGCCCGTGGATGCCATTGCGGCGGCGATGCCCGGGGCGAAGGTGGTGTACGCGCAGGGTTCGCCCTACGCCGACGGCGTGGCGATGCCAGTGCCGCGCACGCTGTTTCGGCCGCGGGCCGGATCGCCCGACGAAGGGCTGACCGGGGAGTATTTCGCGGGGGATACGTTTGCGGGGAAGCCGGTGACGAGGCGCCTGGATCACCAGATTCTCTTCGACTGGACGGCCGCGGCGCCTGTCGACGGGCTCGACCCAAATAATTTCAGCGTGCGCTGGACGGGGGTGGTGGTGCCGCCGGGGGCGGGGCCGCTGGATATGTTTGTGCAGCTGCAACCGTGCTACCCGTGCAGCGACCATGAACGCTTTTCGGTAAAGGTCGACGGCAAGGAGGTGGACCGGTTTGCGATTGACGCGGGGATGGGGCGTGACAGCGCAACACCGCACTTCAAGCTGGAGTTCCCGGATGCCCAGCCGCACGCGCTGACGATTGAATATCACCACAGCTCGCCGCTGTTTGGAGGCGGCGTGGCGCTGATGTGGACGCCGCCGGCCAGCCTGTTGCAGAAGCAGGCGGTCGCCGCGGCGCAATCGGCCGATCTCGTGGTGGCGATGGTGGGCCTTTCGCCGGAGCTGGAGGGTGAAGAGCTGCCTGTGCACCTGACGGGCTTTTCGGGCGGCGACCGTACGGATATACGGCTGCCGGAGGCGCAGCGAACCCTGCTGGAGGGGCTCGCGGCTACGGGCAAACCGATGGTGCTGGTGCTGATGAACGGCTCGGCGCTGGCGGTGAACGGGATTGGCGGCGGCAACGGCGATGCCCAAGGGCAGCCGAATGCGATGCTGGAGGCGTGGTATCCGGGTGAGTTTGGCGGAAAGGCCATCGCACGGACACTGCTGGGGCAGAACAATCCCGCTGGACGCCTGCCCGTGACGTTTTACTCCTCCGTAGACGACCTGCCGGCGTTCACCGATTACTCCATGAAGAACAGGACCTACCGTTACTACACGGGGAAGCCGCTCTATGGGTTCGGCTATGGGCTGAGCTACACGAAGTTCGCGTACGGCGAGGTGAAGCTTTCCGCCCCGGCGGTGGAGGCCGGGCAGCCCGTGACGGCAGAGGTGGAGGTGCGCAATATGGGCCAGGTGGCCGGCGATGAAGTGGCTGAGGCCTACCTGACGCCGCCCCCGGAGGGCAACAGCGGCCTTTCGCCGAGGCTGCAGCTGGTGGGGTTCGAGCGTGTGCGGCTGGGACCGGGTGAGCGCCGGACCGTGCACTTCACGCTAACGGCGCGCGAACTTTCGGTGGTGGATGCGGAGGGGACACGGTCGGTGCAGGCCGGGAGCTACGCCCTGGCTGTGGGCGGTGCGCAGCCCGGAGATCCGCGGGCGGACGCCGGCAACCAGGGGCAGACGGCGCGGTTCAGCATACGCGGATCGCAGGTGTTGCCGCGGTGAGGGCCGGCCCGGAGCACGGAAGCCGTGCGGCCGTGCTCCGGGCATACATCAGTTGCTGCCTCCCGGCGCGGTCGGCAGGTTGATTGTTGTGGAGTCCTCGCCGACGCCGACCGGCTGCTCCAGAGCGTCGGCGAGGGCGTAGTTCTGGAGGGCGATGGCGGACCTCCACTCCTCGTTCAGCGCCTGGATGTAGGTGAGCTGGAGCGTGAACAGCATGTGCTGCGCGGCGAGCACGTGCGGGTAGGACTGCGACATCTGCTGATATTTGGTGACCTCCAGCTGATAGGCGCGGCGCGCCCGCGGCAGCATCTCGGTGCGGTACTGTTCCGCCGTGTAGCGGGCTGTCTGGTACCCCTGCGCATAGGGTTCAGCGCGGTTTTTGGTGTACAAACGGGTGCGCGACACATCCCCGCGGGCCCGCTCCAGTTCCACTTCGGAGCTCTGGATGTTGCCCTGGTTGCGGTTCCAGAGCGGGAGCTGTACACCGGCCTCGGCGAAGCTTTCCGGACCGGCCTTGATGTTTGTGGCTCCGAGGCGCTCCCCGGAGTACCATTCGCCGGCCTTTAGGTTCAGGTTCGGCACCTTTTCCCGTTTGGCGGACCGCACGCGGGCCTCTGCGACGGCGACCTTCGCCTGGGCCTGCTTCACGGCGGGACTGTCCTGCACATCGCTGGCGACCATGCCCTCGGCGTCCAGCTCAGGCGGCTCGACGAGGGCGCCGGTGAGCGGATGGGGCGCGAGGGCGGCCTGCCCGGCGGCTGTGGCCAGCTGCGTGAACGCCGCAAGAAACATGCGCTGCGCGTTAACGAAGTCGACTTTGGCGCTTTCGGCCGCAATCTCCGCATTGAGCACATCGGAAGCGTCGGCCTGGCCGATCCGTTCGAGCTCGTGGGCGTTGGTCTCCGCATCAAGCGCCACGGCCAGCAGCCGATCATGGACCACGACCGCCTCCTGCGCGGCCAGGGCGTCAAAGAAGGCGCGGCCCACGTCGTTGTGGACCCGGGCGCGCTGGATTTCGACGGCGAACTGATTGGCGCGGCCCTCGGCGCGGTAGATGTCGCGCCGCAGAGCGAGCTTATGGCCCAGCACGAACTCCTGATAGAAGAATGCGCCTTCCTCGCCCCCGCCGTACTCTCCGCCGCGGATGTGGTCGCCGGAGTAGCCGACGATCGGATCGGGCGGCAGGCTCGCCTGGCGTGCCTGTCCCACCGAGCGGTCCGCATCCCGCTGCGCCTGCGCGAGCGTCGGGTTGGCGCCGTCCGCCATGGCGAGGAAGCTTTGGACCGTCATCGGCTGCCGGTTGACCACCTCGCGCAGCAGCTCCGGCGCGGGGAGGTCCGCGCCGGTGTGGAAGCCGACCGCCTCCGGCTCCTGCAGCTCCTGGATGGGCAGCTGCAGGGAACCCGCGTCGCTGTTCTCCGCGGGTTTGGTCTGCGGTTGGCCGGCTTGCTCCTTTACAGAGCTCTCGATGCTGGCAGCGGCGGCTTTGGCCTTGGCATCCCCCGCGTCCTGCCCCATGCTCTTCAGATCGCTGGGCGTGGGATCAGCCGGAACCCTTGTGCGGTTCGGTCTGGGCGCAGGGGTGGGCGCAGGGGTTGTGGCCGGGGTGGGCGCCGTCTGCGGGGCCTTGGGCTTGGGTTGCGTTTTGGGTGGGTCCATCTTCATGCCAGGCATACCTGGCATGTCCGGCATGGATTGCTGCTGTCCCTGTACGGTGCAGGCGGCAACGCCGAAGGCGAATCCCATGGCCATGTGTCGAAACTTCATCGCATCTCCTGAAATGCCGATCCGTTCGTGCGGGAGAGTGAATGGCGGGGGTGCGCTTAGGCGAGCACCGCCCTACCGGGGCGCGTCGCCTGTCAGCCGCGTGCCGTGGCGTCCGGGGCCCGGTAGAGGGAGGCGTAGGGATCGCCGGGCCGGTTTGCCTCGCGCATAGCCGTTATGACCCGGTCATACCCCTCGGGCGGCAGGACGCGCACAAAGGTCATCATGCCCTGCATGAACCGGCTCCAGTTGGGGCGCAGACCAAGGTTTTCGGGCTTGTCGACCAGCTTTTCCATGTTCATCATGGGGCCTTCCATGTAGGCGTCCTGGGGGAAGTTGGGCACGTTGTTCGCGTCCGGAGCGGTCTCGATCTCCTGCGCTTTCATGCTGCTGCCGCCCATGTCAAAGGCGTCGAGGTCGCGCCGCTGCTCCGTGCTCAGCTGTGGATCCCCCTTTATCTGTTCATTCATCATCCCGTTCATGCCGGCGTCGAGCCCGGTATTGGCGAGCGGCCCGTCAGGCGCGGTCGCCTGCTTTCCGGCGCCGAGAGCGGCGGACGGAACTGCCGGATCGGTGGATGCATTCGAAGGCGGACTCCCGGGACCCGGTTTGTTACCCATGTCCATGCCCTTCATGCCACCCATGTCCATCGTTTGCATGGCGTCGGCGTTTGCTCCGCGCGGCGTGATGCGGCCGTGGCTGTCGTCGCCGCGCAGTCCGCCTCCGCCGGGAAAGCCGGCCATGCGGGTCATCGGTCCGGCCTGTGAGGCCATCTGGTTCATCATGTGGTGGGGCAGGTGGCAGTGCAGCATCCAGTCGCCGGGGTTGTCGGCGACAAACTCGATGGTGCGGCTCTGCGCCACGCCGACCAGAACGGTATTGCCCGGCCACCAGGCCGTCTCCGGGATGCGTCCGCCTTCGGTTCCGGTCACATAGAAGGTGTGGCCGTGGAGGTGCATGGGGTGGTGATCCATCCCGAGGTTCACGAAGCGGACGCGAACGCGGTCGCCCTGGCGGACGATCAGGGGCGTGGAGGCCGGCCCTGCCTTGCCGTTGAGCAGCAGCCAGTTGAACTCCATCATCATGGTGTTCGGCGTCGTGGCATTGGGCAGAACGGCGTACTCCTGCAGGTGAATGGCAAAGTCCTTATCGCAGTGCGGACGGTACGGAACCCTGGGGTGCATGATGAAGGCGCCCAACATGCCGGCAAGCTCCTGCATGGCCATGTGCGAGTGGTAGAAGTAGGTGCCCTCCTGGTGGATGGTGAAGTCGTAGGCGAAGCTTTCGCTGGGGCGAATGGGCTCCTGGCTGATGCCGGGCATGCCGTCATAGCCGATCTGGTCCTCAAAGCCGTGCCAGTGCATGGAGGTGGCTTCGGGCAGCTCATTTTTGAGGATCACGCGGATCCTGTCTCCCTGCGTCACCTGAATGGTGGGCCCGGGCGCCGAGCCGTTATAGCCCCACACGTCAATGGTTTTGTTGGGGGCGATCTCGCGCTTGAAGACGTGCGCGGTGAGGCGGAAGACCTTCACCTCGCCGTCCATCTCGAAGGGCAGGTCGCCGACATCGGTGGTCACAACGGGCGTCGTGGCAACCGGGCCCGTGTGCGCATCGACCTTGGAAAGGGAGCCGCTGCTGACGCCGAGATAGCCGCCGCGCGCGGCATCCTGCGTGGTCGGATTGCGGGAGCTCTGGCTGTTGAGGCTGTGGGCCGGCTCGGCGACGGCGCGGCCGGCAAACAGCCCCGCACCCAGGCCCAAGGTGGTTTGAAGAAAGGAACGGCGATTTGCCATGTGGAAACACTCCGTAGCTGCGGGTAAGCGCGAGTTTGGCGACACCGGCTACGAAGATTTGCGGCAGGGATCCGGAGATGGATCGAAGCGACGCAATTCAGCCGGCGACATGAGAAGAGGTCGCTGCGGAAACGTCGCTCGGCTAGACGCGGAGTGTGGTGTGAAGCGAGATGGGTGACCCAGGCCGAAACGGCGGCGGCCCGCGAACGGCGAGCGAACGATTGGGGGCTGCCGGAGCCAACAGGGGCAGGTCCGGAGCATGAACCGCAAGGCTCGGCACAATTGTGTAGAAAGGAAATACGCGCTCAGCGGGAATTACCGGCTGGGCCGCGCAGGCCTGGTGGTGTGTGCAGGCGTGCGGGGCGGCCGTGAGCTGAGCCGCGCCTGGCTCGGAAGCTCCCTGCGCCTCCATGCCGGCCATCGCCGGCATCCCGCCGCACTTTGCACATGACTCGTGACAGCCCTGACTCACAGTGGCCAGCCCCGCGCCGGCCAGACCGCAGCGGAGCTCGCAAGCGGAGCCGAAAGACGAAAGCGACAGCAGGAATGCTGTCAGCAGGGCCGTCCATGTCGCGCGAAACCGCATTACTTCATTATCTACCTTCAAGCTCTGACGGTCGGCGTCCCACGCATCTTGCTTACGGGGCGGTCACAACTCTTGAAGTGGTGTCCCGCGGCAGTGGAGTCGCCGCAAACGGAATACAGAGATCCTTCGCGACGCTCAGGATTACGGCGAGGTCTGGACCTGGAACTTGAAAAGGGCTGGTCTGCGTAAAGCGGCTCCTGATCGCCGGGAATGACTACCAAGTAACTACCAGATGAAGCCGCAAAGCCCTCCGTGATGGAGGGCTTTGCGGCTTCGGGATCGGCGGTTAGAAGTGGAAGGCGACCTCGCCGGTGACCGTGCGCGGGGTGAGGTAGTGGGTGCCGGAGAAGGTGGAAAGGAAGTTGTACAGGGCGTACTTGTTGGCCATGTTGATGGAGGTGACGCGGGCCGACAGCTTGTAGCGATCGTTCTCTCCGAAGTGCGCCAGGTTGTCGTCGCCGAGCTCCAGATCGAAGACGTTGCGGGGCGTGATGCGCTGCGGATTCTTATCGTCGTCTTCCGTGCCTGGCGCCGGGATCTGCACCAGCCGCGAGGTGAGCTGCGTGGCCACACACTGGGTGCCGCCGTATTGCGTGATGGCGACCGTCGGCGTGGCCTTCACGCCCGCGCAGGCCAGACCGGCCTGAAACTCCTGGTCGGCGGTGTAGCCGCTCAGGTCGATGCCGGGCTGTCCATTGACGGTGATGGAGGTGCCGGCGCAGGCGCTGTTGGGATCGGTGAGGTTGAAGCAGGGTACCGAGCCGGCGACGAGGCCGGAGTCGTAGCGCCAATTAAAGCCGGTGTAGAGGCTCTTGCGGAAGGGCATGGTGTATTCAAAGTGCGTGGTCTGGTTGAAGTGCTCGTCGTGATCGATGCGGAAGGGGTAGTTGGAGCCGGGGATGCCGGGCGTTTCGCCCACGCCGCCGATCTGCGGATTGAAGAAGCGCGCGGCCACCGAGGAGGCGTTGAAGCGAACCGAAAAGCCCTTCAGATCGCTGACAATCGCACTCAGGGCAAAGCCCGGGATCTTGGAATTGGTCCATTCGATGGGGAAGGTGATGGGCGTTGTGCCGAGCACGCTGAAGTCATAGGCGTTGTGCGTGTACTTCCAGATGTACTCGCCATTGAAGACCACGTGGCGTCCAAAGCCCTGTCCGATGCCCGCGTGGAACTCATTGCGGAAGCCGGGGTTGAACGGGGTCACGGTAGGCGAGACGCAATTGCCCGCCGGAAGAGTCGCGAAAACGGCATAGAGCACCGGATCGGCGCACCCCTCAGAGGAGAGCACCAGATTTTCGTTGAAGGGCGTTTCCTGGGTGCGGGCATAGGAGACGCGCAGCACGGTGCCGGTCTTTTTCACGCTGTAGGTGACGCCGGCGCGCGGCTCAGCCTGCCGCTGGATCGTGAGGCCGTTGTAGAAATCGCCGCGCATGCCGAAGTCGACGAGCCAGCCGCCGAGCTTGAGCTGATCCTCGCCGTAGAAGGCGAGTTCTTTTACATCGGTGCGCCCGTGAAAGGCATAGAGGGAGCCGCCCAGGGTGAGATCGTAGGGTACGAGAATGCCTGGGTTGCTGCTTGTGCCGCCGCCATTACAGCTGCTTGGGTTGCCACTGGAGCAGCCCGCATCGATGGTTGGATCGATGACGCCGATGTAGTCGTTCTCGCGGAGAAAGGTCTGCTCGTACCGGCCGCCCAGCTTGGCGTTGTTGATGCCGTGCACGTAGGAGATGTCCCCATGGAGGCCGATGTTGGTCAGGGTGCGGTACTGGGTAATGGTTTCCGCCTGCTGGTCGGGGGCGTAGTCGGCGAAGGGGTTGTTGCTGGGGTAGTAGTTATAAGCATCGCGGCGCACATAGAAGCCGAGATTGGCCACGGAATCAGAATTGATGATGTGGGTGTAGGTGGGCGAGAAGTTAATGGTTCCAATCTTCGACCGCTGATCCGCACTGCCGGCCGCGATGCCGGTTGGCGTCACCACATTCAGATCTTCGTAGTCGTCCGGCGTCTGGAACCAGGAGCGGGTGTACTGCGCGTCGAAGTGAATGGAATCGTTCTGGCTGATGTTGAAGTCGACGCGGTCGAAGAGGTTCTCTTCGTTGCCCTTGTCGTGAAAGACGATGAATTCGGGCGCGTCCAGAAAGCGGCCGGTTTGCAGGCCGTCCACGCTGATGAAATTGCCCCATCTGGGACCGCCGTAGGACAGATTGAAGGCGGCATTGCTTGTGCCGAAGGTCCCATAGGAGAGACGGAGATCGCCTGTCGGCGTCGTGATGCCCTGCCCGGAGCGCGAGGTGACCTTGACGATCAGCGACGTCTTGTCGCCGTACTCGGCGGTCGGCGCACCATCGATGACTTCCATCGACTGCACGGCCTCGGCGGGGATCTGGTTGGAGAAGACCTTGCTCTGCTGGTCGGTGATCTGCTCGCCGTCGAGGTTGAAGGAGTTTTCCGCATGATCGCCGAGGCCATGCATCAGGCCGTTGGAATCGGCCGCCACGCCCGGGGACAACAGCGTCACAAGCGAGCTGAGCGCGCTGGAAGGGCTTTCAATGGGTGTGCGGTCGATCACGGAGCGGTCCACGTCGGTGTGGAAGGTGGGGTCCTGCTCTACAAGATCCGAGTTGCCGACCACCTCGACGCTTTGCGAGACGCCCGTGACCTGAAGCTGAAAGGGGAGGCTTACCGGCACCGTGGAGTAGACCTGAATTCGCTTGCTCGCGGGGGAAAAACCAGTGACGTTCGCCGTGACCACATACTGGTCAAACGGGAGATTGTAGAAGTGGTAGGCGCCGGCTGAATCGGTCACGGCATTGCGCGCTAGACCGCTGATCGGGTTGCTCAGCCGGACGGTCGCGTTTGGAACCAGCCCACCGTTGGGATCGGTCACCGTGCCGGAAACCACACCGGCCGTGCTCTGGCCGAACGCGGCCGAGACCGCCGAACCTCCCGAAAGAAGTGCTATCAGCAAATAGACAGCGAGCCGGAAAATACCTAACTTCTGCATGGGGCGAACTCCTAGTGCATGGCGACCCGGACAGAGTCATGGGTTGCGCAGGGCCTGGGCCAATGATCGTTTCAATCACACTATCATACTGCGAATGCATGTGCACTAAGGAGCCGACGTGGGTGCGCGTTCGCTCTTACTGCGCGAGCATGGCGCGGCCGACCGCCGGACGGCCTGGGCCGAGGAGACGGAGACGCTCAGGGATTGCGGGGCTGAAAGGTCAGAGGATTTTGTAGGCGGCGTCGCTCCACAGCAGCTGACGGCGCAGATCGGGGATGCGGGTTGCCGCGTCGATCTGTACCAACTCGATGCCCGCAATCTCGGCGAAGTCGGCGAGGTGTCCGGCGGTGAGAGCCTGGCTGAAGCCGGTGTGGTGCGCGCCGCCGGCGTAGATCCAGGCCGCGGCCGCGACCTTGAGGTTAGGCCGCGGGATCCAGAGCGTGCGCGCCACCGGCAATTTGGGAAATGGCTGCGAGGGCACGATCACGTCGATTTCGTTCACGATCATGCGGAAGCGATTGCCCATATCGACAACCGAGGCCACCACGGCCGGACCCGCCGGTGAGGTGAAAACCAGTCGCACCGGATCAGCCTTGCCGCCGATGCCCAAAGGGTGCACCTCAAGGGAGGGCTTATCGTTGGCGATCGAAGGGCAGATCTCCAGCATGTGCGATCCGAGGATGCTGGAATGGCCAGACGGCCCGTTCGCGAAGTCGTAGGTGTAGTCCTCCATGAAGGAGGTGCCGCCCGGCAGACCCGCCGCCATGACCTTCATGAGGCGCACCAGGGCCGCGGTCTTCCAGTCGCCCTCACCGCCGAAGCCGAAGCCGGACTCCATGAGCCGCTGGGTGGCGATGCCGGGCAGCTGGCCCATACCGTGCAGATCCTCAAAGGTGTCTGTGAAGGCGCCGAAGCCACCTTCGGTCAGGAACGCACGGAGGCCGAGCTCGATGCGCGCGGCGACGGCGAGGGAGTCGGCTCGGTCGTGATCGCGGGCGACCGTGTACTGTTCGCGGTATTCGGCGACCAGCGTCGCCACCTCCGCCTCGCTGAACGCCGCCATGCGATCGGTGAGGTCGCCGATGCCGAATCCGGAAACGGTGTAGCCGAAGACGCGCTGGGCTTCGACCTTGTCGCCTTCGGTGACGGCGACCTCGCGCATGTTGTCGCCGAAGCGCGCCACTTTCAGGTGCTGCGACTCATGCCAACCCAGCGCGGCGCGCGTCCACATGGCGATCTCGGCGACCGTTTCCGGGTCTTGCCAGTGGCCAACGACGACCTTGCGCCGCAGCCGCAGGCGCGCGGTAATGAAGCCGAACTCGCGGTCGCCGTGCGCGGCCTGGTTCAGGTTCATGAAGTCCATATCGATACTGCTGTAGGGCAGCTCGCGATTGAACTGGGTGTGGAGGTGGAGGAACGGCTTGCGCAGGGAGGTGAGGCCGGCGATCCACATCTTCGCGGGTGAAAACGTGTGCATCCACAGGATCAGGCCAATGCACGCCTCCGCATCGTTGGCCTGGCGGCAGAGCGCCAGAATGGCCTCGGGTGTGGTGACCGCAGGCTTCCACACGACCCTGGCGGCCAGGCCTTTCTCGCCATTGAGCGAGGCGGCGATGGCGGAGGAGTTTTCCGCTACCTTTTGCAGGGTCTGCGGACCGTACAGATGTTGGCTGCCGGTGATGAACCAGATCTCGTGTTCCCGCAATGTTTTCATCTCCACATGCCCCATTTCCCTTTTGAAAAGGCTTGCAAGATGCTCGCACATCGCCTTTGCCCTGCACAAGGCGATGGCTGCCAAAGCGCGCGCGCCGCTCTTACAATGGCACGTGAGGTGAGGAATCGTGGCTATTTTGGCGGGCGTGGACTTCGGCACACTGAGTACGCGAGTGACGTTGCTGGACAGCGAAAAGGGACCGCTCGGCACCGCTTCGGCGAAGTACCCGTTGAAGCGCACACGGAACGACCCCGACTTCGCCACGCAGTCGCACGACGACCAGATGCGTGCGCTGGCGGAGGCGATGCGGGAGGTGCTCGCCACCACCGGTGTGGCCGGGGCAGAGGTTGCCGCGATGGCCCTGGATACGACGGGCTCCAGCGTGATTGTGGTGGACAGCGCGATGCAGCCGCTCGACGACTACTACCTTTGGTGCGATCACAGGGCGCTGCGGGAGGCGCAGCAGATTACGGCGCTGGCCGATGCGCGCAAGCTCGAAGCCATTGCGTGGTGCGGCGGCGTGTACTCGCACGAGTGGGGCTGGGCCAAGCTGCTGCACTGGCTGCGCCACAACCCGGATCGGCGCTCGCGGTTTGCTTCGGCCTTTGAACATTGCGACATGGTGGCGGCCACGCTGTGCGGGATTACCGACCCCGCCCTGGTGCAACGCAGCGTCTGCGCGATGGGCCATAAGTGGCTATGGAATCCGCGCTGGGGCGGCTATCCGCCGCAGGAGTTTCTGTCCGAACTGGATCCGCTGCTGGAGGGTGTGCGCGAGAAGATGGCCGGTCCGGTGCTCACCTCCGACCACCTTGCCGGCCATCTCGCACCGGCCTGGGCAGAGAAGCTCGGGCTGAAGGCGGGTATTCCGATTCCGGTGGGTGCGTTTGACGCGCACTGGGATGCGGTCGGCGCGGGCTGCCGCGAAGGTGATGTGGTTAATGTCGTCGGGACCTCCACCTGCATTATCGCCATGGGCGAAAAGGCGGGGCTGATCCCGGGCGTCTGCGGCGTTGTGCCCGGCAGCGTCGATCCCGCGCTGGTGGGCGTGGAAGCGGGACTTTCCGCGGTGGGCGACATCTTTGAGGCCATCGCCCGGCGCGCCGGAACCGACGTCCGCACGCTTTCCGCGGGACTGGAGGCGTACAGCGCCGGGCAGACCGGCCTGCTGCGGCTGAGCTGGGATAACGGCGATCGCACGGTGCTGGTGAACTCGGAACTAGGCGGCATCACGCTGGGATGGAATCTGCTGCACACCGCGCAGGATGAGCTCTTTGCGGCAATCGAAGGAACGGCCTTTCACACGCGCATCATTCTGGAGCGCCTCGCCGAGGGCGACGTTCCCATTGAACGGGTGATCAATGCCGGGGGCATTCCGCAGAACAACCCGGTGCTGAACCAGGTGTACGCGGACGTGCTGAACAAGCCGGTGCTGGTGCCGGACCGGCCACCGACCAGCATCGGTTCCGGCATCTTTGCCGGGCTGATTGCGGGTGTTTTTTCGTCGATTGCCGAAGGCCAGGAGCGGATGTGCCCCGCGCACCGCGTGTACACGCCCCAGCCTGCCAGTGCGGCGCTTTATGAGCATTTATACGGCCTGTATCGCAGCCTCTACTTTGGCTTCGGCGAACGCGGGGCGTCGCCGGTGGCGCTGGGTGAGGTTCTGCCGCGACTGCGGGAGATTGCCGCCGAAGCGCTGCGCGCCGGGAAGGCGGAGTGAAGAGTGAGGGAGTGAAGTTGAGCTTGAGGCTGCAGCTCAGTGGACGGGCTTTGCGGTTCAGCCTTGGCCGTAGGTTGCGTTGACGCCGTGCTTGCGGAAGTGATGCCGGTTGAGCAGGGCTTGTGAGACCTCGCCGGCGTTGGCGTTGAGGCTGATGGTGCGATAGGCCATGCGCGCCACGGCTTCGAGCACGACGGCGTTGTGCGCGGCCTCGTGGGGTGTCTTTCCCCACACAAAGGGGGCGTGTCCCGCGACCAGGCAGGCTGGAACGGCGAGCGGGTTGAAGGTCTCGCCTTCCCTTTCGCCCCGCAGGCGACGCACAATGGCGAGGCCGGTCTCGTGGACGTAGCGCCCTTCGATGGCCTCGTCCGAGAGCGGTTCGGTGACGGGCACGGGACCGCAGAAGTAGTCGGCGTGGGTGGTGCCGTAGGCCGGGATGGGCAGGCCCGCCTGCGCGAAGCTGGTGGCGAACTCGGAATGCGTGTGCACGATGCCACCTAGGCCCGAAAACTCGCGATACAGCAGCGTGTGCGTGTCCAGGTCAGAGGAGGGGCGGAGGGTGCCGTCCACGATCTTTCCGTCGAGGTCGGTGACGACCATGTGCTCCGGCCGCAGATCCGCGTAGTCCACGCCGGAAGGCTTGATCACCACCAGCCCACGCGCCGCATCGCAGCCTGAGGCATTGCCGAAGGTGTACAGGACGAGGCCTCGCCGTACGAGCTCGAGGTTGGCTTCCAGTACCGCCTCACGCAGTTCTTTGAGCAGCATGATGTCTCCTTCAGCGCCGTGGCGATCAGCCAACTCGATTGTAAGCGCCTGCAGGATGTGCTTCGGATGGCGGCCGTTGTCTACTGGGGGTTCAGACGCAGGCCCCCGGCGGCTCGTTTGTTGTCGTCCTCGGCCATTTTCGCGGCGAGGGCCAGCTCGCGGGTGGACTCTTCCTTCTTCCCCAAACGCGCAAGCACGAGGCCATGGTAGTAATGGCCGAGCTGGTACTCCGGCGCTTCGGTGACGGCCCGCTGCAGGGCAGTTTCGGCCTCGGGGTAGCGCTTCTCCCGGAAGTACGCGATCCCGGTAGCCGTCAGCGCGCCGCCGTGGTGGGGATTCCGCTCCAGCACCGTGGCATCCGCGGCAAGAACCGCCGGGAAGTCCCCGGCCTGGAGAGCGAGCTGACCGAGGTGGTAGAAGGATTCCGTCTGCCCCGGCTGCAGCTCAATGGAACGCTGGAACTCCGCCTTTGCCGCCGTTCCCTGCCCCGCGTTTTCCAGGATGCGCCCCAGACCGAAGTGCGCCGTGGCATCCCCTGGCTGCGCCTGGAGGTAGGTGCGCATATCGCGCTCCGCACTCCCGAGTTGACCCAGGTCGAGCTCGACCCGCGCGGCGAGGTACACGGTTTTGGGATCCGCCGGGGTGAGGGCGCGCAGATGTTCGGCGGTCGTCCCCGCGTCGCGGTAGAGCCCAATCTGTTCTTCCAGCACCCCGAGGTCAAACAGGAGGCGCGGACTTTCGGGCACGAGCTTTTGCGCCCGGAGCAGATCTCCCAGGGCGGTATTTTGATCCTGTGCGGCGCGAGCGGCGAGCGCCAGTCGTTCGGAAACTTCCACTTCACCGGTCTGCGCGGATGGGTCCTGAGGCGTCGCCGCCAACACCGCTTCGTAGCGGTCGCGGCTGGCTTCCAGATCCGCGCGGCTGTCCGCCGGTGCACCCGGCGATGGCGTCTGCAGGCATACGAATACGAGAAGAAGTGGAAGCATGTCCAAAAGGATAGAGGACGGCCGAAGCCGTCCTCTACCGGTTGGGGAATGAGGGTTAGAACTGGATGCGTCCGGTCAGTTGCAGGGACCGCGGCGCTTCGATGGTGGCCGTCGGAACCCCGAACATCGTGTCGCCGGGATTGGTGTCCGGGGTCGAGAACCTGTGGCGGTTGAAGCCGTTGGGGATATCAATCTTGAGAAACAGCGTCTTGCCTTCTCCCAGGGGTGTCTTCTTGAGTACGCTGAAGTCTTCGTTGACATAGTGGTAGTTGCGCACCTCACCCGTAACGCGCGGGACATCGCCGAATTCGTAGGCGCCGCCATTGCCATTGACGTTGCGCAAGCGGCGGATGTCGAAGGTGTTCTGATCCAAAAAGGCAGGTGTGGGCTGGAGTGCGGCATAGCCGGGGTTATCCGAGGCGCCGGCTGCAGTGGTTGGGATGGCGAGGCCGTTGAACTCCGAATCGACATTGGGGTCCGGTCCGAGCGCCGGGGTGTTGGTGTTGCTCAGCCTCAGCTGGCGGAAGGGATCGATACGTCCCCGCCGCGCATTACTTGCCAACGGATTTTGAGCGATACGGGTGTACTCGATAAAGTTGTCCCACCCCGGGATGCCCGTAGCGCCAATTGGGCCAAAGGAAATTGGCTCGCCGGACTGGTAGCGCTGTACCGCGCCCACCTCGAAACCGCTAACGAGCGCACGCACGACCGGATTGCCGGAGTTCAGGAACTTCTTGTCCTGGCCGAACGGCAACTCGTAAAGGTAACTCAGGACAAAAGTGTTCGGGATGTCCTGAACGGAAAGCGTCTTTTGGCTCTTCGAATCAAAGGGATTCTGCACCTGCGTCGCGCCCGCATTTGTATTGGGAAGCGATGAATCGGCGTTGGTAATGTCCTTTGACCAAGTGTAGGAGGCGTTGAGGGTGAGACCCTGCCGCAAGCGCCGCTCCAGGGAGCCAATCAGGGCGTCGTAGCTGGAATGGCCCACGTTCTGCAAGCAGCAGTCTGTCGCAATAAATCCGTACTGCGGGAAAGGCCGGAGCGCCTGCTGGACGTTTCCATTGAAGGTGGGGTAAGGTGTGGCAACACCGTTGCCTGCGAGGTTGTAGCTCACCAAGCCATCACCGCGGCTGAAGTTGGACTGGTTGATGTTGTTGATGTTCTGAAGACTGGACCTCAGGTGTGCGCCGGACGAACCGATGTACCCGACCGTCAGGATCAGATCCGTCGCAAGCTGCTGCTGGATTTGCAGATTCCATTGGTTGATCTCCGGCGGACGACCATAACCGGGTGCGATGTAGTTGTTGGCCACACTGGACGGCGCGTTTGCATTGCCGTTGTCGAAGTAGGCCGGGTCAAGATCGGTCCCTGGGTTCGGCTTAGTCACGCCACCGTTGAGCTGGAAGGCGGGGTCAAAGCCGTTGGAAAACTGCTGCGTTTGAATGGAGTAGCCGGCAATTTCAGCGCCGCCGAAGTCAGAGTACTGCAGAGCACCATACAGGATGGAGTATCCTCCGCGGACTACGAAGGTGTTGTTCCGCGAGGCCGGCGCGAAGGCAAAGCCGATACGCGGAGCCACATCTTTCAAGTAGGTGTTCGCCCAGCGGGTGTTGCAGTTGGGCAGGCAGGTGGTGCCGAACTGCAGGGCTCCGGGCAGACCGCTCTTCGGATCGATGGCGGTGAGGCTGAAGTTGGAGGTGTCG
Source organism: uncultured Bryocella sp. (assembly GCA_964236545.1). Taxonomy (GTDB): domain Bacteria; phylum Acidobacteriota; class Terriglobia; order Terriglobales; family Acidobacteriaceae; genus Granulicella. The sequence goes on from CAXSCE010000003.1 coordinate 30,770, forward strand.
TTATCGGCCTCACGGCGCGGCTGATCGACGTCATAGCGAACACCCAGGTTCAGCACAAGGCTGTTGTTCACCTTGAGATCATCCTGAGCGAAGCCGGCCCAGTAGTTGGAGATCCAGCGCGGCTGGTGAAAGGGTACGTTGGACGAGGAATAGTCCCCGGCCCCCAGGAGCAGGCTGGCGAAGCCATTGCCAGTCCCATTCTGGAAGGCCAGCGTCTGCGTGGCCTTGGTCTCACTGTCCTCAAAGTTCAGCTGGCCGTTGATCTGGGACTGATTGATCGTTGAGTACTGTTGATAGCGGTAATCCACGCCGAACTTGAAGCTGTTCTTGCCCTTTTGCCAGCTCACGGAGTCGTTGACCCGGATGCCGTTATCGATGTTGTCTCCCAGCTGGTTGCGGCTCAGATTGACGTAGCCCTGCACCACCGTCAGCGGGAAGCCCGCGGTGAAGGGCGTTCCGAGCTGCGGGTTGTAATTAGTGTTCGATTGCGCTTCGATCGAGCCGTTGATCGAGTTGCTGCGGTTGTACCCCAGATTGAAGTGGTTCAGGATGTTGGGGGTGAAGATGTGATCCCAGCCGGCGCGGCCAAAGTGGGTGATGAAGTCCTGTGTCTGCACATTGGGGTCAACCGGCGGCGGCAACGTGAGATTGTTGGGATTCAACCTTTGATTTTCGCGGCTGCTGTAGCTGCCAAAGAGCTTGTCCTTGCTGCCGATGGAGTGATCCACACGAATGGTGTAGGTGGTATCAGTGAGCGGCGACGAAGAGAAGAGCGAGTAGTTGTTGGTCAGCGCATTGTTCGTCGGCATGGGATAGAACGCAGCGATGTTGGCGCCGACAGAATCGAAGCGGGCAGACGGAATGACGTTGCCCGGAAAGGCAGTTCTGCAGCGGACCGGCGTGACGACGCCATTGACCGTTGTGTTAACCGTGCGGGTGGTCGTTGGGTCAAAAATCTGGCCGTTGAGGATGGGCGTTCCATCGCAAGGATTGATCTGGCCGTTGGGACCATTGATCAGCTGATCGGAGAAGTTGCCGCCGCGCTCGGCAACGGTTGGCACCGAGCTGATTGCCACGCCACCGGTGGTGAAGCGGAACTGCTCCCAGGAGAAGAAGGCGAAGGTGCGGTCGCGGCCGTTGTAGATGTGCGGGATGATGACCGGACCGCCGGCGTTGATGCCAAAGTCAAACTGCTTGTCAGGGGGACGGCGGTTGTTGTTGGCGTCTACCGTGTCGCCGATGGAGTTGTAGTATGCCCGGCGTCCGTTGTTGAACCAGTTGTTGGCATCGAAGAACTCGTTCTTGAAGATGCCGAAGAGGCTGCCATGGACCTGATTGGTGCCGGACTTGGTGACGAAATTTTCGATGCCGCCCGTGGTGCGGCCAAACTCCGCCGCGGGGGTGGAGGTGGTGACTTTGAACTCTGAAATGGCTTCGACGGACGGCGCTTCCTCATCAAAGGAGGAGCCGTTTTCCGAGCGGGTCTGCGAAGCGCCGTCGAGCAGAACCTCATTGCCGAAGTTCTGGCCGCCGCCAATCTTGGAGAGGAAGACGCCGTTGGAGTTGTTGCCGGTGCCCGGGCCCGTCGTACCGGGGATGAGGAAGACAAAAGCTTCAGGCGAACGCAGATTGCCGACGCCGGCGCTCAGCGAAAGCGGCAGCTCGATGATCTGGCGGGCGTTGACCGTGCCGCCGACGTCGGAGGATTCCGACTCCACGGTGGGGGCGTCGGCGTTGACCGTGACGGTTTCGGCGGAGCCGCCCGTCGACAGATTGATGTCGAGACCGGTGGTGGTGCCTACCTGGACGAGGACGCCTGTGTTGACCTGCTGCCGGAAGCCGGGCGCATTCACGGTCAGCGTGTAGCGGCCCAACTCAATGGACGGAAACCGGTACGAGCCGGAACTGGTGGAGGTGGCGTTGTAGACCGATCCAGTCGATTCGCTCTTGGCGCTGATCTGCGCATTGGGCACCGCGGCCCCGGATGGATCAAGGATGTTGCCCGCGAGCTGGCCCTGATTTGTTTGGGCCCAGGAACGCGCACCCAACATGCTGAGCAACAGCATGAATACCAAAAAAACGCTACCTGTCCTGAACTCTACTTTGAAGTGATGCTTGTTCATCTCGTCTGCTCCGGCCTTGCCCCAAAATGCACTTTCCACAACAACAGCTCCCGCGGTTGCCAAGAGGGTCAGTCTGGCAGTTTCTTGCCAGGGGTGACACCAACAATTTCCGGCCCGCGCTGAAACCGATTACATGAAGTGAGGAGGATAGTAAGGCGTCGCTTTCAGGACTGTCAACTAACTTCGGTGGGATGGCCTCGCAGGCTGCGAAAGGGCACCATCATTTCGCGCTGCCGCCCGTGGATGTGGCTTGATGGGGCTATTCGGCGTGTGCTCAGGCGACGGTAAACGTGAGCTGGGTCCCGCCGGCCGGTTGGGCGGCGGGCGCGGCGGCGAGGAGCGCGGCGGCCAGGCGCACGGCGCTGCCTTCGATGGCCCCGAGGGAGGTGTAGCTGAGGGGCGCACGGGAGGGCGGGTGGATGTGGAGCAGGAGGTCGGCGCTGAATCCCGCGGGGACGCCGAGGGAGACCAGCCAGTCGTGCGGGCGGGCTTCGGTGGTCCAGGTGAGCTCGCCGAAGCGGGTTGGGCAGCGGCCGACGTGGATGCGCTCGCCGGGGGCGAACCACTCGCAGGGCGCGGCTTTCTGCAGGTGGACGAGGGGGATGTCTGACTCCTCATAGCAGAGCAGCCAGCGGAGGCCGAGGGTTGGCTGAAGGACGGAGTTGACGACCGCGGAAAAGGAATACTTGTTGCCTTCGCCGGCGTAGCCGCCCGGGATCAGGGCGTCCTCCGGGGAGTAGCGCGAGCCGGAATCGGAGGCGTAGCAGATCAGGCCAAAGAGGGTGAGCAGAAAGGGACGGTAGTCGGGCTGCCGGATGCGGGCGGCGAGGGTGCCATGCTCCATGAAGTTGGACATGCGGGAGCCAGGGCCGTTGATGGTCAGGCCAGCGCGGACAAGGCCGGCCAGCTCGCGGTGATGAAGGTGGCCACGGTCGATCTCAGGGTCGGTCCAGTCGGCGAGGAACCAGTCCTGCATGAAGCGGTGGGTCTCATAGGAGATCAGGTGGTGCGGGTCGCGGGTCGTGTCCTCGGGGGTGAAGGGCGAGATGCCGGCCGCTTTCATCGCGGGACTGCGGCGGTCCAGGGTGGAGCGGAGCGAGCGCTCGAGATCCGCATGCATTCCCTCGGCCAGGGCGGCGAGACGGGCGGCTTCGGCGGCCAGGGCGGCGTCGGGCGGTGTCGTGAGGCCCGCAGCGGAGCGGAGAGCGGCGGCGTAGTCATGCACGCCACGCCACAGGTTGGCGGCGTTCTGGAAGTAGAAGGGATGGGAGGCGGGAAAGTCGTTTTGGGTTTCGCCGAGATCGGCTTCGGGCGATCCCCAGATCAGCCCGAAGTGCCGATCATCCGGGGCAAAATGGGTATGGGCGTAGGTGTAGCGCTCGAGGACGTAGTCCAGCATGCGGCGGAGCACGGGCATGCGGGCCTGAAAGGCGGCGAGGTCGCGGGTATAGAAGAAGCCGCGGGCGGAGTTGCGAAAGAATAACCCGACATTCAGCGGCGCTTCCACCTGGTCCTGCGTGTTGTAGAGGAAATTGCCGTCGGGGAGGATGTAGTTGTCTAGATAGAACTGCAGGTATCGGTCGGCGTCGGGAGCCAGACCCCAGAGCTGCTGGGCCCAGACGAACTCGTACGCCGCCACCGGGAAGAGGGCGTGCGAGCGCTCGGGAATCATGGTGTACGCGCCTTCGCCGATCTGGTAGGTGGGGCGGAGGCCGCGGTAGGAGCAGCGTGAGAGCATGATGCCGGCACGGGCGCAGTCGCGCAGGTTTTCGTCGGGGATCTCGACGGGCATGTTCGCTTCAAAAAGGGTATGCCACTCCAGCCAAATGCCCAGCAGGGTGGAGAAGAAGCGGGCGGCGTCGCAGTTGCGGTAGTGCTCGAGAAAGGCGCGGCCGCCGGCATCGCGAAGCACCTGCATGCCGGGGGTGATTTGCGCCTCGGGAACAGTAACGAGGACGCGGGTGAGCGGCGAGGCGTTTTCGGTTTCGGGCAGGATCGCGGCAATTTCATAGCCGCACTCCGAGTCGGGGTTCCAGACGCCGATGTTGGCGGTGGGGGTGTAGCCGCCGAGAAGGGTGCGCTTGCTCCAGCCGATTTTGTATTGCCAAAGCTCAGCGGCATCGGATGGGAAAAAGTCAGAGGGGTTCAGGACGGGGCTGAGCTCGTCGGGCGCCCAGGCGGCCTGGGGTGGCGTGTTGTTGAGCTCGCGGGAGGTGCCGTCCTCGGCGAGAAAGAGCGAGCGCTCGGGGCCGGAGATTTGGTTGCCGACCAGGGTCCAGCCGAGGTACTCCGGGCCGAGGGCAGCGACGGTGTTCCAGGAGGGATCGCCGGCGGCGGAGAGGATGTAGCTGCCGGGGACATCGGGGCCGGGGTGAGCCATGCTGCGGCGCGTGAGCTGCTTATCGGGCGGCGCGGTGACCGGCCGCGGTGCGATCGTGGCGAGGTCGCCCAGAAAGGTCGGAATTGTGGCAATGACACCCCGGTCGGCAGTGAGATACACGATCGCGCCGCGGTAGGTGACGCGCTTTTCAAAGACGGCCGTGGGCACGCCGTTCATGTCGGTGACGGCGAGCACACGCCAGCCATCCAGCGTGTCGTTGAGGTGAAGACGGCGGCTGCCGGCAAGCACGGAACCGTCTTCGATCCCGGTGAGGCCCGGCGTCCGGGCGAGAGCTTCGCGCTCGCCCGGGAGGAAACGGTAGTAGTTGTTCGGGATCGAGGCGGCCGGGCCGTTCCCCGGAGCAGGGCCGGCGGCCAAGAGCGAAGCGGTTCGCAGCTGGCTGGCGGCGGCGCTCGCGGCGAGCAGTTGAAAGAAGGAGCGGCGGTTCATCGGGAGCGGACCTTGCGGAGGAGAGTAGGTGCGGCCACAGCAAGAGGGTTGCGGTCGCCTCAGCGCTGAAGTTTTTAACGCGAGGGCTTTTGAATGGACGTGCCTGCCGGGACAGGTTCCCCGAAATTGGGCGTGCCGTCGGCGTTCCAGGTGAAGCGCTGAGCGCGGGGCGCGCGGAAGCTGTCGCAACCCTGATGCGGCTCGGGGTTGGCGTGGTAGATGATCCAGTCCTCTGTGCCGTCGGGCGATTGGAAGAAGCCGTTGTGGCCTGGACCAAAGACGTGGCCCGCGTGGTTTGTTGTGAAGAAGGGATGATCGAACTTGTGCCAGGAGGCCGCGTCGAGGAGGTTATCGCCGACGTGGGCTTCGGCGACGCCGAGCTCGTAGTAATCGGTCCAGCAGGCGGAGCCGGAGTAGACGAGGAAGAGATCCTTGCCGTGCCGCAGGAACTCGGGGCCTTCGTTGACTTCGACGTGCGGGGTGGAGGGGCGCTCGGGCAGGTCGCCGACGTGCTCCCAGGGATATTTGGGGTAAGAGATCATGGTGCGGGGGGAATCGACGGTCCAGGGATTGCTGAGGTGGGCGATCCAGATGTCCTGCTCGCCATCGGCATCGCCCCGCCAGCCGGACCAGATGAGGTATTTCTGGCCTTCGACCTCAAAGGCCGAGGCATCGATGGCCCACTTGTCCGTGCTGTCGCCCACCTTGCCTTTGAAGGTCCAGTGGGCGGAGAGGGGATCTTCGGCGGTGTTTTCGAGAACATAGAGGCGATGCGACTCATTGCGGCCATCGTCCGCGGCGAAGTAGAGATACCACTTGCCATCGAAGCGATGCAGTTCGGGCGCCCAAAGGTCATGGCTGTACGGGCCGGAGGCAGGCGGGGTCCAGACGATTTGTTTGCGCGCGTGGCGGAGATCGGTGATATCCGGCGTGGCCCAGATCGTGAGGTTGGCCCCCGTGGTGTTCATGTAGTAGTACATCCCCTTGTAGCCGATGACCCAGGGATCGGGGCCGTGGTCCAGGAGGGGGTTGGTGAAGGTGCCCGCGGAGCCGGCGGCGGGTGTTTGGGCGAAAGTTTGCGCGGGTGCTGGCCTTCCGCCGGCGACGGCAGACAGGACTATAGCCGCGGCAACAAACAGTCGTGAACTCAACGAGGCCTCCTCACGCGTGTGCGGTTGTTTTACTTCCGGACGCCAAAGGTGAAAACGGTTTCGGAATGGAGAGCCCGGCCCGGATTCAGCGCCGTGCTGGGAAAGCTGGGCTGATTGGGGGAGTCGGGAAAGTGCTGCGTTTCCAGGCAGAAACCGGCGTTCTTCGCATAGGCGGTTCCGGAAGCGCCGGTCGCGGAGCCGTCCAGGAAATTACCGGAGTAAAACTGGACACCCGGTTGGTCCGTGGTGACCGTGAGGGTGCGGCCGCTGGCCGGGTCGAAGACCTCTGCCGCCTCATGCAGGGCCTTTGCGGAACCGTTCCCCGCGCCGTTCAGGACGAAGTTGTGGTCGTAGCCGCCGGCGATTTTCAGCTGCTCGTTGTCCCCGTGGATGCGCTGGCCGATGGGTGTGGGTTGCCGGAAGTCGAACGGGGTGCCGGCCACGGGCGCGAGCTGGCCGGTGGGAATGAGCGTGGCATTGACCGGAGTGTAGCGGTCGGCAGGAAAGGTGAGGACCTCGTTCAGGATGGGGCCGCTGCCTTCGCCGCCTAGGTTGAAGTAGGTGTGGTTGGTGAGGTTCACGACGGTGGGTTTCGTGGTGTCAGCCGTGTAGTTGATGTGCAGGGACGTGCCCTCGAGCGTGTAGCGCACATGCGCGGTCAGCTGGCCGGGAAAGCCCATGTCGCCATCCGGGCTGACGAGGGTGAGCTCCACGCCATCCTTGATGGGGTGCGCGGTCCAGACCTTGCGGTCGAAGCCCACCGTGCCGCCGTGGAGCGCATTGCCGTGGTTGTTGGTGGGAATGTGGTAAGCGGTGCTGTTGAGGCTGAAGGTGCCGCCGGCGATGCGATTGCCGTAACGGCCGACCACGGAGCCCATGTAGGTATCCTTGTCGCCGACGTAGCCGGCGAGGTCCTTGTAGCCCAGTACGACATCTGCTTTCCTACCGTCGCGGCCGGGAGCTTCCACACTCACGATATGCGCGCCGTAGTTCGTGATATGCACGGTGAGGGCGCTGTCCGTGAGCGTGTACAGTTCAACCGGCTGGCCCGTCGCGGTCTTTCCCCAGGCCGAGGAAGTAACAGCCGAGGAAGTGACAGCGGCCGCGTGCGCGAGCGGAACGGCGGCGGAAGGAGCGAGCACCAGGGCAAAGGTGAGGGAGAGCAGGCGTTTCATGGGAACTCCGGTGGTACTCAGGATCAGAAGCTGGGTGGACGGGTTGAGCATCGTTGCCCGGGTTGCAATCGCTTACAAGAGACCAGCCGAATGTAAGTTTGCGATCCGGTTTTCGTCAAGCGCGGCGCGCTTTTAGTGCTTTTTATTGACCGCAACCGAAAGGGGGCTGGCGTAGGGGCTGAAGCCCTGGCCTTCGGTGAGGGTATAGAAGGTATCCAGCCTGGCCGGTGGGGCGACCGTCTCGGTCCGGCCGCTTGGCCAGCGGACTTCAATTTTGTCGATCCCCTTTGCGGCGCCAATGCCGATGTGGAGGCGCGGATCCGGGCCGGAGGCGAAGCTGCCGCCGGCGATCACGTCGGCGCGCTGCCGAAAGCCCTCGGCGGTGACCCAGACGGTGGCGCCAATGGCATCGCGGGGGCTGCCGGGCTTGCCGGGCTCGGCCGAAGAGGCACCGACCAGGTGCAAGCCGATCCAATGGTTGTCGGTCTTCACGACGTTGCGGAAGAGCGACGGCGTGCCATCCATATTATTTACAACCAGGTCGAGATGGCCGTCGTTGAAGAGATCGCCGGAGGCGACGCCGCGCGAGGTGGCGAGCTTGGCCAGGCCGGTATTTTCAACGGCGGGCACAACGGTGAGTTTGCCCGCATCGCTGTGGAAGAGCAGCGGACGCTGGGCGTAGGTGGTGCCCCAGCTCTGCGCGTCGACCTGCGGATAGACATGGCCGTTGGCGACGAAGATATCGAGCCAGCCGTCGTTGTCGTAGTCAAGAAACGTGGTGCCCCAACCGAGAAAGGGGTAGGTGATCTCGGCGATGCCGGCCTGGTAGGCGATGTCGGTGAAGTTGGCGTCGCCATCATTGCGGTAGAGCGGGTTGTAGTCGTCAGAGAAGGTGGTGGTGTACAGATCCACGCGGCCGTTGTGAGTGAGGTCGCCGGCGCCGATACCCATGGACGCGGTTTCACGGCCGCTTTCGTTCAGGGCGAAGCCGCTGGCGAAGCTGTCGTCCTCAAAGGTGCCATCGCCCTTGTTGATGTAGAGGTAGTTCGGCGTGGAGTCGTCGGCGACGATGAGATCGGGTTTGCCATCGCCGTTGAGATCGATGAAGAGCGAGGACAGACCGTAGTAGTGATTGGGGTCGCCGACGCCGGCGTGCTGCGAGACGTCAGTAAAGGTGCCGTCGCCGTTGTTGCGGAAGAGGTGGTCGGGCTCGCCGCGCAGGCCGTGCGGACCGCACATCACCTTGACGCCGCGGAACTCGCAGAAGGCGAGCGGCGCCGTGTTGGACGCCTGAGCGCCGGCTTGCGGCAACTGATCGATGTGCACGTAGCCGGGAACGAAGAGGTCAAGCAGGCCGTCGCCGTCGTAGTCACCCCAGGTGGCGCCGGTGGACCAGGCGCCCACGGTGACGCCGGCCTTTTCCCCGACATCGGTGAAGGTGCCGTCGTGGTTGTTGTGATACAGCCGGTTTTTGCCGTAATTGGTGACGTAGAGGTCGGGCCAGCCGTCGTTGTCGTAGTCTGCGGCGACGGCGCCGAAGCCCCAACGGTCATTGCCGACGCCGGCCCTGGCAGTGACGTCGGTGAAGGTACCGTCGTGGTTGTTGTGGAAGAGCGCGGCGTGGCCGGGTTTGGTTTTGCCGTTTTCGGCGTCAACGTTGGAGCCATTGACCAGGTAGATGTCGAGCCAGCCGTCGTTATCGTAATCCAGAAGAGCCACGCCGGAGCCGACCGTCTCCAGGATGAAGTTCTTTTCGGGCGAGCCCATGTGGTGGGTCCAGGAGGTGAGACCGGCTGCCTTCGCGACATCCTGAAAGACCGTGGGGCCAGTGGCGACGAAACCGCCCGCGGTGATGGGACGGTGTTCCGCATCGAGGACCGCGGAATGGGCGCCCCCGGTGTTGACGCCGCTCTGCGGGGCGGGCTGTGCGCCTTCCACGGAGCGCTCCGCACCATTCTCCAGGGGACTGGCGCTGGGGGTCTGCGCACGGAGGCAGGGCGCCAGGCTGGCGAAGGCCAGCAGACAGGCGAGCAGAGACCTGCGCTGGTGCCCGCGTTGGATTCCGCGTTGGGAGGATTGGAACGTCGTTCTCATTGCTACAGCATCTTCCCTCCCCGGGCACCAGCCTGTAAAGGATCAAGTGTCGCGGGGCTATTGTGTGGCAGCCGGGGAGCGGTTGGAGGCTTAGCGAGCTGCAGTGGCAGTGGCTGCCGGCGGGGTGGAGGCGGCGGGTTCCTCCACGCGCACAATCTTGTCGCCATGGACGTGGGTGAGGGTCTGATGGATGCCGCTGGGCCAGCGAATGTCGATCGTGGCCGCCTCCTCGCTCGCACCCAGACCGAAGTGGGCGCGCTTGTCGTTGGAGGAGAGATAGCTGCCGGCGGTGGAGACGGTCCAGGACTGCGATCCGGCCGGCGTGGTGAGCCGGATCTCCGCGCCGATGGCGTCGCGGTTGCTTTTGTGGCCGACGAGCAGCAGCGTGAGCCAGTGGTTTCCCGTGGCGGTGGTGTTGTGCAGGATGTGCGCGGGACCGCCATTGGTGCTGACGACGGCATCGACCCGGCCGTCGTTGTCGAGATCGCCGACCGCCATGCCGCGGCTCACCCAGCGCTCCGCAAAGGCTGAACCCGAGCTCCCGGAGACGTCGACGAAGTTGCCCTTGCCCATGTTGCGGGCCAGCAGCATGGGCTCTTTGTAGTGCAGCTGCGGGTAGTTCAGCTCTACCGTATCGAGGTCGTGGCCCTGAGCGATGAGCAGGTCCTTCTTGCCGTCGTTGTCGTAGTCCAGAAAACGGATGCCCCAGCCGGAGTGCAGCAGCGTCATGGGCGCGAGACCGGACACATAGGTGTCATAGGTAAAAGAACCGTCGCCATTGTTGCGGTAGAGGGCATATTTCTGGTTGGCGAGGTTGGTGATGACGAGGTCGGGCAGGCCGTCGTCGTTGTAGTCCTGGAAGTCGATGCCCATGCCGGCATAGGTGTGGCCATCGCCATCGACGGCGATTTCGGCAAGCAAACCGGTCTCCTCAAAGGTGCCATCGCCCTTGTTGTGGAACAGGAACTCCGGCATGGAGTCATTGGCAACGGCGAGATCGGTTTTGCCGTCGCGATCGAAGTCGGCGATCGCGATCCCAAGGCCTTTGCCGGGGTTGCCGAGACCCAGCTTGGCCGCCTCTTCCGTGAATGTACCGTCGCCGTTGTTGTGGTACGCCAGCGGCGCGATGGCGGGAAAGACATCCGGGTGGCAGTAGGCGCGGTAGCCGTCACGATGTTCGCCGCACCAGACATCCTCAAAGTCCCACTTCACGTAGCGGAGCACCACCAGATCGAGACGACCGTCGTTGTCGAGGTCGACCCAGGCCGCACTGGTGGACCACGAGTTGCCGGGGGTGGGATCGCCGCCGGTGCCGGACTTCGCGGTGATGTCGGTAAAGGTGCCGTTGCCGTTGTTGCGGTAGAGGTGGTTGCCGCCGTAGGAGGTGACGTAGAGGTCCTCGAAGCCGTCATTATCGAAGTCGCCGGCGGCCACGCCCATGCCGTAGCCCACGCCCTGCAGTCCGGCCTTTTCGGTCACGTCTTCGAAGGTGCCATCCTTCCGTTGGTGGTAAAGCCGGTTCCAGTCACCCGGCGAGGTTTTCTGCGGCACCGTGCCCTTGGGCGTGGGATCGCTGAGAGGCGCACCATTGACGAAGTAGAGATCCAGCAGGCCGTCGTTATCGAAATCAAACGCGGCCACCCCCGAACCCATGGTCTCCATGAGGTATTTGTGCGTCGTGTGCGAAGCGACGCCGGTGAAGGTAACGCCGCGTGCGGCCGCAATGTCCGTGAAGTTCCCGGGGACCACCGGGCCAACAGGGCCGGAAGCTGCCGGGGGCGGTGCGGACGGGGGTACAGCGGCAGGGGGTGCCGGAGCCGATTGCGCGCAGAGGGCGAATGTCCCGCTGAACAGGAGCAGCAGCGCCGCTTGCACCACGCGCCTGCGCGCCCCCGTTCCTTTCCACCGCTTTCGAACCACAGAGCTTGCCTCTCCAGGCCTTTAAATTACTCGTGCCTTGGGCCGTTCGACGAATTGGAAGCGACAGGCGGGTTGACGTTTTGCGATACGGGCGTTCCGCGGCCCGTGAGCTGGCGCATGAGGTCGATTTCGCGCTGACGATAGGGCGTGTCGTCCTGCTTGAAGACCTCGTGGAACCAGATTGTCGGCTTGCTCAGCACATAGGGCCGCTCCCAGGAGTCCCAGGGCAGGTAGGTCTGCGTCTTGCCGGCGACGAGTCCCCAATTGATGGCCGCCACATTGTATTTCTTGGTCAGGGGCAGGATGGTGTCAAAGGTGCTGCCATTGCCGCGCGCCATGTACTCGGTGCAGAGCAGCGGACGATGCAGCGGCTGCAACTCCTGGATGCGGGCCTCGAAGATCTCCGGCCAGTCGTAGCTGTGGAAAGAGATGACGTCGGATTCGGCGAGCTGGATCTTTGTCGTTTCGCTTTCCTTGTCAGGGTGGCTCCAGTCGCCGTCCCAGACGCCGCTGGTAAGAGGCTGCGTGGGGTGCGCCGCGCGGGCCCAGGCAAAGGCCTTGGGGAGCAGTTCGTTCACGCGGCGCACCTTGGCGGCGTAGTCCGCCACAGCATCGCCACCCTTGTTATTGGGTTCATTCCAAATGTCCCAGCCGAGGACGCGATTGTCATTGGCGAAGGCTCCGACGACACCCTGCACGTAGGCCTTCAACTGGGGTTCGACTGCGGGATCAAGCAGGCGTTGCTTGCCCGGGCTCTGCACCCAGCCGGAGTTGTGCACGCCGGGGATGGGCGGATGCTGCGGGCCGAGGTGCGGGTCGGTCTCCCAGCAGGAATCAAAAAGCACAAGCAACGGGCGAATGTGATGCCTGGAGGCAATGCCGAGAAAGGTGTCGAGCCGCTGTTGAAAGCCCTTGGGATCGCTGAGCCAGAGCTGATCCTGCAGGAACACACGCATTGTGTTCATGCCGGCCGCTTCGCCCATGCCCAGTTCCTTGTCAATCAGCGTGGGATTGAAGGTGGCCGGCTGAAACATTTCGAACTCATTGATGGCGTCTGAGGGGACGAAGTTCGCCCCCACCAGCCAGGGCTGCTCCTTGTACCAGCTCTGCGCCCTGGCTTCGCTCCAGCGCGCGCCGGACTCGGCAGGCGCCTGCGCGAAACCGGCTCCCTGACCGACAACCACAGACACCGTCAAAAAAAAGGTCAACAGACGCGCTCGCATAGATCACCCTTGGCTCAACCTGGATTGGCATCTCAGGATGCAACAAAGACCCAAGCCCATGCAAGCGCTTACGTGGCGAAAGGGCGAGAGAGCTCGCCTTGCCGGGAAGCTGCCCAGGCTTTCTTTTGTGATGAGCGCCGTGGGGTCGTACGCCCGCCGGCAGGGACAGGGCAGGCCGCCTTCAAAGCATGGCGCTGGTGGACTGCTCACCGGCGCGGACCTACACTTGGCGATTCTGATACCGACGCGAGAAAGTGGCCGGAACCTGAAGACAGGTCCCGGCCAAAGTCTTCCCGGCGGTTTAGAAGATGTACTTCACACTGACCTCCGCGACGCGGCGGCCGGTTTTGTAAGGGAAGGTACCGAAGCCGAGCGCGGGATTGCTGCCGTTCTGGGCGTAGCTGGTGCCGGTTGGATTGGTGAAATTGAGTTGGTATTCGTTGGTGAAGGCTGTGGAGAGCGTTTGCAGCGGGTGGTTGACGAAGTTGAAGCCAGAGATGCGGAAGATCACGCTTTGCTCCTTACGGAGCGTGATGGCCTTCTGAGCACTCAGGTCCGTGTCGAAGTACGCCGGTTCCGGCAGGAACGGCAGTTGATATTGCCCATTTTGAAGGAAGTTTGGCAGACCAAAGGCGGCCGGGTTAATTAGCTGGTTATGGCCGAGGCCGACACGCGGGTTGCTGAGGACCGTGGGCTGCAGACTCACGTCCGGTGTACCGAGGTATTCGGTGTTGATAACCGGGATGGAGACAGCGCCTCCCACGGTGCCAATGGTGCCGATGGGCATAAGGCCGGGATTGCTGGCAATCGCCACAATGCTGGCGCCACTCTGGAATGAGGTAATGCCGGAGAGTTCCCAGTTGTTCACGAAGCCACCGACCAGCTTGTTCTTGATGAACTTGCCCGACTCAAATGTGTAGGTTGCGTTGAAAATGTGCCGACGGTCGAAGGTTTCGCTGCCGTAGTTGTTGTAAATGTTGAACGGATCTCCGGGGTAGCCGTTGGCGTCGTTGTCGCCGGCGCCGCGGATGCCCAGGGCCTTCGAGAAGGTGTAGTTGACATTGAACAGGATGCGGCCGGTCTGCCGCGTCAGACCTATCTGCGCCCCGTTGTAGTTCGCGAACAGGTTGTGATTGGTGATGTAAAGGTCGCCATACTGGACCGCGTTGGTGTTCAACGGACGGTACTCGTTCATCTGCTGAGGACCGGCGGAGACGACGACATTGGCATTGGTGGAGCTGCCATTGTTGACCCCGGTGGGAGTAAGCACCCGACCGAAATTGCCGTTCACCGACAAAGGATCCGGCCTGTAGAGACCGCCAATCGGGATGGAGTTCACGTTATCGAGAGCCGCGATGGACGTGGTTCCGCCGTTGAGAAGATAGCGGTTGTTATCGCCCACGTAGCTTGCAATCAAGACCAGGTGCTTGGGCAGCTGCTGGTTGAGCGTCAAGCTGTAGGTATCCGCCAGCGGCTGTTCATTGTCACCCCTCGTGACGCCAAATTCCGGGCCGGTGGTGGCGAACTTCGAGGTAAACGGGATGCCCGCGGTGCTGGCGTTCACGTGTTGCTGGCTGATGGCATATAGCGAGGACACACCGTAGGAGACGGTGCTGACGTTCTGGCTTACGTTGAGGTCCTGGTAGGCGTCGTTGTAGGAGTCATGCCCGCGGTACTCGCCCCAGCCGCCACGGAGAACTGTCTTGCCGTTCCCGAGAACGTCGAATGCAAAGCCCACGCGCGGTTCATAGTACAGAGGGGCGGAAGAGTTACCGGAGGAAGGCAGCGCCGGGTCGATTGAGTGCCAGAGGAAGCCCGGGTACGGCGAATTGGCCGCTCCCGAAGCAATCAGGGCCGGATTGAAGACTGCCACGCCGTTGTTGTAGGCGTCGTTCCACAGACCCACATGCTCGAAACGCATGCCCAGATTGACCGTAAGCCTCGACGTGACCCGCCAGGAATCATTGGCAAAGAAGTCGATATTCCAGAAATACAGGTTCGCGTGCGGAAGAACGTTCGTCTGTCCATAGCCGCCCACAAAACCTTCCAGCTCATTGGTGGAGTAGTTGCCGGACGCGGTGTAGTTCATTCCGGGGTTCCCACCATAGGGCAGGTCGGTGATCGTTTGCCCGACACCGGGTTGGTAGTAGTTGTCAATGTAGCCGTTTGTGGCATTGGTATTTTGCGGCTGCGCCAACTGGTTATTGGTCACACGCGTGCCATAAACACCGAAAGTGGCCGTATGCGTTCCCCACACCTTGGTGAAGTTGTCGCCAGCTTCGGGGTCGAATTTGTGCGAGAAGATCGGTCCATTGGTGTAGTCCGGGATGATGGCGAGCGGCAGGCCGCCGGAGCCGAGGGGGCCATTGTAGGCCTGCAACTCCGGAATTGTGGTCTTGCCGTTCGCAAAGGCTCCCTGGTAGGGGTAGCTGCTCAGTGCGCTTACGTTGCCGCTGACAAAGGCCTGATCCAGGTAGATCAGGTTGGCAAACACCTGGTTTGTTGCTGTCGGGCTAAGAATGGTGGTGAGGTTGGTCGCCATTCCCTCGGAGTTGATGGTGCTCAAACCGCCGCCTGGGGTGTTGAAGCCGTTTGGCGGGTTGTAGTAGATGGCGTCTGGCTCACCGGAGTGACCGCGTTCCACGCTGTAACGGGCAAAGAAGTGGTTGCGCTGCGAGATCGCAAGGTCCACGCGTCCGATCGCCTGCCAGAGTGTGTCATTGATGTAGTTCACACCTTGGAAATTGAAGGGGTTCACCAGGGTCGGAACCGTGTTGGGCGTGGGAAATGTGTTAAGGATGTACTGCCCGCCCTTGTCCTGGTAGGCAGCCGGCAACTGGCCATTGGCCAGCGCCGTGCCATCCTTTGCGAACAGGGGCACCTGCGCGACGTTGCCGTACCCGAGGGTGGTCGCGACGGAGTTTTGGTTGACGGAGTAGCCGTTAATCATCGTCGGCGCCCAGGAGCCTGGCGGGGCAAGGTTTGGTCCCAGGTACTGCTGCAGCGCGTTCTGGCTGTAGTCACCACCGCGCATGGCCAGGGTGGGTAGAAGGGAATGAATCAGGGCTGTGCCGGAAGAGCCGTAAGCGTAGATGTTGTGCTGTGCGTAATCTTCAGCGCCGGCGAAGAAGGTGAGCGCGCGGCTGTGATTGAAGTTCGTCCCCGGGATCAGCACCGGACCGCCGATCGCGATGCCGGGGTACACCTCGTGGTCAGGATCTTTGCTCTGCCCGGTAGGAGCATTCAGGGCGTCTGAAGAGTCCAGCTGGCTGGTACGGGCATAGGTGTAGAGCTCACCGTGAAAGTGGTCCGAGCCGGACTTGGTCACCGTGTTGATCACGATGGGTCCTTTGGAATACTCAGCGCCGAAGTTGGAGGTTTGCACCTTCACCTCGGCTACCTGGTCGTAGTTCACGTTCTGAAGACCGGCGCCGTAGCTGCCAGGATCGGTGATGTCGGCGCCGTCCAGCTTCAGGTTGTTGCCCGACGCCAGATTGCCGTTCGCGGCGTAGGATCCCAGCGATCCGGTAACGTTCACCTGCGAGGGATCGGCAGCCTGGTTGGTGACCGCACCATTGACACCCTGCGTAATGGCAAAACCCGGCAGGGTTTTCAGCAGTTCCGTGACGTCGCGGCCTTCCACGGAAAGGTGGGTGATCTCCTCCGCGGTGATCAGATCGCTTTTTTCGCCTGTGTCCAGGGGGACGCCGGTTTCAGCCTCTACCGTGACGGTTTGGGTGGCTTCGCCGGTTACCAATTTCAGGTCGGGCAGGTTACGGCTGTCACCCGGATCCAGGTGAATGCTGTTCTCCGAGAAGTTCTTGAAGCCGGGTGCGGTGATCGTGACGGTGAAATCGCCGGACGGCAGGCCGGTCAGGTTGAAGACGCCCGACCCGTTGCTGGTGACGGTGCGCTTGTCCTTGGTGGCCTGATTGGTCAGCACGACCGATGCACCCGGAATCACGGCTCCGGTTGCATCCTGTACGGTGCCCGTAATGGTACCGCTGACTACCTGAGCCAGGGCAAGGCGCGGGGATGCCATCACACCGGGGAGCAGCAGGCAGGTGGAAAGCACGCTACCCCGAACTAGAACTTTTCTTTGCTTATGTCGCTGTTTCATTCCTACCAATTCCTCATTCTCTTACGCGTCCCCGCCTTCTCAGCGGGGAGGGGTCTTTGGGTATTGTCGAGCTCTTGCCGGCCTGCCTACCTTGGGCAAATGCGACAGTCCGCACCACAGTGGTGGGGAAACATCGCTGCACTAGCGGACGAGCCGCTAGTGCGTCTCCAGGCGCTGGAAATTTCTCTTTTGTAGCCGGCCAACCATAGCGGCCCCGAAAAACCAATGAACAGGTGAGCTACTGCATGGAGCTTCCTGCCTACCACTATGTGGTTCATCCAGCGAACTTTAAGCGTAGGAGTAGCGTGCCAGCAGGGGGGTATAATACCCCTGGAAAAGCACCGCCGTTCGTGTCTCACATGGCTAATGAAACCCAATACGGCAGTGCCGTTCCCGCCGACCTCATCGAGCAACAGCTGGTGCGAATCCAGAATAGCCCTCACTTCAATCACAGTCGGCGATATCCGAGCTTTTTGAAATACGTTGTCAGCAAAACCCTGACCGGATGCCAAGAGGACTTAAAGGAGCGCACGATTGGTGTCGAGGCGTTCGGGCGTTTACCTGGGTACGACCTGAATGCGGATCCCGTGGTCCGGGTTACTGCTGGAGAGGTGCGGAAGCGGCTGGCCCAGTACTATTACGAACCGGCACACCTGGAAGAACTGCGGATTGAATTGCGCCCAGGCTCTTATGTTCCGGAGTTCAAGCTTGCGCCTGGGCAGGCGGCAGCCCTCCCCGTAGACAAGCCAGGGCCACAGCCAGCTTTGGTTGAGACCGAGGCAGTGGCTCCGGCAACCATGGAAGAGCCGAGCCGGACCACGGAACCGAGCCGGCGTAGAGGTCCGCTGCTTGCTTTGGCCGGCGTTTTGCTCCTTGCCTGTGTTTTGGGCGTTGTATTGGCTCGGTCGCTTTCCCGCCCTTCGGCGGTCAAGCTGTTCTGGCAGCCCTTCCTGACGAACCAGGAACCGGTGCTGATTACAGTGGGATCTGTTCTCGCACTGACCAAGGCACCAGTTGCGGAAACCAGTGATGCTTCGGTCGGCGGCCACCCCTTGCACTCCGATCCGGTGGCTCTGGCCGATACGATCGCGCTGGCAAAGCTGCAGGGGGTTCTTGCCAGATACAACAAGGTGATCAATGTCGAGTCCTCGGCGCAGACCTCGTTTTCTGATCTGCAGAAAGGCCCGATCATCCTGATATCCGGGTTCAACAATCCCTGGACGATGCGGCTGACCGACCCCCTACGCTTTCACTTTGTTCGTCCCAGCGTGGATACCTTCGAAATTGAGGATCGTGCCGATCCGAAACGGAAATGGTCGGTTTACACTTCGGTGGCCCTCAATAAAGTTACTGACGATTATGGTCTGATCGCGCGCTTCTACGATCCCTTAACAGAACAGATTGTCGTCGTAGCAGCCGGCATTGGAGAGAACGGAACAATTGCCGCAGCGGATACGCTTGCCGACGAGCGAAGCCTGGAGGATTTGAAGCAGGGAGGGCTGATGCCGGGCGAGAAGGGTAATTTTGAAGCTGTCGTTCAGGTCAGAATGATTGACGGGAGGCCTGGGAGGCCCAAGATTGTGGCCACCAAGGTCTGGTAAACGCCTCCAAGAGATCGTTGACGCAGCCAGAGCTCGTATCTCGCATAACACGATCGGCTTGATCGGGGCTGGGCGGCGCTGATCGCCGAACCGACTCATAAGGTCCCCTGTGATCGACAAACCCGATAAGTTTCTGCAAACATACGTACACCCCGCTATCACCTGTAGACTCTAATTGACACAGACACTGAGCTGAGCCATTTGGGCTTGTGCTTTAAAGATTGGCAGGAATAGCGATGAGTAATCAAGAAGATCGTCCTCAGGACATTGAAGTACAGGTGGACGAGACCCCTCGGGCCTCTGTTTCCAGGCGGATGTTTGTTGGCGCAGCGGCACTGGCCAGCGCTGGATTTATGGGTGCAAGTGCGATGGGCCAAAACCGGGCGGAACAGAAGGCCGGACGGATGCCTCCGAGCAACAGCGATCCGGGGCCTGAAAACAAGCCGCTGCTGGATGAGAATCCAGATTCCAACACCCCCCCGTTCACCGACCACGGCAACCCCGGTCCAATCTGGTTCTCGTTTGATCTAGCGCCGAAGAGAATGCAAGGCGGTGGTTGGACGCACCAGGTGACCCAGCGCGAGTTGCCTCCGTCGAAGGAGATCGCCGGTGTGAATATGCGGCTGACCGCGGGCTCCTTCCGCGAGCTGCACTGGCACACCGCCGACGAGTGGGCCATCATGTTGACCGGCAAGGCCCGCGTCAGCGTTATGCAGCCTGACGGCAAGATGTTTATTGACGATATCGGTGTGGGTGATCTGTGGTATTTCCCGGCCGGCTTTCCGCACTCGATTCAGGGCCTGGAGGGTGATGGCTGCGAGTTCCTGCTCGTGTTTGATGAGGGCAACTTTTCCGAGGACGATACCTTCCTGCTTTCGGAATTTCTTGCGCATACCTCGCCTGATATCGTGCAGAAGAATATGACCTGGACACGGCCAGTGTTCGATAAGCTTCCCGCGACGGAACTCTACATCTTTGAGGCGCCGCTTCCGGACTCGCTCGAGAGCGATCGGCGCTTCCTGGGTGAGCATCTTGAAACCACGAACAAGGACACTTTCAAGACGTCTGCCATGCCGCCCACCAAGACAACCGCGGGCGGAGAGGTTCGGATCATTGACTCCACAGTGTTCCCGGTCTCAGCCAATATCGCCTCGGCCATCGTGACCCTGAAGCCTGGAGCGATCCGGGAGATGCACTGGCACACCAATGTGAGCGAGTGGCAGTACTGGATCAAGGGCAAGGGTCGGATGACGGTGGTGACTACCGCAGCCAGAGCCCGCACCATGGATTTCAACGCCAATGACGTGGGGTATGTTCCCACCATGGCGGGCCATTCGATCGAAAACACCGGTACGGAAGACCTGGTTTTCCTGGAGATGTTCAAGACGCATGTGTATACAGACGTCTCCCTCAATCAGTGGATTGCCAGGATGCCGGACAAGATGGCGCAGGCACATCTGAAGATCCCGCTAGCCACGATTCGCAGCGCTCCGCAGGACAAGGAAGTCGTCATGAAGGGCTAGGTTGGGATTGCGTTTTCCCACCTATCAGATTGTCATAACGGCTTGACTGAACCCGCTCCCTGGAGCGGGTTCAGTCGTTCTGGCGCAGCCACGACAGCAGTTTCCAGAAGAGGTGGAGCAGCCGTGGAGGAAACAGGGAGCCTCGCCATGCTCAGGATGAGGCGTGTTTACACCTGTGTGGAACAGTTCTGGGACCTGTGTGGAAACAATTCTGGGCAAGAAAGTTGTCGATCACCTCGGCAGGAGCCTGAGAACCAGGGCGTCGGCCGCGGGTGGAGCGCGATGGTTCTCTGCCTGGTCCAGGGCGCCTTCGGCACTCAGGGTGGCGAAGCCGTGCGCCATGGTCCAGACAGCCAAGGCAAGTTGCATAGCGGATGCAGCGGCCGGTTCGATCTGCGTAGCGATTTCAACGGCGACATCAAAGGCCGCTGCGGCAGAGGCATGCACCTCGGGATAAGGTGATTTGTCGATGCCGGACTGGAACATTACAGCGAACAGGCCGGGGTGCTGGTCGGCGAAGTGAATATAGGCAAGGTAGACCGCCTGGAGGCGCGCTGCGGGGGTTTGCGCTGCCGCCGCAGCAGCCCTAAGTTCCGCTTCCAGCGTTCGATTGCCAAGCAAAACGATCTCGATCAGAAGCGCTTCCTTGTCCTTGAAGTGGTTGTAGGGCGCGCTCACGCTGACACCCGCCCGGCGTGAGGCTTCGTTGAGCGTGAAGCCGCGTGGGCCCTTTTCTCCAACCAACTCGAGCGCTGCGTGGATCATGGCCGATTTCAGATCGCCATGGTGGTAGGTTTTGGGTCGTTTCACGCCTTGGATACAGCCTTTCCACTGCAAGTGCATCTCACTCTAGATGTGAATGATATTCACATAGAGGCCATGTATGACGAAGTTGACGATTCTTCTGCGCAGAAAACCCGAAATGAGTCATGAAGAATTTGTGGCCTATCATCGGGATCAGCACGGACCTTTGTTCCGTTCGCTGCCTGAGGTAAAGCAGCATGTGAGGCGCTATGTACAGTGCCCTGCCACGGGCGAAGCGCTTCCGGGCCTGCCGGACAACCACATCGACGGCTCTACCGAGCTATGGTTTGACGATCTTGCGGGTCTGGCCGGCGTCTTCGAATCGCCGAATTACATGGCCACCATTCGCCCGGATGAGGAAAAGTTCCTCGATCTGCATGCCTGTGAGTTTCTGTTGGGTGTGGAGCATGAAGTGATTCCGCTGGTGCAGGCGTAGCAGGATGTACGGAAGGACCCGATGATCTTTTCTCACGAGGCTTCAGTCGCGCTTCCGCTCAGCGCGATCCATCTGAACGATTGGCTGTTCACGCTTTCCGAGGCCGATTACAAGGCTTGCGCCCGAGGACACCGGGCCATCGGTACCCAGCGCGGCAAGGATTTCACCGGCATGGTCAATGTGGAATCGATTGCCGGCGCCTTGTTGATTCAACACTACCGCACCGATCTGCTGAATGCCGATCATGTCCGACTCTTTTCTGAACGGAGCCGAGGCTACCTGATGCACCTGCTTCCCTTTCACCTCAAGGTCGGGTGGGAGATGCAGGTGACTGCGGTGTCGGCAACTGAATCGAAGTTACGTTGCACGATTGATGTGCGCAATCCGCTCTGGGTGCGCTTTGCGGGCCTGTTTAACGCAACTAATTACTGGATCCGGCAGCATTTGATTGAGGAGACGCTCGGCTTCGCGCGCGATCTGGCGCACAAGGCGGCGTAGTTCACGCGGTGAGTACGAAAGAGGCATCGTTGCAGAACAGATACTACAGCGGGCCGCCGTCAGATCATTTCGATGGCACGAGATTCTTCAACCCCGGGCAGCCGACCTCTGACAGGTCCCTGGCTGAGGTTCTGCGCTGGCGATTCCGAGGCGTCCGGTCGCGCTGGCCTGCTGTGGTCGCGGCGTGTTCCGGCCTCCTTCCGGCGCAGACCGTGTCCGGCCTGCGCATCACGTGTATCGGCCATGCCTCGTTGTTGATTCAGGTAGCGGGGATGAACCTTCTGGTGGATCCTGTTTGGTCGGACAGGGCCAGTCCGTTTCGCTACCTTGGCCCTCGCCGACACAACCCGCCCGCCGTTGCGCTGTCTGATCTGCCTCCGATTCATGCCGTGCTCCTGACGCACAACCACTACGACCACCTGGACCTCATGACGCTGCGGCAGCTTTGGGAGACACATCACCCGCGCCTGCTGACGCCCCTGGGCAATGACACGATCCTGCGTGCGGCCGCTAGGGACATCGAGGTCAGCACGGGTGACTGGTGGGACAGCTTCGAGCTCTTGGAGGGTTCGGAACACGCGGAACACTCGAAAGACGCGGGGTCTTCCGGACAGGTTCGTGCCACGATCGTGCCTTCGTATCACTGGTCCTCGCGCGGCTTCCGCGATCGGCGCATGGCGCTCTGGGGAGGTTTTGTCCTTCATACACCGAGGGGTGTGGTGTACCTCGCGGGCGACACAGGGTATGGGGACGGCGCCATCTTCCGGGAGATTGGCCGACGATGCGGGCCGCCAGTTGTCGCAGCACTGCCCATCGGGGCCTACGCACCAAGGTGGTTTATGCAGACGCAACACGTTGATCCGCAGGAGTCGGTGCGGATTGCCGGGGATTGCGGCGCGGGACATCTGCTCGGCGTGCATTGGGGCACGTTTGCCCTGACCGACGAGCCGTACCGTGAGCCTGCGGAGCTGCTGGGGATCGCGGCTGCCGAAGCAGGGCTTTCGGCTCAGGCCTTCCATGCGGGGGATGTCTGGGAGGCCGCGTGAAGGTGGGCCGGCGTAATGAATGAAGATTCATCACATCAGGTGTGTCGACAGATAGGTCTTCGTCCTCAGATGTGTCATCTCGACCGGAGCTGACTCGGTCAGCGGAGTGGAGAGACCCCTGTATTTCTTCCAGTGAAGTCGAAGACCCGTAGCCGCCCCAAGATACAGGGGTCTCTCCGCTCCGCAAGACAGAAACCGTCTTGCTCCGGTTGAGATGATGCCGTCGCGGCACCTGGATTCTGTATGTCGATACACCCTAGAGCCGCCGCGAGGAATACAGAGATCCTTCGCGGCGCTCAGGATGATGGCGGAGTGCCTCTCTGGAAGAAACGCGTTAGAACTGGAATTTCAGGGCAAACTGCAGTTCACGCGGCACATAGGACGGGTTGGTGGTGGTGATCTGTGCGAAGGCAGCGCTTGGAGCCAGGGGCGCACCTGTGATGGCCGGGTTCACGGCGACCTCGTTGGTGGTCGCGAAGTCGTTCTGGTTGTTGGCAACGAAGTAGCCGGGCGTGTTGGAAAGGTTGAAGGATTCGGCGCGGAACTCCAGGTTGTAGCGTTCGGTGAGGGCGAAGTCCTTGAAGATGGAGAAGTCGAAGTGCTTGAAGTCAGGCCCGGTCAGGCTGTTGCGCGGCGTGTTACCGAACTGGCCGAGTTGCGGCGTTTCAAAGGCAGCCCGGTTGAACCACTCGGAGATGCCCCGGTGCGCCAGGTGCGGGTCACCGATCTGCAGGGGCCGGGTGGTGCCGCCGCCGATGCCGCTGTAGATGGAATTGCCAGGGTAGGAATAGTTGTCTGTGATGCTGAATGGGCTGCCCGAGTTCCACACCAGGATGCCATTGGTTTGCCAGCCGTTCAGCGCGATTTTCTCGATGGCGTTGGCGTGGCCGATCTTGGGGAGTTCATAGGTAAAGGCGGCGACAAAGCGATTACGCAGGTCAAGATCGCTGCTGCCGTACTCAAAGGCGGAGATGTCGAACGGATCGAGATTGCCCCAGCCCTCCTGCCCTTCAAGGCTGAGATCGGTGACGTCATCAAGCGCGTGCGAGTAGGTGTAGTTGGCGGTGAGGGTGAGACCGCGGCTCAACCGGCGCTGAAAGCTGGTCTGCAGCGAGTTGTAGCTGGAGGAGCCGATGGAAAGGTAATCGCTGACGCTGCCGAGCCCCGGAAGCGCCGCCGCCGTGGGACGAACGGTGAGTGGATTTCCTATGCTGGCAAGGTGCGGATCAGGCACGTTGATGTCATTGAGAGTGGCGGGGAGATGGCGGCCAAGCTGGCCGACGTAGCCGATGGTCACGACGTTCTTGCCAAAGGCTTTCTCGATGAGTTGGTTGAACTGAATTACATAGGATGTGCGGAAGTTGAGGTCGACATTGTCTCCCAGGCTCAGGTTGGGGCTGGTCAGGGCCTGAGGCGCCGGGATGGGGATGCCCTGGCTCAGGGCGGTCGTCTGTCCCTGCGAGGCCTGGCAAGCCGGCACCACGACGATGCCTGACTTGGGGTTCGCCGCAAGATAGCTGGTTTCGATTTGGTTAGCGATGGTGGAACCGCAACCGACGCCATTGACCGAGGGCGAATACACCGCGTTGAAGGGAGCGTTTTTCTCCGAGGCGTTGGAGGTGTAGTTGCCCGGGAAGTAGGCCAGGCCGAAGCCGCCACGGGCTACCAGGCCGGGGATCACTGTGGCCGCATAGCCGACACGGGGCGCGAGGTTGGTATACGTCGTTTTAAGCCCTGCCGTAGGTGTGGAAGGGACAACACCGGTGAGGTCTGCACCCTGCGCCTTCAGGAAGTTGTACCCGGCAGTCGGCACAAGCAGTTCGCGGGTGGCTGGATCGTAGTTGGAAAGGTAGCCGTGAGCTTCCGTGAAGGGCGTGTAGACGTCATAACGCGCACCGTAGATCAAGGTCAGGTTCGGGGTGACGCGCCAGGTGTCCTGGGCAAAGAAACCGGGCTCCCAGGAGCGGTAGTTCGGGGTGTACAGGTCGACGTTGCGGCCTTCGCCGGTGAAGGCGCCCACCAGAAAGGTCGCCAGTTCGTTGTTGTAGTTCTGCGCCGTGGATCCATTGTCCTGTGGCAGCCCGAAGTTGATGTTGCCTACGCCGTTGCTGCTTTGCTGGTTGCGGGCCTGACGCCGAATGGATTCCGCACCGAAGCGGAGGCTGTGCTTGCCGATCGTGTAGCTGACGGTGCCCTGGTACTGATAGGTGTTGGTCAGATCCGTGATGGGAAGAAAGTTGCTGTCGCCAAGAGGCGCGAATCCACCCACATTGATCAGCGAGAGGCCGGAGCTTGCAGGGCTGTAATCGATATTTCCCGGGAATCCGATGGCCGTCGCCGCGTTGGTGCCGGAGTTCGGGGAGTTGGAGTTGTTATCGATGCGGGTATAGGCGGACCGCAGCTCCAGCAACAGATTCGGCGTGAAGATGTGGGTGTAATTCAGTTGGGCGTTGTAGGCGATGTCGCTCGCCGGTCCGGCGTAACCGTACTGGCCGTTGCCAGGGTTTACGGACACACCGTTGATGAGGACATTCGGCAACGCCGTGGGGATCAACGACTGGACGTTGTTGGAGGAGAAGCGTGCGAAAAAGAGGTTGTTGGGGCTGAAGCGGTGATCGACGCGCGCGTCGTAATTATTGCTGGATTGCGTCTGGTTGGGGTTGTAGGTGAAGTTCTGCTGGCCCGGCAGGGTATTGGGGATGTTGGGCGCGGGATAGAGCTTCAGCAGATTGAGCGCGATCGGATCCAACGGCCTACCGACGGTATAGGGGTCGGCCGCTACCACCGCCGCGGGATCCTGCTCCTCCGCGAGGGTGGGAACGACGGTTCTCGCCGGCACCTGTACGCCACGCACCAGGCGAAAGCCTTCGTAGCTGAAAAAGAAGAACGTGTGGTCCTTCCAGATCGGCCCGCCGATGCTGCCGCCGAAGTCGTTCTGGCGCAGTTCGGGGGCAGGGCCAGCCGCGGCGAAGGGGTTTTTGGCGTTGAAGTAGTTGTTCTGGATGAACTCGAAGACCGATCCATGAAAGGCATTGGTTCCGCTTTTGGTCAGAACGCTGACGACACCGCCGGCGCTGCGGCCGGTCTCGGGTGTGTAGTCGTTGGTCTGGACGGTGACCTCTTCGATGGCATCGATGGAAGGCTTTACACCGATGGTGCCGATGATGCGCTCATTGTTGTCTGTGCCGTCGATCTGGTTGTTGTTCAGCTCCGAGTCCTCGCCGTTGACGGAGAAGGAGCTGGTCTGACGACGATCGTCCGGACGCGCACCGCTGTTCAGGCCGTCGATCGTGGCGGCTTCATTCACGCCGGGCGTCAGCAGAACGAGGCTGGTGAGATTGCGCGTGGCGGTGGGCAGGTTTTCAACCGCCTGCTGTGTGATGGTGGTGCTGACGTTGGCTGAATCGGCCTGCAGCAAAGGTGTTTGCGAGCTGACTTCAACGGTCTCCGTGGTCTGGCCCACCGTCAGTTTGGCGTCACCGCGGGCGTGGTCGCCACCGTTCACGGCAATGTCCGCGATCTTGAAAGCCCCGAAGCCGGACGCCTGCACGGTGATGGCATAGTGGCCGGGCTGCAGAAAGGTAAAGGTGTACTCGCCCGCGGCATTGGTCTTTGCGGTACGGGCGATGTGCGTACCGAGATCTTCGATTTGCACCTGTGCGCCCGGAAGGATGGCGCCTGAGTTGTCCGTGACGATACCGGCGACATCGGCCGTATCCAACTGGGCGTAGGCGTGAGCCGCCCAGAGAGCGGGAAGAAGAACGCAACCGCGCAAATGCCGACGTACCACAACCATGAAGCCTCCGTCTATTTCGGTTTTCCTGAGCCCGGCCATTCAACCTGACGCTTCAGGCAGGTGTCAACAGCAAAATCACGGCGTGCTGGACGGGTAACTACCCCTTGCGCTCAGCCCTGAACTCGGGGAAAAGTCGTCGGAAATGTTCATGTTGCGCACAAGCGAGCCCTTCCGATCACAGCAGTGCTGCCGGTCTTTGGGGTACGAGCACTTATGAACTTCACGTGGATCTGGCGACAGGCCCGGCGTTAGGGAAGGTATGCAAGCAAGCGTGGGGGCGGGTGAGGGTCCTTACGCCTCCATGATGGGGCGTCCTGTCCACTTGAAAGTGGCCGGCCTCAAACGCCGGCTAGATGACGCCCGGCAACGGAGCAGAAGAGCGGCAACATGACGGAACCTGACAGTTACTTTGTGATCCCAACGCATCGGTTGCGGGATGTAGGACAGACAATCCATGAGTACGACGAACATTTCTGGCGCAACGGGCACTCACCGCAGATCATGGTCTTCGATGACTCCACACCCTCCAATGTGGACAAGTATTTCTCCCAGCTGAGTGAGATCAAGACCCGTTCCGATCTGTTCTATGTGGGGCCTCAGCAGAAGGAGGAGTTTCTTACCTATGTGAACTCCCGTTTGCGCAATAAGCGGCTGGAGCCGCTGGTAAGAAACCTGTTTCGGCCAAGCTATGGGGGCAACCGGAATTACACCCTGATGTATTCGCTGGGCGGCCTGATGGTGAGCTCCGATGACGATATGCGGCCTTACTCACTGATGGAATCCAGCCCCGAATCGCTTGAGGATAACGAGATCAGCCGCGGACGCCTGCATCGCATGGGGCAGAACGGCTACACGCGGAAGTCGTTCGACATCATGTCCGCGTTTCTTGATGTTTTAGGCAAAACGGCGGCGGAGGTTCCTGAGAACTACGAGAAGGGCGACCTGCTGATCGATACGGCGATGGACCTTGAAACCAACGCAACCAAGGGCCTGGCTGAAGAGAACGCCATGATGCTGCAGCGCGGCCCGGTGCGGGATGATGCGATTGTGAAGATCGCGCAAACGTTTCGCTCGGGAACCAACGACATTGATGCGATTGACTACGTGGACATGTTTCTAGGCAACGAACAGCAGCTGAACCCGGACGATTTGAACGACCTGTATGTCTTGGTGAACTTCCGGCCGGTGTTGACCAACAAAAACTGGCGCATGGATTGCGGTGTGGCGGGATATGACAACACCTTTGGGCTGCCGCCGTTCTTTCCCACGCGGTTGCGATTTGAAGATTACATCTATCGCATCTGGATACAGCAGGGCGGCATTGTGGCAGCGCACGTGGACGCGGCCCAGCACCACACCAAGAGCAACTACATGCGCAACCCGCCTGCCTCAGAGGTGCTGAATGAAGAAATTGCCAATCTGTTGAAGCGCAAGATCAAGGATTCAGTAACGCACATCGATGAACTCGGGGTCAGCTTCGATTACAAGGGTGAGATCACGGCGCAGGACGCGGAGGAGATCCTCACCAAAATCACCACCCTTCACCAGCGCGCACTTGAGGCAGCACGGCGGGCCTCGAACGAGGAGCGAGCCGAATCGCTGCGGCTGTTCGCAACGAATCTTGAGAAGGCCTTCTATGGCTTCGAGCCGGATTTCTTTCAGCACAATCTGGTGAGGATCGTTGACGACGCCATCGGCGTGATTCGCGCCTCCCTGGAGCTTTGGCCGACGCTGGTGGAGATCTGTTACTTCCAGAAGACCCGTCACGGATTGCCGATGCTGCGGCTGCAGTGATGCCGTGGTTCTTTACGGACTCTTTAGGCCGCGCTCTCTAGACTTGAACCAAGTTGGAGAGGCCTACCGGGTGTCCAGGTGAATGCGTCAGGGGGCTTCAAAGAACATATCCCGGCGGGGGAAAGAACCGGCAACGGCACGTCGCCAAGCGGAGTGGCGCGCGTTGCCGGTGCCGCACTGTCGGGGGTAGCCGCCGCGGTTGTTTGCGCCGTCAGCTTCCTCCTGCATCTGCCGCTGTCGGCGGCTGAACCGATTGAGCTTCTGCTGGTTCTGCTCCTCGCGCTGCGGCTGGGCTTTCTGCAAGCCTCCGTTGCGTCCGTGACGGCTGTACTCGGTCTGGACTACCTGTTCACGCAACCGCTGTTCAGGCTCACGGTTGCGGATCCGCAGAACTGGATTTCGCTCCTCACCTTCCAAGCGATCGCGCTGCTTGTCAGCAGGTTGTCCTCGCAGGTGCGCCTCCATGCTGCCGAAGCAAAAGAACAGGGGAGGCGGGCAGCGACCCTGTATGAGCTGAGCCGCGCCATTCTGCACCTGCAGCTGCAAAGGCCCACAGGGGAGCAGCTCACACCGCTTCTCCGGGAGTTTGTCGGCGTGCAAGAGGCGGCGTTTTGGACGACGCTGGAGGAGAGTCCGGCCGAGGCGGGCCTCCATTTGATCGGCCCCGCTCAGGCTGCCGGTGAAGGGGCATACAGGGCCTACCTGCAACAGCAAAATTCTGACGATCTCGCGAACCGCCGATCCTCGCGGGTTCTGCGGCTGGGCACGACCGCGATCGGCGGGATGACCCTGAGCGGCTGGTCGCCGGATCCGTTGATGGCGGACGCTGTGGCTTCGCTGGTCGCGATTGCCTTTGAGCGGGCCCATGCCAATCGCAGGGAAAGCCGGGCCGAGATGGCTCGCGGCGCGGAGCAGCTGAGGACCGCTGTGCTGGACGGGCTCGCCCATGGTTTCAAAACGCCGCTCACGGCGATTCAGACCGCCAGTTCAGGGCTGCTTGCACTGGGGCAGTTGAAACCAATGCAAGCCGAGCTGGTCTCGATCATCGACGACCGGGCGACGATGCTCTCCAGATTGACGACGCAGCTGCTCCAGATGGCCGCTCTCGATACCAAGGGGATACGGTTGAATCGCAAGGAAATCTCCGTGGAAGAGCTTGCAAGCAATGTGGTGCGGGCGCAAGAGGCCGATGTCCGATCGCGTCTTCGGCTCCGTTCGCCGAACAGCCTGGCGCCTGATGATGTGGACCCTGCTTTGTTTGAGCTTGCCCTGGGACAACTCGTGGACAACGCCGCAAGGTATTCCCCTGCGGGAACCCCTATCGAGATCGGTTTTGCGCAGGGGGAATGGGAGACGGTGGTTGCCGTCGAGAACGTGGAAACGCCTGATCACCCGATCCTTCCGGAGGAGAAGAGAAAGTTGTTTGAACGGTTCTATCGCGGTGGCCGCGGGGAGTACCGTCCGGCCGGAACCGGGCTTGGTCTTTCCGTTGTGGAAAGAATTGCGGAGGCTCATGGCGGACGTGCCTGGGTGGAATGCGGCGAGGACACCGTGCGCTTTCTGCTGAGCGTGGCGCGTTCCCGAGGAGGAGAACATGGATAATCTGCAAGGGTCGGTTTTGGTGGTGGAGGATGACCTGTCCATACGGCGCAGCCTGCGGGCGGTGTTGTCAGAGCTGCAGTTCGAAGTCGGGGAAGCTGCCTCGGGCGAGGAGGCTCTCGTAGCCCTTCGCCAGCGTCCCTTTGACGTGGTGCTGATGGATCTCAACATGCCCGGTATGGGCGGCATGGAGGCATGCCGGCGAACCCGGCGGGAGTTTCCAGCGCGTTCCATCATCGTGATCACGGTGCGCGACGAGGAAGACGACAAGGTGCAGGCACTGGAGGCCGGCGCGGACGACTATGTCACCAAGCCCTTCCAGATTCGCGAACTGACCGCCAGGATCAGAGCAGCCGTGAGGCGCAGCCGCAGCCTGGTCACCGAGCCGGAACGCATGGTGCAGATCGGCCCCTTTGAACTGCATATGGGACGACGATCGTTCAAGAAGCATGGACAGGAGATTCGGCTGACGCCCACGGAGTTCGACCTGCTGGCGTACCTCATGCAGCATGCCGGACATCCCGTTCTGCATTCAAAACTGCTGAGCACGGTGTGGGGTCCTGAATATGGCGATGAGCGGGAGTACCTGCGCACCTACATCCTGCAGCTGCGCCGGAAGTTCGAGGAAGACCCATCGAAACCGAGCTATCTGAAGACCGTGAACTATCTGGGCTACGTGTTTCTGGATACGCCTCAGGGGGAGAAGCGAACTGTTCCCCAAGAGACGCAGTCGATTGAGTGAGTAGTGATGAATGAGTAGTGGTGAGTGAATAGTGAGTAGTAATGCTCCTTCGCGAGGCGGTGGCGGTGTGCCCGTTATGCTCAGAAGAAGAGATTTGCCCAGGTACACGGTACGCCGCTTGCGCGCGTGCCGGGATGGCGAAAGAGTTTTGAGGTTTCATGGAGAGTTCAATCATTCGTGCGCAGGGGGTGCAGAAGTACTATGCCCAGCCCAGCGAGAACCGCATCCAGGTCATCGCCCCAACGGATCTTTCCATCTGCCCTGGTCAGATTGTGGCGCTGCTCGGTCCTTCAGGATCAGGAAAGTCCACGCTTTTGCGGATGCTGACGGGGCTTTCGGCGCCTTCGGCAGGGCAGGTCTTCTGGCATGAGCAGCCGATGTCCGCGACGGACGTCAATGTGTCCATTGTGTTTCAGAGCTTCGCCCTATTTCCCTGGCTGACGGTTCGGGAAAATGTGGAGGCGCCCCTGAAAGCGCGTGGGATGGGGCCGGAGGAGCGCAAACGGCGGACGATGGGTATGCTCGAGACCGTGGGCCTGGAGGGATTTCAGGGTGCGTATCCGAAGGAGCTTTCAGGCGGCATGCGGCAGCGTGTGGGCTTTGCGCGCGCCCTTGTTGTGGAACCCGAAGTGTTGTTCATGGATGAGCCCTTCTCCGCGCTGGATGTGCTGACAGCGGAGAACCTGCGCGGCGAACTGCTGACGCTGTGGCAGAACAAGACCATGCCCACCAAGGCAATTTTTCTGGTCACGCACAACATTGAAGAGGCCGTGATGCTGGCCGATCGCATCATTGTGCTGGGCCGCAATCCGGGGCGCATTCGCACGGACTTCAACGTCGCGCTCACGCACCCAAGAAACCGCAAGGCTCCTGCCTTTCATCAGTTGGTGGATTACATCTACAAGGTGCTCACGCAGCCCGAAGCGCAGCCGCCCACCTTGCCCGAGACGAGCGATGCGGCGAAGCAACCTGCGCATGTGGCATACCAGATGCTGCCGCATGCGCGTCCGGGTGGAGTGGGAGGGCTGCTGGAGATCCTGGAAGACCATGGGGGACGGTATGAGGTGTACCGTCTGGCCGATGAACTCTCTCTGGAGATCGACCATCTGCTGCCCATTGTGGACGCTGCCCAGCTGCTGGGGTTTCTGGCCGTGGAGGAGGGCACCGCCACCATCACGGAGACGGGCGCGGCCTACGCCAATGCCGAAGGCCTGGGGCGGCGTGACATTTTCCGCACGGCCGCAACGGAACACGTGCTGCTGATTCGACAGATCCTGCGCGCGGTGGCCGCCAAAAACGATCACAGCGTGCCCGAGGAGTTTTTTCACGACATGCTTGACGAGCAGTTCAGCGAAGACGAAACGGTCCGGCAATTGGCCACCGCGGTGACCTGGGGACGGTATGCGCAGCTGTTTGATTTCGATGCGGGCAGGCGGCGCTTTGTGCAGGCGCAAGCGACAGCCGAGGGCAGCCTCTGATGCCGTTGCCGAGCAGCCTGAACTTTGGCCGCAGCCGCGAAACCATGGGCCGCAGCCAGGCCCTGACGCGCTCATGGCCCGTGATGATGGACGTGTGTGTTGCCCTCATCGGGCTGGCTTGTTTTTATGCAATTGTCCGCATTGCCCACTACTGGGCGGGTGATGCGCAGCCGCAGATTGCGATCTCGCTGAGCCCGCGGGCGCTGCCCCTGTATGCCTTTTACTCGCTGGTGCGCGTCGGCCTGGCGTATGTGCTGAGTCTTTGCTTTGCCGTGGGCTATGGATATGTAGCCGCGCACAGCCGTCGGCTGGAACCCCTGCTGGTGGCGGGTCTCGACATTGGCCAGTCCATCCCCGTTCTCAGCTTTCTCCCCGGCGTCATGCTGGCGATGGTGGCGCTGTTTCCCACGCGGCAGATCGGCATTGAGCTGGGAGCCATTCTGCTCATCTTCACCGGCGAGGTGTGGAATATGGCGTTCAGCTTCTACTCATCGCTGAAGAGCATTCCACGTGAGCTCGATGAAGCGGCCAGGATCTACGGCTTTTCGCGCTGGCAACGCCTGTGGCAGCTGGAGCTGCCCTATGGCGCGATCGGACTGGTGTGGAACTCCATGGTCTCGGTGGCCGGCGGTTGGTTCTTTCTGATGGCCTGCGAGATGTTCGTTCTGGGCTCGCGGGACTTTCGTCTGCCTGGGTTGGGCTCGTATCTGCAAACGGCCGCGAGCGCTGGCAGTACCTCGGCCATTGTTATGGGCCTGGCGGTGATGATCGCGCTGATTATCGCGATCGACCAGTTCCTCTGGCGGCCGGCCATTGCATGGAGCGACAAGTTCAAGTTTGAGCAGGTGGAGAGCAGTGCACGCACGCACTCGCCGCTGCTGCAATTGTTCGCGCATTCCGGTGTTCTTGAAAGTCTGCGCTGCCATACGGTGGTGCCGCTTTCGGAGTCGGTCTACCGACGGATCGGGGAACGCCGTGGTATGACCAGGACCAACCACGGCGCCGGTACGGAGAAGAAGGAGATTGCCTGGTGGCGCTGGGCGATTCTTGCCGTGGTGGCCGCCGGCGTTCTATACCTTGCTTCCGACGCGCTGGTGCTGCTGCGCCAGATCCACACGCCACAGTTGCGCGGTGTGCTGCGTGGAGCGGCGGCCACGTTTCTTCGTGTGAACCTTTCCCTGTTTCTGGCAGCGCTCTGGACCATCCCCGTGGGTGTGGCGATCGGCTTCAACCCACGCCTCGCCCGCATCGCACAGCCCCTGGCGCAGATCGCCGCTTCGGTTCCCGCCACGGCGTTGTTTCCGATTCTTCTGCTGGGACTTATACGATTCGGCGGCGGCATGGGCATTGCGTCCATTCTGCTGATGCTGCTGGGAACGCAGTGGTACATCCTGTTCAACGTCATCGCCGGCGCCATGGCCATTCCTTCGGACCTGCGTGAGGTGTCGCGGCTGTTTCACTTCACATCCGTGCAACGCTGGCGCACGGTGATTCTGCCTGGCATCTTTCCGTTTCTGATCACCGGCATGGTGACGGCCTCGGGCGGCGCCTGGAACGCGAGCATCGTTGCGGAATACTTCCACCTGCGCAACCAGACGATGCAGACGGTCGGTCTGGGCGCGCAGATCAGTTCAGCGACCGATCACGGCCAGTTTCAGCTGCTGCTGCTCTCGACGATTGTGATGGCGCTCATGGTCGTCACCATCAATCGCCTGGTGTGGCGACCGCTGTACCGCCTTGCCGAGACAAGGTACAAGCTCGAGGGCTGAAGCTGTTTCCGTCAGGCGTGGGCTATAAGGCCTCGGCGCACCGGAGGAAATACAGGGGTCTCTCCGCTCCGCTGACGAAGTCAGCTCCGGTCGAGATGACACATCTTGGGGTGAAGACCCAGAAGAAGCCCCATAGTCGGTACATCCTGGATCTGCTTCCGCTTCAGCCTCAGCAGGAGAGTGGGACCGGCTGGGGCGCTTCGCTGTCATCGTCGACCAGTACCAGGCCGAGCTGGTCCCCGTTGCCGGAGATTGATTTCCACTGCCGCTCGAGCGCGGACCGTTGTTCCCTGGCAGCTTCTGAGCCCGAGGAGGCCATCCAGAGCTCCGCGGCCTGCAGCGAGGTGGCTGCTTCGAGCATGGTCCGCTGCGGATCGCTGCCTGTGAGCGCGAGCAGCTTCACCGGCCGGCCCATCCTTTCGGCCGAGAACACGACTTCGCTGAAGATGTCCTTCACGCGATCCTCAACGGCGCAATCATCGCCGGGCGATTGCCGGACGCGCTCCGGAGAGACGTCGCTCACACAGGCGACCACGATGGGTTTCTCCGCGTCATTCCCGGAGAGAAGCTTGTCGAGAGCGCGCAAGTCGCCTGGATCCTCAACGCTGACGAGGCGGCAGCGGGGCTGTACCTCCAGCGAAGCGGGAGACAGGTTTTCGCGAGCTTCGAAACGGAAGCGTTCGCGCGAGGTTTCACGAAATGGGTCATTTGGATCGGGCCTGGCTTCGATGTGATTTTCCTTTTGCTGGCGTGCGTACCGGCGCTCGGAAAGCGTGAAGACCGCGAAGAAAATCAGGGTAAAGCTCACGCCCGCGATCGTTGCGGCCTTTTTCGTGAACAGATTGATGAAAGCCATCAGGAACAGGATCGTTGTGGTGGCCATTAGGCCGAGCGGCAGATCGTAACGGCCGAGCCGCAGGTTCAACGGAAACCGCCAGCGCTGTGCCTCGGGGTGGGTGAAGCGCAGGACGGTAACGGCCAGGCCCTTCATGGCGAAGCTCCACACCACGCCAAAGGCGTACGCTTCGCCGAGAAGATCTACGTTGCCGCGACTCACAAGAATCGTCAGCAACTGCAGGCCGACAATCACGCCGATG
Source organism: uncultured Bryocella sp. (assembly GCA_964236545.1). Taxonomy (GTDB): domain Bacteria; phylum Acidobacteriota; class Terriglobia; order Terriglobales; family Acidobacteriaceae; genus Granulicella. Next base: position 65,589 of record CAXSCE010000003.1, read on the forward strand.
ATGTGGTGCGAGGTGCCGTGCTTTGGGTGAAGCCGGCGGAACCAGGGTGGCAGCACACCATCTTCGGCAACACGGCTGAGTACGCCATTGGAGCCGATAATGGCCGTGTTCACCGCACCCGAAAGGATGAGGACGCCCACGATCACGACAAAGGCATGAAAGGCAAGCCGGAGCGCGAAGGGACCCGCAAGCACCATGGCCAACCCGCCGATCAGATCGTCAAGAACGTTGGCGCGCTGCGCGTCGGGGATCAACATGATGGCGAAGAAGGAGACCAGCGACGTGAATACGAGGCTGTAGATGAAGATGATGAAGCCGGTGCGCAGAAGATTTTGCTGCTTGGGCGCTTCAATCTCGCGATAGACCTGCGCCAGCGTTTCTTCGCCGCTGAGCGCCAGCACGGAGTGGCCCAAACCGATCAACACCGCAATCACCGTGAAGCTGGGCAGGACAGTGCCCTTCAGCCAGCCCAGGGCCGAGCCGCTGAAGTGGAAGTTTGAGGGGATGGGGGCGGGTACGGGTTGGTAGCCCTTGGTGAAGATGGTGTACACGCACCACGCAATCAGGATCACCACCATGACGGTGGTCGCCTGCATGATGCGCAATGCCCTTGTGCTGGAAAAAGGCACACCGATGCGGTTGGTGTACCAGAAGTAGACCGTCACGATGGCGGCGAAAACCGCGGCGAAGAAGGCGGACGGGACATGGAGCCAACCGAGATGGAAGTGCTCGCCCAATTCATTGAGGAGCGCCGCCAGATAGAGCCCTGCGCTGACCCCGCTGATCGGGCCAGTGAGCACGTAGTCAAACATCAGCGCGGAGACGGAGAACTTTGCGGCTGTGCCGCCCAGCGCCTCCTGCACGACGCGGTACACGCCGCCGCGCACGAACATGCTGCAGCTTTCGATGTACACAGCGCGCACGGCGTAGGAGAAAAGCATGATGGCGAGAACGAACCACGGCGCCGCCTTGCCGATGGCCTTTTCCGCGATGCCGCCCACGTAATACGCCGAGGAGCCTAGATCGCAAAGCACGATCGCCGAAGCTCTCCAGAAAGAAACAAAGGACAACATCACCGTGACAGGGATGACGAACTCACGCACTCTACCGCTCTGGGTTTGCTTCACTGGGCTCTTTCGCACATGCTGTCCGGTGTGTGCTGTCCGCATGGCAAACTCTTTTGAGCCGTGCCGGAATCACCGAAAGGCGGGAAGATCTCCGCCCCACCAGACTATGCGTGGCCCTGTAAGAAAGGCGTAAATCCAGGCCGTGTGTTGAGGGCAGCGAAAGAAAGGGCTGGTCTACGCCCCGTGCTGGAAAAGAACAGGGGCGTAGCCGAAGGGTCGATGGCAACCGTCGACGGGTCAGTAGCTGTATTGCGGATAGGCGGGTTTGTGCGGTTCGGGGTTGGGATGTTTTGCCAGCTGCTCCAAAGCGATGGCGACCGCTTTCTCCAGCTGCGGATCGTGGCCTTCCGCAACCGCCTTCGGGTCCTGGTCCACGACGACATCCGGGTCGACGCCGTGGTTCTCCACATCCCACTTCCCTTCCGGCGAGAAGAACGCGACCGAGGGTGAGGTGACGTGGCCGCCATCCATGAGCACAGGGATTTCCCCGATGCCGACGAGCCCGCCCCAGGTGCGCTTGCCGACAAGCACGCCCAGCTTGTTGTACTTGAAGAGCCAGGGCATGGCATCGCCGCCGGACCCTGAGTATTCATTGGCGATCATCACCTTGGGACCGTAGATGGCATCGTTGGGCGAGTGCTCGATGGCGCCGTAGCGTGGCGCCCAGTAGGACTGCAGCTTACGGCCAAGCACTTCTACGATGTAGTCGGCGATCTGGCCGCCGCCGTTGAAGCGTTCGTCGATGATCGCGCCCTGTTTATCGGTCTGCGCGAAGTAGTAGCGGTTGAAGTTGGTGAAGCCGCCCTCGCCTGTATCGGGCAGGTAAACGTACGCGAGTTTGCCGCCGGAGAGCTGATCGACCTTGCGCTGGTTGGCATCAATCCAGTCGACGTTGCGCAGGGCTGCCTCGTTGACCACCGGGACCGCAACGATGTCTCGCGGACGTTCGCCATTTGGCCCTGCGATGTGCAGCGTCACGGCGTGGCCCGCGGTACCTTCCAGCGGTTGCTGAATGTTTGTCTCCGCGGTGAGAGGCACGGTGTCGATGGCCAGGATGCAATCGCCCACTGCCACGTCCAGGCCCGGTTGCGCGAGCGGAGGATGCAGTTGCGGACTCCAGCTGCCGCCGGTGTAGATCTTTTCGAGGCAGTAATGGTCATTGCGGATCACGTAGTCGGCGCCGAGCAGGCCGCCGGGCACATGCGTCGCGGACGGGATCGCCCCGCCTGAACCGCGCAGATGCCCCACCGAAAAGGCGCTGAGCATCTCCTGAAAGATGTAGTTCAGATCCGCACGCGAGGCAATGGAGCCCACATACGGCTCGTACTGGCGTTCCAGAGCCTCGGTATTGGCTCCATGGAAGTGTGCGTCGTAGAAGTAGGCGCGCTCGATATTCCACACATCGTGGTACATCTGCGCCCACTCAGCCTTGGGATCGATGTGCACCTGGACCTGCGCGAAGGAGACCGCGCCCTCGCCGGGCTTGACCGGAGCATCCGCGGGCACGATGACCATGTGCGGCGCTCCGCCGTGTCCTCCTTCACCACCGCCCTCACCATCGGAGGCGAGCACCAGCAGCATCTTTTCGCCACTGGCGGCGAGCTCGAAATCCCGAACGTGTTCGGCAAGCTTTTCGGTCTTGCGGCCCTCCAGAACCCAGCGGTTCAGCGCATCGCCGCCCTGCCCTTCGGGGTGGCCGGCTTCCTCTGCTTGCAGGAAGTAGACCGTACCGGGCTTGCCGGTTGCCAGGCGGCTGTAGGGACGCGGCGGCAGGGGCAAGGCGACAATGCGGCGTGCGATGGCTTCCACCGGCAGGCCGGGGAGATCGATCTCCACGGGTTTGGGAGGTGCCACGGCGGTGTGCGCTGCACCGGGACGCTTCTCTTCGTCAGCCTTGGCCTCGCCTGCTTCCCCGGCCGGCGTGTTGTCCGCTTTTTCCGCAGTTTTGGACTTCACCTCTGCCGGCGTCTTTTCGTCTTCGGTTTCGGGGGCGACCGGAGAGGCGATTTTCGCAGTCAGCGTCAACGCATAGAGGCTTTGCATCGGCCGGTACAGATCGCTCGTCATGTCGAGCCCGGCTTCGGTTGGCCCCTGGTTGTTGCTCGCGAGAAAATACAGCCACTTGCCGTTGCGATCGAAGGCGGGCGAGTGGGCATCGGCCATGGTGTCGGTCAGCTGCGTTGAGGTGCCCTTGTCCACGGAGTAAAGAAACAACGCATGCAGGTGGTTGGCGATCGAGTGCGGGTAGACCAGCCACTTTGAATCCGGGGACCAGGCCACTTCACTCTCCGAGCTGGAAAAGCCGCCAAAGGTGTTCGGCTCGCCCACCTCGGAGAGCTTGCCGCTGGTGACGTCCAGCATGTAGAAGTGCAGGCGGTTGTCATGGAAGGCGATGTGCTTTGAATCCGGCGACCACTGCGGGGCGAAGTAATAGGCGGGCTGCGGCGCCAGCGCGAACTTCTTGATGGGTGCGCTTGCGGTTTGCGAGGCGATGTGGAGAGAGTAGAGTCCCGGCTTGCCGCCCGGCGTGGGTGCATCGGAAAAGTACGCCACCGATTGCCCATCCGGTGACCACGCCGGCTCGCGCTCCATCACGCCGGGTGAATCTGTCAGGTTGCGCACGGGGCCGTGCTTTGCGGCAACGGTCAGGATCTCCCCATGCGCTTCCACCGCCACCCGGACCGCCGAGGGGGAAAGCGAGTAGTTCTCGATCTCATCGGCGACGTTCTTCAGATGAGGACGTACCTCGGGCAGGTCCGCGGTCACCTCGACGGACACCACCTTTGGCTGGGCGCCGGGATGCGGCTCCAGGGTGTACAGGCTGCCGAGCTGGTCGAAGATCAGATCGTGACCGTCGGTGGCGAGCGAGTGGATATCGGTGGAGGTGTTGTGGAAGATCTCGCTGACCTGCCGTGTCGCTGGGTCATAGCGGAAGACGCCGATGTGGCCGCTGCGGCCTGAGAGGAAGTAGATGTCGTTGCCGATGTAGACGGGCGAGAAGTCGGAGCTCTGTTCATGTGGGATTTCCACGGAGTCCAACCCCGGAAGGGTCGTAATGCGAATGATCCCTGCACGCCCGCCATGGTAGTTGCCCCAGGCCGTGTAGTTGGTAAAGTCAAAGCCAAACGCCGGCGGCAGCGGGGTATAGGCGATGCGGGCGCCATCGGCCGAGTAGGTGCCGGCATAGGCCATTGGCAGGGGCAGCGGCGTTGCCAGGCCGCCCGCGGCGGGAACCGTGAATAGCTGGGAGTAGCGGCTGGCGGCCGCGCGATTGGAGCGGAACAGGATCTGTCGGCCGTCCGGCGTCCAGCCCACGGCAACGTCGGCCGCCGGATGATAGGTAATCCGTTTCGGGATGCCGCCGCTCACGGGGATCGTAAACACATCGGTGTTGCCGTCGTATTCGCCGGTGAAAGCCAAGGTTTCGCCATCGGGTGAAAAGACCGGCTGGCTCTCGATGCCGACGCCGACGGTCAGCCGGGTCGCTCTGCCTCCCCCGCGCGGCACCACCCAAAGATCGCCCGCATAGCCGAAGGCGATCCACCGGGTGCTCATTGAAGGCCGCTGCAGAATGTTGGGGTGCGCCGGCATGGATTCGGCGCAGGCCGGTGTACGAAAGCAGAAAGGCACAACCAATGCAGCCAAAGCAGCCGTGGCAAGAAGTTTGCGCATGAGCGGATGATCCTTCTGGGTGTTGGTGATGCGTCGATGGTACATGCCTGGACGTTTTCAGGGCACGGCATCGCAACTTGATCCCATCCAGATCACCGAGCGCAGAGCGCCGCGCTGGGGAGGCTTACGGCAGCGGCGCCGTTTTGCGCGCTCCTGGGCCAGCTCTGGGCGTCCTCTGGGCGGCCTCTGGGCGGCCTCTGGCGTCCTCTGGCGTCCTCTGGCGTCCTCTGGGCGTCCTCTGGGCGTCCTCTGGGCGTCCTCTGGGCGTCCTCTGGGCTATTGTGAGATGTGTGGGATTGAGAGCTCCAGATATCGCTGCGGTGTCCAGCATCAAGGTACGAAAAGCTTCGGCGTTCCCGAAGCAGATTTTCGGCTGCGGAGGTTCTGGGCGACGGCAAGGGGTTCGACACCTGCCACTGAACCTGATCATGGGCTTTGCCTTGTTAGGGTCGGGGATTGCGGCGGCGCAGTCAGCGAACCAGCCCGCAGCGAACCAGCCCGCAGCGAATCAGGCAAGGGTCAATGCTTCCGTGGTGCGGGCAATCGGCGTGAAAGATCGACTGGCCCAGTTGACCGCGCTGCAGAAACGCGGTGAGGGCGACTCCAACACCGCGCTGCGGCTGCGGGACCAGGTGCTGCAGGCAGTGATGCTGGCGTCCTTTGACGTGGACGAGACGCTGGCGCGCATCGACGCGGAGGCAGCGCATGCCAGTGACAGCCAAGCTGTGCTCAGGGCGCAAAAGGAGCGGCGAAACACCCAGTTGGATATAGCCACCTTTGTCATCGGCGGCGTTCTCAGCACCGCCGGCTCAGCCATGCAGCTGACGCGCGGCCTGGACCATGCGGGCAACGCCTTGAATGTTGCCGGGGGCGCCTCGACCATCACCCTGTCGATTGTGCAGCTGAGCGGGCGCGGCAACAAGCGGCTTCTGCTTTCGCCCTACAACATGCTGGCCGAGGTCCTGGACCAGAAACCCAACGCGCAAAGCCACTACCCCGCCGTGGTCAAAGCCTATCTTTCCGCCCCTTTTGCCCAGGACGGACAGCTGCCGGATGAGGCGCCGCCGAGCGATTCCCTGCAGAAGACCTGGTACCGGCTGCACCTGCTGCAGTCCGGAGGCAGTCACGAGGGAGCGAGCCTGCAGAGCGCCACAACCGATTCGACCACCGGCCTGAGGCTAACTGAAACCGAGTTGCAGGACCGCGAAGCCATGCTGCGCGACCTGCACGGCGCCGTGGCGCTGCTCAAGACGGACCTGCGCGGCGTTCTGCTGCTTCTGAATGCGTCACCGGAGCATGATGTGGGGCCTGACGTGCAGCCCTAGAACGGTTTACCCCAGGGTGAAGTGGCCATCCATAAAAGGGGATCCCTCCGCTGCGCTACGGCATGACAACAAGAGGCAGTGTCACAGCCACCTGAGGCTAAACGGGGCTGGCAGATCACTTCGCCGGCGCGGTTCCAGGCGGTTCGGAGAAGGCTTTTTTGGCGCGCAGAAAGGCCACCAGGCTTTGCACCTGCTCGCTGTCGAGCGTGTCGCCGAAAGCGGGCATCTCCCCGCCGCCATGGACAATTTGCTGCTGGATCTGCGCTGCCTTGAGGTGCCGGCGTACCTCACGCAGGGGAGGTCCGTTGTCGGTGCCCTCGCCTTGGACGCCGTGGCAGTGGGTGCAACCGCGCGTGTTGTAGAGCTCCGCACCTTCCGCCCGCTCGTTGGTATGGGCCGAGACGATCGAGGGCGGCCGGTGAACGATCGCCGCGCCCAGGCAAACGAGCAGGGAGCCAACGGGGCAGAAAAGGGAAAGGCGAGAAAGAAGGGGTGCGCGCCGGCCATGCTCTTTCCTTCCCATGAACACCGCGATTGCCTTTCTCGAAGTTTCAACCCATCAGCCCGATCACTTCCTGCTGGGAAGTGAACGCCGGGATGAATCCTAGTCTACCCGCTGGGGGCTGCGGCTGCGAAAGCACACCGGGGGAGCGCTTGGAGATGCTTCCCGCAACAACCGCCCACTTCGGCGTAGCCCTGTCTGATAGAAAGGTGCGGAGGTTTTTGTGCATTCCAACGAAGTTCAACGAGCCCTTTTCGCCTGCTGGCGCCGTGCGCCCCAACGTGCGCCCCAACGTACGCCCGGTGGCGCGCTCACTTCAGCCGTTCTTGCCCTCTTGCTGCCGGTCCTGTTGATCGCGGCGACCACTGGACAGCCCGCCCGGGCACAAGCGCCGGGTAGCTCCACAGGGAAGGCCGCCGGGGCGCCGGGAGTTCCCTTTCCCGCAGACAAGCTCGTATCGCTGTTGCCGGCAACGGTCTACTTCCAGGGCCGAACGGCGCCCCTGCAGATGCGCAATGCGGCAGGGACTTCGTTCGGCGGCGGAGCGATTGTGTGGGCAGCCCTGGTGGACAGCTCCGGCTACGCCAGCAGCGTGCAGGAAAAATATCAGTTCTATCTCGTGACGGAGGTACCCCTGCGTGTGGGAGCCAGCCGGCTCGCCCCGGGTGCCTACGGCGGCGGCGTGGTGGGCGACCACTTTCTCTTCATGGACCTGGGCGGGCACACCGTTGCCCAGGAACCCGCGGGGAACGATGCGGCGCTGCCGCGGCCACGGCCCCTGCAGATGCTTTCGCAATCGGCAAACTCGGTGAGGCTGCTGCTGGGCCGCCGCTCCATTGTGCTGCAGGCGGATCCTCAGGCGGCCGCAAGTCGATAGGGCAAGTCTGCTATGCGGTCCTACCAGCGAAGGGTTACGGTCTCCTCGACATAGGGTGGGTGTTCGGCGGTGCCTTCCGGGGATGGGGGGAAGCGCACTGCCAGCGACCCGAGACCATTTTTCCCCGGATGCAGGGTTCCGCCGGCGATTACCGGGTGGAGGTTTGGATCATTCAAGCGCAGGCCGAGGGTCTGCTCGGAAGATGCGGGCGCGGCAAGGGTCAGTTGCAGCGAGCGGCCGTCATAGTGCTCATCGAGCACCTTCAACTGGTGCGTTTCGGCGCCGAACTCCGGCAGCGCCTGGGCCGTGAAGACCTCCACCGGCGGCAGCGGCAGCCGCAACGTGTTGCCAGCGGCCTCCGCCCCGGGCGCATCCGAAATGAGGCGAAGCTTTGCCGCGGCCGGTCCGGCTGCGCTGACGACAAGGGTGGATCCTTCCCGGTGCATGGTGAGATCAAGCTGTGATGCGCCGAAGGGCAGCCGGCGCACGGTGGCTTCGTTCCAGTCGGCGGGCAGGTGGGGCGTGACCGAGAGCGTGCCCTCCGCGGCATTCCACTCGATGCCGAAGAGGCCGCGCAGAACCGGGGAGATCACCATCGCGGACGACCACAGCTGGTGCGCGGTGCTGCGGCCAAGCACCTGGTAGAACTGGCCTGAAAGCAGCTCGGTGACGGAGCCGAGATCCTGCGACCAGGTGAGGTCGGCATTCTGCATGAGGTGCGCGTAGGCGGAGAGCGGACGGCCGGCGCGGTATTCCGCGACCGAAACCCACCCCGTGAACAGCGGCCACACCGTGCCCTGGTGGTAGCTGATGGGGTCGTAGAACGGGGTGCGATCGCTCAGCAGGCGCGTGCCCCAGTCGGTGGAGAACTCGCTCGAAGCCCAGCGCCCCAGCATGGGGCCGGGCTGCTTCAGGGCGTAGGTGCCGTCCCACCAGGCCACGGCGGGGAAGATGGTCGCTGTGTCATCGGTGCTGCCGTCATCGTTGCGGCTGAAGGCATAGAACCCCTGCGACGGGCGGTAGTATTCGCTTTCGATCGAGGTGCCGATCTGTTCGGCGCGCGCGGCGGCCTGGCCGGCTAGATCGTTGTGACCGCTGGCCCGCGCAAGGTCCGCAAAGGCGGTGCTGGCCTGGCGGTCGAGCGCGGCGAGGTAGATCTCCTGGTGCGGCATGCTTGGCACCCAGGATTCCACCCAGCCGGATCCCTCGCGGTTGTTGTAGATGCCGTCCGGCGAGACGTGGTGCGTTTCGAACTGCCAGGCGAGCAGCAGCTGATCCCAGTGCGCCGCAATGAAGGCCTTGTCGCCGGTGATCTTCAGGTAGTCGTTCATGGCCATGGGCAGCAGGAGCGTGGCGTCGGCGGAGGCGTACTCGTAGGGCGAGGTTTTCCAGGCGACCAGGTCCGCGGTCTGCGCCCACTCGTGCATGATCTTGCCCTCGGGCGACTGGCGATGCAGCAGGAACTCGATCTCCGAGCGGAAGGTCTCGGGATCGCCATAACTGTTCACGGCATAGAGCGACCACAGGGCGTCGCGCCCGAAGAACCAGCCGAAGCCCGGCCGCGCCGCATCGCCCGAGCCGACAAAGCCGGCGGTGAGCGCCTCCTCCTTCAGGTCCGGCGTGGTCTTCACCTTCAGCTGATCGATCGCCGCGACCGCCCAGGTGAAGGCGGCGTTCAGCCTGGGGTCGGGCGTTTCGAGGCCCGTATGCGTGCCGAGCAGGTGGCGGTAGTACGCCTGGTTGGCGTGGAAGATCTCCGCCGCCGAAGTGTCGAGCGCGGCGAGGCTTTGCCGCAGGGCGGCCTTGGTGGCCGCTTGTGGGGTGTCGGCGAAGGTCATCAGCAGGGGAAAGAGCTTGCCCTTGTCCGTCGCCGGATCGAAGTGCAGGACGAACTGCAGCGGGTAGGAGTGCGCGCGCTCCTGGTACGGCGCCAGGATGCCGGGGCCCGCGCCCGGCATGGCGAGAGCGGCCGCGTGGGTGGGGAAGTTCAGGTGCAGGATGTAGAAGCCCGACGCGCCGCCCCCGTCGGCGACCCACTCCGGCGAAGGCACATCGTCGGACTCGGCGGGCCACATGCGCTGCATGACTGGCTGGAAGCTGAAGGTAAGCGTCATGGGGCGCACGGCTTCGATTTGGTAGAAGACGAGCGCGCCCGTGTCGGCCGGGCCGTTCTTGGGCGCGATCATGATCTGCCGGACGGTGAAGTTGGCGTGCGAATAGATGATCGTGGTGGCGTCAGGCTGTACGTCGATCTGTGCGGCGTGGTCATTCAGGTTGATCGGCACCGCGTAGTTCTGCATGTCGGCGGTGATCTGCATCCCGCTGAAGATCTTCCAGGGAAAGGTCCAGGCCTCGAAGCTGCCATCGCCCTGACCGAGCAGAGCGCCGCGGGGTCCGATCACGGAGAACGGCTTGACCGCGGCGGCCTCCTGCGAAATTTGCGGCAGATCCGGTGTTTCGGGCGAAAAGTACGGCACGGGCGAGAAAGGGGCAGGGGAGCTCTGCGCGTGAAGAGCGGCAGCGAACAGAAACAGGAAGAACGCGAATCGATTCATGGGCTCTCTGGCCTTTGGCGAGTCTGGGAATAATCGAGAAGCAATGGGCTGCGAGGAGGACTACACGGCAGCGGGTCCGGCGAGCATCAACGAAGACGCGAACGGGCGGCGAAGTTGCGGCCGCCCGTCCAAATGCTGCGAGGTTAGAACTGTACGCGCGCCGCGAACTGCAGGCCGCGCATGGAGCTGCCCAGCTGCGCCGCGACGACATCGGTGACGTAGCCGCCGGGTGCCGCATCGACGAGGTTGCTCGGGTTGGCGAGGTTGGGATGGTTGAAGAGGTTGAAGGCCTGCGCGGTGAACTGCAGGTTGACCGCCTCGGTCAGGAAAAAGCGCTTGGCAAGGGAGAAATCCATGTTGAGGTAGCCGGGGCCGAAGAGGGAGTCGCGTTCGATGTTGCCGAAGGTGCCGACGGCGGGCCGCTGATATGGCCCTGACACCTGCCCGTTGACGGCGAGCGGCGCCACCTCGGGAAAGAACTGCCGGTTGTGAGCCACGGGGTTGAAGACGCCTTTGTGCAGGTTGAAGGCATTCAGCGCCACATTGGGACGGCAGAGTGAGCCGCCAGGGCCATCGATATCCTCATCGGCGCCGCACTCGGAATAGCTGGGGGTGAAGGGCAGACCGCCCTGCGCCGTGACCACGCCGTTCATGGAGAAACCGCCGATGATTTGGTTGACGAAGCCGGAGACGTTGGCGCCCAAAGCGTGGTTATGCCCAAAAGGCAGATCCCAGTTGGCGTTGGCGACAAAGGCGTTGCGGCGGTTGTAGTAGCTGTTGCCGTAGTCCGCGCGCGAGTTGATGAAGAAGTAGTCCGACTCATTGGCCCGGGCATTGGACCAGGTGTAGTTGGCCTGGAACTGCAGGCCCTTGGTGAAGCGCTTCTCCAGGACCACCTGGAGAGCGTCGTAGCGCGTGGTCGCCTGGTTGGCGTTGTAGCGGAACTGCTGTGTCCAGCCGAAGGGCGACCCAAAGGGCACGCCGAGCCTCTGCGCGGTGCCGTTGTAATAGGGCTTGCGTTCGTTCGTTGTGTAGGTCGCGCCGGTCGCCGGATTGATCTGGCCGAAGCCGGCCAGCGTCAATTGATTGATATCGGCCTGGTTGGAGGAGTCAAACATGTTGTGAATGCCGTGGCTGCCGACGTAGCCGACCTGCAGCGAGAGCGAGTTGCTGAACTGCTGCTGCACGGTCAGGTTCCAGCTGTCCAGGGTGGGGATGCGCATGGTCAGCGGGCGCGTGGGCAGGCCGACGCCGTCCGGCAGGGGGTAGTTGCCGCTGGCCGGAATGGGGGTGAAGGCGTAGGTCGGCGGCCCCTGAGCCAGGCCGAAGCCGTCATGGTAGTAGTTGCTGGCCGGCTGGAGACTCTGGGTGACGGCTGTGGGGAAGGAGAAGGTCAGCACCTCGCCAAAGGTGTCGCCGGACCAGCCCTGGCCGTAGCTGCGGCCATAGCCGGTGCGCACCACCGTGTTGGGATGCACCTGCCACGCCAAGCCGACGCGGGGCGCAAGGTGCAGGTAGTCCATGGCGACGTTCAGGTTCGTGCCGTACGGCCCGTAGCCGGCGATGCGGACGTCTCCCGTGCCCAGATCGAGCAGGCCGCCCTGGCCCTTGCCAGCGACCGTTTCAGGGAAGAGCAGCTCCCAGCGCAGGCCGTAGTCGAAGGTAAGGTTGTGGGTGGCGCGCCACTGGTCCTGGCCATAGAAGAAGGCGCGCTTCTGGCGCTCCGCCGCGTTCGTGTTCTGGATTTCTTCCCGGAAGAAGTTCGACACATCGCCCAGCAGGAACGTGCCGTAGCCCAGGCCTTGGCCGCCCTGGCCCTGCGTGGTGGCGTTTGTGAAGTTGAACTGGCCGGAGAGCAGGTTGTTATTGTTGACGCCGACCAGATGGTTGAGAGCGTAGCGGACATCGGCGCCGAAACGAACCGTGTGCGTGCCGATGGTGCGCGTCCAGTTGTCCACTCCCTGGAACTGACTTTCCACCTGAACGTACTCATTGGCGGTGGTGCCGTAGGTGACGGTGCTGCCGCCGTTGGAACCGTTGCTCGGGACGGTGATGTTGAACTGCGGCAGGCCGCCGGTGAGGCTGATGTTGCCCTGGTTCACCCCGGGGATGCCCAGCTGCGTGCCGGCAGGCTGGTTGTAGTTCGGTCCCTGCTCGTTGATGCTGAGCCGGAACCAGCCGAAGCGGAAATCCGTCGCCCACTTGGGGGAAAGCGCGATATCGCCGCCCGCGGCCACGCTCTGATCCAGCGCCGTATCCGAGCCGGCGAAGTTACCCGCGCCGAAGCCGGAGCCGCCGGCCGCGCCGAAGATCGGGTTGCCGTTCAGGTTGGAGCTGAAGCGGGTATACCTGCCGAACAGGTGGAAGTTCTGGGTGAACTGCTCATCGCCGCGCGCGTCGAACTGGTTCGTGTTGAAGCCGCCGGAGCCCGAAGCGAGGTAGTTGTCGATGATGCCCGTGCCATTGTTGGGGGCGGGGATGCTTTTCAGGAGGTTCACGGCCGGCGCGGAGAGCCGGCCTGCCGGGATGATGTTATTGGCAAACGGGGTCCGCATATTGGCCGCCGTGGCTGCCGCGGCCGGGTTGAAGGTGGGGTTCGATTCCGGGTCGTACATCTGGTACAGCGCGGCGCTGCCGCCGAGGGCCGGGTTCAGGTAGTCGCTCAGGTTGCAGTCGCCGCCCGAGGTGCAGCTGGATTTGGCCAGGGCGGTCGGCACGGTGGTCAGGATGGTGGTGCCGGTGCGCTCCCGCAGACCCTGGTAGTCGCCGAAGAAGAAAAGCTTGTTCTTTTTGATCGGCCCGCCAATCGAACCGCCGAACTGGTTGTGCAGCGTGGAGGGGATGAACCTGCCCGTCAGGGCGTCCGGAGCGTACTGTGTAAAGGGATCGCGGGCCTGCTGCGCATCGGAGCGCCGGTACTCAAAGGCTGAGCCGTGGAAGGCGTTGCTGCCGGATTTGGTCTGCGCCGAGACCACACCGGCGACCGAGTTGCCCAACTCGGCGTCGTAGTTCTGCGAGGTGACCTTTTCCTCCGAAATCGCGTCCAGATTCGGGTTGATGACGGCGACGCCCTGGATGGGGTCCTGGTTGTCGGTGCCGTCCAGCTGGTAGCCGGTGGCGAACGGCAGCTGGCCGTTCACCTCGATCTGCTCGCTCTCCTGCGGGTTGGTCGACTGGCCGACGCTCCAGCCGATGTAGGTGGTGCCCGGGGTGAGGAGCTCGAAGGAGGTGAAGTTGCGGTTCAGGTTGGGCAGATTTTCCACCGCGCGGGCGTTGATGACGGTGCTGACATCGGCGCGGTCGGTTTCAAGCAGCGGCGCTGCCGAGGAAACCTCCACCGTGGTGGTCGCGGCCCCGACCGAGAGCTTGAGGTCGATCTTGGGCGCGGTATCGGCGTAGACAACGACGTTGTTCGCGATCGCCGTCTGGAAACCCTGGAGAACAGCCGACACCTTGTAGGTGTCCGGGATGAGGTGTTCGGCGCGGTAGTCGCCGCTGGCCCCGCTCTGCAGGGTGACCGAGGTGCCCTTGGCGACGTCCGTCACCGTGATGGTCGCGTTCGGGATCGCCGCCCCGGTGTTATCCGTCACCGTGCCGAAGATGGAGCCGTAGACCGCCTGCGCGGCAAGATGGGGTGCCGACAGGAGGAGGCAGCATCCCAGGATGGCGGAACCCATCCATTGCCCCGGGAGCCACTGCCACGGGTGCCCCGAGCCGGTCCGGCCCGCTTCCCGGTCTGCCTGCAGACCGTTCCCTTCCCCCGTCCGTTCCGTGCCCCTACCCCGTCTCCATCCCATACTGTCCCCTCAAATCCTGCTGCTTCGGTCGAGCTGTTAGGCCGGTCCTGTTTCGGTTGTCCCTCGCATCAAGCACCTGCGACATGCAAGCCGAGACAGGCTTGTGCCTGAATTTTGTCTACTTCATCCAAGGGAGCTCGTTGAGCGCTCGCATTCCTCTTCTTTTTTGGCTCCCTAGAGTTCGCACCCGCCGGGGGCTGTTGGCAAGGTGAAACACGGTGAGTTGACCCGTGAAAAACGCGTGTGAAAGACTGCAGCCCTGGAATGGCAGCCTCGGTTTTCGCAAACGACACCAGTTCGGAAGCGCAACGGCATCCACATTGGGGCGTGGTGACTCGTGCTTGTAACAGCCGCTGTTTCGGGAGCTCGACACGGCTGAAGGATTTTCTGTTGTACGTGTCGGATTGCGCCCTGCGGGGGGCGCCCGAGGAAGCGACGGAGCAGCACATCGGCATTCACGTCTTCGGGCGGATGCCGGGCTACAACTCGAGCGAAGACAGCATCGTGCGCACCCATGCACGCCTTCTGCGCCAGAAGCTGGCGGAGTACTTTGCGAATGAGGGCCTGGCTGAGGAGGTCATCCTCGAAATTCCCAAGGGCCATTACTTCCCTGTCTTCCGCGAGCGCGAAGCCGCGGCGAGGACGGCTGTCGTCCCGGTGCCTACGTTTGCGGCTGAACCCCTGCCGGCAGACCCTGTCCCGCAGGCTTCCCCGCGGACGCAACGGTGGCGGTTCACCTCCGGCTGGACGGTCCGCCGCGCCCTGCTTTGGTCCCTTCCGGTACTCCTCTTTGTCGCTGCCGGAGCTACATTTCTCTACGCCCGGTCACGGCAGGACGCGGTGAGCCGCTTCTGGGCGCCCTTTTTTGCTGACGACGCCTCGCTGGTGATCTACAGCAACGCCGCTTTTACGGGTGATTCAACCAGCGGGCTCCGCTATGCCAAGCCGGAAGACGCCCGCGCGGGGGCGCTGTCACCCAATTACGTGGACACCTACACGGGAATAGGCGAACTGGCGAGCGTGTACGACCTCGCCCAGCTGTTTGATGAGCACCATGTACATTTTCTGTTAAAGCGCAGCCTGCTGGTGACCTGGGACCAGGCCCGGATGAATAATCTTATCTTCATCGGCTCCGTTGCGGAGAACCCGTCGCTGCGCGTCCTGCCCCCGTCACGGGATTTCACGATGATGACGGGAGATGGTTTTGCCGGCATCGTGAACCACCATCCCAAGGCCGGCGAGCCGGCGCTGTATGCGCGGCCGGAGCACCCGCTCACGGAAGATTATGCGATTCTGGCGCTGCTGCCAGGGATGCAGGCGGGCAAGCGAATGCTGATCTTCAGCGGCCTGACCACGCTGGGAACCCAAGCGGCCGTGGAGTTTGCCTGCCATCGCGAGACCGCCGAACAGATTACGGGCGCGGCGGCCGGGCCGAAGGGGGAGATCCGCCCCTTTGAGGCGGTTCTAGAGACGACCCTCGGCGGCGGCGTGCCGCTGCAGACGCGGCTGGTGGCGCTGCACGTGCATTAGAGCGGGTAGGCCTGGTCCAGGGTTAGGGGCCTGGTACAACCCTACAGTGTGTCATCTCGACCGGAGCTGACTTGTCAGCGGAGCGGAGAGACCCCTGTATTTCGCTCGTGGCTCCAGGATATTTTGGCTCGGCGGACGAGATACAGGGGTCTCTCCACTGCGGCTGCGCCTCCGGTCGAGAAGACAGACTTGTGGCGGGAGTCAGGAGAACCGCTGGAACGCACGACGACGGCTTACGGCGAGGCCGCGCTCGCGGATCCGAGCTTCAGCTGGTTGGCCGCGTGAATGCTGGCCGCGGCATCCAGCTCGGCCTTGGCCTCCGTTTCCTGCCCGAGCTGCCGGTAGGCCTGGCCGAGCAGGGTGTGCGCGATGGGGTTCGAGAAATCCATCTTTTCGGCGTGTTTGAGATACATCGCCGCGTTGCCGGGGTCGTCCGTGCGCAGCAGCACCTTGCCCATGAGCAGAAACGGCCCTGTGCTGGAGGTATCGAGCGCCAGCGATTGCATGAGGGATTCCTGCGCCTGATCGAACCGGCCTGCCCGCAGGTAGGCGTCGCCCAACCGTTCATAGACGGGCGCATACCCGGGGTTGACCGCGCGCTCCGCCTCAAACTCGGCGGTGGCGCGGACCACATCGGATTTAAAGAGGGCCACCTCGCCCAGCAGGAAGTGGGCCATGGCGAGCGAGGGCGCCAGTGCCAGCGCCTTTTGCGCCGCGACGGCGCCCTTCTCGGGCAGGTTGGCGATCATCAGCATCCGGCCCAGCACGAGGTAGGCCGCGCCCCCGTCCGGCGGCAGGGCGTACTCCTCGGCAAAGGCCTCCCGCGCCTTGTCCAGGTTTCCCGCATTGTCACCCGCGTTCAGGTAGCACAGGCCCAGCACGTGGCTGGCGTCAGCGTTTGCGTGCGGGTTCCATTGCCGGACGCGCTGCAGGTACGGAATGGCCGCCGCCGGTTGCCCCAGGCGGTACAGCGTCAGGCCCTGGAGCTGCACGGACTCCAGATCGGCGGGGTCGGCCGCGATGGCAAGCTCAAAGGCCCGGCGCGCCTCCACCAGCTTGCCGGTGCGATAGTAGGCGGTGCCGAGATCGTGCTGGAGGCCCTTCTGCTGCGGATGCGCGCCCGCCAGGGCCTCCAGCGACCGGATTGCGGCCCCGGGGTGGCCGTGCTCCAGCTGGCGCCTGGCTTCGGCCTGCACCTGTGCCGGGTCGGCGGACGCCGCTGCCTGGGGTGGGGTGTCTGCTGAGGGCGCCGCTGCGGCCGGGCTCTGCGCATGCGCCGCGCCGAGCCAAAAAGCGAATGCGCACAGGGCTGTCAGGATGCGAAGCACGGCCGGGCCTCCGCGCCGAGCATACCGAGCCCAGTGGTAGCATGGCAACCATGTTTCTGCGCTGGGCCATTCTCCTCGGCCTGCTGTTCGGACCGGCCGTAAGCGCCCAGCGAGTGTCGAAACCCTACCCCGCCGGTGCGGCTCACGGCAGCCCTGCCTGGTTCGTGGATGAGGCCTCGGCGGCCCGTCTTGGGATGCGCAACGTGAACGGCGATGCGGCCACCAAGAAATACATTCTGGAGACCACCGGTAGCGGCGCGGCCATCATCGACTACGATCACGATGGCTGGCCGGACATTTTTCTGGTAAACGGCAGCGCGCTGCCCACAGAGCCGGGGTACCGCACAGAGCACACCAGCCACCTGTTCCACAACAACCACGACGGCACCTTCACCGACGTGACAAAAGCCGCCGGGCTCGACGTGACCGGCTGGGGCCAGGGCGTGTGTGTGGGCGATTACGACAACGACGGCTTCGACGACCTGTACGTCACGTTCTATGGAAAGAACCGGCTCTTTCACAACGAGGGCAACGGGACCTTCAAGGACGTCAGCAGGGAGGCGGGTGTCACGGGGACGGGCAAAGAATGGGGCACTGGCTGTGCGTTTGTCGACACGGATCGTGACGGCAGGCTGGATCTCCTGGTCGCCAACTACGTTCATTTTGATCTCGCCACGGTGCCGAAGCCCGGCGAGGGCGTGATGTGCCTGTGGAAGGGCACACCCGTGATGTGCGGTCCGCGCGGGCTGGCCTATGCGCCCAATGTGCTGTTTCATAATCTGGGCAACGGCCATTTCAGCGATGTGAGTAAAGCCAGCGGCATCGAGAAGACGAATGGGCACTATTGCTTCAGCGTCTCGACGATCGACTACAACGACGACGGCTGGCCCGACCTGTACGTCGCCTGCGACAGCACGCCGAGCATCCTGTACCGCAACAACCGCGACGGCACCTTTACGGATGTGGGCGCGGAGGCCGGCGCGGCCTACGATGAGGACGGCCGCGAGCAGGCCGGCATGGGGACGGCGGTCGGCGACTTCGACGGCGACGGCCGCGAAGACATCTTCAAAACCAACTTCTCTGACGATGTGTCCTCGCTGTACCGCAACAATGGCGACGGCACCTTCATCTCTGTCATTCAGCAGGCGGGCCTGGGCCTTAACACGCAGTACCTGGGCTGGGGTGTGGCCTTTCTGGACGCCGATAACGACGGCTGGCCTGATCTGCTGCTGGTCAACGGGCACGTCTATCCCGAGGTCGACAGCGCGCACCTGGGTTCCGACTACAGGCAGCCCTGCCTGTTTTACTGGAATACCGGACATACCAATGACGGGCTGGCCCACTTCAAGGACCTGAGCAAGGCGGCGGGGCCGGGCTGCACGGCGCCCGCTTCCGCGCGCGGCCTGGCCGTCGGCGACCTTTGGAACGATGGCCGGATCTCTGCCGTGGTCAACAATATCGACGGGGAGCCGAAACTGCTGGTGAACGAGGCGGCGAACAGCAACCACTGGTTCGGTGTGGCGCTGCATGGTACGCGCTCCAACCGCGACGGCATCGGGGCGAAGGTGACGCTGACGGCTGGAACGCGGCACTATGTGCAGGAGGTCCGCAGTGGGTCGAGCTATATCTCCAGCAGCGATCTGCGGCTGCACTTCGGCCTGGGCAGTGCGGCGGCCGTCGAGAGCATCGCGGTGCGCTGGCCAAATGGCGAGAGCGAGACCTTCCCTGGCGGCGCGGCCGATCGCATCGTCTCGCTGACGGAGGGGACCGGCAAGGCTTTGGCGAGCGCTGCGTCCAGGTAGCTGGTCGACGGAGTCTCCGGCCGGGACGTACACTGCCGCAGTCGGCGAGACGCCCGCCGTTGCGTGGGAGGTCGCCATGGAGAACACCGAATTGAGCTTCGCAGCCCCTTCCAGGCGGCAGTTCCTGCGCGGCTCCCTTGCCCTTGGGGCTGCGCCGCTGCTGCCGCAGGCCCTGGCGGAGGTCGTCCCCGGTGCACGGCCTGCGGTGCTCGAGGAGTTTCGCTATGAGGAGGTGCAGGTTACCGATCCCGTCGCCGTCGCGCAAAGAGCGAACGTCACGGAGGTTCTGCTCGGCCTGAACGAGGACGGCCTGCTCAAGCCATTCCGTGAGATGGCGGGCGCGGCTGCGCCGGGGCAGAGTCTGGGCGGATGGTATGAGTACAACCCCGGCTATAACTTTCACCACGATGACATTGGTCTCGCGCCGGGCGCGAACTTCGGGCAGTGGGTCTCGGCGCTGGCACGGCTCTCCGCCGCCTCGCGCTTCGGCGCGGCGGACGGCACGCCGGAGCTCGCCGCAAAAGCTCTGCGGCTGAACCAGCTTCTGGCTGCGGACATTACCCCGGCCTACTTCAGACTTACGCGCTTTCCGGGCTACAGCTTTGACAAGCTGGTTTGCGGCCTGATGGATGCTCATGAGTATGTGGCAGACCGCAATGCCTGGGCTACGCTGGACAGGGTCGCGGCGGCAGCAGCGCCCGCTTTGCCCGGCCATGCCGTCGATCGCGAGGTGCAGTGGGCGCCGGGCAAGGATCTCTCCTGGATGTGGGACGAGACCTATACCCTGCCGGAGAATCTCTACCTCGCCTCGTCGCGTGGCGCCGACCCGGCGTACCGACGCATGGCGCGCGCGTACCTCGATGACGACACCTATTTCCTGCCACTGGCAAAGGGCGCAGATGTCCTCGCGGACAAGCATGCCTATAGCTATGTCAACGCGCTGTGTTCGGCGATGCAGGCGTACTTCGTTGACGGCAGCGCCGTGCATCTCCAGGCCGCAAAGAACGGCTTCGACAGGCTCGAGGAACAGAGCTTTGCGACCGGCGGCTGGGGGCCGGACGAAGTGCTGCGCAAGCCGGGCTACGACGAGGTGGCGAAGAGTCTCACGGCCAGCCACAACAGCTTTGAAACACCCTGCGGCAGCTATGCCCACATGAAGCTCACGCGCTATCTGCTGCGGGCCACCCGCGACGGCCGCTACGGCGACAGCATGGAGCGGGTCATGTTGAATACCGTGCGCGGCGTGCTGCCGCTGCAGGCGGACGGCCACTCGTTCTACTACGCGGACTACAACTGGGTAGGCAAACGCATCTACTCGCTGCACCGTTGGCCGTGCTGTTCGGGCACCCTACCGCAGGTAGTCGCCGATTATGGGATCAATACCTACTTCCGGGAGCATGGCGGCGTGTGGGTGAACCTGTATCAGGCCTCAGAGCTGCATTGGCAGACCCCGTCCGGCCTGGTAGTGCTGGAGCAGTCCGGCAGCTATCTCGACGACGGCAAAGTCCGGCTGCGGATTACCGCCGCCAGACCCGCGGTGTTTGCCCTGCATCTGCGGGTGCCCGCGTGGGCCCAGACGGCCTACACGCTGCGGCTGAATGGAAAGCCTGTGCAGGCACCCCTCGAAAGCGGATTTGCCCGCTTGGAGCGCACGTGGCGAACGGGCGATTCCGTAGACGCCGAGTTTCCGCCGGCACTGCGGCTGGAGACACTGCCGGCCAACGGCGGTCCGGGGCACCCCGGCACCGTTGCCCTGCTGCGCGGCCCTCTGGTGCTGTTTGCCCTTCGCGATGCCGCAGAAAGTGGACTGGAACTCAAGCTGGAGCGCGAGGCTCTGCTGGGGGCGGAGCGCACCGGGCCCAGTGAATGGACGGTGAAGAGCCAGGGCGGAGCACGACGCTTCGTGCCCTTCACGGCGGTGGGGGAGTCGCTCTACTCAACCTATGTGACGGCAGTCTGACACAGGCTTCGTCCGAGCTTTGAAAGCGTCGGAAGTTAGAGCGATTTACCTCACGGGTGCAGTGGCCATCCATAACAGGGGATCCCTCCGCTGCGCTGCGGGATGACAATAACAAGAGGCGAGGTCTCAGCCACACCTGAAGGCAAACGGGGCTAAAAGTTATAGCTGAAAGACACCTGCGCGATGCGGGCCGGGTTGGGTTGGGAGATGGAGGTGCGTGTGCCGAAGCCGCCGACCCCGTTGTTCGGGGTGAGGGTGCAGACCTGGTTGAGGGTCTTGCCGTCGCCGCAGGTGGCGCCGGTCGCGTTGTACTGCACCTGGTTGATGCCGCTGCCCGCTTCGACGTAGTAGTTGGCCGAGTTGAGCACGTTGAAGATCTGCCCTTTGAGTGAGACGGACTGCTTTTCCGTGATGGGGAAGGTGCGCTCGACGCCGAGATCGATCTCCGTGATCCAGGGACCGACGAAGCTGTTGAGGCCGTCGCCCGGCGCCAGGCCGTAGCCGGGCGAGTTGCCGCCGACCAGACCGGCCGCGGTGTTGGCTGTCGCCTGCAGGGCCGCGGAGTCGTTGAGCGAGCTGCCGTTGGTCGCGGTGCCGATGACGCCGGTGAAGGGCCGTCCGGCGTTGGCCTGGGCGAGCAGGCTCACCTTCCAGTGCTCGGCCAGTGCCTGCGCGAAGCCGTTGTCAAAGGCTGCCGTGGGGGCGTACACCCCGGCGACCGAGAGCCTGTGGCGCTGATCCAGCAGGGAAAGGCTGCGCGTGTTCCGCAGGGTGAACTGGTTGTAGAAGTCGACGCTGTTCTGCTCGCTCTTGGCCCAGGTGTAGGAGACGATGAAGTTCGCGCCGCGTGTGACCTGCCGGTTCAGCTGCAGAAACAGCGAGTTGTAGTTGTCGATGCCCGGGCTGATCAGAGCGTTGATCTGGCCGAAGTTCGGCGCGATCAGGCCCTCCTGCAGCAGAGAGCTGTCAAGGTTGGGCTGCACGGACTGCGAGCCGTTCGGCAGCAGGTAGGTGGTCGTACCTGTCGGCGGTTTCAGGTTGAGATCGTAGGCGGTGGAGGAGGTGAGGTGCATGCCATGCGACCACAGCGTCCCGATGGTGAGAATGGTGTGCGAGGCCACTTCCTGATCGATCTGGAGGCTGGAGTTGATGACCGAAGGAGTTTTGTAGTTGCTGGCGATGGTGACGATGTTGGTGGCGCCGGCAAAGCCCGGGTAGTTGGGCGGCAGCGCGGCCGGAAACGAGGGCGTTTGCGTGGTGGGGATGGTGGCCGTGCTGAAATCTGTCAGCGTGACCTGCGACTGCGAAACGCCGTTGGCCTGCGTGGAGTTCTGGTAGTTCCCGCCCACAAAGATTTCGTAGTAGAGGCCGATGCCGCCGCGGATCACGGTGGTCGGCGCCGCGCCGTAGGAGAAGCCAAGCCGCGGCGAAACGCGCTCGTACTGGTTGTGAAAGACCTGCGTAAACGGCAGGGCGGGGTTGCCGGCCGGGTTGGGATACTGCTGAAAATCTTCACGCACGCCGGCGGAGACGGTCAGCTTCTGCGCGAGGCGCACCGTGTCGTTGCCGTAGAAGCCCATGAACGGGTCGCTGAAGTTGAACTTCGGATTGCCGGCGGTCTGCTCGAAGATGTTCCATTTGCCCAGAGCAAAGGCCTGCGGACTCAGGAAGATGTACTGCCCATAGAAGGCGCCGGGGTTGTTATTGGCGACAGCGTCGTGGTTCAGGTCGTAGCCGAACTCGATCTGATTTTTGCCGAGCTGCCAGTTCACGTGATCGGCGAACTGCCACTGGTATTCGCGCAGGTTGTTGTAGGAAAAGGTGGCGTTGCCGAGCAGCAGCACGGAGGGCGAGGTGAGAATCATCTCCGGCGAGGTGGCCGTGCCGGCCAGACCAGAGGGGCTGTACAGCTGTTCGTCGCGCACATAGCTGACGTAGGCGTCGTTGACGAGGGTCGGCTTCAGGATGTGCGTCCAGTGCACAACGCCGACGTGATCGCGAACGCCGTTGTTGCCCAGCAGTTCGCTCCCGGCGAAGGACTCCGGACTGAAAGTGATGATGCCGCCCGGCGACTGGAAGTGGTTGTAGTTGTAGAGCGCCGTGAGGTGGTCCTTGCTCCCGAGCTGCCAGTCGATTTTGGGAAGAAACTCATAGTCGTCGCGGCGGCGTGCACGCGAGCCAAGATTTGTGTGGATCACGTTCAAGGCGTTGGCGACGCCCTGGAGATACACGGGATTCGTCGGGTCGGCGGTGGCCTGCGCCTGTGAGATGCTCGCCGCGGCCGGATAGTGACCGTTCGGCGTAGGCAGGGCCGTGCCGGCTGGAACGCCAAAGGCGGTCTCATCCGTGGCAGCCTGTGCGGGGTTCACGGAGTAGAGCGGGTCCTTGTAGCGCTGCTGCTCGTAGTCGAAGTAAAAGAACAGCTTGTCTTTTTGGATGGGGCCGCCGAGATCGGCGCCGAACTGCTGCAGCACGTTGACCGGCTTGGGATTGCCCGCGGCCTTGTCCACCGCGTCATTGGCGCCGGTGCCGGAGTTGCGGTTGTAGTAAAAGGCGTCGCCATGCCAGCGGTTGGTGCCGGACTTGGTAACCGTGTTGATGAAGCCCGCGCCCGCACCGCCGTACGCGGCGTTGTATACGTTGGGCTGAACCTGAAACTCCTGCACGGATTGCAAGCCGAAGACATAGGGGATGCGCGTAAAGCCGCGGTTGTCGCCGTAGTAGTAGCTGGTGGAGTCCGCCCCGTCCACTGTGAAGGAACTGGCGCCATTGGCGTTGGAAGCGCCGCCGGCGGTGTTGTTGTAACCCGATAGATCGCCGCCTGACTGGCCGGCAAAGCTGATATGCCCGAACTGCCCATCCGTGGTGACATTGGGTGTCAGCAGCACCAGGTCCGTGTAGCGCCGCCCGCTCAGCGGCAGGCCTTCGACCACGCTCTGTTCCACCAGGGTGCCCACGGCCGTATCGGTGGGGTTCAGCGTGGAGGCGGTGCCGCCATCCACACTGACCGTTTCGCTGGCGTCGCCGACCGCCAGGGTGGCCGGTGCATCGGTTTCATGGCCGACACCGACCACCAGACCTTTCAAGGCTTCCGTCTTGAATCCTGGCGAGGTCACGGCCACGCTGTAGGTGCCGACCGTCAGCGCGGGAAAGATGTAGATGCCGTCGTTGTTTGTGCTGGAGCTAAGCCGCTCCCCCGTGGCGTCGGCTGTAGCAACGACGGTGGCATGGGCAACCACCTGGCTCGCCGGATCATGGACCACGCCGGTCAGGCTTCCCGTGGAGACCGCATTCTGAGCATGGAGGTGAGCCCCAGCGATCGCGGAGGCAACGAAGCTGAAACGAGCTATGCGACCGGCACTCATCCGACCTCCTCTTTTCTTTCCGAAGACGACCTTCCACACGCAACACGGCCCTGCGCAAAAAATAAGGCGCTCCCGAACGCGAGGCGACGGGAGAAGGGCTGCGGTGGAGAAGGGTTTCCGTAAATGTAGCTGAGAAGCTCGCAGGACGCCAGCGCGTGAGCCAACTCCCGGCTCCCGCAGCCGGGGAGCACGCGTCCACAGCCGTTTCCCTTCGGCTACATCGGCGAGCCTAAACAGCAGATCCCTCCGCTGCGCTGCGGGATGACAACAAGAAGCGCGGGATGACAACGAGAAGCTGCGGGATGACCAATAAGAAGACTTGGTCAGCGCTCCCTGGGAACCAAGGCAAGCTCCGGGTAGAGCAGGCGGGGCGTCCCCATCCAGAAGCGATTGTTCCGTTGCGTAAAGGCGCCGGGCCGACGCCCGCGCAACCGGGCGTCGGCCTCCGCATACGGTCCGACAAAGCGCAGCGGCCCCGGCAAACGAGGGTAGAGGCGCGGGAGCCAGCGCTCCGCCTTTGCAAGCGAGCGGCGTTCCGCTTCGCCCAAGGGGAGACCAAAGCCGGCGCGCAGGTGAGGCGGCAACCAGGCGGCGGTTATGGCGCGGTACGGGCGCGGCGGCCGCACCCATGTGCCCACGCCGGAAAGAACACTGCGTCCCAGGGCCGCACCCGCTTGGTCGACGGCCAGGACCGGCGAAGCGAGCATCTCCGCCATGTACGCCGCGAAGCCGTTCCAGTCGGGGGGCAGCGCATCCGGCGGCAGGCCGCAGAGCGCGCCGAAGCGCTTGCTTTCGGCATAGTAGGTCTCCCGCGCGGAGGGCGACAGGGGCGGCAGAACGGCCGCATGGGCCAGCAGGGCGCTATCCACCAGCGTGGCATAAACCCATCGCAGGGCATCGACCTCGTTGGCCTCGTAATGCTCATGCGCGGGATGCGAGCCGATGGCGTCCGGGAGCTCGCCGCGGATGCCGGTGTGCCGCCGAAAGAGCTGCCGCGAGGCCGCCAGCGCCTGCCCGCGCGTACCGAAGAGCATCGTGTACACCACGCGAAAGGTGGAATGAAAGCGGCCAATGGCATCATTCATCAAATTCGAGTGGTGGGCGAGCGAGGTGGCCACCCACGGATGCGCCAGCTGCAGCAGCGCGGCACGGCCCGCGCCCAGAAAGACACCGCACTCCCGATTGACCTGCCAGGTGACCGAGCCAGGTCCGAAGAAGCCGTCGATCTCGCGGCCGGGAAGCGTCCCCAGGGCCGACAGGGAAGCTTCGAGATGGGGTCGTGAGACGAATCGCGGCGCGCCTGTCATGCTCGCTTAGACGGCAGGTGGGAAGGCTCTGGGCTGCCTGGCCCGAAGAGCGGCAGGCGCACCTCCGCCACACACCCGATGCCGTCCAGCCGATTGCGCAGAGCGAGGGAACCGCCGTGCGCGGAGGCGATTGCCTGCGCTAACAGCAAACCGATACCGCTGCCATTCACCTTGGTGGTGTAAAAGGGCACAAACAGGTTCGCCGGGTTGGTGAGACCGGGGCCACTGTCCACAATCTGGATGACGGCCGAGCCGGGGAGAACAGACCAGGACAGATCCACCCGCGGCGGCAAAGGATTGCCAGCCCGGTCGGGCTCGAGAACAGCGTCCACCGCGTTTCGCAGGAGGTTGATGAATAGCTGCTGCAGCTGGTCAGGATCAGCCAGCAGCGTTGCCTCCGGCGAGGGGAGGATCTCGGCTGGAAAGCGCGTTTCCAGATCGACGACGCACCGCAACAGCGAAGCGAGGGCCACGGGCTGCAACACCGGCGGCGGCAGACGGGAAAGCCGACCATATCCGCCCAGAAAACGATTCAGCGAGTCGGCGCGGTCTTCGATGATGGCAAGCCCGCGGTCAAACGAAGGCTGTTCGCCTGGGTGGGGGTGCTCCCTACCGAGCTGCGTGCGCAGGCTGCCGGCAATGGACTTGATGGGCGTCAGCGAGTTGTTGATCTCGTGGCCCAGCACACGGATAAGCCGTTGCCAGGCCTGCCGTTCCTCCTCACGCAGCGCGGCGGCGATATCGGCCAGCACGAACAGCGCGTGCGGCACGCCGTGCAGACGAAAGGTCGCACGCCGCACCGACCATCGGCTGCCCGCGGTGGCGGGAGACTCCGTGTGAGGCTCGCGTGCGTCAGGTTGAAGTGCATCAGGCTCGCTCCCTGGCGCATAGAAGCCATGATCCGGGGTGGAGAGCAGCCCCGTGAGGCGCAGAGCGGCGGCGGTGCTGCCCACCGCCTGTCCCCGCTCCAGCCCAAAGGCCATGCCGGCGGCAGAGTTGAGCAGCTTCAGGCGACCGCCGGCGTCGAAGGCCAGCACGGGAGACGGCATGGAAGCCATCACCAGCTCCACCAGGGTGAGCGCGTCCATTGCGGCGGAACGCTGCCCCTGCAGGGTGCTGGCCAGCGCGTTGATTTCGAGCGCGAGATCGCCGAGAGCGTCGCCGCGTTTGGCACCGCGCGCGCGGAAAGAAAAGTCCTCCTCACGGAGGGCGGCGACGACGTTGGAGAGGGTCTGCAACGGCCGCGTGAGCTGATCGAAAAGAACCGAGAGCAGGAGCAGGTACAAAAGCGCGAGTCCCGCCACGATTGCGCCTGCAAAGGGAAGAGAGGACGAGGAACGGGCCAGGAGAAGGGCGGCGAGCAGGAGCCCAGGCAGCGAAAGAAAAACGAGCCAGAGCCGAAGGCGGCGTTCAAAGGGGAGGCGGCGCGGCGTGCGCCCCGAAAGAGCCAGCCGCTGACGAAGGTGTCTAGGCGCCGGTTGCGAGGTGGATGCCCCGCTTACCTGCGAGCCGGCAACGGAGGTTGTCGGGCCCGGGCTAGAGCCCATGCTTTTCCATGCGCCGGTACAGGGCGCCGCGTGACAGCCCGAGGGCCTCGGCCGCGTGGCTTACATTGCCGGAGAAGCGGGTGAGGGCTTTGCGGATGAGCACGGCCTCCACCGCCTCGAGTGAAAGATCGTCGAGCGTTGCGGAGCCGGCGCGCGCGGTGGAGAAACCGAGATCGGCCACAGTGATGCGAGGGGACCGGGCCATGAGCACGGCGCGCTCCAGGGTGTGTTCCAGTTCGCGCACGTTGCCGCGCCAGGGATTGGTAAGGATCGCCTGCAGCGCAAGGGGTTCAAAGCCTTCCACGGGCCTGCGATATCGCTCCCCGTAGCGGGCCAGGAAGTGCGCGGCCAGGGCGGGGAGGTCTTCGCGCCGCTCCCGCAAGGGCGGCAGATGGATTTCCACGGTGTTCAGGCGGAACAGGAGATCCTCACGAAAACGGCCGGCGGCGGCCTCCGCGGGCAGATCGGCGTTGGTGGCGGAGAGCAAACGTACGTCTACGCAGCGGGTGGTGGAAGAGCCCACGCGTTCGAGCTCTCCCGTCTCGATCACGCGCAGCAGTTTGGCCTGCTGACGGGAGGGGATGTTTGCGATTTCATCGAGGAAGAGCGTACCGCCATGCGCCAGTTCGAAGCGGCCGATGCGGTCTGTGCGCGCGTCTGTAAACGCGCCCTTCACGTGGCCGAAGAGCTCGGATTCAAAGGTGCCATCGGGCAGGGCGCCGGTGTTCACGGCCACCATGTTGCGATGGGCGCGGCCGGAGAGGCGATAAAGCGTCTGGGCGACCACCTCCTTGCCGGTGCCGTGTTCGCCGGTGATCAGCACATTGGCATCGGAGGGGCCGATGCGCTGCATGAGGTCAAGCACCGGGCGCATCGAAGGTGCCGAGGCGATGAAGTCGGGCGCGCCGTCGGAGCGCAGGATGCGGTTTTCCGCTTCGAGCCAATCGGTGTGGCGCAGGGCGCGGTAGAGCTCCACCTGGGTGCGCAGAATGCTCAGCAGCCGCGCGTTCTCCCAGGGCTTATGGATGAAGTCGCTGGCCCCGCGGCGCATCGCCTCCACGGCAAGATCGACGGAGGCCCACGCCGTCATCACGATGACCGGGATGCGGGAGTCATGCCGGCGAATGGCGCCCAGAAGATCCAGGCCCTCGCGGCCGGAGGTGGTGTCGCGGGTGTAGTTCAAATCAATTAACACACCGTCAAACTCGGCGCTGGCGAGGCATTCGAGCACTAGCGCGGGTGTACGGGCGGTTTCCAGCGTGTACCCTTCCGGCCGCAGCAGAAACTCGAGCGCTTCCAGAATGTGCGGCTGGTCATCCGCGATGAGCAGATGGGGTGGCCGGATTTGCGTGGAGGCAGCTGGGCTCATGGTGGGTGGCAGACGTTCGGGCGAGGGTAACAGCCGCGATCCGGCTGATGCCGATTCTATCGAAACCACCTGGGCCCGAGTTAATCCGGAAACTTCTGCCGGATGCGGACGGTGCGCTCGAGTTCGTCGTTGTTTTCCAGGACTTTGCGCCGGAGGTCGGCGTCGATGCCTGGCTGTGCGAGCCAGGCTTGCGCGGCGGCTTCGGCTTCGGGGCTGACCTGGCCGTCAAAGAAGGCGCCCAGCCAGGCACCCAGAAAGAAGATTTTCCTGTCGCGCTTGATCTCCGGCAGCTGCCCGAGGGCGCGTGCCAGATAGGGCTCGGTCAGGGCCGACTCGTTCCAGCTGTTAAAAGGATGGAGGCTCTGCGTGAGCCAGTCCTCGGGCTTGGCGTCCGGGGATGTGGGTGGGAGCAGGTACTGCGCGAAGTACCGTTGTTTGGTCGCGGGGTCGGGCGCGGCGGCCTGCATGGCCCAGGCGTTCTTGGGTCCGTCGCCGGAGCTGTCGTGCCCCAGCTCGCTTTGAGCAAGGGAAGGCGCCGCTGGGTCATCGAGCGAGATCAGTTTGCCGATGAGGCTCCAGCGGTCGAGCGGACGCAGCGCCACGCCGGGGATCGAAGCCGAGCCTGCCAGCAGCTGCTTCAGGGTGTCCCGCGCGGGCGCTGTTTCGGCCACGCCGGTCAGGGTGCGAAAGCTGACGATGCGCAGGCCGACGGTCGGCGCGTTGAACATGCGCCGTGTGGCGATGCCCTCCAGCTGCGGCGCGAGCGCCCCGCGGCCGCGCGCGGTCATGTAGCGCTGCAGCGCCGCGGTTGCGTGGCCGCCCTGGATGCGGGCGAGGTTTTCGTCTTGCTCCCCGGGCAGGTTCGCGAGGGCCAGCTGCACATAGCCGCGCGGCGCCGAGCGTGCGACATGGACGTTGTCCCACAGCGCGCCCCAGAGCATGGAACGGAGGAGCGGATCGGGCGTGGTGCGAGGCGCCGGCGGGGGCGCTCCGTTCCCGGCCTGGGGAACGAGGCTCGTCTGGACAGCTGCCTCGCTCTTCCCATCGAGCAGAAATCGGCCGTATGCCTCGTCCCCGGCATTGGCAAAGATGTAGGCAGGGCAGGGCTGGCCGACGGCCTCCCGTACGCTGGTTTCCGGCGTGTTCCAGTCCACCCGCAGACGGCGCATGGAGGGCGCCAGCAGCACCTCATTCGACATGGGCCAGACGAAGCCGTCGGGCAGCACATCCGCCTGGGTCAGTTTCAAGGCGGTGAGCTTTCCAGCCCCATCGCAGTTCCACGTGACGTTCACCTCGGGCATGCCGCGGCGCAGCACCCAGGCGTCGGCCCAGGTGCGAACGTCCCCACCGCCCGCCGTGTGGAACGCCTCGATGAGATCGCTCCACTGCGCGTTGCCGTAGGCGTGCTGCCGGAGATAGAGACGAAGGCCGTTGCGGAAGCTGTCGGGGCCGAGGCGGAACTCGAGCTGCTTCAGGATCGCCGGCGCCTTCTGGTAGACGATGGCGCCATATGCGCTTTTGGCGTCCTTCAGGTTCGGAATGTCCTGGAAGATGGGCGTGGTGCCGGGTGTCTCGTCGATGCCGTAGGCGAGCGGCTTGATGTCTTCATAGAAGTGCTTCCACGCCTGGGAACCGGGCTCCAGGCTATCGAGGCAGCGATAGGCCATGTACTGCGCGAAGCCTTCCTTGAGCCAAAGGTCGTCAAACCAGCGCATGGTGACCAGATCGCCGAACCACTGATGCGTGAGCTCGTGCAGCGTGGTGATGTCCCGGCGGAAGCGGTCGCTTTCCGTGGGTGCGGAGCGGAAGAGCACGCCATCTTCATTGAGAAAGGTCGCCCCGGCATGCTCCATGCCGCCGAAGGGAAAGCCGGGGATCAGAACGAGGTCGTACTTGGGAAAGGGAAAGGGCTGCCCAAAGTAATCAGCAAGCCACGTTATGCCGCGCGCCGTGATGGATTGCAGCTCCGGCACCTCGGGTTCCGCACGTTTCAATTGCGACTTGCGGACGTAGACGGCAGGCTGGCCGGGCCCACCCGCCATACGGACCCATGGGCCCGCGGCGAAGGCGAAGAGATAGGTGGAGATGGGTCGGGTTTCGTGGAAGTGGGTGGAGGAGGTCTCCCCATTGGCTTTGATCTGCGAAGGAGCGGTGTTGCCAACGACCGTCCAGGCCGTGGGCGCGGTTGCCGTCAGGGTGAAGCGGGCCTTCAGATCCGGTTGGTCGAAGCAGGGGAAGGCCATGCTGGCATCCATGGGCACGAACAGGGAGTAGAGGTACTCGTTGCCGTCCGTTTTGTCGTCATAGCGCGTGATGGCTGCGCCGGCAGGGGCGATCCGCGAGGTGAAGGCGATCTCGACGGTGTTTTCGCCCGGGTGGAGCAGCGTAGCGGGTAAGGTGAGGTGGCCTTCGTTGAGGCTCGTGGGCAGCGGACTGCCGTTGAGGGTAGCGGAACGGACGGTTCCTTCACGGTAGTCGAGGGGAAGACCGGAGGCGGCTCCCGTCGCGCTCAGGGTGAAGCGCAGGGTCTCGCGGCCGGGCAGCGTGTCGGCGTGGGACCGCAGTTCGAGTTGGATGGCGTAGCGGACAGCGGAAACGCGCGCTACGCGGTCCCGCGCCAGGCTGCGCGAGATGCCTGGGCCCGCCTGTGGACTTGCACCCTGCGGGGGGAGGGCGCGCGCCGTTCCGGGGCAAATGAAGACAGGGAGCAGCGTCGAAAAGCCCATCAAAGCCCGAATCAGCAAGCTGCGGGCGACCGCTCCAAGTACCATTCTCTTCCCTTCGCGTCTGGCTTCCCCGGTCTTCCCGATTGCGGACCGGGTCTGCGTAGGGGGAGCGGCCAGGACTTTCGCTTAGGATAGGGCATGCGCCCCGACCAGCACCGATGTCTGCGCAACGCGGCTGCACCTGCGCCCGGTGAGGCATCGGCTCAGGTATAGGTGGCGGCAGCGACGGCTCGAACCGTCTTGCGACGTTGAGGAGTGGAGCCAAGTTGAACGGAATTGACCGCTCAGGCATGGGGAAACACAGGGGTTGGGCAGCTCCCGCGTTTTTGGCAATGGTTGGATTGTTGGCAGTGGCCCGGCCTGCTTCTGCGCAGCTCAGGCCCTTTGTGCCGGACCCGCATTCGCCCGGGATGGCGGTCGTTTCCCCTGAACTGTATGGACCGTACAGCGGCAGGTTTCTGCGCGGCGGTGTAGGTCTGCGCAAGCCCCTGCCCGCCGCGGACCCCATGCTGGGTCCGGAAGCCCCCTGGACGCTCAGCGCCTGGGTGGAGACGGACGCGGGCGGCCCGTCTACGGTCGTAGTCGGCGGTGTGGGCCTGCCGGACGATGAGGACACGCGGCTGTTCACGCTGGAAAACGGCGCCTTTGCGCTGCGCGTTGGAGCTACCGGGGCTACCGAGACCACTCGAGTGCTGCGTGCCGGCTCGCCCGCGGGCGCTGGCTGGCACCTGCTGGCGGCCACCTACGCGGACGGCCAGGTGCGTTTTTTCGTGGACGGCGCACAGGCCGCGAGTGCCGTCCTGCACGGCGGCAAGGTGCGCGATGCCTTGGAGATGGCCCCTGTGCAGGAGGGCTGCGGGCAGCCGGTGTGCCCGCACTTTGGCGGCCGCATCGCCAACCTCAGCCTGTATCGCGTGGCGTTCTCGCCCGCCGACGTGGCTGGCCTGTTCCGTGCCCGGCCCGATTTCGATCTCGTTCCCTTTGAGGACGGCTCGAAGTCCTGGCCGATCCAGACCATTCAGTTTGCCGGCAATGTCGCTCCGCAGGACCCCTCCACCCTGCCCCACCGCAAGGCTCCGTTCAGTAAGCCGGTCGCGAGCCCACCCCCGCCGGAGAACAGCACACTTGTCCCTGCAGGCGACGGCAGCTGGACGATCGACGGCGGCTGGCAGCTGGCGGCCGCCCCCGACGTCGCCGCCACGGGCGAGCAGATCACCTCCGCGGATTTCGACACACGCGCGGACGCCCACGGCTGGATGCCGGCGGTGGTGCCGGGCACAGTGCTCACCAGCATGATCGCTGATGGACGGTACCCGGACCCGGATTTCGGGCTCGACAACCTGGCCATTCCGGAAAAGCTCAACCGCCAGGACTACTGGTATCGCGTCAGCTTCGCCGTGCCGCCGGCCGCCGGTCAGCGCGCTTTGCGGCTGGTTCTTGATGGCATCAACTACCATGCGGAGGTCTGGCTCAATGGCAAGCGTCTCGGCGACACGACGGGCGCCTTTCAGCGCGGCGTCTTCGAGGCGAGCACAGAGCTTCACCGCGGGGGCCGCAACGTTCTCGCGATCCGGGTCTCCCCCGCCCCGCATCCCGGCGTTCCCAATGTGCAATCGCTTGCGCTCGGCGCGGGTTTGAACGGCGGCGCCATGGAACTGGATGGGCCCACCTTTATGGCCACCGAAGGCTGGGACTGGTTTCCGCCCATGCACGACCGCGATACCGGCCTATGGCAGGATGTGCGTTTGGTCGCCACGGATGCGGTGATTCTGGGCGACGTGGAGGTTGTCACGCACCTGCCGCTGCCTGACATTTCGCAGGCAGACGTTACGGTCGCGCTGCCGCTCAGGAACACCTCCGCCGCGCCCGTCACGGGCACCGTGCATCTGCAGTTTGAAGGCGTGGAGATTCAGAAAGAGGTGACGCTGCCCCCGGGCGAAACCACCATTGCGCTTACGCCGGCGGAGTTCCCGGCGCTGCACCTCAACCACCCGCGGCTGTGGTGGCCCAATGGTTACGGCAAGCCGGAGCTGTACCACCTGCACGCTGATTTCGCTGCCGGCGGCGCGGTTTCGTCCTCACAGACGCTGCGCTTTGGTGTGCGGGAGATCAGCTATGAGCTCAGCCTGCTCGACAACCACGGCGACCTGCGCCGCCTCGAATACGATCCCACCCTGGACCGCGGTGAGCCGCACAGCGCGGTCGATGTGAAGCATGAGGCGATGCGCCAGGTTCCCGGCGGATGGGCCTCCTCGGTGGCCGCGGGCGCGGACGCCTCCCCTGCCTTGCGCCCGGTGGCGGACGCACGCTCTACCCCGGACCTGATTCTGCGCGTGAATGGTGTGCGCATCGCGGTGCGCGGCGGCAGCTGGGGCATGGACGACACGCGCAAACGCATCTCCCGCGCCCACTTGGAGCCCTTTTTTCGCCTGGATCGCGAGGCCAACGTCAACATGATCCGCAACTGGCAGGGACAAAACACCGAACCGGTCTTTTACGATCTTGCGGATGAGTACGGCATGATGGTGTGGAACGATTTCTGGGAGGTCACGCAGGATTCCAACGCGGAGGCCGGTGACCCGGCGCTCTTTCTGCGCAATGCCGCCGATACGATCGAGCGCTACCGCAGCCACCCGTCGATCGTGATGTGGTGCGGCCGCAACGAAGGCGTTCCGCAGCCGGCCATCAACACCGGCCTGATCGCCCTGACGCACAGCCTGGACGGCACGCGCTACTACTCACCCAGCTCTAACCAGGTCAACCTCCGGCCCAGCGGGCCATACTCCTATGAGGAGCCCGCGGACTACTACACAAAGCTCGATCCCGGCTTTGCCGTCGAGGTTGGCACGTCGTCCCTGCCGACGTTGGAGTGGTTTCATCGCTGGCTGCCGGCCGAAGATCAATGGCCGATTGACGATGCCTGGGCATATCACAACTGGCATCCGCACGACACGTTCAACGCTCACATGCAGGCCCGGTTCGGCGCCTCCGATTCGCTCGAGGACTACGTGCGCAAGGCGCAGATGATGAACTATGTCGACTACCGCGCCATTTTTGAAGGGTTCAATCAGCATCTCTGGGCGCCCAACGGCGGACGGCTGCTGTGGATGACGCAGCCCGCGTGGCCCAGCATGCTGTGGGGCATCCTCAGCTCCGATTACGACACCCAGGCCTCCTTCTACGGCACCAAGAAGGCCTGCGAACCGATTCACATCCAGTTGGATCTATCCAATGATGATGTGACGCTGGTCAACACCACGCGCAGCGCGCTGCAGGGCGCCACGGTGACGGCGGATGTGTTCTCTCTGGAAGGCAAGACGCTGCTTCACACAGAACGCACGGCGGACGCGCCGGCCGATGATGTGGCGGTCGTCAGCCGGCTCGCGCTGGCTCCGCTGATGAGAACCGGGACGGTGCTGGTTCGCCTGCAGCTGCACGACCGCGGCGGCGCGCTGCTTTCGCGCAACGTGTACTGGCTCGCGGCCTCCGACGCCGGCTACCGCGCCATGGACGCTATGCCGGCGGCGACCCTGAGCGTGAACGCGCAGCTTCTGCCGCCAGGCGCAGGCCAGACGGCGGACGAGCGAACCATACAGGTGAAGCTGCACAACAACGGCTCCGTTCCCAGCCTCGAAACGACGCTGGTGCTCGAGAGCAGCGCCGGCGCGCAGCTGCTGCCTGCGTACCTCAGTGATAATTACATCTCGCTGCTGCCGGGTGAGGAACAGACGGTCACGGTGAAGGTGCCGGCCTCACTCATTCACGGTTCGTTGCGCCTGCGGATCCGGGGCTGGAATGCCAATGGGATGACGGTAGGACTTTGATCCGTCCTACCCGGCCTGGCGCGCCGCCTGGATAAAGCCGGCAAGGCGGACCGGGTCTTTGCGGCCCGGTCCAGCTTCCACACCACTGACACAGTCGACGCCCCAGGGTCGCAATGTCTGAATGGCCTCGGCAACATTGGCGGCGTCCAGGCCGCCGGCCAGTAGCAGCTTAGGCCGTGAAGCGATTTGGCTGGCGGTGCCTTCCTGCAGTGCCGGCTGGAGGAAGTTCCAGGAGAAAGGGACGCCCAGACCGCCGGACCTGCCGTCTTTTTCGGTGTCGAGCAGAACGGCCCAAAGCGCCGCGTCAGCGAAAGCAGAGCGGATGCGGGCGATGTTCGCTTGCAGAGAAGCAGTCTCGGGCACCGGATTTGGGCTTACCCCGACGACCTGGATGAGGCGAATCTGGCCACGGATTTGGCCACGAGTTTGGCCGGCAAGTTTTTGACTTAACTCTGCGGTGAAAGCGGGATCATGCGGACGGTGCAGTTGCACCGCGGTCAGGCCCACTTGCGCGATGGTTTGGAGGATGCCGGGAACGTCGGCGGTGGTGAAGATCCCGACCCGCTCGACATGCGGGGGCAGGTGGGCCGCCATCGCGGCGGCCTGCTCCACGGTGACCTGGCGTTTGCTGGGCGCGAAGATGAAGCCGAGGGCATCGGCTCCGTGCTCGATGGCGAGCAGGGCGTCGGCGAGGCTTGTGGTGCCGCAGATCTTGATCCACATACGAGCCGGCTCGGCCGGTCAGCTCCCCAGCAGCTGGCGGAGCGCATCGCCGGGGTGTGGTTGGCGCATGAGGGATTCGCCGATGAGAAAGGCCTCGTAGCCAGCGCTGCGGAGGCGGTCGATGTCGGCGCGGGTGCGGATGCCCGATTCGGCGACGCGAACGGCCTCCGGGGGCAGGTGCCGGGCCAGATCGCAGGCGCCATCGAGCGAAACCTCGAAGGTACGCAGATCGCGGCTGTTGACCCCAACACACTCGCAGTCGAGCAGCAGCGCGCGGTCGAGCTCGGCGCGGTTGTGCACCTCGCAGAGGACGTCGAGTCCGCAGCGGCGGGCTTCGTCGCGGAGGATGCGGAGTTCGGTGTCGGTGAGGGCGGCCACGATGAGCAGGATCGCATCGGCGCGGTAGGCGCGGGCCTCGACGATCTGGAAGGGATCGACGGTGAAATCCTTGCGCAGACAGGGGATCGAGACGGCGGCAGAGGCGCGGCGAAGGTTGTCCAGGGAACCGGCAAAGAAGCGGTCTTCGGTGAGGACGCTCAATACCGCTGCGCCGGCCGCCTCCAGCTGCGGGGCGAGGACGGCGGCGTCGAAGTCGGCACGGATGAGGCCTTTGGAGGGCGAGGCCTTTTTCAGCTCCGCGATAATCGCCGGGCCTTTGGCTGCCTCCGTCCGCAGCGCCTGCGCGAAGCCGCGCGGGCTGTGTTCGGCCGCCATCCGCTCCAGGGTACGGCGGTCCGTCGCGGCTTTCCGTGTGGCAACTACCCCGCGCACGTGGTCGAGGATCTCGGGAAGGTACATGGTGCGCTCCACAGGAGACGCCGCGGTTGCTGTTTCCATGCCTGATCTGCCCTCTCCGGCCCGGTAAAACCGCCGCCTACTCAAGTATGCCAGCGCCGGTCCCTTCCGCGCAGCCTGAGTGTCTCGGCGACGCGCCTCCTGTCCACGGAAGGCGAAACCCATGCTCGCCCGAGAGTGACGGAGAAGGGCAAACCTGGGGCGCGTGGGGTTAGCTTTGCCGGGGGCCGGAGCGCAGGCGTATAGTTGCGGAGCTTTTACGGAGGATGTGCCCGGATGTCCCGAATTCAACTCACTCGCCGTGCTCTGCTCGGCTACGTTCCAGCGGCTACTATAGCTGCCGCGGTGTCGCCCCTTGCCCTCAGCGGTCCAGGTGCACATGCGCAGGGTGTCTCCACGCTCGAAACAGGCTTGCCCGCGCTGGCGGGTTCGATTGAGCGCGCGTTCCGATTTCAGAACTTCATGATGGATGCCTACACGACCGGCACAACGGTTCGGCTTACGCAAAGCTACAGCGACGAGGCCCTGGGGGCGACGGCCTTTACCTATGACAATGCCGTGACCATCCATGCCTATCTGGCCAGCGAAGACGCGATGCTGCTGGCGCGGGCCGAGGTGCTGGGCGATGGCCTGCTCTATGCGCAAGCCAATAATTTCCCCTTCAACGACGGCCGTTTTGCGCAAGGCTATTTTGTGAACGCGGCGTCCGGCGCCGGGGCGTACATCACCCCCGCGGCTGCGCCGTACTACTTTTATACGAGCACGGTGGGCGATCAGGCCTGGGCGGGCATGGCGCTGGCTCAGCTCTACCACCGCACGGGGCAGGCCCGCTTTCTCACGGGTGCGCTGCTGGTGGCGAACTGGATCGTGACCAACGCGTACAACACAGCCGGCGTCGGCGGGTACAGCTTCGGAACGGTCATCAACCAATACAACGGCTCGGAGCCTGCATCGAACGGCAAATCCACAGAGCACAACATCGACACCTTTGCCTTCTTCACCATGCTGAGCAAGCTGACGAAGGGTGGATCCTCGGGTGCGAACGGCATGACCTGGGGCGAACTCGCCGGGCACGCGCTGACGTTCGTCGTGAGCCAGTTCAACGCCGCCGGACCGTTCTTCTACACAGGCACGTTGAACGCGGCGGACGAAGGCACGAACCTGTTTCCGATCCCGGAGGATTGCCAGACGTGGTCTTACCTGGCGCTGCTCAACAAGTCCTATGCGGGCACGATCGATTGGGCGCTAGAGCATCTCGAGGCGACCGATACCGCTGGGGCGCCGCACACCAGCCTAACGGGCACGGAGAAGATCCACGGACTTGTATTCGATACCGCGAGCCTGTCCACCACCGCTGACGATCCGGATGCCGTCTGGCTGGAAGGCACATCGCACACCATCGCCGCCCTTGCCGCGCGCGCACTGCGCGGCTCCGGTAACCTTTCCGGCATCGTGAAGGATGTCCACACCGCGGCGGGGCTCGTGGGGCAATGCATGCTGGCGCAGGCCGAGCTGGGTGCCGGCAAGACAGCCGGCGGCAAGCCAATCCCGGCCGGTGAGGGCCTTCTGGCCTCAACCAGTGTGATGGACACAGGCTTCGGCTACACCTACGGGCCGTCGCTGCACATCGGCGCCACCGGGTGGTACCTGCTGGGCGCCCTGGCCGCCAACCCGTTCCAGCTTGGCTACCGCATTGTTGGGTGAGACGGAAGGGTACGGCTTCGGCTATGCCCTTCCTTGAAGCTTCTGTAGCGAAAGCTCATGAGACCGCCATTGCAGCTGGGCTCTTAACCGGTTCAGCTTGGCGGCCACTGCTGATTGTTTTCGTGCCTGGAGCAGAGCACCCTGTACGAAGATGTACCCGCAGGCGAGAAGGAACCCCACGACGCCGGAACCAAGGATGATCAGGCTCCGGTGAGGACCGGACTTTTGGTCTGGGGGTACGGAGCGATCCACTACCTGGATGATCGGCGCTGATTTTGCCTCATCGATGCGGGCCGCCTCGTATTGTCGAGATAGCAGCTCAAGCAGGGTGTCGTGGTACTTCACTTCCCGCAGTGCTGGACTCGAACTGCACATGGCCTGCCAGCGCCTTGCGGGCAGCCACCATAGTCCTGGCCTTCCATCGATCCTGCAAGTGGAACTGCTGGATGGCCCGGTCTGCGATCGTGCGACTTCCCAGGATGCCTACATATAAATCTGATGGATTTTTGAGCAGACCGCCCGCTCCGCCACCCAGGCTTGCCAGCGAGCCAAGCTGTCCCATAAGGGAGGAAAGCGATGATTGCGGCGCCTGGGGCGGCATGATGACAGCAGTGGCGGTGTAGGTGGGCTTGATAAGAAAGCCAGCCGCGCCGCCTAACACCATGGCCAGCAACGTAACCAGAATAATCAGGCCCTTTCGGGCAGCCAGCAGGAGGATCAAATCAAGAACCGGGGTCCGCTCGGACTCAGGATCTGGATCAGATCCTGGATTGCGGTCTGGAAGGACGGGCCGGGCCGTTTGGTGTTCGTAGGCGGTTGACTTCTCTTCCATGTGCAGCGCTGCGTCCATAGGTCATCTCTTACTGTACGGGAACGAGGGTCGAGTTTCCCCGGCGAGGCGCGCGGTTCTGGAAGAGGTCAGGCGGCGGAAGATTTCGGCGAGGGTGATTTCCAGAAAGGCTCGGTCTTCCCTTTGCAGAAGTCCTTTTACCAGGCGCCCGATCAGGCGCACGAGCCTTTCCACGCGGCCGGCAAAGCCCATGTAACGGTCATAGTAATCGCATTCGTCGAGCAGCGTTTTGCGGTATCTTTCCGTCGTCATCCGCTCGCCGCGGTTCAGGATCGCTAGCTGATGCGGCACGGTGACCTGCCCGGCAATGGCTACGCGCATCCCTGCCCCGTGCAGCTGCTGGAAGAGCCTCGTATCGGTATTGTGCAGAGCGAGCTTTTCGTCATAGCCGCCGATCTTCCGGAGCGCCCGCACCCGCACCAGGGACGCCGAGTTCAGCGCGGATGTGTGGGGAACAGAGATACCCGTCGCCCCCGCCGGAAGCACAAGGGGAAGGAAGCCACCCCAGTAGCGAAACGGGGAGATGTGCCTGCCGCCATCCACAATGTGCGGAACGATCGCGGCGACCCCAGCCGCGGCGGCGAACTGTCCTGCCGCTGCCGCCATATCGACCAGAAACATATCGGGCAAGGAGGTGTCCTGGTCCAGGGTCAGAAGCCACTGAAACTGCCCAACCTCCGCCATGCCCAATGCGTCGTTGTACGGTCTGGCAAGGCCGGGATTGCCGGGGTAGGCACGGTAGCGGAAGGAGGCGGGCCGGGGCTCGTCCGCCTGGCCTCCGGGCGTGTTGTCCGCCAGCAAAACCTCGACGCGGAGAGCTGTCCCGGCAGCCTTCAGGAGTGCTTGCTGCAGGGTGACCACGGTTCGGCTCTCGGAAGGCTTCTGCCGGTAGAGCACGACGATGGCGAACACTGTAACCATGACCTGAGGGGACTCGAAAGCTGCGGCATGATGAGGGACTATGCCGCCGGTCTCCGCCCCGGTAGTTTACATGATGAGTTTCGCTAAAGGGCCGATGTTCCTGGGTCGCCAGTAGCGGCCGTCCTTGTTTTTGCAGGCTGACTTCCGATGCTTTTGAGTCGCTCCGGGGAGTCGCGCATGGCATCACAGGAACACCTCGCAACAGAGAAGCAGATTTAGGGTATGACCCTTTTGGGTACGACCGCCTGGTTGCGCACATCAGGCAGTATTGAGGCAGGCGGGCGTGGCGCGGACGGGACGCTGGCAGAAGGGCCTTTGCGTCTTCCCTTCGCGCAGCTTCGTAGAATCAGCGAGCAGACAGGGAGGCGTGGTCGGGATGGTGCGGTTGCAGTGATGAGATTGGATGTCAGAGCAGGGATGTGTGCCCTGCAACGGATCGCTGGGAGAAGCCGGCGGTGTTCGGGGCGAAGAGTCGGTGGTGATGAAAAGGGCGGGCGAGCCGGGGCAGCCTCGATGGCACTGTGGACCATGAGGCTGGGGATGACCGCACTGTGGACCGGATTGGTCTTAGCCGGCGGCCTGCCGGCGACACAGGCACAGATGGTGAACGGCGTAGGCCTGCCGGTGCTCGGGACCCGGCCGCCTGACGCCCGGCCTGCGGCAGGGCAGCCGCTGGAGCACAGGCCGCCCAATGGTTTGGGGCAGCGGCCCGCGTTTCCGGAGCAGACCCGCGCGCCTGCCGTGATCACCAAAACGCCCTACGCGGAGAAGGTCGTCACAGAGGGGCTGAACAAGCCGTGGGGCCTCGCCTTTTTGCCGGGCGGCAAGATCCTTATCAGCGAAAAGCCCGGGACCATGCAGGTGGTCGACATGCGCACGGGACGGATCGAGCATACGGTGGCGGGTGTGCCCACCGTGAAGTACCTGGGAGATGGCGGCTTACTGGACGTCGTCGCTGACCCGCACTTTGCGACCAACCACAGAATTTATTTCAGCTACGTGGAGCCGCGTGGACCGGTCTACCACGAGCCGCAGGTGCCCGTGCCGGAGCAGGACAGCGGCGTGGTGGTGGCCAGAGCACGCCTGGCCGCAGGCAATGCGCGGCTGACGGAGGTGACAACGCTGCTGCGCGTGGGTCCTTCGGTACCCCAGACCGCCCACTACGGCTCGCGTCTGGTTTTTGACCGCGAGGGTTACCTGTTTGTCTCGCTG
Organism: uncultured Bryocella sp.; assembly: GCA_964236545.1. GTDB lineage: Bacteria > Acidobacteriota > Terriglobia > Terriglobales > Acidobacteriaceae > Granulicella. The sequence goes on from CAXSCE010000003.1 coordinate 106,407, forward strand.
GGCGAGCGCTTCTTCTATCCCACGCGCGGCGAGGCGCAGTCGCTGTTTTCCTGGATGGGCAAGATCCTGCGCATCGACACAGACGGAAAGCCCGCACCCGGCAACCCATTCGACCAGGGCCGCAACCATGAGAACTTCACCATGCCGGAGATCTGGAGCCTGGGCAACCGCAACCCGGAAGGGCTCGCAATTGATCCGGAGACCGGCGCGTTATGGGATTCCGAGCACGGACCGCAGGGCGGCGACGAGATCAACCTGATCGAACGAGGCAAGAACTACGGCTGGCCGCTGATCGCCTATGGCGTGGACTACGACGGCAGCAAGGTGGACGAACGGCTGACCTGCGAGGATGGCATTCGCGCCGACTGCACACACAACGTGCCGGCGAACAGCCCGGGCCGCACCGCCGCACCAGGGCTGGAGCAGCCGGTCTACTACTGGGACCCGGTCATCGCGCCCAGCGGAATGACCTTTTATGACGGCCGGCTGCTGCCGGAGTGGAAGGGCAACCTGTTCGTGGCAGGACTGGCCGGCCAGCACGTGGCGCGGCTGGTCCTGAAAGACCGCAAGGTGGTCGGGGAGGAGCGTTTGCTGCTGGACCAGCACCAGCGCATGCGGGCCATCAAAGAGGGTCCGGACGGGGCGTTGTGGGTGGTGACCGATGAGGTGCATGGCCGGCTGATCCGCATCGCGCCGAAATGAGCGGCTGAGTGGAGGTGCACGCGGGCGGCTGCCAGGATTTGGGTCTGGCCTGCTGTTCGGATTCGGACAGGCCTTTCCAAAATCGGACAGTGGAGCCTTGCGCCGGAGCTGTATTTTTCGGCGTTTTGAGATGGCAGTGTACGTGCTGAGAGCAACCGCATACGTTGCGCTCAGGAGTGCATGCCATGATGACCCTGCTGGACGATCTGCGGTTTACGCTGCGGCAGCTTCGCCGCTCCCCTGGCTTTTTGCTGACGGCGGTCCTGACGCTGACCATGGCCATCGCCGCGAATGTCGTGGTGTATGGCATTGCGAATGGGCTGATCTTTCACTCGCTGCCTGTGCCGCGGCCAGACGAAGTGGTTCAGGTGCAAAATCCGGGGTTTGGGGGGCTTTTCGTCTCCTATCCGAACTACCTTGATCTGCGCGACCGCACGGCCCGAACCTTTTCCTCGGTTGCGCTGGCTCGCTTGACGCGTTTGGCCATCGGCGTGGACGGCGCGGCGCAACCGGTTTGGGGATTTGTGGTCAGCGGATCTTACTTCGACATGCTGGGCCTGCAAGCGCAACGTGGCCGTTTGTTGAAGCCTGCGGACGACGTCAGCGTGAATGGCAGCACCGCGATGGTGCTGAGCGACCGGTGCTGGCGTTTGCGATTCCACGCTGATCCGGGGATCGTCGGCCGGGTCGTGCCCGTAGGGAAGATCCCGTTCACCGTGGTCGGTGTCGCCCCCCGCGGCTTTCATGGGACCGAGCAGTTCTTCACGCCGGATCTATGGCTGCCGTTTCACGACGGGCCGGAGATCGACGGAAGCGCCGGTTTTGAATATCGCGGCAGTGCAAGCGCTTCCGTCTACGGGCGGCTGCGGACGGGTGTTACCCGGCAACAGGCCGATGCCGATCTGCGCCGCGTGTCAGAACAGATGGCGCGCGAATATCCGACCGAAGATGGGGGAACGGCTTGGCACACCGCCAGCGTGGGCCTGTTGGGCGAGGCACTGGGCAAACCGGTGCACGCCTTTATCGCGGGGGTGGCGGCGCTGGCGGCGTTGGTGTTGCTGGCCACCTGCGCCAACCTGGGTGTCCTGTTTTCCGCCCGAACAGCCGACCGCGAGCGGGAGCTCGGCATACGGCTGGCGATTGGGTCAAGCCGCATGCGTCTTCTGCGGCAGCTAGCCATGGAATCCGTCCTGATCGCGATGCTGGGCGGAGCTGTGGCCTCCGTGTTTGCCCGGCTTCTGCTGCACGGGATTAGTGTGTGGCGGCCGCCCTCGGATCTGCCGCTGCAGTTGCTTGTCGACGCGGACTGGACGGTTTACCTCGCCTCCGGGGTGCTTGCCCTGGTGACGGGCCTGCTGTTTAGCCTGTTGCCGGCACGGGGGATCTGGCGCACCGACCCGAACCGCACGATGCGCGCCTCCGGCTCCACAACCGGCCCGGACGGTTCCCTGCTGCGCTCAGGTCTGTTGCTGGTGCAGATCGCGCTGTGTTGCCTGCTGTTGACGGCCTCGCTGGTGGCCCTGCGCGGGCTTGAGCGCAGCTTTCATGTTCCGCTGGGCTTTGATCCGCGGGGCGTGACGCTGGCCACCGTGGATGTGCGGCTGGGCGGCTATGAACTTCCCGACCAGGTAGCAATCCAACAACGGCTGCTGGACGCCGTGAAGGCGATCCCGGGGGTCACGGCGGCGGCGTACAGCGACAATCAACCGCTCTCCTTGAACACAAACACTGACGATGTGTACGCGCCGGGCACCACGAGCTTCGATCGTGCCCACGTGCGTGCGGATGCGATGGTCTATCGCGTGTCGCCGGATTACTTTGCAGCGACCGGTACACGGCTGATCGCGGGCCGGTCCTTTACGGCGCACGACAACGCCACCGCGCCGCGGGTTGCCATCGTGAACAAAACGCTGGCCCGCCTGCTCTTCGGCACCATCGATGCCGTGGGCAAGCGCTACCCGCTTGGGGATGGCCAGACGACGGAGGTAGTCGGGGTCGTGGAGGACGGCAAGTACGTGAGTCTGGCGGAGGGGCCCTCGCCGGCGCTGTTCTATTCCATGCTCCAGCATCCGGATAGAACGGCGGTGCTGATTGCGCGGTCACAGCGCAGTCCGGCGGAGATGACGGTCGCCATGCGGGAGGCCATTGCCGGCGTGAACAGCGCTATTCCCATCTTCAACCTGTCGTCGTGGCCGGACGCGCTGGGCATGGCAACTTTTCCGGCGCGGGCGGCGACGCTGGCCCTTGGCATCATGGGCGCGCTGGCGGCGACCCTGGCGGTGACGGGGATCTTCGGCGTGGCCAGCTACAGCGTCGCACGGCGGATGCGGGAGCTGGGCATTCGCGTGGCGCTGGGCGCGCGGGCGCCTGGCGTGCTGCGCGCGGCGCTGGGGCGGACGACCCTGCTGATCGCCGCGGGATCAGGGGTGGGCCTGCTGCTGGGCTGGGCGTCGAGCCGGCTGCTGGCGAGCGTGGTCTACGACGCCAGCGCGAGCGACCCGCTGGTGCTGGCCGGCGTGCTGCTGACCATGGCCGGGCTGGGCGTCGCCGCGGCCGCGGTGCCTGCGCGCCGTGCCCTGCGGGTCGAACCGGCAGAGCTGTTGCGGGAGCAGTGAAGTTCCCCCGACATTGCAGCTACGGAGGGAAATGCAGAGAACCCTCCCGGGCGGCTGTCCATTTGCGGACAATGCCGTCCGGAAGCGGTCAATGAGGCGCATGCCGCTGCCGCTGTGAGATTGGGGCGGCGCGGATTTTGGGCCGGATTTGAAGCCTTTTTGAGTTCTTTTGGGCTGAGCCCCGGTTTGGCGCTCGGCTTGCATGGAGTCACGGTACATGGATATCTCCCGGCCTGATCTGAAACGCAAAAGGATGCAACGCAACGTGCTCTGGGCCGTGGTGCTGGTGCTGGTTGTGGGCGCGGCGGCGGCCTTTGCCCTGCGTCTGAAGCCCGCGCTGCCCACCGTGGACGCTGCGGTGTGGACCGATACCGTGAAGCGCGGACCGCTGGTGCGGCAGGTGCGCGGGCCGGGCACGCTGGTACCCCGCGAAGATCGCGTGCGGCTGATTCCGGCCGAGACCGAAGCCACCGTGGTGCGTCTGCGTGTGCTGCCCGGCGCGCATGTGGAGCCCGACACGGTGCTGCTGGATATGGTGGATCCGGCGCTTGAACAGGAGCTGCTGGATGCGCAGCTGCAGCTGAAGTCGGCGCAGGCGGACTACGCCAACACGCGGGCCAGGTTGGCAAGCGACATGATGTCGCAGCGCGCGGGCGCGGCCACGGTGAGCGACGACCAGAAGCAGGCGCAGCTGCAGGCGCAGACCGACGGCAAATTGTATGAGCTTGGCGTGATCAGCGGGCTTAGCTACAGCGCTTCCAAGGGCAAGGCGGAGGAGCTGGGCGAACGCAACAACCTGGAGCAGCAGCGGTTGGCGGTGAACAACAAGACGATTGAAACGCAGATGGCCGTGCAGTCGGCCAAAGTGCAGCAGGCGCAGGCGCTGCTGGGATTGAAGCAGAGGCAGCAGGCGGCGTTGAGCGTGCGGGCGGGCATTGGGGGAGTGCTGGTGGATCTGCCGCTGCAGGTGGGCGAGCACGTGGACCCAGGCACGACGCTGGCCAAGGTAGTGCAGCCGGATCAGCTGAAGGCCTCGCTGAAGATCGCCGAGACCCAGGCGCGCGACATCCAGATCGGACAACCGGCGGAGATCGACACACACAACGGCGTGATCGGGGGCCGTGTGGCGCGCGTGGACCCCGCGGTGCAGAACGGAACGGTCACGGTGGATGTGGCGCTGGACGGAGCGCTGCCGCAGGGTGCGCGGCCTGATCTTTCCGTGGACGGCACGGTGGACCTGGATCGCATGGGGGACGTGGTGTACGTGGGACGGCCGGCGTTCGGCAATGAGAACTCGACGGTCAGCCTGTTTCGCGTTTCGCCCGACGGCAAGACGGCTGCCCGCGTGCCGGTAAAGGTGGGGCGTGCGTCGGTGAACAACATCCAGGTGCTGGCGGGTTTGGAGCCCGGCGAAACCGTAATTCTTTCCGACATGTCCCGCTGGGACTCCACGGACCGGGTGCGGCTGCAACAGTGAATTTTTGCGGTGGCCCGCAAGGGCCGGAAAGGAAACTGCGCGGATGGCGATGACGACACAGACGAAGCAAGAGCGGCCGGAGCTGATCACCATCGAGGGCCTCACCAAGGTCTTCTTTACCGACGAGATTGAGACGCACGCGCTCAGCGGGGTGCACCTGAGTATCGCGCGCGGGGAGTATGTGGCGATGTCGGGACCGTCGGGCTGCGGCAAATCGACGCTGCTGTCGATCCTGGGCCTGCTGGACACGCCAAGCGATGGCCGCTACACGCTGAACGGCCGCGAGGTGGCGAACCTGAACTTCGCCGAGCGCTCGCGCATCCGCAACCAGGAGATCGGCTTTATCTTTCAGAGCTTCAACCTGATCGGCGATCTCACGGTGTTTGAGAATGTGGAACTGCCGTTGACCTACCGTGCCGGGGTGGGCGCGGCGGAGCGGCGGCAGCGCGTGGAAGCCGCACTGGAGCGGGTGCACATGGCGCACCGGCTGCGCCACTACCCGGCCCAACTTTCGGGCGGTCAGCAGCAGCGCGTGGCGGTGGCGCGGGCGCTCGCGGGCGCGCCGTCGATCCTGCTGGCCGACGAGCCGACCGGCAACCTGGATTCCAAGAACGGCGAGGCTGTCATGCGGCTGTTGGCCGACCTGCACAGCGAAGGCGCCACCATCTGCATGGTTACGCACGATCCACGCTTCGCCGCGCATGCGGAACGGCAGGTACACCTGTTCGACGGCAAGGTGGTCGCGGAGGGTGAGCTGCACACGCTGCTGGCGCAGGCCGAGGCCGCCTACCGGAGCGGCGGCGAGGTGGCGCTGTGAACGGGCTCCGGCAGGGGCTGCGCTCGCTCAAGCGAACGCCCGGCTTTTGCGTGGTGGTGCTGCTGACGCTCGCGCTGGGCATCGGTCTGAACACCGCTATTTTCACGGTGGTGGACAATGTTCTGCTGCGGCCGCTGGGCTACCACGATGCTGACCGCATCGTGGCTATACAGACACATCTCAACGACGAGGGTCGATCGTTTCCGCGCCTGGGCGGCGACGATTACAACGACCTTGCGCGCGACGTCCGTGGTCTGGATCGGGCGGCGCACTACGCAAACTGGTCAGCGGGTGTCAGCGTGCGCGGTGTGTCCTCCTACGTTCCGGTTGCGGTGGTCAGCCCGCAATTTATGCAGATCATGGGCGTCACGCCTGCGGCAGGCCGTCTCTTCAATCCCACGGATCGCACCGGGACCGACGTTCTGCTCGGGGCTGCCTTCGCGCGCGACCGCTTTGGCTCCACAACGGCCGCTCTCGGGCAGCCGCTCACGTTTGGGGGCTCGGTATACACCGTGGCCGGCGTGCTTCCCGCGGGGTTTCGCTTTCCTGACAAAACCGAGGTCTGGATCGAGGCGCCTGCCAAGCCCACCGTCGGCAGTCGCACGGCCTATAACGATCGGGTGGTCGCCCGCAGACGGGCCGGCGTATCCAATGCACAGCTTTCGGCGGAACTTGCCACCTTTTCCACTCGGCTGCAGAGCAGCTTTCCGGAAGACCGCCGCAAGAGCCTCGAAGCGGTGCCGCTGCAGGAGCAGATCGTCAGCGGCATCCGCCCCACGCTGCACCTGCTGATGGCGTCGGTGGTGGTGCTGCTGCTGATTGTTTCGGCCAACCTCACACATCTGCAGCTGGTCCGCTCCACGCGCCAGCTACGCGCGCTCACCATCCGCACGGCGCTGGGAGCCTCGCGCCGCGCGCTGGCGGCACGAGCCCTGACCGAAACCGCCCTGCTGGCCCTCGCCGGGTCCCTGCTCGCGCTGGCCGTGGCCGTGCCGGCGCTGCACGTGCTGACCCGGTTGGCTCCGCCGGAAATCCCGCGCTTAAATGAGATTCACCTGAACCTGGACGTCCTCCTATTTTCCGCACTGGTGAGCTTTGCGGTGATGGTGCTGGCCACGCTATTGCCGCTCTGGCGGTCGTGGCATGTCGACCCCGCTGCGGCGCTTCGTGAGGACAGCGCGCGCGGGACGGAATCGCGCGGCTCACTGCGCCTGCGCAATGGGCTGATCGTGGGCGAAATTGCGCTTACGCTCACGCTGTCGGTCGCGGCGGTTCTGCTCATGCGGCAGCTGATCGCGCAGTCGCGGCAGGATCTTGGTTTCGAAGCCGATCACCTGCTCGTGCTCGACACACATGCCATCCTGGCGGGCTCTGAACACATTCCGCCACCGGACCAACCCGGCGCCTCGCCCGCAGCGGTCGCCGCGCATATGGCCGAGCTGCACGCGCTGATGGAGGCTCGCCTGGCGCGGCTGGAGGCGACGCTTTCTGCTGTGGCCGCCACGCCCGGCGTCACCTCCGCCGCGGCGGTCTACGGCGCGCCCATGGCCGATAGCGGCAGCAGCGTCGACTATGCGATCAAAGGCCGCCAGGTCTTTGCCCCCGGAGTCCTGAACCTGCCCCATGCTGATCTGCGCGAAGTCACATCTGCGTTTTTCTCCACGCTTGGCGTGCCGCTGCTGCGCGGCCGCGGCTTCACGGAGAACGACCGCCTGGGCAGCCCCAAAGTGCTGCTGATCAATCACACGCTCGCGCGGAGGATGTTTCCCAACCAGGACCCCGTTGGCCAGAGGATCGTTACCGGCTTCGACGACAGCCCCAGCGACTTCGAGACAGTTGTCGGCGTGGTTGGCGACATCCGCAGCGACTCCCCTGCAATGCCCGCGCAGCCCACGCTCTACCTGCCCACGGCGCAGCACGCCGATTGGGCCGACGACATGCAAATTCTTGTCCGCACGCCGCTGGATGCCGCGGCGATGACCGAAACGCTGCGGGGAACCTTGCACCGCTCGCATCCGGAGATTGCGGTCGAGATTACCACCATGCGCCAGGACGTGGGCGCCGTCCAGCGGCCCGAGGACTTTCGCACGGCGCTCTTCGGCCTGTTTGCTGCGGCGAGTCTGCTGCTGGCGGCGCTCGGCGTGTATGGCGTGACGGCCTACACCGTCGCGCAGCGGCGCTTTGAGTTCGGCCTGCGCGTGGCGCTTGGGGCAACCCGCGAGCAGATCCTTACGCGCGTGCTCGGCCACGCTTTGGCCGTGGCCGGCGTGGGGATAGCGCTGGGTGTCGTTCTATCGCTGGGTCTCGTTCGCTTCGTGGCGGGCGCGGTGGGGCCGCTGCCGGCCTTTGACCCGCTCGCCTACGCCGTGGCCGCGCTTGCCGTGCTCGGCATTGCGGGGCTGGCCACCGCCCTTCCGGCTCACCGCGCTGCGTCCGTCGAGCCCATGACCGTCCTGCGCAACGAGTAATCACCGATCCTCACGAGGTATACATGCAGACACTGATCCAGGATCTTCGCTACGCCCTGCGTGGGATGCGCCGCGCGCCAGGCTTTGCGATCACGGCCGTGCTGACGCTGGCGCTGGGCATCGGCGCGACGACCGCGGTGTTTACGCTGGTGTACCAGGTGATTCTGCGCTCGCTGCCGGTAGCGCACCCGGAGCAGCTGTACAAGATCGGAAAGGGCGACGATTGCTGCGTGGAAGGCGGCTTGCAGGTGCCCTGGACCCTGTTTTCCTATGACCTTTACAAAGCTTTACGCGAGGAGACGCCGGGCACCGAGGGCATAGCAGCGGTTTCGGCGAAGGAATTCACAATGGGCGCACGCCGCTCAGGAGCAAACGCCGACACGCAACCTCTCGCAGTGGAATTTGTGTCCGGCAACTACTTTCCGCTGCTAGGGGTTGTATCGTATGCAGGGCGTATGCTGCAGCCCGCAGATGATCGTGCGGGTGCCGCGCCGGCAGCCGTGCTGAGCTACCCCCTGTGGCAGAGGAAGTTCGCGGCGGATCCGCACCTGGTCGGCAGTACGATTCTGCTCAGCAGCCGCCCTGTGACAGTGGTTGGCATCGCCGCGCCAAATTTCCTGGGTGAGCGCAATGAAATGGATCCGGCAGGTGTCTGGCTGCCGATTGCACTGGAACCAGAGTTCAATCCAGATGAGAAGCTGGTCACTCTGCCGGCCATTCACTGGCTGGATCTGCTGACACGCATTCCTGACAGCAGCCGCGTGCCGCAGGTTCAACTCGCGGCGCAGGCGGAGTTGCGCCGCTGGGTCTCGGTACACCCGCAGACATGGGCCGGCGCTTCCCCGGAGCAGGTTCACAGCGTAAGCGTAGAAATCACCTCGGCGCGGGGTGGCATTAACAGCCTGCGCAGACGGTATGAAAAAAACCTTCGCCTGTTGCTGCTAGTTGCAGGTTTCGTGCTGCTCATTGCCTGCGCCAATCTGGCAAATCTTATGCTTGTGCGCGGCGTTGCACGACAAAGTGAGCTGGCTTTGCGCAGTGCGCTGGGTGCGCCGCGCTTACGGCTGATCCGACAGACTCTGGTAGAGGCCGTGCTGATTGCTCTGGCCGGTGGCGTCGTTGCGCTGGGGGTCGCCTATGGCGGCACGCGTGCGATGTTGGCTCTGGCCTTTAAGGGCGTGGAGATCAGTCCCATATCGGCCACGCCATCTTTGTCTGTGCTTGTTTTTGCCCTTGGCATCGCGGTGCTGACGGGCCTGAGTTTTGGTACGGCACCGGCTTGGATCGCCTCACGATTCCAGCCCATAGAGGCGCTGCAAGGCGCAAATCGCAGCACGGGCGACTCCAGTGCAACGCCGCAACGGGTGCTGGTGATTTCCCAAGCGGCGCTTTCGCTCGCATTGCTTTCAGTAGCGGGCCTGCTGATCACCAGCCTCCGTCACCTGGAACATCAGGATTTTCGCTTCGAGCCGGGTGGCCGCTTGATTGTGTTCACCGACCTCACCGCAGCCGGCTACACCGCAGATCGGCTGCCGACGTTGTACCGGCAGATCGACGACGCGCTCGCACGTCTGCCGGCCTTGCAACATGTTGGCTATGGGACCTATGCACCCATGACCGGATCAAACTGGTCTACAAGTATTTGGTTCCCAGGCCAGGGCGAAAAGCCACAACTGGCGGGGTATATGGCGGCCAGTGCGGACTATTTCGCCGCCGTCGGAACGCACGTGCTGCTGGGACGCGGCTTCTCCCCGGACGATACCCCCACGAGTGGACACGTCGCGGTTGTGAACCAGGCGTTTGTGGCGAAGTTTCTGGCCGGAAAGCAGCCGATTGGACTGCACTTCGGTCCGGATCCCGGCTTGCGTAACGAGTTCGAGATCGTGGGCGTTGTGGAGAACACCAAGTACGGTGATCCAAAGGTACCGGCAGAACCAATGTTTTTTAAGGCAATCACACAGACGACGCCTTTCAGCCAAACACAGGACATTGCGGTGGAGGACGCGACGCACTTCGCCAGCAATCTTGTGATTCAGTACCGAGGCGGCAGTAGCGTGGCTGCAGAGGAGGTGCGGACTGCACTGAAATCGATCAACCCCGATATTCCCATTCTGCAGATGATCACCTACCAGGAGCAACTCGGTGACAAGTTCACGCAGGAGGAGCTTGTGGTGCGGCTGACCACGCTCTTCGGCCTGATCGCACTATTGCTGGCCTCCATTGGCCTGTATGGCGTGACGGCGTATGGGGTGACACGGCGCACGGGTGAGATCGGTGTTCGCATGGCGTTGGGTGCGAGCCGCTTGGGTGTGCTGGCCATGATCGTGCGTGGTGCCTTGGGACAGGTGGCGGTGGGGCTGGCCCTTGGCGTTCCGCTCAGCCTGCTGGCGGGGCGCTTGTTGCAGCATTCGCTTTACCAGACCGGCGGCTTCCAGCCTGCCGTGCTGCTGGGTGTGGTGCTTTTGCTGCTTGCTGCAGCGTCGGCCGCTGCGCTGATTCCGGCACGGCGCGCGGCGGCTGTTGAACCGATGCAGGCCTTGCGCACCCAATAGGGTCGATGTCCTCCCACAAACCTCGAACCACATGCGTTCACTTACATCCACCGCGAAGGAGAGACAGATGAGCGGACTACTGCAAGATCTTCGCTTTGCACTACGTGCGCTGCGGCGTGCGTCAGGGTTTGCCCTGGGTGTGGTGCTTGTGCTGGGGCTGGGCATCGGAGCGAATACGGCGATGTTTACGGTGCTGCGTGCGACGCTGTTCCCTCCTCTGGCGTACCGTGCGCCGTCGCAGCTGGTGCAGCTGCGGTCGGCGACTCCGGCGGGCGATCCGGGTGGTTCCCGAGTGGCGGATGTGCTTGCCTGGTGCGCGCGGGCACACACGCTTTCGTCGGTCGCGTACTACAGCGAGGATGTGAAGACGCTGGTGTCCGGATCGGCGCAGGGCGAGGTCACCGCCGTGGACGCGAGCGCGGAGTTGCTGCCCCTGCTGGGCGTCGCGCCCGCACTGGGATTTGGCTTCACCACCGCCGAACAGCAACCGGGCCATGACCATGTGGTGGTGTTAAGCGACGGCGTGTGGCAGGCGTTGTTTCATGCCGATCGTGGCGTGCTGGGCGAAACCCTGCGCTTGAACGACGAGTTGTTCACCGTGATCGGCGTGATGCCAGGTGGCTTCGATTTCCCAGCGGACGTGGATCGACGGCCACGGGTTTGGGCACCGGCTTCACTGTCTGCGGCTACCCTCTCGCGCGACCCCCAACAGGACACGCCACTATATGAGGTGATTGGCCGGCGCCAGAGTACTGCTTCCGTGCGAGAGCTCATGACGGAGTTGACGGGCATCGAGGGCAGCTTGGCGCCGCTGTATGCCCCTAGCGAAAAGGAGAACGTTCCAAATCGTGTGGAGGCCACCGACTACCGCCATACCTTCCATACAAAGGAGCGCACGGGGCTCCTGGCGCTGAGCGCGGCGGTCGCGCTGCTGTGGCTGATTGCCTGTGCGGACGTGGCGAGCCTGAACTTGGCGCGGGCGGCCTCGCGCCGCCGAGAGCTCGCGGTGCGGTCGTCCCTGGGCGCCACACGCTGGCGACTGGCGCGAGGGATGCTGGTCGAAGCGTTGCTACTTAGCGCGTGCGGCGGAGCGCTGGGACTGCTGCTGGCCAAGGGGATGCTGGCTATCTTTCAACATGGGCTGGCGCACACCTTTGGTGAAGGCCTCCGTCTGCCTGTGGATGGCGCCGTGTTGCTTGGGCTCTCGCTGCTGAGTCTGGTGAGTGCGGTTGCCTCGGGCGTGGCGCCGATGTTCTGGGTGGCCCGCGGGCCACTGGAAGAGGCGCTGCGCACCGATGGGGCGCAGGCTGGAAGGGGCGTTCGCCAGCAGCGGCTGCAGCGCGTACTGGTGGTAGGGGAGCTGGCGCTTACGCTGTGCCTGCTGGTGGGTTGCGGTCTGCTGGCGCGCACGGTGCTGGCGCTGCAGGCGGTGCCGCTTGGCTTCCGCACCGACCATGTGTTTTCGATCACGCCTCGATTGCCGCACTGGAAGTACGGCGATCCCAACACCCTGGTGTATCGGCCGCTGGCGGCGCGGCTGCGGACGCTGCCGGGGGTGCAGTCGCTGGCGGTCACCAGTGTGGCTCCCTTGGCCGGGCGGTTCGATGTGAACTTCCTGCTGTCGCTGGACGATAACCCGACGAACAAGACAACGCACCGATTGATCTCAGCCAAGATGCGCGCCTCCGGGCCGGAGCTGCAGCAGGTGCTTGGCTTTCACATGGTGGAAGGGCGCTTCTTCAACGCATCCGATACGCCCACCTCGCAACCCGTAATGGTGGTCAATCGTGCCTTTGCGCGGCTGTACGCGCCGTTCGGCGACGTCTCCCATTTCACGCTGGGCAAGGGCGACCGTGCCTTCCATGTGGTCGGGGTGATCGACGACTTTCATCAGCAGGGGATCGCGGAGCCCTCCGCGCCGGAGATCGAGCTGAATGCGGCGCAGCTGCGCCCTACGGACAACTTCTATCAACCGACGCTGAAGGCCCATGTGGAGATCCTGCTGCGGTCTTCGCGGGATCCGCGCAGCCTTCTGCCGGAGCTGCGTCACGCGCTGGTCGAAGCCAATCCCGATCTCGCGAGCGCGGAGGTAGAAACCATGGACCAGATCGTGGCAGATGCCATGGGCAGCCAGCTGCTCGCGGCGCACCTGCTGGAGACCCTGGGTGGACTGGCGCTGCTGGTGGCGCTAACCGGGCTTTACAGCCTGCTGGCCTACCTGGTCACGCTGCGCACGCGCGAGCTGGGTGTGCGGCTGGCGCTGGGTGCTCAGCGCGGCGACATCTTCAGGCTGGTGCTGCGCGGTGCCGGTGGTCTGCTGGCCACCGGCACCGCGCTGGGCTTGGGCCTCAGTCTGGCCACGGCACACCTGCTGAGCCGGTTCCTTTACGGTGTGCAGGCGTACGACCTCCCCATCTTCAGCGTAGCCACAGTGAGCCTGCTGGCGGTCGGGGTGGGTGCGGCCTTTGCCCCGGCACGGCGTGCCGCTGCCCTCCAACCCACTGAAGCCCTGCGAGCCGAGTAAGCCCACACTGACGTTTCAGGAGACAGGAGACCGCCTCATGCAAAGCCTGCTGCAAGACCTTCGCTTCGCCCTGCGCCAGTTGCGCCGCGCGCCGTTCTTTTCGGTTACGGTGATCCTTACCGTAGCCATCGGCATCGGTGCTACGGCTGCGCTGGCCGCGGTACTCCGCGCCACGCTGCTCAGTACACTGCCCTACCCCAAGCCGGGCCGGCTGGTTTCGCTCAGCGACCAAAACCTGCGGGGCTTCCGCAGCAACGGCCTGGTGGCCGTGCCGCGAGCCGCGGATCTCGCCACGCTGCAGCAGGAGGGAAAGCCTCTCTTCAGCAGTGTGGCCGAGTTCTACCCCAATGCCGGGCAGCTCGCTCCCGGCGGGCAGCCGCCGCTTTCGGCACAGGGGGCCGCGGTCTCGGGCACATTCTTTCAAACCTTTGGCGTTCCCGCTCAACTCGGGCGCAACCTTTTGCCGGCGGATGACGTTCTAGGCACCGGGCTTACCCTTGTGCTCAGCGACCACCTTTGGCGCACGGCCTTTGGCGCCGACCCGCACATGCTCGGCCGTGCGGTCCGCCTTGGCACGGAGCAGGCCACCGTCATCGGTATCATGCCCGCCCGCTTCGCTTATCCAGCAGGTGTGGATCTCTGGTATCCGGCACATCTCGCGGCCATGAACTTCGGCGGCTACCGCGGCGAGGGCACCCGCTTTGTGCAGGTGATTGCCCGGTTGGCGCCCCCTGCCACTCTCGACGCGGCCCGCACGGGTACGGCCGTTCTGGCACATCGTCTCGCGGTGGCCTACCCTGCCACGGATGCCGCCTGGGCCTTTGCGATCACGCCCCTGCGCTCCAGCCTCTTCGGCCCGTTGCGGCAGGGCCTGCTGCTGTTGTCCTGTGCCGTCACCCTCATTTTATTTGTCGTCGCCGTCAACATCGCAGGCCTGCAATTGGCGCGCAACGCCCGGCGTGCGCCCGAGTTCGCCCTCCGCGCCGCGCTGGGCATCTCGCGGCGGCGTTTTCTCGCGCAGATGGCCACCGAAAGCACCCTGCTGCTCGGCATTGGCAGCCTGTGCGGTCTTGCTTTCGCCCACTTGAGTCTGCACGTGTTGCGCTCACGGCTCCCAGCCTCGGTCATTCTGGTGGAGCAGCCCCATCTTGACCTGTCCACGATCCTGCTGACTAGCCTCATCGCCGGCCTGATCACGTTGTTTTTAGCCATTCTCGGCGCGGTGCGCAGTCCGCGCCAGATCGGCCTTGGGCGCATCGCCACGCGCGGCAGTCGGCGGTTCGGCCGCCTGTTCAGCGCGGCGCAGATCGCCCTCACCCTCGTGCTGCTGACCCTTTCCGCGGCCGTGCTCAGCAGTCTGTACCACCTGCTCGACACGGCGCTCGGCTTTGACACGGGCCACGTGCTGACCTGCAGCGTCGATCTTAGCTGGAACGTCGAAGGCCCCGTTCGCCATCGGCTTTACCAGCAGGCCGAAGAGCAAATCGCCGCCCTGCCGGGAGTTCAATCCGTTGGCTCGACGGACGCGCTTCCGCTCACCGAATTTAGCGCCCGCGCCACCTTCGACATCGCCGGCCACGCCCCCACGCCGCAGCACGACGCGGTCCAAGCGCAGACGCGCAGCTTCAGCCCCGGATACCTCCGCACCCTGCGCATTCCGCTGCTCGCGGGCCGTCTCTTTACCGCGCGCGATGCCGACCCCCGTATGCCGCCCGTTCTCGCCGTCAATCAGGCCTTTGCCCGCCGCTACTTCCCCACAGCGAACCCCGTTGGGCAGCACCTCGTCAGCTCCGGCTACCTCCCCGGGAGCGTTCGCTCCAGCGAATTGTTGCTGTGGTTGCGGACGTGCACGGCACTGACGGCCAACTCGGCTCGGCCAGCCAGCCAGTTGTGTTCAGCCCCGAAGACGGCGCTTGGCCGCACATGCAGTTTGCGATTCGCTCCTCGCTGCCAGCCGCCGCGCTCGAGCCGGCGGTCCGGCACCTCGTCACTGGCCTCCATGCCACGGCCTCCGTCGGACACTTCGCGGAGTTATCTTCCACCGTCGACCAGTCGATCGCCCCGCGCCGCTGATATGCCGCCCTGTTCACTGCCATGGCCGCGGTCTCCGTACTGCTGGTCACCGTGGGCATCTACGGTCTGGTCGCCTTTGAGATCGCCGGCCGCACCCGCGAACTGGCCCTGCGGCTGGCGCTCGGCTGCACCCGCGCGGGCATCACGCGGCTTCTGCTGCGCGAAACCTCGGCCCTGCTGGCCGGCGGCCTTGGCGTCGGCCTGCTCGGCAGCCTCCTCGGCTCACGGCTGCTTCATGCGGTGAGCGCCGACCTGGTCGGAACCACCTCCATTGCCCTTCTGCTGCCCACGGTTGCGCTGCTGGTCGCCGCGGTGCTGTTTGCCACGCTGCTGCCCGCTCGCCGCGCCGCCAGGGTAGAACCCGTCACCGCGCTCGGCACGGAATGACCCGCATATGAACCTCCATGAGCTCAGTGAGAAAGAGTGCCCCATGCACAACGTGATTCAGGAACTTCGCTTTGCCCTGCGGCGGTTACGGCGTACGCCGGGCTTTACCTTTACCGCGATTCTTACCCTGGCGCTGGGCATCGGTGCCGCCTGTGCCATGTACACCGTGGTGCAGGACACCCTGCTTGCCCCTTTGCCCTACCCGGAACCGGGCAACCTCGTCGGCCTTGGGCTGGCGCAGCCAGGCGGTGCGCCGAATGACGGGCAAACCGGCGAGACGGCTCGGTTTCTTGCACAGAACGCGAGGAGTTACCGCACGTTCGGCGTTGAGGACGGGGGTGCGCTGCGGGCGAATTTCGCTGCGGGCAATGGGCAGCCCGAGTCGATTCTGACCCTGCGCGTCGATGCGGGGTTTTTGCCAACGTTGGGTGTTTCGCCCAGCCTGGGGCGCAGCTTTACCGCTGCGGAAGACACGCCGGGTTCGGGCGCGGTCGTGATCCTGAGCCACGGCCTGTGGCAACGCGCGCTGGGCGGCGATCCGAAGATCGTTGGGCGCACCGTTCGCGTGAATGGCGACCCCGCCACGGTGGTGGGCGTGATGCCTGAGGGCTTTGCCACCGCCGAGGCACCGGACCTTTGGCAGCCCCTGCGCCTGTCGCCCAAAGATCCGGGTTACGACGGGACAAATTACCAGGTGATCGCACGTCTGCGCCCAGGCGTCACGTTGGCCCAGGCGCGTGCGGAGTTGTCGGGTCTGCATGCGGCGCTTTATCGCCAACTGCCCCGCCTGCGGGAGTACACAGCCCCTGGCGAGCCCACGGTCGACGAGTTTGCGTGGCCGCTGGGGAGCGTTGTGGCCGGCGAGGCGCGGCCCGGGATCGTGGCGATTTCAGCCGCTGTCCTTGCGGTTCTGTTGATTGCCTGCCTGAACCTGGCTTCGTTGATGACGGCGCGGGCGGCGGTACGGCACAGTGAGCTGGCACTCCGTTCGGCCCTGGGTGCGGGACGCGGAGCGCTGCTGTTGTCGGCCCTCAGCGAGTGTTTCCTGCTGGCCCTGGCTGCCGATCTGCTGGGGCTGGCGGGAACCTACATCGCTCTGCCGGTGCTGCTGCGCTACGCTCCGCTGGAGCTGCCGAAGCTGCACCCACCCGCCGTGGGGTTGGCGACTGCCCTGTTTGCCACCGCGGTGTGCCTCGGCGTCACAGTGCTGTTCGGAATGCTTTCGGCGGCGGCCGTGCTGCGGCGAGCAAACGGCATGGAGCTGGGCTCGGCGCGCACGGTGGGCAACACCGCGCCGAGGCAGCGCATGGGCAAGGTGCTGCTGGGGGCGCAGGTGGCGCTGGCCACAGCGCTGCTGGCCTGCGCGTCCGTGCTGTTGAGCAGCTTTGCCCACCTCCGGGCCCGCACACCGGGGCTCCGGCCGCAGTCTCTGGATGTACTGCAGGTGCAGTTGAAGGGGAGTCGCTACAAATCTGCGGAGCGAACGACGCAGTTCGTCAACAGCCTCACGGAGCGGCTTTCCAATGTCCCCGGCGTTGCTTCCGCGGCGGCGGCTTATGGTCTTCCGCTGGACGGTGGGCTGAACGACAGTGCCGGGCCCGCAGACCGGCCTGAATTGGTGAAATATGCTGAAATCCGCTTCGTAACGCCGGGGTACTTCAGCGTCGTCGGCACGACCCTTCTGACTGGTGAGGATTTCTCTTCCGCAACGCGCGGGGAGACGCAACCGGTGGCGCTGATCAGCAGCTTCGCCGCCGAGCGGTGGTTCGGCAGTAACTCCGCTGCGTTGGATCGCATGGTTGTCGACGGAGGCGGCGTGCCGCGGCGCGTTCTGGGCGTGGTGGCGCCGGTCCATGTGAGTTCGCTGGCAGACGTGCAAAAACCGATGGTGTACCTGCCGATTGCGCAAGCAGACGATAAGACTGCCTCCATGATCAACGGATGGTTTCCGGTGAGCTTTGCCTTGCGGCTGCGCCCGGAGGTGCGTGATGACCGGGCGATTGCCGCTGCGGCCACGGCTGCGGTCCGGGCGGCTGACCCCAACCTTGCGGTGAGCCGGTTCATCCCCATGGAGAACCTGGTGGAGAAGAGCTACGCCGCGCCGCGCTTCTTTTCCTGGCTGGCCGGTGGCTTCGCGGCGTTCAGTCTCTTGCTGACCGTGGTGGGGCTGTTTGGCCTGCTGATGTACCAGGTTTCGGCGCGTACCCAGGAGATCGGTGTGCGCATGGCCGTGGGCGCCGGCCGTTTTCAGATCGCGGCGCTGGTACTGCGGCGCGGGGTATGGTTGACGGCCCTTGGCCTTGCGGCGGGTCTGCTGATCAGCCTCGCTCTGCAACCTTCGCTGATGGGCTTTCTCGCTTCCACCATGAACGTCACGCTCGCCGAGGCCCGGTCCGTGCTGCCCGGCCGCGAAGGTCCAATGCTCGCCACCGTCGCGGCCATGCTGCTCACAGCGTCGGTGGCCTGCCTGCTGCCTGCGCTGCGGGCCGCGTCGGTCAACCCCACAGAAGCCCTTAGAACGGAGTAGCCCCAAATGCCTGAACCCTTGATTTCACTGCACAACCTGGAGCGCAGCTACAAAACCGGACACACGGAAACCTTTGTGTTGCGGCGAGTTTCGTTAACCATCGCCGCCGGCGAGTTCCTCACCGTCATGGGGCCGTCCGGGGCGGGCAAGAGCTCGCTGCTGAATGTGTTTGCCATGCTGGACGATGCCTGGCGCGGCGAGTTCCTCTTTGACGGCACCCCGGTGGGGACGCTGAGCCGGAAACAGCGCGCCGAGCTTGCCCGCAAACGCATCGGCATGGTGTTTCAGAGCTACCACCTGCTCGATGACCTCACCGTGGCCGAAAACATCGAGCTGCCCCTGACCTACAAGGACGTCAGCCGCGCGGAGCGGCAGGCGCTGGTGGCCGATACGCTGGATCGTTTCGCCATCGTGGGCAAGAAGGACCTGTACCCCTCGCAGCTATCGGGTGGACAACAGCAATTGGTCGGCGTGGCGCGTGCGGTGATCCATAAGCCGGCGCTGCTGCTGGCCGATGAACCCACGGGCAACCTGCATTCCGCGCAGGCCGCGGAGGTGATGGGGCTGTTCCGGCGATTGAATGAGGAGGGCACGACGGTGGTGCAGGTGACCCACTCGGAGGCGAATGCGGCATATGGTTCGCGAACGATCGAGCTGCGGGACGGCTGGTTGAGCCGCGATACCGCGCAGTCTTCAGAGACGGCGAGCGCCTCCACGGGCAGGTCGCGATGACGCCCCTTCGTCCGTCCACGCCTCTTCGTCCGTTGCTCTGCGGTTTAGCCGCACTGCTGTGCGCCGTTGCGAAACCCGTTGCGGTGCGGGCGCAGTCGGGGACACCGGATGCGCCGACCGCACAACCCGTGCCGCGTGTGGCGGCTTTTCCTCAGCTGAATGCGGCTTCGCAGGCGACGCCCACGGCTGCCGCGCCCGCGCTGCGCCTGGATATCCCACACTCGCACAATCCGCTGAATGCCTACCGCGCCGACCATGTACCCGCCCCGAACCTGGCCAACTCGCCGCGCCTGGACGGGTTGATCCAGGATGGCGTGCTGGTGCTTTCGTTGAACGATGCCATTGAGCTCGCGCTTGAAAACAACCTCGATCTGGCGATCGCGCGGTACAACCTGCCTATTGCCCAGGCAGACATCCTGCGCACGGAGGCGGGCGGTTCGTTCCTTGGCGTGAACACGGGCGTGGTGCAGAATACGCCCGGCGGCGGCGGGGTGGGCGGCTTTGGCGCCGGGCCTTCAGGGACGGGCGCGGGTGGAACCAGCGGCGGCGCGGGCGGTGCGGGTACGGGGGCGGCGGGGCTGGTGCAATCGACGCTTGGAACGGGCACCGCCGTGCCCTCGTTCGATCCCTTCATCACGGCCAACGGCAGCGTGGAGCACTACACAAATCCGCTCTCCAATGAGGTTGGCTACGGCGTTCCCGTGCTGCGCGAAAATACGATCACAGGCGACTTTGGATTCACACAGGCATTTCCGACAGGAACCACGTTTTCCGTCGGATTGGACGACTATCGCTTCACAACCAACAACCAGTTCACCTCTCTGAATCCGCAGATCTCCACCTACTACCGCGCGTCGTTCCAGCAGCAGCTGCTGTCCGGCTTCGGCCTGGGACCGAACCTCCGCTATCTGCGCATCGCGCGCAACAACAAGCGCATCTCCGACGATGCCTTTGCACTGCAGGTGATCGTGACCGTGACCCAGATCGAAAATCTGTACTGGGACCTGGTCAGCGCGTATGAGGACGAAGGGGTAAAGAGCGGTTCGCTGGATTTCGCCAATCGCACGCTCGCGACCGCAAAGCAGGAGCTGCAGCTGCAGGCAATCCCGGCCGTTGAGGTGATGAAGGATGAGGTGGAGGTCGCCAACCGGGAGCAGGACCTTTCCATCGCGCGCTCTGAGCTGCAGTTCCAGCAGCTGCTGATGAAAAACGCGATCACGAAGAACCTGGACGATCCGTTTCTAGAGGCGATGCCGGTGCGGCCCTCCGACCTGAGCACGGTGGCCACGGATGCGGCCAGTCTAGCCGCGCTGCCCACGGACGATATCGTGAGTGCGGCGCTGGGGCAGCGACTGGAGCTGCGGATGTCGGAGATCGATCTCGCCAACCGGGCAATCAGCAAAAGGGCGGCCGAGAACAACCTGCTGCCTTCGCTGGCGCTGACCGGGTTCTACGGCGGCAGCGGCCTGGCGGGTGCGGTGAACGCGGTGGCCGGTGTGCCTTCGATCGCGCCACCGGGTTATGGTGGGGCGCTTGGGGATGCATTTAACAACTCGGCACCGGATTACTATGTGGGCCTCGCACTGGCGGTGCCCTTGCGGAACCGCGTTGCCAAGAGCGACCAGTACCGCTCGGAGCTGGAGTCGCGGCAGGCCGAGCTGCGGCTGGCGCAGCTGCGCAAACAGATCCGCATTGAGGTGCGCAATGCGCAGTTTGCCCTGCAGGAGAACGTGGCGCGGGTGCGTGCGGCCATCGAGGCGCACAACTTGGCCGCGAAGACCTTCGACATCATGCAAAAGGAGCAAACCTTGGGAGCGGGCTCAGCGGTACAGACGCTGGGGGCGCGTCACGATCTGGCAACGGCTGACTCCTCGCTGGTGAGCGCACGCACGGCGTATCAGAAGGCGAGGATCGAGTTGGATCGAGCGATCGGACGGACGCTTGAAAGCGACGGCATTTCGATTGAGTCAGCCCGGACGGGCACTGCAGCCTCGGCTGCCGTAGCCAAGGCTGCTGTTTCAGGCTCAACGGGGAACCCGAGCGCCAGCGGAGTCACGCCTTGATTCGGCAAGAGGACAGGTTCGTCCGGACTGCAATCTGTTCCCGTCAGGCGGCTTCTGTACAGGGCAGCGAAAGGCGAAAAGCTGTTCCGCTGTGCCTGCTTTGGCGGGAGGTACGGAAACGCAGTGATCCCCTGTGTTTGTGGACGATGCGGTGCGACAGCCACAGGCCGAGCCCCGTTCCGGAAGCCTTGCTGGTAATGTAGGGCTCAAAGATTGTCGCTTCCAAGGGCTCCGGCACACCCGGTCCATCGTCAGCTACTGTCATATGGACACATCGGTGGCAGTTCTTCACGCAAATCCAGATCGTGCCTTCGCCGCGGGGCAGCACGTCAATCGCATTCAGGATCAGGTTGGAAACCACCTGCAGGATTTCGCTGCCATGGAAACTGGCGACGGCCGGTCCACGAAACCGACGGTTCACCCGGATGCCCTGCCGGGCCAATTTGCTGGAGTGCAGCTTCAATGCCGATTCGGCAATCTCCACAAGGTCGGTATCGCGGGCCTCGGGCTGCTCGCGGTGGAAGGTCAGGGCCTGGCTTGTAACGCGGCCCAGCGTCTGCAGCTGCTCCTCAATGACAAGCATGTTTTGCAGCACCTGGTCTGGCTCGTCCTTTTGCAGCTTGGTGAGATAAACCAAGTTGGTGATGGCTTCCAGAGGGTTGTTGACCTCATGCATGATGGCGCCGGCGTACCGGCTCGCGACAGCCAGCCGTTCACTGCGCTCCAGCGCCTGTTCTGCCTGTCGCAACCTGTCTTCCAGATTCGGGCCCATCCGTTGCCTCACTTCCGTTGCGAACTCGTACAGAACAGTTGTTCTTTTCGCGGCAACGCTTCGCTGCTTCTTTTGTGATGCGTGGGCTGGAAGAATGAGGTGTATGGCCGGCAGAATTGCGGCCAGGTTCGCCCTTTGCAGATCCCTTGTCGTGTATAGGACATCGGTTTCCAAGCTCAGCGTTCGTGCGGCCAGGCGCAAAGCGACGATCCCCGCCCGGCTGCATCCCATTTGGGACAGTGATACGGAGGAGTCTGCCGCATGGAAACCATCACACCGAACGGCCGTATCGGCACCGCGCACTGGCGCGTGGATGGGGTCGCCAAGGTAACCGGCCGGGCGCTTTACGGCGCGGATCAGTCCCCTGTTCTGGCCGCCGACGACCGCGCCGTCTACGATGCGGGTGACCCCCTCTCTGAGCCGTCGCGAGCGGGCAGGCCTGTGCTGCATGCGGCATTGCGGACCTCGCCGATCGCGCGCGGACGCATCACAGGCATTCTGGAGACGCGTGCCCGGGAGATTCCAGGGGTGTGCCAGATCCTGACCCACCGCAACGTGGGAAAGCGCATCAAGCCCGGCAAGCCAATGACGGAGCACGGGTACATGGCACAGGCCGTGGCGCCCCTGCTGTCGGACAGGGTTTTCTTTCCAGACCAGGTCGTTGCCGTCGTGATCGCGAACAGCTTTGAGATCGCGACGCAGGCCGCCGAGGCGCTGGAGTTCAGCTTCGATGCGGAGCCGCCGTCGATCTCGTTCGACAGTGCCGGGGCGGAGGTGGTGAAGGCTAAATCTACCGGCGAGACTGAACTGAAGTCTGGCGATGTGGATGGAGCTTTGGCGCAAGCCGCCGTACGCCTTGACGCGTGGTACGAAACGCCGCCGCAGCATCACAATGCGCTGGAACTCTTTCAAACCACCTGTGCCTGGAGCAGGGACGCAGACGGGCGCGAGGAGCTGCGCGTGTGGGAGTCCACGCAGAATACACGCGGGTTTCAGTACGGTCTGGCCAAGCAGCTTGATCTTAAGCCGGCACAGGTGCGCATCCTCAGTCCGTATATCGGCGGGGCCTTCGGTTCCAAGGGAGCGTTGGGGCAGTTCACAGCGATCGCCGCCTTTGCCGCGCGCGAACTGGGCCAACCGGTAAAGCTGGTGGCTACACGGCGCCAGTGCTTTTCCTTGCGGACCTTCCGCGCGGAGACGCGTCACCACATTCAGCTGGGCGCCGATGCGCAAGGCAAGCTGCTGGCCCTGGATCATGAAAGCTGGGAGCTGACCAGCCGCACGGAGCGTTTTGCCACGGCAGGTTCGGATTCCACCGCACGCCTGTACGCCTGCCCCAACGTGCGCACCCAGGTGCACAACGTCGAGACTGACCGCCAGGCGCCCGGCTTTATGCGTGCACCACCGGAGATGCCGTACATGTTTGCCATGGAATCGGCCATGGATGAATTGGCCTACAAGCTTGGGCTCGACCCGGTCGATCTGCGGCGTCGCAATGATACGGTCGTGGAGCTCGCTACGGACCGGCCCTACACCTCGCGCTCGCTGCTGCGCTGCATCGAGCGTGGGGCGGAGCTTTTCGGTTGGGCGGACCGCAACCCCGAGCCGGGTTCGATGAGCGATGGCGACGATTTTGTGGGGTGGGGTTTTGCTTCCGCCTTCTATCCGACCAAGATCGGCCCAGCGGACTGCCGCATCACGTTGACGCTGCCCTCAGAGAGCGGCGCGGCTACGCCGCACGCTCTTGTGGAGGTCGGCACGCACGAAATTGGCACGGGAGTTCGCACCGTAGCCGCGATCACTGTGGCGGATTTGCTCGGATTGCCGATGGAGGCGATCGAGGTGCGGCTAGGTGACTCGGATCTGCCGGCGGCACCGCTTTCGGCGGGTTCCAACTCCACGGCGACCATCACCAGCGTGTTGGCGAAGTGCTGTGTCGAGATCCGCGAAAAGCTGGCTAAGGCTGCCGTGAAGGACAAGCGCAGCGCTCTCTATGGCCTGGACCCCGCGCTGGTTCGCCTTATCGGCAATCGCGCCGTCTTTACGCATGATCCGGAGGCCGTAGCGCCCACGCCGGGCCAGCGGGATGCCTCCCATCCGGGACAATCACGCGCGCAGGAAGAACATCCCGCCATGCAAGCAGCATTCTTCGAGCCGCTGAACACAGCCCTGCGGCGGGTTAGCCGGGGCAAGCCGCTGCTGCACAAAACCACCAACACCCCACATGGTGCGCCCGAAGTGATTGGACCGATGCTGGTGCGTAAGGGCATTCCGTTAATGGTGGGTGGAGCGAGCATGAAAGACCGCATGCAATTCGCGCAGGGCGCCCATTTCGTTGAAGTGCGCATTTCCCGAACCACGGGTGCGATTCGCGTGCCGCGCATGGTGGGCGTGTTTGCCGGTGGGCGCATCATCAACCCAAGAACGGCCTATGCGCAGCTGCAGGGCGGCCAGGTGTGGGGGCTTAGCTCTGCGCTGGAAGAAGCCACTGAGATTGATCCAATGCTGGGCCGGTACGTGAACGCGGACCTCGGGGAATACCATGTGCCGGTGTGCCGCGACATCGCCGATATCACCACCATCATGCTGGAGGAAGAGGATACGCTCGTAAACCAGCTGGGTGTGAAGGGTCTCGGGGAGCTCGGGGTAACGGGTCTCGCCGCGGCAATTGCAAATGCGGTATTTCATGCGACCGGCGAGCGGATCCGGACACTGCCGATACGACTGGATCACATGCTGAAAGCTGCGGCAGCGCCGGCTGCCCTTGCCGCTGACTGACAGAAAGAGCAGGGCCTGCCTTAGCACATCGGCAGGCCCGCGGAGCGGAGAGCGAATCCCGCAATCGCCTCGGCATCGCCCTCCACCGAGAGGGTATGAAGCCGATCCATTCGCCGCTCCGTGGCGCCGCGAACCATATCCAAGACAGCCCACGCGAGAGCGCTGTAGTCGCTGGCGGGCAGTTCGCCCGCACCGACCCCGTCAGTGAAAATGGCCAGGAGATGTTGCTGCCCGGAGCGCAACAGGTGATTCGTTTGGCGGCGATGGCGCGCTTCCCGTCCCAACGTAATCAGAAGGCGATACAGGGCTTCGTGCCCGGTCCAGAAGTGAAGGCGAACGGCGATGGCTGCGGTTAATTTTTCGTGGAAGCTCGTGGCACTGCCGATGCGCTCGGTGGAAAGCGCCTGAAGTTCATGCACCGCGTGGGCGATGGCTGCGGAGTAGATCGCTTCCTTTGAGCGGAAATAAAGGTAAAGCGTTCCCTTGGCGATCTTGGCCGTCTGCGCGATGTCCTCCGCCCGGGTCGCCTCAAAACCACGCCGGCTGAAGAGCTTTACGGCAGCCCCGATGATTTCCTGCCTGCGCAATCCAGTAAGCACTGCCGATCGACGGCGGGCTTTGGCGGCCGGGGCGGCAGGTTTTTCGGCCTTCCCTCCGCGGTCGCGCGGGCGAACGACGGAGAGTTTCCGCTTTGCAGCCGTGCTGGACACCTTGGTTGAAGTCTTCCGGGCCGCTCTGGCCATAGCCTCTACGCTAGCATAGGTGGGTGCGACAGTTCTGCATCCGGAGCCGGTCCGCATGGCTCTAATGACCCGTGAGTCAGTGAGATGACTGGAAAGTCAGTGGACGAAACGGGGGCGAAGATGGACAACGACAAAGCTCCCGCGCCAACGATTGAGGAAGCAGCGGAAAGTGCGGTTGCCCGTGCGGAGCGACCTCTTGCAGGCGGCGCGACCCAGTTCGAGCCGAACGTTCCCCTGGACCCCTCAACCTCCACGCCACGAACAACCGCCTCCATCACACCGGAACGCATTTTCAATCCGTGGATCATTGCGCTCGTCGTGACCATGGGGACCTTTATGGAGGTTCTCGACACATCGATTGCCAACGTGGCGCTACCTCACATCGCAGGTTCGCTTTCCGCTTCGCAAGATGAGTCGACCTGGGTACTGACGAGCTACCTGGTGGCCAATGCGATCATCCTGCCGATCTCCGGCTGGATCTCCTCCGTGGTGGGACGCAAAAATTTCTACATGGTCTCCGTTGTAATGTTCACGGTCTTTTCCGCAGCCTGTGGGATCGCTCCAACGCTGGCGATGCTGGTCATTTTTCGTGTGCTGCAAGGGATCGCGGGCGGCGGTCTGCAGCCAAGCGTGCAAGCCATTCTCGCCGACGCCTTTCCCGGTGAAAAGCGCGGCATGGCGATGGCGGTTTACA
Organism: uncultured Bryocella sp.; assembly: GCA_964236545.1. Classification (GTDB taxonomy): domain Bacteria; phylum Acidobacteriota; class Terriglobia; order Terriglobales; family Acidobacteriaceae; genus Granulicella. Next base: position 132,331 of record CAXSCE010000003.1, read on the forward strand.
CCGTGGCGATCCTGTGTGCGCCGGTGCTGGGCCCTACCCTGGGCGGCTGGATCACGGATAACTACTCCTGGCGCTGGATCTTCTACATCAACATTCCCGTGGGGGTCTTTTGCGCCTTTTTCACGCGGGTCGTCTTGCGAGATCCGGCTCACCTTATCGCGGCACGTCTTGCAAACAAAGGGAAAAAGCTGCGCATCGATGGTGTCGGTCTCGGGCTGTTCGCCGTAGGCCTGGCTTCCCTGGAGATCGTGCTCGACAAGGGCCAGGAACTTGACTGGTTTGGGAATACATACATCGCCTGGGCGGCAGCCTTAGCCAGCATTTGCCTGGTCAGCGCCGTTGCATGGGAGCTGAGGGTGAAGAACCCGATTGTGAACCTGCGGCTCCTGGGCGAACGGAATTTTGCCTCCTGTTGTGCGATTGTGCTCGGTGTCTACACCGCGCTGTACGCCACGACCTTTCTGCTGCCGCAGTTCATGCAGAACTTAATGGGCTACAACGCAACACAAGCAGGCCTGGCCGTCTCTCCTTCGGGTCTGGTAACCATGGTCGAGGTACCCATTGTGGGCTGGCTGCTCAGCAAGGGTACGGACGCCCGCCGGCTGATCTTTGCCGGCATCGTCACCCTGATGATGGGAACATGGTGGCTTTCGCTCGGCAATCTTCAGGTCGCCGAAACCGACCTGATCTGGCCGCGCGTGGTGCAGGTGCTGGGGCTTGGCCTCACCACCGTGCCGCTTTCCACCATCATGTTCCGCTTCCTGCCGGAAAATCAGAGCTCGAATGCCGCAGGCATTTATGCCCTGGTGCGCAATGAAGGCGGATCGATCGGGATTGCCATCTCCAGCACCTTTTTGCAGCGTACCGCGCAAGCGCACCAGACCTATCTGGGCGCCCAGATCTCCGCCGCCAACCCGGGCGTGCAACAGGCCATGCACGCCGTTACCGGAGCCCAGGGCATGGATAATGCCAGCCAGGGGTATGCGAGTATGGTCCTGCTGTACAGCCGGTTGCAGCAACAGGCGCAGCTGCTTGCTTACATGGATCAGTACAAGCTGTTTACCTATCTGCTGTTGGCGGTTCTGCCGCTGACCTTTTTCCTGAAACGCCCACCACGCCTTGGGGGAAAGGTCGAATTGGACGCGCATTAAGGGGTGCGGCACAGAACGGCCGCGTCTACTCTGGCGCGTACGATAACAGCAGCCTGTTCCAGGCTGAAAGGGATTTCGCCCCATGCAGACGGAAAGACCCGTCATCGGAATTTGCGCTTCTACCTCCAGGGACCTGACCTACAACCGCCAGTGCGCGCCGCAGTACGCCGAGGCTGTTCGCGCCTCGGGCGGCGAGCCGCGGGAGATTGCCCTGGACCTGGCGCCTCAGTTTTTGCGGCTCATCCTGGGACTCTGCGCTGGATTTGTACTTCCTGGCAGCCCGGCAGATGTGGATTCGACCCGGTACGGACAGACGCGCGAAGGCGCGACCGCCCCCGCAGACCCCGACCGAGAACAATGTGATCGATTGGTGCTCGAGCATGCGGAGCTGACGGGAAAGCCCGTTCTGGGCATTTGTTTCGGCCTGCAGTCAATGAATGTCTGGCGAGGCGGGTCTTTGGTGCAGGATCTCTCGCCTGTGCCGGTAAACCACTCGGCCGGCTCCAGCGTCGCCGCTGCCCATGCGGCGTTGGTTACGAACATGAGCCTGCTCGGCAGCCTGTTGCCAGGGAGTGAGGCGCTAAGTGAGGGGCCGTTTCGCCGCCTCACAGTGAACAGCAGTCATCATCAAGCGGTTTCGCAGCCGGGTGACGGTTTCACGGTGGTGGCACGCTGCCCCGAGGACGGCACGGTGGAGGCAGTGGAGGGACAGATTGGTGCCGCGCCCATGCTCGGGGTGCAGTGGCATCCTGAAAGAAGCACGGAAGTCAGTGCCACGTCCCGGAACCTGTTCACGTGGTTGGTGGTGAGCGCCGCCGACGTTATGGAATTATCCGGAGAAGCCGCGCATGGCAGCGCTGTCTGAAAAAACGATGGAGGGGCTTCTACGGCCATACCTGCAGGCTCCCATTCCAGAAGATTTCGTGGTGGCCGGACAGGCTACCTGGACGGCGTTGGAGGTTTTGCTGCCCGTGCTGAGTGTCTACCTTGATCTACTTCTGCGGTGGAACGAACGCACAAACCTGACCGCAATTCGTGATCCGGAGCAGATCGTTCAACGTCACTTTGGGGAGAGCCTGTTCGCCGCTCGGGTGCTGGCGAGCAAATTGCGGGATGGGGCGATCGTGCTGGATATCGGGTCCGGTGCGGGGTTTCCTGGCCTGCCATTGCAGCTCGCATTGCCAGGCCTGAGGGTAACGTTGGCGGAGTCACAGGGGAAGAAGAGCGCCTTTCTGCGAGAGGCCGTTCGTGCGACCGGTGCGAGGGCGGAGGTGTGGCCGGCTCGGGCGCAGGATCTGTCCGCCGACAGGCTTTTTGAAGCGATTACGATGCGAGCGGTGGATCGGCCAGAGCAGGCGCTAGCCGAGGCTCAGACGCGATTGGCGGAGGGCGGCTATCTGCTGCAGCTCTGCGGTGCGGATCAGGCGAGCCAGGGCGCGATCCCTCTTCCAGGTCGGAGATCTGGTTTTGTTCAGTTGGCGCAAAGAGGGTCTGCGATGGAAACAACTGTGCCCAGTTGAGTCATGTTCCACGTGGAACAAACTCTTTCTACAGATCGTTCCACGTGGAACATCGAACCCGACCAAATTCCACCTCACCATATCTGTTAGGCTTGCCCGGTACCCATGCCTGCTTCGAACGCCTCTCGCATCTCCAAAACAAAACCCAAACCCTCCCCAGGCAGAATCCTCGCTGTGGTCAACCAAAAAGGAGGGGTTGGAAAGACAACTACCGCCATGAACGTGGCCGCTTCCTTGGCGCTTGAAGGCCTGGAAACCCTGCTTGTCGACTGCGACCCACAGGCCAACGCCAGCAGCGGTTTCGGTTTCAGCAAGGGCGATGACCGTACCTCCATCTACGACGTCCTTGTGGGCGACGCACCGGCAAGTGAAGCCATCCTGCCCACCAGCCTGCCCCGTCTCTCGCTTATCCCCGGCTCCCGCAACCTGATCGGAGCAAATCTAGAACTCGTAGAGATGGCCGACCGCGAGCGAAGACTCCGTTCTGCACTCGAGCCGGTGCGTGCGAACTTCGCTTTTGTCCTCCTGGATTGCCCGCCGGCGCTCGATCTGATCACGTTGAACGCGCTTATCGCGGCGGACCGACTATTAGTTCCCATGCAGGCCGAGTACTTCGCCCTGGAAGGTATCTCGGAGCTTGTCTCAACGCTCGACCGCATCTCGGCCAGCTACAATCCGGAGCTCGGATTGGAGGGCGTACTACTCACCATGTTTGATGAGCGCACTAATCTTTCCCAACAGGTACGCGAGAATCTGCGCGAGTTCTTCGGCGAAAAGCTTTACAAGACTACCGTTCCCCGAAACATTCGCTTGGCAGAGGCACCCAGTCATGGTGAACCCGCCGTGACCTACGATCCGCGTTCCCGCGGCGCCGAGGCCTATCGCGAGCTAACCCGGGAACTGCTCGCCCACAACGGCTACCGAATGGCCAAGGGTGAGCTGTCACACTGACACCTTCGCTGGATCCTCGTTAGACCTGCAAAGCCGGTAAAGTGCAACCATTACAGAAGGAGCGCGCCATGCACACACCCTCAAGCCCCGACTCAAAGCGCCGCGCCCTTGGCAAGGGCCTAGACTCCCTACTGCCGCCCCGCCCCGCACCCGCGGCGGCGCCTCCGGCCGACAACCCTGCGTCGCACGGAACGCCCCTGGAGATTCCGGTCGATCTTATTGACCGCAACCCATTCCAGACGCGATCGAATTTCGACGAAGCGAAACTCACGGAGCTCGCCATCTCCATTCAGGCAAACGGCGTAGTGCAGCCTGTCGTGGTGCGCCGTGGAGAGAACGGCCGCTACACGCTGATCACCGGGGAGCGACGTTTGATGGCCAGCCGGCAGGCGAAAAGGGCCACCGTCCCTTCCATTCTGCGCGAGGTTTCCGACCTGCAAACCATGGAAATGACTGTGGTTGAGAATTTGCAGCGCGCCGACCTGAATCCCATGGAGCAGGCCCGTGCCTTTGAGCGGCTCAGCAAAGAGTTTCATCTTACCCAGGAGCAGATGGCGGAGCGTACGGGCAAGGATCGCGCGTCGGTCTCCAACTTTCTGCGGCTGCTTCGCTTGCCTGACGATGTGCAACAGCGTGTTGAATCCGGCGAGCTGAGCTTCGGACACGCAAGGGCTCTGCTGGCGCTGCCGACGCCGGAGGCGATCGGTTCCGCCGCGCAGAAGATCATCGCGCTGAGCCTGAGCGTTCGTGCGACTGAAAGCCTCGTGCAGGGCATGCTGAATCCGGAGCGACGCGAGGAGGCCAAGACGCGCCCGCAGCCTGTCGATCCAAATGTTCGGCACGCGCAGGAGAGATTGCGTCAGTCGCTCGGCTTGAAGGTGACGATCGACGACAAACGCGGGCACGGGCGGGTGATCATCGAATACAGTGGGGTGGACGATTTCGACACCATTCTGCAAGCGCTGGGGAAACGGGAGTAGCCGGTTCCCTCGCGGTGGAGGTGGCGCCTCGTCTACCGAAATGGGAGAACGGTGATATGCGCGCTTCAAACCTGGAATACCGGTTCCGTTTTCCGCTGCATGTGCTGATCTTCGTCTTGGGGTTTTCGCCGTTCTGGGAATCGTGGCTCGGTCTATCCCAAAAGTCCACCTGGCTCACCTGCAGCGCCGCTTTGGCGAGGCAGGGATGGCTTGGCTTCCAAGCGGCCACCCTGGTTCTGCTGATAGCGGCGTTGGTGTTCGTGACGCTAGGGGCATGGTTCCGGGTATGGGGTTCGGCTTATGTGGGCGCCAGCATAGTGAACTCGCCGGCCATGCACGGCGAGACGATGCTTGCGGGTGGACCCTTTCGGCACACACGTAACCCTTTGTATCTAGGCACTTTACTGCATACTCTCGGAATTTCGCTGCTGATGCCCCCGGCGGGCGGCATTTTCACGGTGGCTGCTATCTGGATCCTGCAAATCCGTCTTGCGCTGGCGGAGGAACCTTTTTTGGAGAGCCGGTTTAGCCAGCCCTATCGCGAGTATGTGGCGCTGGTTCCCCGGTTTCTACCCTCACCGCGGCCTCTGGTGCCCTCGGGAGGCGCAAGGGGACGATGGGGACAGGCATTCCTAGGTGAAATTTACTTCCTAGGCGTTGTGCTGACTCTTTTGCTCTTTGGCTGGAACTTCAATGCGACGCCGCTCTACCAGGGCATCCTGATTTCGCTGGGTGCCAGCATTGTTGTACAGGCCTTGCTGCCCAGGGTACCTCAATCCTCCGAGCGGTTAGCTTCTAGCATCCTGAGGCCATAGAGGCGAGTCTTGTTTGTCGCGGCAGGGCTACCATGGGGCTTGTGCCTGACTCCGTTACCGCTCCCATTCCGCCTATGTTGGCAAAACGTGTCGATGCCCTTCCCGCCGAGGGTGGGTGGAGTTTTGAACCGAAGTGGGACGGCTTTCGCGTCATCGTCTTCCGGGACGGCGATAACATCACACTGCAAAGCCGCGATCTAAAGCCGCTGAACCGGTATTTCCCTGAACTGATCGAGCCGCTAAAGAGCCAACTGCCACATCGCTGTGTGCTGGATGGCGAAATCGTGATTGCGCGCGATGGATCGCTCGACTTTGACGCGCTTTCGCTTCGGATTCATCCAGCGGCTTCGCGGATCAAGCTCCTGGCGCAGGAAACACCTGCATCGCTCGTGTTCTTTGACCTGCTTGCCACGAGCGAAGGCGACCTTCCCGTCCAAGATCTACGGCAAGCGCCCTTTTCGGAACGCCGCGCCGGGCTGGAACGGCTGCTGGCCGCGGCGAAGGCGCCGCTGCATCTCACACCGGCAAGCCGCGAGCGCCCCGTGGCGGAAGATTGGTTTCAACGTTTCGAGGGTGCGGGTCTGGATGGGGTGATCGCCAAGAGGCTAGACGGTACGTATGAGCCTGATAAGCGCACCATGCTCAAGGTGAAACATGAGCGGGACTGCGACTGCGTTGTCGCGGGCTTTCGCTGGCATAAGGACGGCGAAGGGACACTAGTGGGTTCCCTACTGCTGGGACTCTACGATGATGCGGGCAAGCTGCAGCATGTGGGCACGTGCGCGAGCTTTTCGAAGGAAAAGCGCCGGGAGTTGGTCGAGTTCTTAGCGCCATACCGCCAGGACACCCAGGACCATCCCTGGGCGAGTTGGAGTGAGCCGTCCGCGGGTGCACCGGGCCGCATGCCTGGCGCGCAGAGCCGTTGGAGCGCGGGGAAGGACCTCAGCTGGCAGCTTGTGCGTCCGGAACTTGTGTTGGAGGTGGCCTACGAGCACATGCAGAGCGACCGCTTCCGGCACCTGGCCCAGTTTCGGCGCTGGCGCCCGGATAAGTCACCCAAGTCATGCACCTACGCGCAGCTTGAGGTGGTTTCCCCGCAGGAGTTGCAGGAGATCTTTGCGGAGACACACTGGAAGTGAGGCGTTCTCCGGTGGATGTCGTTTCACCACGAACGAACGCGGGTCTCTCCGCTACGCGACTCCGTCGCTCCGGTCGGAATGATAATCAAAGAAAACTACACTAAAAAGAAAGCCCACGGCGGTTCACCTCAGGATTTAGTAGCCATCCGAACAGCAGATCCGTCCGCTACGCTGCGGGATGACAACAATGGAGGCGATGTCATCGCCACACCCTGAAGGTAAACAGGTCTACAGGGTTTCTTTTGCCCTCGCGGATTTTCTCCTCGCGGGCTTTGGCTCTCCGCGGGTTGGATCTTGGTCTGGGTCGGGCGTTTCCTGGAGCGGGCGGAGGGTTTCCGGTACGTGACGAAGGTTTACCCGGATGCGATACCAGATGTAAGCGCTGCCCCGCATTCGGTCGACCAGGATGTCGTCGATTGCGAGATGCGGCGTGACCTCAGGGTGCGCGGCCTTCCAATGCTCCAGCCCAGCCTGTGCAGCCTCCCGGTCCGGTGACTGGGCCACTGTGATCAGCGGGAACTTCGGGATGCGGCGAGCAGATGTCTTCGCGGATGCCGTGGGAACGTCAGAAGCACCAGTTGCCGGCACGTCTCCGCTCGAGGGTGCCGAACCTACGGCCACGGCACGCTTGCGGAAGCGTTTTGCACCGAAGCCCTCGCCCAGCTGAGCCTCAAAGTCCTTCTCGGCGGACTTGGCGCGAGAGGGCTGTACCCGCGCGGGCTCGCCCTCTGCCTTGCGAAAGTGGGGCGGCCAGGGCGCATCGCCTACCCCCTCCGCGGCGTCGCGTTCGGCAAGAGCGAGAAGTGAGTCAAGTGAGGCGGGATGCTCGTCCATTGCCGCATGCGGATCGCCACGCGCGACGAAGCGGGCCGGCATGGTCAGAACGGTAAAGTCACCGGGCTCCGCGGCGGCGACCTCGTCCCACGCGAGGGGGGCGGAGACCCGGGCATCCGGCAAGGGGCGGACGGAGTAGGCGGAGGCGGTAGTGCGGTCTTTGGCATTCTGGTTGTAGTCCAGAAAGACGCCGTGGCGCTCTTCCTTCCACCACTTCGACGTGGTCAGCTGCGGGGCACGCCGCTCCACGGCACGCGACAGGGCTAACGCGGCCCGCCGGACCTCCGTAAAACCCCAGCGCGGCTCCACTCGCACGTTGATGTGCATGCCGCGGGAGCCGCTGGTTTTGGGCCAGCCCGTAAGACCGTGTTCCGCGAGGACCTCCCGCACTTCCAGAGCGGCACGGCGTACGTCCTCCCATGGCACACCGGGGCCGGGGTCGAGATCGACCCGCAGCTCGTCCGGACGGTCGAGGTCGCCTGAACGAACGGGATGCGGGTGTAGTTCCATGCAGCCGAGATTGATGATCCAGGCCAGGCCGGCGGGGTCGTCCACCACGATCTCCTCGGCGGTGCGGCCGGATGGAAAGCTGAGGGTCACGGTGCGCAGCCAGTCAGGATGATCGGCCGGCGCGCGCTTTTGGTAGAACGGTTCTTCGTGAGCTCCGTTGACAAAGCGCTTGAGCACGATCGGGCGGTCGCGGATCCCCAGCAGCGCGCCCGGCGCAACGGCGAGATAATACCGGACGAGATCGATTTTGCGGAGCTGCACCTCGCGGGAAAAGTACAGTTTCTCCGGGTTGGAGATGCGCACCTCGTGTCCGTCGAGGTTCAGAATTTCAGAGTTGTCGGCCTTTGCCATGATTTCAGTTGACCCGGTCTTCGCGCCAGCTTACACCCATTGCTTCCAGCCCTCGCCCTCGGCCAGAGCTTTCAGGCTGGCAAATCGCTGCTTTACCAGTCGTTGCACGTAGGGCACCATGATCCAACGTGCGGCGAGGTTCCCCAAGGGGGCAAACGGCAGGGAGAAATGCACCTCATCCTCCAGGATCGTGGAAACCTCCCCGCGATCATCCGTGCGCTGACGCAGCCAGTGGTCATGGTGGAAGGTGGCGAAACGGCCCTGCTCCTGGGAGTCCTGGAACCAGGCCACTCGCCTGCCCGCATCTTCTGGGCGCAGCCCGGGGATGTGGTGGGGACCACTCTTTGCGTCCTGTGGGGCGGCGTAGCCGGTGATCAGGGTGTGGTGTTCAGTGGGCAAGCCAAACTTCCACCCTTTCCAGACCACGCGACTGCCGGCTTCCACATACCCACTCATCACACCGCCGGCGAAATCCATCCCCAATGTCTGCCGTACCAATTCGACACGGGTGGAAAGGGCCCAAAGACGGTCCAGTGGCGCGTGGACGAGCGCTGCGTCGTGCACAACTTCAATCCGCGGCGCGCTCACGCGACGGTCTCCACCAGGAGCCGCTGCTGCAGAAGCGTCACGAGGGCTAATTCCTCCTTGTGCAGAACAGAGGCGTGCGCCGCGATCTCGTGATCCAGCTTTTCCTTGACGTCCTTGATCTCCTGTTTAATTTCAGCGATCTGTTCCTTCGCCTCGCGCGTCATGTGGCCGCTCAGGTAGGCCTCCAGGACCGCGGGATGAACGTAGCACTTGCGGCAGACGGAAGGCGTGTTCCCCAACTGTGCAGCGACGGCCGTAATGGCCTGCACAACGTTCTTTTTGGCCTGTTTCTCAGAAGAATAGGGCTCGAATTCACTTAGCAACTGACTTGCCAGCACGGTACCGGCCCAGGTGCGAAAGTCCTTCGCAGTGAAGTGCTCTCCGGTGACCTCGCGAAGATATTCATTCACATCATGCGAGTCGATCGCGTGCCTATGCCCGTTGTGATCGAGGTATTGGAAGAGCTCATAACCGGGCACCTCTTCGCAGCGCTTGATGATCTTGGCCAGACGCTTGTCGGCCAGATCGATCGTGTGGTGAACGCCACTTTTTCCCTTGAAGTCGAAGGTGATCTTGTTGCCATGCACCTCCACATGACGAGTGCGCATGGTGGTAAGGCCGTAGCTGTGGTTTTCCTTCGCGTATTCCTCGTTACCGACGCGGATATGTGTTGCTTCCATTACGCTGATCACCGTCGCGAGGACTTTTTCACGCGGCAGGCCCGGGAGCTTCAGGTCATGCTCCACGCGAGCGCGGATCTTCGGCAGAGCCTCGGCAAAATGGGCCATGCGCTCGTACTTGTTGGCATCGCGCACCTCGCGCCAGTGCGGATGGTAGCGGCTCTGCTTGCGTCCGCGCGCATCACGGCCGGTGGCCTGCAGGTGGCCGGTGGCGTGTGGCGTAATCCAAACGTCCATCCAGGCGGGCGGAATCACCAGCGACTTGATGCGCTTTAGTGTGTCCTCGTCGGTGACCGGCGTCTCGTGCGGATCCACGTAGCGGAAGGCGTCATGGTGCTTTACGCGTCGGATGCCTGGAAGATGGTCGCTCGTGTAGCGCAGCCCGGCGGCCTTGGCGAAGGCTTTCGGGTCTATGGCCGGATCGTGCTCCAGCGAATCGATCGCCTGTTGGGTGGCATCGTCCTTCAGCGAAGAAACCTTCTTTACCTTTGTCGCTCCTGGCCGGGCTTTCCTGCGCGTCTGTCCGGATGTACTTGCCGCTGCTTGCATGTGGTATCGGATGCGTGACATCGGAGAGATGTCTCATCCCACTCCGGGCGCGTACGCACAACTTTCTCAGGATGTTTGTGGCAGTCAACGCCACCCTTTGTGCCGGAGGCTGCGTACGAGGCCCGTCCCCGGAGTGCCGGCAGGGCTCTGGGAGGGGCATCCAACGGATTGAGGACTGACCCATGCATGGATTTTCCGAGCACCAACTGCTCGGGGCCTTTTTGGCGATCGCTGTTGTTTTGCTTGTCACCCGAAGCATGGCTGAGCTGAGCCGGCGGCTCGGGCAGCCGGAGGTGCTGGGCGAGCTGCTGGGCGGTTTTCTGATTGGCCCTTCCGTTCTGGGCGCGTTGTTCCCCCATGCTTTCGGTACGCTGTTTCTCAATCCCTCTGTTTCCCTGGCGCTGCAGCTGCTGTCCTGGATTGGCGCCATTCTGCTGCTGATGATTGCGGGCATGGAAGCCGATCTCGCCATCTTGCGGCAGAAAGCATTGCCCGGCCTGCTGGCGGCGGCCGGCGGCGTGGGTGCGGCGATCGGTGCCGGTACCGCTATCGGTGTGCGGTTCTTCCACCAGGATCCGACCAGCGCCTTCTTTCTCGGGCTGGTGCTGTCTGTCACAGCGGTAAGCGTTGTGGCCAAGCTGCTAATTGAACGTGAGGCGCTGCGCCGCGATTATGCCCAGGTGATGCTGGCTGCCGGTATCGCCAGCGAGGTCGTGGTCTGGCCCCTGATTTCCATCGTGTCTTCCGTGCAACATAAGGCGAATCCGTTCGCTGCGGGTCTTCGCGCGACGGGCCTGGCCATTCTTTTCTTCGCCTTTATGTTTACAGCGGGCCGCCGGTTTACCTTCTGGGCGATGCGCCGCGTCGCGGATGTGACGGCAATTCCAAATGGCGAGCTTTCGCTGATCCTGATTTTGCTCTGCGTCTCAGCCGCCACAACGACCCTGATGGGCCTGCATCCCCTGCTGGGGGCCTTTGTCTTCGGAGTGCTGCTGAGCAAGGCGCCGCGCGCTACGGTCGCACTCAAGGAGCGCATCCAGGCGCTCACCATCGCTCTGTTTGCGCCGATATTTTTTGGGCTCGCGGGCATGCGGGTGAACCTGTTCAATCTGCGCGGGATGCAGTCCATCAAGGGGATTCTGATCCTGCTGGTTCTGGCCGGGTTAGCGAAGGTGATCTTCGGTGCGCTGGGTGCGTTTGCCGGCAAGCTGCCGTTGTGGGAGGCGGCGGCGGTGGGTGTTGGCTTAAATCTCAAAGGCGGAACCGACGTCGTCATCGCCATTGTGGGTACCGAGTTGTTGCTGCTGTCGTCGGATTTGTACACGGCCTATGCCGTTGTTGCAATTTTGACGGTGGTGATTTCGCCGCCGGCGATTCGATGGATCGCCGCGAAGACCAGCCCGGGTGAGACAGAGTTGAAGCGCCTGAATCGCGAGGAGGCGCGAAAGCTCGCCTACCTGGCGGACCGCGAACGCGTGCTGCTGCCGATGATCCCCGAGCTGTTGCCGGCGCATTCGGCGATGCTGGCCGCGGCTATTGCCGCCGCCAAGCATGCGGAAGGCGAGCTTTTCGATCTCACTGAGCTGTCATTCCACCAGGACACCTCGCTCACGCGCTCCGATACCCCGGATGAGGTTGTGCAGGCCTCCAGCATGCTTTCCCATGCTTCGGACTACGCGCACGTGGACCTGGAACGCATTTCCTCCGATGTGAGCGATGTCTATGCTGCCGTGGAGTCGGCCGCCGTGGGACAGCACCTGGTCATGCTAGGCGCCACTGAGGTGACCGGCGACGTTGCACTGAGCTTCGGCACCATGCAGGACCGCATCCTTCGCGAGTGCACGACGGACATCCTGCTCACCGTCTTCCCCGGTTCCACGCCGCCGCCGATCCGGCGTATTCTTGTGCCGATCAATGGCTTGGCGCACTCGCTGGCAGCGGCCGATGTGGCCGGCTACATCGCAAAGGGCAGCAACGCAGAGGTCGTCCTGCTTACCGTGATGTCCCCTCGCCTGGGCTCGCTGTTCTGGCGGGAGCGCAAGCATCGGGACCTGCTACAGGCGGGCTACGCCACCACGCGGGAGGCGAAATCCCGCATTGCCAGGCTGGAGATCCCACTCACTGAAAAGGTGGTGCTGTCGGAAGATGTCGCCCAGGCGACCCTCACCGAGTTGAAGCACCATTCCTATGACATGCTGCTGCTGGGTGGTGTGCTGCGCTCCAGCGCTCAGGGGATCTCGCTTGGACGGACCGTGGAGAACCTGCTGCAGGCTGCCCAGCTGCCGCGAACGGTATTGATTTCACGACCCTCCGAGGTCTCAGTGAACGCCTCTGCCTAAGTCGAGCAGGAGGTAAACACTTGGTAAGTGCGTCGCCGTGATCCTCAAACCTGATGAAAATTTGAAACTGTCCGAGCGTCCATACCACGAAAGTTCCAAAGCCCTACCATCCATTGCGACCCAATTCCCGTTACTTATGTATCAGGCCGAGTGATTTAGCTCGACCCTCATGGAGATGTGTGCAGTGGAAAGAAAACTGGCCCAATTGGTGGATAAGGCAATTTCCCGGCGAGGATTTTTAGCCGGCGCAGGTGCAATGGCGGCAGGAACGGCCGTCGCCGGATGCAGCGGTGCTGGGGCGACGGCGAGCCCGACGGCACCCACTGTCACGCCGTATACGGATGTCGACTACCTGAACTTTGCCCTGAACCTTGAGTATCTCGAAGCCGAGTTTTACCTACGCGCTGCCACGGGTACGGGCCTTTCCAGCGCCGATACGGGCAACGCGACGAGCCAGACCACCGGTGGTGCACAGGTACCTGGCCTTACCGCGGTTGAGACAATGTACATCAATGAGATTGCGCAGAACGAGTTGGACCATGTGCGCTTTTTGCGCGCCGCGTTGGGCACCTCTGCCCAGGCAGCGCCACAGATCAACCTGACCGACAGCTTCAACACACTGGCCGGCGCCGCTGGCCTGGGCAGCAGCTTCAACCCTTTCTCCAGCTACAACAATTACCTTATCGGCGCGTTCATCTTTGAGGATGTCGGCGTAACGGCCTACCATGGCGCCGCCAAGTTGCTGTCAAGCAAGACGTACCTGACGGCTGCCGCGGAGATTCTTGCCGTTGAGGCATACCATGCGGCCTCGATCCGTTCGCAGATCGTCGCCCTCTCTCAAGGCGCTACGGGCACAACACTCGTAAATATCGCGAATGCGGTGCAGAACGTTCGTTCCACCCTGGGTGGCGGAAACGAGACCACGCTGAGCGCTACCGGCATCGTTGCGGCTGATCCGACCAATTCGATTGCTTTCGAGCGCACGACCGACCAGGTGCTGCACATCGTTTACGGCAGCGCGACGGTCGGCGTAAAGAGCGGTGTATTTTTCCCCAACGGCCTCAACGGCAACATCAGCGTCACCACCACGTAAGGAACGGGCAGATCATGGCTACTTTAGAAACACAGCAATTGGATGAAGTCATTGCCAGCAGTCGCCGGCGGATGCTGACCCTGGGGGGCGCGGCGCTTGCGGGCCTCGCGCTGACCTCCGTCGTGCAGGCTCAGACAACAACCCTCACCGACGCCGATTATCTCAATTTCGCGCTCAACCTCGAATACCTCGAGGCGGAGTATTACACGCTCGCGGTGAGCGGACAAACCATCGACCAGTTGGGGATCGGACTGACCGGTACAGGAACCCAAGGCACGGTCGTGACCAAGCCGGGTGGTCCCACGGCATGCAAAGTTCCATTTGCCCTTCCGCTAGTAAAGAGCTATGCAACCGAGACCGCAACCGAAGAGCGCAATCACGTGAATTTCCTGCGTGGAGCCCTTGGCAGTGCCGCGGTAGCGCAACCAGGGATCGATCTGTACAACAGCTTCAATGTGCTCGCCACACTGCTTTCCGGCACCGGCCTGACCTCCTTCGATCCGTTCGCGGATGACGCGAGTTTTCTGCTCGGCTCGTACATCTTTGAGGATGTGGGCGTAACGGCCTACACGGGTGCGGCTCCGGCACTCACTGTCCCGGCCAATCTGGATGCAGCGGCCGGGATTCAAGCGGTTGAGGCGTACCATGCGGGTCTAGTCCGCACCACAATCTTCGGTCTGGATCAGACGCCGAATACTGTGAAATCGGCGGGCGGCACCGTCCCGGCAGGGACCTTGCGAGCCGTGGCTACGGCGATTTCAAAGCTGCGCGCCGTCGTGGATGGTAGCAACTCCACCGTGGCAGCCCGTACAAGCGGCGATGATCTCGGCCTTGGAACGCAGACCGTGGCGCTCAACACCAGCAGCACCAACCTCATTGCTACCACCTTGGTCGACGCCACCACCACCGGGTCAATCAACGCAGCCGGCAGCACGGGAACAGCAGGATCGATGGTCTTCGCTCGCACCGCCGCGCAAGTTTTGAACATCGTCTATGCCGGCGGTACCACCACGAGTAACAAGGGCTTCTTCCCTGCCGGCCTCAATGGCAATGTAAAGTAGCCGGTTCGACGACCAGAAAGAGCGTTCACAGAGCGGGCGCTGCAATCGCGGCGTTCGGCTTCGTCTACGCCCAGATCTAGACCAGTTTTTCTGTAGGTGTAGTACAGCTACGAGGAAATACAGAGATCCTTCGCTGCGCTCATGATGACGTCGGGTTATACCTGGAGGTAAAGAGGTCTAGGGTGTATTGACATATAAGTCTTTGTCTCGAGATGACGCCGCCACGGCACCTCGAGCCTATAGGTCGATACACCCTAGGAACCGCCACCGATGTGGCCTAACCCTACACCGACGAAATAGGTGACCAGGCCTTCTACGGCGCCGACCACGGTCATCTCTATACCGCTGCTCCACCAGGAACGAATGGTGATGAGAGATTTCGCGGCGCCTACGGCAAAGTGAGCCAGCAGTGAGATGGTAGCGGCCGCAATCACGGCGGGTAAGCCGGCTAGGAAAAAGAACGGGATGATGGGAATGAAGGCGCCGATCGCCGTGGAGAGCGCGCCGGATATGGCCGCGGTCAGGGGATTGCGAAGGCCCTCCTCCGATGTATTCAGGCGCTCTTTTGCGAGCGCCTGCACCAACTGGGCGCGGTCGGCGGCGAGGTGCTCCACAAAGCGATCGGCATCCTCCCGGGGAAAACCCCGAAGCTGGTACGTGAGCGAAAGGATTTCGCGGGCTTCCGGCTCGTTATGCTCCACCGAGTCACGTTCGCGGGCGAAGGCCGCCTCGTAGATTTCGCGCTCGCTTTTGGCTGCCAGGTAGGCTCCGGAACCCATGGAGAGGGCGCTCGCGATCATCCCGGCCAATCCGGCGATGAGCACGAAGTGGGCGTTGCCGAGGGTTGCACCCGCGACGCCGGAGACAATCCCGAAGATGGAACCGAGGCCATCATTGATGCCGTAAATCGCATCGCTCACCCATCCTGAGGTCTCATGCTGGCCCTTCGTGTGCGCATCCAGCAGGTCTGCAAGGGACTTTTTCACTTCGTCGATTGGACGAACGGCTTCGGCCGGATATTCCCCTAGCAGCGAGCCAAGGGTGCGGTAATGCTCTTTCTCGTCTTCAATGACCTCATTCAAGATCGCCAGGGAAGGCTGATCGCCCAGGGCGGCAAGTTGCTTCTGGTACTTCGCAATGTCGCGGCTCTCTTCAACTTCCAGCCGGCGAAGTTCTGAGGAGGAGCCGGAAAGCACCGTCGCTAAGCCGTTGGCGTTCCCTGTGTCCTCGCCGCGGTACACAAGCGGTGCACCCCCAAGTTCCTTCTGGCGGGCTGCCCAAAGGTCCGCATGATGATGTTCTGCGGCGGCCAGACCGCGCAGGGTATTGCGCCGGTGGGCATCCGTTTCGGCCTCAGAAAGAGCGAGGTAGGTGTTGTAGCCCTCCATCTCCGTCTGCCAGTTTTGTTCCAGTACGTCTAGCAGTGCGTCTGTCGTTTTCGAAGCCACGTGATTTGTCTCTCTCTAGGGTACGGGTCAGACCAGCACACGGGGATTTACCCGCGGGCTGCGGTTGCCCTCCATCTGTGATGCGACCTTCCCCAGCTCCGGGCCTCTCCAAACCGCGCTCAGATCCGCATGGGCATCAGGATGTAGCGGTAGCGCACGTCCTCGTTGCCGTCTTCCGGGCGCATCTGGCCGGCGGATTGGGCGTCCTTGAATTCGAGGCGAACTTCACCGGCATTGCCGATCGCCTTGAGGAAGTCGACCAGGTAGCTGGAATTGAAGCCGACCACCAGGGGATCGTAGTTGTAGGGTGTTTCGATCACGTCCTCGGATTCGCCGGCGTCGGTGCTCTGCGCGGAGAGCTTCAGCTCGTTCTGCTCCATGCGGATGCGGATGGCGCCGGAGCGCTCGTCGGCAAACTGCGCGACGCGCTGGATGGAGGCCATCAGGTCCTCCGAGCGCACGATGACGAACTTGTTGTTGTCGCGCGGCAGCACGGCCTCGTAATTCGGGAACTGGCCGGTAAGCTTGCGGCTGGTGAGCACGCGGCCGCCGATCTTGAAGAACAGGGTCTGGTCGTCATCGGCAAACTCGATCTGCTCAGCCTCGGTGCTGGCCAGCAGGCCGTTCAGCTCGGCCAGCGCCTTGCGCGGAATGAGGGTTTTCTTTTCGCCAGAGAGACCTTCAAGGCTTTCGCCGAGCTTTTCGATGTGCGCCAGACGGTGGCCGTCGGTGGCCACCATGGCCATTGACTCGGCTTTGAGCACCAGCAGCGCGCCATTCAGCGTGTAGCGTGACTCCTCATTGGAGATCGCGAAGATGACCTTGGCGATCATGTTGCGCAGCGCTCCCGAGGCGATTTTGTACCCCAGACCGGATGGAAACTCCGGCACCTGCGGGAAGTTGGCGCGCGCCATGCCCACCATTTTGGTATTGGAACGGCCGGCGCGGATCTGCACCCAGTGGTTATCCATCAGCTTGATGCTGATGTCGCCTTCAGGCAGCAGGCGGATGTAATCGTAGAGTTTGCGCGCGGGGATGGTGCAGGCGCCGGGCTTTTTCACCTTGGCCGCGCAGCTGGTGCGCAGGGATTGATCGAGGTCGGTCGCGGTGATGGTTAGCCGGCCGTTGCCGTCCTCCCCTGCCGCCGCCTCGAAAAGGAAGTTGGACAGAATCGGGATGGTTGTTTTGCGCTCCACCACAGACTGTGCAGCAGTGAGCTCACGCAACAGTTCGGCGCGCGTGACGGTGATGTCGAGGTTGCCGGTGGGCGCGGCGATTTCAGGCGTAAGCGTGGCGGTTGACACTTTCGGTTCGTCTCCTGCAGTTGGCCTTCATTCTAGGCGACGGGAAGCTCCTTGCGCCCGTGCTTCGCCATGTGAATATGACGGAGTTTATGTGCGCAAAGCCGCTTTCGGTTTGTTGGGTTGGACAAAGGGTGCCAGTGCGAAGAGGGCTTCTAGAAACCTAAATTTCTAAGTACTTCTTTCTCGTAGTACTAGTCGTTGGTTGTGCAAGGGTGGAAAAGCGGCATATCCCCTACGTTGTCATAGCCCTGCAACGGTACATGAAATCCAAAACGTGACGCTGTGTAACGAAAGATGCGGACAGCCGGTGCAAGAAAAGAGATCCGGTTCCGGGTTCTCCCACTTTTCCGCAATGGGATTGAGCCGAACACGCGCAAAGCTAAGCCTTTTTCTGGCGAACCGCGGAATAACCGCGATTGACGCCGCTTTTGCGGTTGCCGCTTCTTCACAGTGTCGGGCTGCAGAGGAGGGAAAACCGGTCCTTGACCTATTTGGGAGGTTTCACCTGCGCAGGGGAGTTTCACTACGGGCGGGGCAGGCCGTAGGGGCGGTCATTGAGGAAAACAGGACAGAGCGGAGGCGTTTCTGCAGAAATGGCGGTCCCTTCAGCGCAGCAGATCCCTCCGCTGCGCTCTGGGACGACCATAAGAAGGTACGTCGGACTACGGCTTTAAACGTTGAATTTGAAGAAGAGGATGTCGCCGTCTTTCACGAGATATTCTTTGCCTTCGGAGCGGAGGAGGCCCTTCTCTTTGACGGCCTGTTCGCTGCCGAGGGTAAAAAGGTCGTTTGAGCTGTAGCAATCGGCCTTGATAAAACCTCGCTCGAAATCGGTGTGGATGACGCCGGCAGCGCCGGGAGCCTTGGTGCCGCGCACGATGGTCCAGGCGCGGACCTCCTGCACGCCGGCGGTAAAGTAGGTGATGAGGTTGAGCAGGCGATAGCCGGCGTGAATGAGGCGGTCGAGACCCGGTTCGGCAAGGCCCATATCGGCGAGAAACTCACCGCGTTCCTCGGGTTCGAGCAGGGCGATCTCTGATTCCAGAGCGCCGCAGATACGGACGACCTCGGAGCCCTCTTCGGCGGCGCGGGCCTCCACTTTTGAGGTATGGGCGTTGCCGGTGGCGAGGGCCGCTTCGTCCACGTTGGCGACGTAGAGCATGGGTTTGGCGGTGATCAGGTGCAGGTCGCGGGCGGCCAGGCGCTCATCCTCGGTGAGTTCGACGGTGCGGGCGGGCTTGCCGGCCTCGAGCGCGGCTCGGAGCTTGCGGACTGCCTCGCCTTCGGCCTTGATGCGGGGGTCGGTGGCGTTTTTAAGCAGTTTTTCGAGGCGTGTGGATCGTTTTTCAACGGTGTCCAGATCGGCAAGCAGGAGTTCGGTGTTGATCGTGTCGATATCCGAGAGCGGATCGACGGTCCCGGCGACGTGGACGACCTCGGGGTCTTCAAAACAGCGGACCACGTGGGCGATGGCGTCCGTGGAGCGGATGTGGCCGAGAAACTGGTTGCCGAGGCCTTCACCTTTGGAAGCGCCGGCAACCAGGCCGGCGATGTCGATGAACTCCATCGTGGTTGGAACGAGGGACTTCGGCTTGATCAGCGCGGCGATCTTGTCCAGACGGGTGTCGGGGACTGAAACGATGCCGATGTTGGGATCGATGGTGCAGAAGGGATAATTCGCGGCCTGCGCTTTTGAGGCTGTCAGCGCGTTGAAGATGGTGGATTTGCCGACATTGGGCAGACCGACGATTCCGCAGTTCAAAGGCATGGGGAAGGACGTACTCCTTTGCCTATTGGAACACGCAGCCAAAAGCAACAGTAATCAGTTGAGCCTGGGGAGAGGGGTTACCAAAGAGATGTAGACATCTCCCACGCAGGTGTTAGGTTTGGTTCACGCAACAGGCTTTATTGACGGCGGTGGTAATCGGCGACGCTCACCGGCGACGGCCCGCTGTTGGAGGGGGGGAGACGGCCCGCGGTTGCCGGCTCGCCTGAGCTATGCGTGTATCCGGGGGAAGCGCAGACGAAGCGCGAGCCTGGGACAGGGCCCGGGCCTGCTTGCCGTCGCAGTGATTGCACCATTTGGAGGACTTTGCCATGCGTGTCTCCCTGTCTTTTGTCTGTGCTGCCTTGCTTTCCGTGCTTCTGCCCGGAGGTGTTGCTCTCCGGGCAGAGGCCCAGACCTTTTCCGCGATCCGGGGCATCGCTCCGGTGTTCGCGGGCGATTTTACCGATCGCGCGCCGGGGGCGTTGCCCCCGCACCACGAAAAGACCGCTGCGCCTCTAATGTATGCACGCATCCGCGACGGGGTGTACAGCATTGACGGGTTGGTGGGCAAGGTGCGGCTGAACTACGACGTGAAGGCGGCGGGCTACCTCTACCTGTTTATGCCGGGAGTGGGGACGGCGCTGGTTTCGGTGGCTCCTTCCGCCGATGCGGTTTCCGTGCCGGCGGCCTACGACGACGGCCAGCTCACGGTGCATATCGCGGATCACACCATAAATGTGACCGGCATCCAAAGCCTGGTCACCGACGACGGCAAGGAGCCGGCGGTGTTGTTCGTCAGCCTGGACCGGAGCGCATGGAAGCTGAGCCGAACGCCCATGCTGGGCTACGGAAGCTCGGTGGAAGCGCCCTACCAATGGCCGGGAACCCTGCCGGTTGCGCGCCCCGCCATGGTCGGAACGGAGGAGGCTCCTGTCCGGGTGCCGGCCAGCCTGCTGCCGCGCCCTCTAGCGTATTCGCCCCAAAGCGGTACACGGTAGACCTGTTTCGCCGTTTCAGCTACACCTTCTGTTCGGCAAGTATCTGCGCTTCCATGTGTCCTTCCCGCGATCCAGGCATCGGATAGCGGTTGGTTCACCCCGCAACCGGTACTGGACGCTGGATTTTGCGGGCAGGAGGAGCAGGCATGCAGATTGGCATCGACAGCTTTGTGGAGGTCGTCACGGCATCCGGGGGAGACCTTGGCAAGCAGGGCGTAGAACGGGTACGCCACATGCTGGAGGAGGTCGAGTTGGCCGAGCGCGTGGGGCTGGACGTGTATGCGGTCGGCGAGCACCATCGTGAGGAGTATGTGGCATCCGCCCCGGCGATGCTGCTGGCCGCGGCGGCGGCCCGCACGAAGAAGATCCGGCTTTCAAGCGCCGTCACGGTGCTGAGTTCAGATGATCCGGTGCGTGTCTTCCAACAGTTTGCGACGCTGGACCTGATCTCAAATGGACGAGCGGAGATCATTGCGGGAAGGGGATCGTTTGTTGAGTCGTATCCGCTGTTCGGTTTCGATCTGAAGGACTATGACGAACTTTTTGCCGAGAAGCTCGATCTGCTGCTGCATCTGCGGGATGAGGTGAAGGTTTTTTGGCAGGGGAAACATCGGGCGTCGCTCACTGGGCAGGGCGTGTACCCCAGGCCGGTGCAGACCCCGTTGCCGATCCGCCTGGGCGTGGGGGGAACGCCGAACAGCTTCGCTCGGGCCGGCACCCTGGGATTGCCATTGACCGTGGCTATCATTGGCGGCGAGCCGCGCCGTTTCCGGCCGTTGATCGATCTTTACCGCGAGTCAGGCCGCCGCGCCGGACACGCACCGGAGTCGTTGGATGTGGCCCTGCATGTGATCGGCTATGTGGCCGAGACGGATGCGAGGGCAAAGGAGGAGCTTTGGCCTGCTTATGAGCACATCTTTGGCCGTGTCGGGCGGGAACGCGGCTGGGCACCCACGAATCGGGCCGTTTTTGAAGCGCAGGCGGGGCCGACGGGGGCATTTGTTGTGGGTTCACCGCAGACGGCGGCAGCCAAGCTACGGCACATGGATGACGTGCTCGGGGGTGTTTCGCGGGTAAGTCTGATGATGAGCGGGGGAATGCTTCCGCACACGCGCATGATGCGGGCGATTGAATTGTTGGGCAGCGCGGTAAAGCCAGCGCTCGCCGGGCAACTGACAGCCGCATAGGAGCCGCGCGATGCCGGGATCTGCCTGTCTGAGTAGAGGTGCTTTGGATGCCGTGCACACCATGTTCCCGGAGTTCGGCGCGGCGAAGCTAATTTCCACCTTCGACTGGAAGGCGACGGCAACTCTGCATCGGACAGCTTGTTGCACGTATGACGACAGTCGACAGCAAATAAAGGGAGCATGACGCTTTATGTCCACCACTCGTATCAAGTCCACGCTGGACGCCATCAAGGGCGGAGTTCAGCAGTTCAGCATTGAAAAAGCCACCACCAACATTGAGGGCTGGGAAGACTACCTTTCCAAGCACGATCATGAAGGGGTGAAAAAGGTAGTTCAGGATCTGGGCAAGCTGAAAAAGCTTCTCCACGCCAAGGAACTTGATGGCGAGTCAATTCGTAAGCTGGTGGCCAAGATGGGCAAGGACACGGTCGCGGTTGCAGGCGATGAGCAAAATGCGAATGCGAAGCACATCCGCGAACTGGGCGAGGCGCTTTCGCAGGCTTCTGAAGAAGGCGCGAAGGCCTAAGCAAGGCTGGCGGGCTCCTGCATGGGACAGATTTCAGGCAGGAGCCCTGCGCTGGCTCATCACCGAGGCTCGAGCTGTGTAGCGGCCATCAACAGGGCATAGAAGCGGTTTGCCTTTCGGCTTCACTCAGAATCAGGATAACGGTCGCTGATACACCGTTAAGAAACAACGTTAGCGCTTTACAGGCACATCCGTACCGAGTCTTTGGGCTTCGGCGTTCACCCAGCCCCACGCCATGCGTGGGGTGTTGTGCGCCAGCCCGAATTGACCGTCGGGCCCGAGAAGAATCATCCCGCCGTGGCCGCCAAGCCGGCGTTGCAGGTAGGCGATGGCATCGGTAGCGGCCTCCTGTGGGGTGCTGCCAGCGGCTACTCGATCGGTAGCCCATTTTCCCAGAACAAGCTTCATGATGGGTTCTCCCCAGCCGGTGAGCGAGACGGCGGCTGCCCCGTTGTCGGCGTAGCAGCCGCAGCCGATGAGGGAAGAATCGCCGACGCGGCCCGGCGTTTTCGCGAGGGTACCGCCGGTGGAGGTGCCGGCGGCGAGGTCTCCCTGCGCGTCGAGCGCAACGGCGCCGACTGTGTCGTGGGAGTGCAGGGTGGGGTCATCGAACTGGAGTTCGGTCGGCAGACCGTGCTGGATGGCATCCTCGACGGCGGTTTCGGCCAGGGCCAGGTCAGCGGTAGGGAGGGATGGGACTGCGGCGGAGCCGGCGAAGGTGGTATCGGGCAGGCCGGTGGCTTCGTTTTGCAGGAATTGGCGGAGCCGGGCCTGTTCGCGAGGGATGATCAGGGCAGCGTTGTCGATCAGGGGCACCCCGTGGCTGGCGGCGAAGTTCTCCGCGCCGGGGCCGGCGAAGTAGACGTGCGGGGAGCGTTCAAGCACGAGGCGGGCGGCGTGGATGGGGTTGCGCAGGCGCTCTACGCAGGCGACGCCGCCGGCGCGGAGATCGGCGCCGGACATGAGGAGGGCGTCGCACTGCACACGGCCGTCGCGGGTGAGAAAGGAGCCGCGGGCCGCGTCGAAGGTGTCGTCGTTTTCGAGAACTTCGATGGCGGAGGTGACGGCGTCGACCGCGGAGCCGCCGCGTGAGAGCACGGCCCAGCCGGCGTTCAGGGCTTGCCGGATCCCGTTCTCATGGGCAGCGACGGCGGCATCCGGCATGGCCCAGGCGCCGCCGTGAACGAGGAGAACGGGACGCTGAGGACGGGACGAGGCTGGGATGCTCATGCGTGTTTGAGTGTACGGGAGGGGAAACAAGTCGGAACGCCCTCCCGGATCAGGGCTGTCTGGTTCCGGAGGAAGGCGCTGCCGGGGTAGGGGCGACGGAGGAGTAGGACTCGCGGTGCTCGACGACGGCGTCAGGGTACTTGGGGACGTGAACGGCGAGGCGGTGGAGATCTTCAGCGGCCGCAGGGGAATCTGGCGGGAAGCGCGGGACGAAGCTGAGTTGGTAGCCGCTATGGAGGCGGTTGGCCAGGGTGTTGAGGCTGCGGTCGAAGCCGTTTTGGGAAGAGAAGTTGATGTATTCGCCGCCGGTCTGATGTGCGAGCTCTTTTGGGATGTTTTTGCGAAAAGCCTGGAGGATGGCGTAGATCAGGCTGGACGGATTTAGCAGGCCGGAGGGCGCGTGTTCTTTCAGGCGCTCGGTCTCTTCGGCGCGCAGGGCGGAAAAGGCGACGGATTCAACGACGGTATTGGAGCTGCCGAGAGCCTCAATGAGGGCAGATGGATTGGCCTTGCTGCCATGATCGCGGGTTTCGGAGACGAGCAGGATAACGCGGCGGCCGGCGGCGTGGTGGTGGTCGAGCAGGCGGTTGGCAAAGGCGACGGCATCCAGGATGCTGTCGCCGGGATCATCTTCACAGGGTTGCAGCTCGGCGAACGCGGCGTCGCGTTTGGCGGGGTCATCGGTGAGATTGGTGAGCATTTCGAGCTCCTTGCCGAAGTCGACCAGGGCGACCTGCGCGGGGCCGCCGCCGGCGATGGCTTCAACCATGGTGGCCAGGCCCTTGATCTTGGGGCCTTCGATTGCGGCCGAGCGGGAGCACTGCACGAGCACGACGAGCGAAATGGGGATAGGTGCGAGGGAGTCGTCGAGGCGGACGCGCTGGGGGACGCCGTCGGCCTCCAGGGTGAAATCGTCCGCCTGGAGGCCGTATAGGATGTCGCCCTTTTTCGTGCGGACCTCGGTGGGGATCAGCACGAGCTGCGAGTTGACGGTGATGGTGGAGCCTGGCGGAGCCGCCTGCGGCGCGCCGGGGTCCGGAGCGCGTGGCTGGGCGGTGACCCCACTAGAGTCCTGGGCGGCAATACAGCTGACCGGGGCCGCGGAGAAGACAAGCAAGGCGAACCACCATCGGAGGAAATGACGCCCGCGCATGGCAGCAGTGTAACGGGATGCAGCGGCTGCGGTTTGGGGCCTGGGGAGATCGGTTCAGGAAATCAGGATCGCCGTGCAAACCGTTCGCTGCAGAAAATCGCCGTTCGCTGTAGATGAGATGACACCTACGCGCGGAGGCCCTAGCCTCTAAGCTGCATGGACATCATCCCGGCGCTTCATGGGCAGGGTGCACCAGCGTAGGAACTCTCTGGATTCGGCAGGAAGCCGTAGTCTAGGGCAGGCCGAGGCCGCATCGGGCAAGAAAACACGCGGCGAGACACTCTCAGGAGACGTACAACGATGGGCAAGGCAATCAAGATTCTGGAAAAAGGCGTGGTGTACGGCGCGCGCGCGGGATGGGTGGTTTTTTCAAAGATCAATGCGATCAGCCCCAATAAGAGCTTCACCCCCAAGTGGAGCGACAAGCCGCTGCTGAAGAGCTACCAAAAAGAGAAGCCGCCTCTTGGCTGGCCCCGCACCACAGATTCGCTATGCCCCAAGTGCATTCCGGAGATCCGGCAATCCATCGTGGACGGCAAGCTGCCGCACGAGATTTTGCTGAACGAAAAGGTCGGCGAGATCAAGGCGCAAATCATCGAGCGCGACGGCCAGATCCTGATGGTGAAGGATTGCCCGATCCACGGCCACTTCGAAGACGTGATGTCGATCGACGCGCCAATGATGCAGCACCTGGAAGAGGTCTTCCCGGGCCGCGACATCCGCGCGCACAACGATGACAAGCTGCACAATCATGGAACCTCGACAGTGACGCACGGTCGCGGTTCGGTGCTGACCATCGATCTGACCAATCGCTGCAACATGATGTGTGATCCCTGCTTCATGGACGCCAACCAGGTTGGGTTTGTGCATGAGCTGACGTGGGATGAGATCAAGACCATGCTCGACAACGCGTTGGAGATCAAGCCCCGGCGCCAGATGAGCGTGCAGTTCTCAGGCGGTGAGCCGACGCTGAGCCCCTACTTCCTGGATGCCGTGGCGTATGCCCGCAAGGTGGGCTACAACTCCGTGCAGGCGGCAACCAACGGCATTGAATTTGCAAAGTCGAAGGAGTTTGCCAAGGCTGCGGCGGAGGCTGGTCTGCGCTATGCCTATCTGCAGTTTGACGGCATTGGAAATGCGGCCAACTCGCACCGCAAGGTGGGCAATGCGTTCGATGTGAAGCTGCAGGCGATCCATAACCTGCATGAGGCCGGCGTGGATATCGTGCCGGTGACGACGATCATCAACGGCATCAACAACGAGCAGGTTGGGCGCATCATCCAGTTTGCCCTCGACAACCCGAAAAAGATCAATTTCTTGTCCTTCCAGCCGGTGAGCTTCACGGGCCGGGATGAGGCGGTCTCCGACGAGCGTCGCATGGCGCAGCGCTACACGCTGTCTCACCTGGCGCACGATATCCGCGATCAGACGGGTCTGGGCGAGAGCACGCGCGATTGGTTCCCGATCAGCTTCATGTCGACCTTCTCCGATTGGGCCGATCTGGTGCATGGGCCAGAGCATGACTGGGGCCAGCTGAGCTGCGGCTGCCACCCGAACTGCGGCATCGGCATGGCGCTGATGATCGATAAGGAAACCAAGGAGGCGGTGCCGGTAACGGCGTTCCTGAAGGCCGATCAGCTGGCCAAGGACATCGCGATGGTGAACGACGCCGCGCGCGGCAAGTTCATGACGATCCTTGGTGCCTCACTGGCGCTGATCCGCAACTACGAGCCGAAGAAGGCACCGACGCACTTCAGCATTTTCTCGCTGCTGGAGAAGTTCGATAAGTGCTTCGGCGCGACGGGCCGCAACTATGGCAAGGTGACCGCCGACCGCACGCAGGCCGATATCGAGAAGCGCCGCAAGGACCGCTGGAACTTCCTGTTCATTGCGGGCATGTGGTTTCAGGATCTGTTCAATTACGATTTCCGCCGCACCGAGCAGTGCATTATCCCGTACGCGACACAGGAGGGCGAGATCAGCTTCTGTGCGTACAACACGGGTGTGGGCTGGCGCAACATCATCGAGAAAATGCACATGACGTCCTCGCTCACCAAGTGGTACGAGGAGCACGGCCGGCATGAGATCTTCGCGGGCGGCAAGAAGGTCGGCATCGAGAAGCAGGAGAAGTATGACCTGGTGCTGAACGACGCGCATGTGAACTCGGCCGCAAACGACACCTTTGAGAAATCCGGTGTGGCCAAGAATGCGCGGGAGGAGAAGATCCGCGCTCGCGATGCGAAGCTGAAGCAGGATGCCGAGAACGCCCGCATGGCCAAGTTGTATCGCAAGGAGATCCTGAAGGAGCCCGAGACGCCGGGCGGCTTCGTGGCTCTGGGCGAGATTGGTGGCACCGGCATGGGTGGTATCCGGCCGGCTCAGGTTGCAACCAAGGCTGAGGTAGTAACGGAGATCGAAGAGCCGGTTGCCGGGGACTAAGCTCAAGCGAGGAAACACGGAGGGCCGCCAGCCATGGCGGCCCTTTTCATTCGGGTGTTTGCGGCTTATAGATCTTCCATAACGCCGCACGGGGCAAAAGAGAAGGATGTTTACGCATCCTTCTCTGCCCATAGGCATCTTTCGACTAGGCATCTTTGACGAGTGCAAAGGCAGGAGTGTTATGCCGCCCAATCTTGGGGATCAGTGGAAGCCTAAAGTCAATCCCTGGCTGATTGCCGTTACGGTCGCCCTTGCGGCGTTTATGGAGGTGCTTGACACCTCCATCGCGAATGTAGCCTTACCCCACATTGCCGGTAATCTCGGTGCCAGTGAAGATCAGGGCACATGGGTACTTACCAGCTACCTGGTGTCGAATGCCATCGTTCTACCTGCCGGTGCGTGGGCCTCAAGTGTCATCGGACGTCGAAACTTCTTCTTGTCTTGCATCATGCTGTTCACGATTGCAAGTTTTCTCTGCGGCATCGCACCGTCTCTTCCGTTTCTGCTGCTCGCTCGCGTCATTCAGGGTGCCGGCGGTGGCGGTTTACAGCCGATGGCGCAGGCCATCATGGCCGACAGCTTCGACGAGAAGCGGCGCGGTCAAGCCTTCGCACTTTATGGATTGGTGGCCGTGCTTGCGCCGTCAATTGGTCCGACCCTGGGCGGGTGGATCACCGATAACTACTCGTGGCGCTGGATTTTTTACATCAACATTCCTGTTGGCGCATTGGCCTTATTTCTTGTAGCGCGTTTTGTGGATGATCCGCCCTGGATCAAGGCTGATCGAGCGAACTTGCGCAGGCTGGATTACGTCGGCCTGGGCTTCCTTACCCTCGCAATGGGTGGCATGCAGGTCTTTTTGGATAAAGGGGAAGAGAAGGCGTGGTTCAGCTCGCACTTCATCGTCTTCTTTGGCGTGCTTTTCGTCGTCGGCATGATCGGTTTGATCTGGTGGGAGCTGCATGCGAAGGCGCCGCTCATCAATTTACGGCTGTTCCGTTTTAGGAATTTCGCCATTTGCTGCCTGCTGATGCTGCTGGTCGGCGGCGTCCTGAACGCCGCCACTGTATTACAGCCGCAGTTCATGCAGGAGTTGCTTGGCTACACCGCCACCAAAGCGGGCGAGGCGCTCACCGGTGGGGGCATTGTGTTGCTGATCATGATGCCGCTGGCTGGCATTGCCGTGGGGCGCTTTGCGGCGCGAAATCTGGTCATTCTCGGGTTCGCCATTTTTGCGTTCAGCTTTTACTTCTCGTCAACCCACATTTCGCTGGATATGAGTTTCAACTGGAACTCCGGGTTGCGCGTTCTGCAGATGATCCCGATTCCATTCGCCTTCATCGCCATCACGAATGCGGCCTATGTCGGGTTGCCGCGTGAGGCCTCCAACCAGGTGTCGGGCATCATCAATTTCGTGCGCAATGTCGGGGGCAGCGTGTTGATTGCCCTCACCGGGGCCGAGGTCACGCAGCGGACGATGTTCCACGAGAACCGACTGCAGAACTACATGCAGCCGGGCAGCCAGGCGTACCAGACCCAGATGCGGGCCATGACCGGTTTCTTTACGGGATCGACCGGCAACGCCGCCGACGCACAAAGGATGGCGCAAGCGAATATCTATGGGCAGCTGAATCAACAGGCTTCGGTATTGGGCTATCAGGACATTTACCGCATTCTTTGCTGGATGTCGCTGCTCCTCATCGCCTTTGGCTTCCTGCTTAACAAGAACCGCCCCGGACAAGGTGCGCCCGCAGGAGAGGCGGTACACTAAGGTGCGTTTGAGCGCCGATGTGGTTTGGGTTCCCGGGATGCATCTCACGGCGAATGGGTATTGAGGCCTCTGCTTCCCGTGTTCTGAGCATCCATCCGGTGATGTTCTTTCTTACGGTGGTGGTGCTTCTCTGGCTAGGTACGTTGGTCGGTGGGCAGTTGCGCAAGCACCGGGTGCAAACGCTGGAGCAGGAGTCGAGCACCTTCAAAACGCTGGAGAGCGCGGTCCTGGCGCTGCTGGGGCTGCTGCTTGGCTTCACGTTCTCAATGGGCGTTGGACGTTATGATCAGCGCAAGAACCTTGAGATTGCCGAGGCCAACTATCTAGCGAATGCGTGGCTACGCACGGCGACTCTGCCGGAACCGACGCGCTCCACTGAACAAACGTTGATGCGGCAGTATGTTCCCTTTCGGCTGCAATTTCTGTCGGCCGGTACCTCGGAGCCCCGCATTGAAGAGAGCCTGCAGGCGGCGGCCGGCTTGCAAGCTCAGATGTGGCACGATGCCGCGGCCTTCGCCAGTAGTCGGCCCGACCCTGTCAGCGCCCAGTACCTCGTTGCCATCACTGACCTGGTGGACATCTCGGAAAGCCGCACAGCTGCTTTTGAAAACCGGATCCCGATCCTCGCCTGGGGCATGCTGTTGTTCATCAGCTTCATCGCCAGTGGTTTGGTGGGTGTGGGCATAGGGACCCGGTCTCAGTTTCTGCGGCTAGTGTTGCCGGTTGTGGTGGCATCGGCGTTGTCGCTTACGCTGGACCTGGACAGCCCGCGTTCGGGTCTGATCAGGGTGCACCAGCACAGCTTGGAACGCGTGGCAGCGACGGTGGCTACGGGGCCTTTACCCTAGACCGCGGCTGCAATCAGACACAATGGCACGGTAAGGGATCAGGATGGTTTTGCGCTCAGGCCACGGAACAAGGCCGCCTCGGCAGCGCGACGCCGCACCAGACCCGGCACCGGCTTCATATCGACATTGACCCAGAGGCTAAATTGATGGGCTGCGCTTCTGAAGTCCTCTTGATTGAGGTAGCCCAGCAGGCTGGACTGCAGAAAGTTCCGCCGGCCGGTGTTGAAGCAAAAATCTACCAGCGCATCGAATTGGTGCTGCTCTAAAGGGATGTCGCTCTCGACCGCACGGTTGACGCAGGTGATTGCATCCCGAAGGTCGGTACGCAGAAGGACTTCGGCTTCGAGCTCGGTGACACTCCGGCCCGGTTGCACATCTCGTCCGGTGTGACCATACCCAATGGTCCACACTCCGGCACAGTCCTGATACGCTTCAATCCGCAATCCTTCAAACTGCTTGGTCAACGCGAGACCGGCTTCGCTATAGGTGAATTGATGCATGGCACACCTCCATGTGCATAAGGGTTGGCCGCGGCGCAGCGGCGCCGAAGTTGACAGACAGGCGACCGGGGGCGGGGCGTAAAATTAGTTTTGTTACTGACTGGTTTGGCTGCGGTGCGTCCTGCAGCTCTTGCCGCGAAGTCAGATCGCACCCACAGGAACGGAGCTCACTACCTTTGGCAGCAGCAGAAACGATCTACGACCTCGTCGTGCTTGGCGGAGGTCCCGCCGGCTATACCTGCGCGATTCGCGCGGCCCAGCTTGGCCTCAGGGTGGCGCTCATCGAAAAAACCGACAAGCTCGGTGGAACCTGCCTGCACTGGGGCTGTATCCCTACCAAGAGCATGCTGTTTTCCGCCGAGATCTGGGATCACCTGAAGCACGCCGGCAGCTATGGCATCGATGGCGTTGAATCCGCGCGCGTGAACTGGGACACGGTTATCAAGCGCAAAAACGACATCACGATTAAGCACACCAAGGGTCTCGACTTCCTGATGAAGAAGAACAAGATCACCGTGGTGCGCGGACACGGCCGCCTCACCGGCCCAGCCAAGGACAGCATCTGGACCGTGACCGTCACTGACGAGGACAAGGCCGAGAACCGGGGTCGTGATGCGCAGGCCGAAGGCTACGCCTCGCAAACCCAGGCTGAAGTAAAAGGGAAGAAGCTGGTGCTCGCCATGGGCTCCGACGCCCGCATGCTGGCCGGCTATGGGGCCGATGACACGATCATGACCAACATGCAGATTCTCACCCTGCCTACCATGCCGAAATCGATGATCGTCATCGGCTCGGGCGCAGTGGGTGTGGAGTTTGCCTCCGTGATGAACAGTTTCGGTGCCGACGTCACGATCCTCGAAGCCCTGCCTCGTATCGTGCCCGTCGAGGACGAAGAGGTGTCCAAGGAACTCTCCCGCCAGTACAAGAAGCGCGGTATCGACATCAACACGAGCTGCAAGGTAGAGAAAATTGAGAAGAACGCGGAAGGCGCGTTCGTGACCTGGACCGACCCCGCCGGCAAAACGCAATCGAAACAGGCGGAAAAGGTCCTTGTGGCCGTCGGCCGTGCTCCGCGCACCTATGATGCCGGTCTTGACACGATCGGGCTCGAACTCGACCGCGGCTTCGTGAATGTGAACGAGTGGATGGAAACAAAGTTACCAGGCCTTTACGCCATTGGCGACATTGTCGGCGGCCTGCCGCAACTTGCGCACGTCGGCGCCATGGCTGGCATCGTCGTCGCTTCCAAGGCCGCCGGCAAGTACGCCCGTCCCGTACGCAAAGACCGCGTCCCAGGCTGCACCTATTGCGATCCCCAGATCGGTAGCGTCGGCCTCACCGAGGCACAGGCCAAGGAAAAGGGCTTTCAGGTCAAGGTCGGCAAGTTCCCCTTTGTTGGTAACTCTAAGGCCACCATCCTCGATGCGCATGACGGCTTCGTGAAGGTCGTCTCCGAAGCCAAGTACGGTGAAATTCTTGGCGTACACATTATTGGTCCCTCGGCCACCGAACTCATCTCCGAGTGCGTTACCGCGATGGAACTCGAGGCCACCGTAGACGAAATGATGTTCACCATCCACGCCCATCCCACGCTCTACGAGGCCCTGCTCGACGGCTTCTCCGCGGTGGAAGGCATGGCGATCAACGTGTAATCTCCCCAGGAGTTGCCAGGGCCTACCAAAGTCGTTCTACACCGATGGGTGCGATCGTCAGGGGTGCGGGTCTGTCCCTCGAGTCCTTCCAAGAGCTTCTGTAAGAAGGCATCATTTAGCTCTCCTCATCGCTCAACACAATTTGCTGAGCCTTACCGTCGGTGATGGTCTCCACGCAGGTCACCTCAACGCAGCCATCCGCCGCAATCGGTCCGGTAATCCTCAACCTCACAGGCGCAAAACCCGAACGTCCCGCCAGCCGTAATTGCAGTTCCATTAAGTTCAAAACTCCTCCTCGTCTTTCGTCATGCCCGGCGTATTGCACCTCATCCATCTCGGTCGCATACCCTACACTGAAGGCCTGCGCCTCATGCGCGAGGTCGTGGAGGCCCGCAAGGCCGGCGCGCTTGGCGACACCCTGCTCCTCATGGAGCACCCGCCCGTTCTCACCCTCGGCCGCAACGCCACCCGCGCCAACATCCTTGCCACCGACGAGCTCCTCGCCCGCAAAGGCGTCGAGATCCACGAGATCAACCGCGGGGGCGATGTCACCTACCACGGCCCCGGCCAGCTCGTCGGTTACCCCATCTTTGACCTGCGTGGCGACCTCCCCGGCAAAAAGGGCCCGCACCTCGGCCCCGTAGACTTCGTCCGTCTCCTTGAAGAGGCGCTTATTTTTACCTGCAAGGACTTCGGCGTCCCCGCCCAGCGCATATGCAAGCGCACCGGCGTCTGGACTTATTCAGGCGGCACCATTTTGGAGAAGAAGATCGCGGCCATCGGCATCCACGTCGCCGCGGGCATTACGACCCACGGCTTCGCGCTCAATGTCACCACCGACCTTCGCGACTTCGCCTGGATCGTCCCCTGCGGCATCGCCGACCGCGATGTTACCTCACTGGAACTGGAAGCCGCTCCCCAGACCCAACCCACGATGCCTCGAGCCGCCGATACCGCCGCTCGCAATTTCGGACGTATCTTTGATCGTCAGATCCTTGCCGTTGAGACCCTGTCCGCACTGCTCGCGCAGCCACTCACCACCTAACTTCGCCGCTCAAAACCTCGCCGCTCAAAACTCTCCATGACCCAGCGCTTGATCAGAACAGCCCACAACCTCGGCGCATACGCTAACCGCCCATAGCGCGCCAGCCTAGCACGTGCCTCCGTATAATCTTGGGTGCGAAGGCGCATCAGCCTCCCGGAGAAGCCGCCCCATGCCGACCGACGTCCTTATGCCCCAGATGGGCGAATCCATCACCGAAGGCACCCTTACCAAGTGGCTCAAGAAGCCCGGCGACACCATTGTCCGCGATGAACCGCTCTTTGAGATCTCCACCGACAAGGTCGATGCGGAGATCCCCTCTCCCATCGCCGGCACCCTCGGCGAAATCAAGGTCGAGGAAGGTGCCACCGTCGGCGTCAACACTGTCGTCTGCACCGTCTCGGACGGCGCCGCTCCTGCCGCTTCCACAAAGACGCAGGTGCCGGAAACCGCCGCGGTAGGCATTCTGCAGCGCGACACCGTCACACCGTCCGCCGAATCCAGCTACGTCGAAGACTCAAAAGATTACGGCATGGCTGCGAATCCGCCGGCCTCCAACGGCAACGGCAGCGCACCTGCGCCTGCTGCCGGCCCAGCTACCGACATCCTGATGCCGCAGATGGGCGAGTCCATCACCGAAGGCACCCTCACCAAATGGCTCAAAAAGGTCGGCGACACCGTCGCACGTGACGAGCCTATCTTTGAAATCTCTACCGACAAAGTCGACGCTGAGATCCCCTCACCTGTAGCCGGCACCCTGACAGAAATCAAGGTGGGGGAGGGTGCCACCGTCTCCGTGAATAGCATTGTCGCCATCATCGGCAGCGCTGCGGCGACGCCCGGCGCTTCGAAAGCACCCACGCCCGTCGCGGCTGCACCCACTCCAGCCGAGACTTCCGCGCAGCCTGCACAACCTTCTGCTTCGCAGGGCGAACCGCAGCGCTCTTCGCCGCTAGTTCGCAAGATCGCCGCTGAAAACAACATCGATCTCGCCGCGATCTCTGGCACCGGCGCCTCCGGCCGCATCACCAAGGGAGACATCCTCGGCCACCTTGAAGGCGGTAGCAAGCCAACATCGCAGCCCGCCGCACAACCTGCATCGGCAGCCGCGACCACACCCGCCCAGCCTGCTGCGGAGTTCCAGAACCAGACCACTGCCGCCTCGCAGCCGCCTGCGGACGCCGCCACCCACGCGACCTACCAGCAGGCCCAATCTGCAGCCGCGACGACAGCCCCAGCCAAGGCTGCTGCGGCGTCCACCCCTCAGCCCGGCGAACTCGTTCCCATGTCCAAGATGCGCGCCATCATCGCCCGGCGCATGGTGGAATCCAAGCAGACCAGCGCTCACGTCCACACCGTTTTTAAGGTGGACATGACCCGCATCCATCGTCTGCGCGAAAAAGAAAAAATCAAGTACGAACAGCGCAACGGCGTAAAACTCACCTACATGCCGTTCATCACCCGCGCCGCCGTCCAGGCACTGCGCAAGCACGCCATCGTTAACTCCGCGACTGAAGGCGAAGCAATCCGCTACAACAAGCACATCAATATCGGCATCGCGGTCGCGCTCGAGTGGGGCCTGATCGTCCCTGTCCTCAAGCAGACCGAGGAGAAATCCTTCCTCGGCATCGCCCGCGGCATCGTCGACCTCGCCGAACGCGCCCGCAGCAAAAAGCTCGCTCCCGACGACGTAGCCGGCGGCACCTTCACCCTCACCAACTCCGGCATCTTCGGCGAGCAGTTCGGCACCCCCATCATCGCCCAGCCACAGTCCGCCATTCTCGGCATCGGCGCCCTCAACAAGGAGCCCATGGTACTCACCGATAAGGACGGCAACGATTCTATTGCCATCCGTCACATCCAGCGCTTCACCCTGGGCTTCGACCACCGGATCATCGACGGTTCCGACGCAGGCAAATTCATGACCGACTTCAAGAACTACCTCGAAAACTGGACCGAAGACATCGGCTAAGCTGCGGTCTGCCCCTTTGTTGTCATTCTCGAAGGGACCCTGCGCTTGCCGTTGCCGCTGATTCTTGCTGTCATCCCCAACGGGGATCTGCCTCTCAAACTACCGGCAAGGGCCTGAAGGAATGTCCCTCAGGCCCTTGCCTCTAGGCCGCTGTCCCCAACTCGGCCAGAATCGCCTGCACTTCACCCGTAATCGTCCCCACCAGCGCCGCCAACTTGGCCGCCGTCGCCGCATCCTTGACTCCCGCCGCGCTCTCTACCTCAGCCAGATCGCTCTTGACCGACTCCAGATAAGTGATCAGCGTAGGCGAAGGTCCCGCTTCTTTGATCACCACCGCCGCCGCCGCCATCGCGCTCTGCACCTTGGCGATCAGCGCATTGATGACGGGCGCCACCGCTGGATCAACCAGTCCTACCATCGCCTCCACCATGGGAGCCACATAGGTCAGCGTCGCCGCCGCGCTTGCCTCCCACCCTGGGACGTGGGTAAACAGCTTCTTCAACTCCGCTTTCACCTTTGCAAAAAACGAAAGTTGGGCAACAGGAACCAAAACAGCAATTGTAGCCATTCTTCACCTCCGCCGCTTTTGCGGCTTGTTTTACTGACCCTCAGGTATACGCACCACAGGCACGGCACCCAACGCATCCGGCTCTTCGTGGCTGGGCACCATCTGCGGTTCCGGTATTCCCGGCACCAGCGCCTTCACGCGCCCCGCATCCTGGCTCACGCCGCTCACGGCCGCCGTCAGCAGGCCGCAGCCCACATCAAACCAGTCCCGAGCCGTCATCGCCAGATGCCCGGCTGCGTCGAAGTGCACACCCCGTTCCGCCGCCAACGCCAGCACACACAACCCAATCACCGTCGACTTTGGACTCTCGGTGATGTGCGACAAATCCAGCTTCTGCATCACTGTCGCCGTCCCGTCTAGTTGTGCTTCCCACTCAGGTATGCGATCGCCATGTGCACAAAGGTCAGGGCTCCGCCAAACGCGCCGGCCATCCCCTTCATGCGCTGCAGATTCCGTTCATGCCCATCCACGCGCCCTTCCAATTGCTGTAACCGTCCTGGCTGGCCAACACCGATCAGCTGGTGCACCTGCGTCTTCAATGCGCTCAGATCCTCCAGGACCTTTTGCTCGAAATCCGTCATCTCAAAACCTCACCGCTCCAATACTCACCGCTCTAAACCTCACCGCTCATTGCTGAACCCAAACCCGCTCCGCCTAGCTCACCGGCGCATTCACAAACAACGCGCTCGACCACCGTGAATACAGCGGCGGCGAGCTTCCGTCATACATGCGTATAAAAAATCGTTCCACCTGCGCCGCGCGCGGAATGGCAAAGTTCGCCACCGGACTCCGCAATACCAGATCGGGCGCATCGGCGCCCATCCCGAAACTCCAGTCCCGCCGTCGAACTTCGAAACCACCCCCACTCGGCGCCGTGACACCTGTTTCCACCTGCAGCGCACCATCCGATAAGCTCAGGACCGCAAGTTGTGGCAGGTTCGCCAGCACTGCATCCGGCCCACTTTCTGCCGTCGCGGGCAGCACCGCGTCGCTCGCAATCGACTCACTCAATCGCAGCCCAAGCGCATCTGCAAACTCTGTGGCCCAGTCATTCGCAAACGCTATCCTGTATCGCAGCACCTCCGGCACGCAGTGCTCATCGGCCGCCACTACCGAACGCACCAGCAGCGCCATCGTCACCCCCGCACTCGTCACCAACAGCAGATCCCCCGGCCACACATCCGCCGCCGGGTTCACTGCCGTATACGTCCCCGCCAGTGCCTCGGACCGCGCCGTCCCCATCGCCAGCACGGCCATCGCTGCGTTCTCGCAATCCGCGCTCGACCGCGCCACTGGAGCCGTCACCTTCCCCAGCCACCGGCTCACTCCCGGAACCGCGACCCCGCCACCCGCTGCTGCCTCGGCGGCGATGCTGGGGGCGTCGGCTATCCGCGCCACGGCTCGTCCCTGCGTCCGGTAGCGCACCGTCACGCGCTCCCCGGCTACCGGCACCCGTCCCGCGAAAAAAGTCACCTTCCCCGGCGTCCCTGCGGACGTCCCATAACTCGCCTCGCAATCCACGCCCTCGCCGGCCGACCCCACCAGCCTCGTCTCCTGCCCCCCATTCGGGGGTGTGCTGACCACCCACAAACTCCCTGGCCGCGTCACCTCCACCGACCCCACCGATCCAAAAAGACTTGCCGAGTTCACCGCCGCAAACACACACGTTCCCGGCGTCCCCGTAACCGCCGCTCCCGTCGCCGCTGTGTCATACAGCACCGTGGCCGGCGTATTCGAGCTCACCCCTTCATCCACCAACTCAAATACCACCTGCATGGCCGCGTCGACCGCACTGCCGCCCCCAAACTGCTGTACCACCCCGTCGACCATGCAGTAGTACACCTGTGGCAGCCGCAGCATCTCCGCGCAGTACAGCCGCAGCCGCAGCGTATAGCTGTGCCCGGCCACCGGTGTGAACACCGTCCCAATTTCGGCCCCGTTCACCACCGGCACCAGCACCGTCACGCCGCCCGTAGAGCTCACACTCTGCCGCACCCGAAACCCGGCAAAGCAATTCGCCAGCACCGTTTGGGTGCTCGAATAAAACCCTGCCAGCGTCCCGTCCGAGCTCGCCCCGAGCACCACCCCGCCCAGCTCCGCCAACAGAAAGCCGCCCATCTCCACCGCGTTCAACGCGGTCAGGGTGGTCTGCCCGTCAAAGCCGTTGCCGCCGTTCATCGCCAGCCCGGCCGAACCCAGCGCCAAGTGACCTCCCGTCGAACTCACCACCCACTGCGACGTGTCGAAATTCGCTTCATTGAAGCTGTCCCGCACCAAGGTCCGATTCGATCCCCGGAACACCGCCTCGCTCAAGGCAAAAACGGTCGTCGTTCCATCACCCATAAAAATCTCCTGCGCATAAGCCACAGGCTCTTCCGCCCCGGAAACCGTCACGTCGTTGGCCAGCTCCCGCACGTTTGCCGCGCTGAATTCCAACACACTCAACGTCCCATCCGCATCACTGAATGGGTGAGTGACCGCCCCCGCGGGCTCGATCGTGACCCCTCCGCTCACCGCCCGGTACCCCGCATAGCTCGCCGCGGCTGCCGCCCCGGCATTCGCACTCCACACCGCCGCCGGCGCCACCGCAAACGCCCCTGTAGCCCGTGCATTTGTACCGCCCGCGCCCACCGTAATCTGCGGCAAGCCGGCCGTCCCGGAACGCGTCGCCGCACTCGCCGCCTGCGCCCGATTAGCCAATTGCGCCACCAGCGCCGTTCCACTCAGCGCCAGAGACACTCCATCCACCGTCAACGAGCCGCCCGAGCCCTGCTTATCCAGCAGCCACTCGTCGCTTACCGCCGAGATCCGCGCCCGGTACACCGGCCCCGTCGTCCCCTGTCCCGCGTACACCGCTATAGGTTCAGTCGCCAGGTACCCCGTAAACAGCACAGCTCCCGCATCCGCTGTCACCACCACCCGGCCGCGTCGCACCGGTATGGCGAGATTTCCTATCCCCAGGGCAATCTCCGCCGTGCACCGCGAAGGCTGGTTCAACTGCCGCTGTACCGTAATGGGTCCCTCTGCAGCAACCGCCGCCGTATAGTCGGCGGCTCCGCGCCCATCCCCGTTATCGATCGTGATCCGCACACCACCTCGAGGCAGCGCACAGGCCGCCGCACACCAGGAACCGCCGGTGTTTTGTCATCGCTTTTCTTTTCGTTAACTCCGAAGGAGTAAGTCAGCCACAGCAGCCGGATAAGTCCGCGACTTATCCGGCAACATAACTCCGAAAACACACCACATTTTCCCCATCCACCGCATCGGCCACCGGCAGCGCCCGAAACGCTCCCGCCAGCCGCAGCGCCTGATACCCGCCCGCGCCCTCCGCGAGCGACTCCGCAATTCCACTCATCGCCTGCAGCCGCGGATAATGCCAGATCACCCGCTCGCCCTGCTGCCCCTCTCCAACAAATAGCGCCGACCACTCCTGGAAGAAACTCGAGCCCTCACGATCGCAGAACCCCGTCACCGCACTCACCTTCATCCCAGCCGCCGGTATCCCCGCCACCAACGGAGCCTCCAGCGTCAGCACGCCGTTGCTCACCGCAGTCACCCGCCCCACATTCAGCGTCACCCGCCGTATGTAGTCCACGTCCGTCAGCGCGCTTCGAAGGTACGCTCCACTCACCCCGCTGCCGACAAACCCCGTCTGTCCACTCGCGTAATCGGCATCCACCGCCACGGGACCACCCACGGGAAAACTCACCGCCGCTGCAACCCCCACATTCAGCGTCGTCGCCGTGGACCCGGCAACCAGCGGTGTCGCCCCCATAGCCGTCCCACCTGAGCCTGCCGCGCCGGCTCCGGAAGCCGCCGCCAGCAGGTTCATCTGCTGTGTGCCCGCCGCCAGCGAGAGCTGCAGCTTGCCCCAGCTCTCAAAGCTGAACCGCACTGTCGCCTCGATATCACTCCGAACCTGCATCTGCGTCGCTGTTGGTGCCCCGGTCTTCACCGCCGCAATCGCAGTCCCGCTCGTCCTCTCAAACCCCTGAATCCATCCCAGGTCCAACCACGGCATCGGCGGCGCATCCAGCGGAAATCCACCATTCTGTGCCGGATCAAAAATCGTCGGCTGCCCCGCCGCCCGGTTTACCGGCGCAAAGTACGCCCGCACCCGCCGGATCGCCGGCGGCATCACCTCGATTACTGTCGCATTCAATATCAAAGCTCACCCGCTTCCTGGTAGCTCATCACCGCGATCGTCACGGTCCGCGACACCCGCTCGCGTTCCACCCTCGCCGAACCGAACACGGCGTCGCCCCACCAGAGCCGCGTCGTCATCGCCAGGGGGGCGCCTCCACTCACCAGAGCGCTGTAATCACTCTTCGGCACGTTCTGCGGCGCCTGGCTCACGGCCGCCAGCAGCTCGCCGTCCATCGCCGCCAAAGCCCGTCCGCGATCCATCCCGCCACGCACCGCGGACCCAGCCGTCAGGTACGAGACTTCGCACGTCATGCAAATCAGCGGCATTGCCCCCTGGGCATCCACCGCCTCCGTCGTCCATTGCAGATGAAAGCAGTCCGGCAGCAGCGCGGACACCTGCAGCTCGTTCTCATCCACCACCACGCCCGGCCGCGTCACGCTCCGGACGACGACCGTCCGCTGGGGGTTCAATGCCGCCAGTCGCCCCCGCAGCAGCTCATAAAATGTGTCCTTCGCGTTCTGCACCAGGCCTCCATCCAGCCCTACTCACTGCTGTCTTTGCTCAAAGCTCACGTCTCAACAAAAACCAACTCACACCAGCAACCAACTCACACCAGCGCCGGAGCCACCACTGTCAGCCGGTACCCGCATGGTCCGTCGCCCGCAACAATCGCCGCACTCGCCGAAATTGTATAAAACACCCCTTCGACCACCACGCCCGCTGCCGCCTCAAACATCTCCTTCGCTGACACGTACCCCCAAGACCCCACCATCCCCGCCACCACCATTTCGCCCAGCAGCAGCGTCTTCTCCACACCCACCTTGCGCCACACCGCCGGGCCTACCAGCACATCCTGAAACAACGCCGTCCCCAGCCCCAGCTGCTCGGCATCCACCCCGCTTGAAGCCATCCCCGGCAACCGCAGCAACACCGTAATCCCGCCGTGGCTCGCCAGCGCCGTCTCCGCCAATCGCACCGCATTCACACCCAAAGCTCCGGTAGTCGACCCCACTTCAGCCCATCCGTTCCGCGACATACGGCCGCAACAGCGCCTGCACCTGCACATCCAGCAGTGAGTCGCTGAAGTACTGCGTCTGCAGCGTGTCCAGCTTGCTCGACTTCACATTCAGGCCTGGCGTAGCCTGCGCATTCTTCACAATCTGCGCACACGCTACCTTGACCGCCACCGGCACGGTCGCCAGACCCGCTGTGTACGTCACCTCGGCCTCGCTGTAGCGCAGGCCCATCAAATTCGGTGGCAGCCGCAACTCGCCCGTCACGGTATCCAGCAGGGCCGTGCCTGGATCCACGGTCACCCATTGACCCGGCAAGCCAAACGTCAGCGCAAAGTCCATCCATCCACTCCCCGCGCCGCTATCGCCCAGAACACAGCCGCTCGGCTGTGGCGTGTACCGCGCCTGCACCGCCGTCACCGCGGTCACCGGCCCATACGTCAGCTGCACCGATCCCCAGGGCCGCGACACCCGCAGCCGCTCCGTATAACTCGTGGCCCCCAGCGAGTTCCGCCGGCAAAAGGCCTCCATCATCGCCGAAGCCGCGGCCACCCACGCATCCGCGGTATCCGCACTCAACCCATACACCGGGTATTCCGCTGGCAACAGATACGCCATGCACCCTCCACTTCTTGCCCACTCTCTTGGTTGTCATTCCCAAAGGGAATCTGCGTCTCCAGTTGCCCTTGCTTCTCTTGCTGTCATCCCGCAGGGATCTGCTTCTCACATCTGGGTCACAAAAGCCCGGGTCAGCCTCAACCGACCCGGGCCCTGAGCACTAGCAACTAGCAACTAGCAACAGATAACGAACTACCGATCCACCAGTACCTGGTAGTGCGCATAATTTGCGCCCTTCACCACCACCCCACCGAACTTCACCACCACATACTGCGAAGCCAGCGAGTTCGGCAGACCCAGCTGGAAGACCCGAGGCGTCGCCTCGCCCAGCCAGTGATACTCGATCAGATCCTCGGTGACGATATAGGCCGGCAGCACCGCCGACCCAGAACCAGGCGTCCCGGTATAGGGCAGCGTCCACTCCGGAATCAGCGGAATATCGCCCGCCTGTGTCGACAGCGTCTTCACCGTCAGCCCGCCCTCGATCGCCTTCGTGTTCAACACCACATTGAACTCCGACTTCATCTCGCGATCGATCAGGTCCAGCAGCACCGGATTGGCATAGATCGCCGTCGGCCGCACACCGAAACTAGTGTTCGATAGCATCTGCGCAATCGTCGACTTCAGCCCGTCCACAATGCTCTGCGAAGCTCCGATCGTCACCGTATTGCCACCGGCGACGATCTGCCCCGCTGCACCGAAATACTGCGCTGTCGTCGGCGAGCTCAGGCTCGTGTCCGTGCCGTTCCACAGTGCAATGTCATGGGTCCGCAGCACGCCATCCACGGTATCGGCCAGATCCTTGGCCTGCAGATACGCGAACTGCCCCTGCTGCTTGCCCAACTCCAGATCGAACAGGTTGTAATTCATCTGTGCCACCAGCGCCTTCAGCGGCACCGACCGCTCCACCCGTGTCGGGCTCACTACCGGCGGCACGAGGTTGCGCGGATCCATGAAGCCGGCCGAGGCCGCAGGCGAGGGAATCGCTGTCTCCTCGAAGTAGCGCGACGGATGCCCGGTAGCCGGCACCTGCTTGATGCGCTGCCCAAACGGCCCACGGCGCCGCACCAGATCCAGAATCTCCGTCTGGTACATCGGCACCTCAATCGCGCCGGGTCCGATGTAATCCGCTGCCGCACTGATCTCCGTAAACTTCGCGTTCATCCAATCTCCTCATGGCTCATGCGAGCCAAGCTGTTTCGCTGCCCAAAACAAAAGGGCGCAGCCCAAAGCCACGCCCATCAACATTTCTGCTCTTTGTTGTCATTCCCCGAAGGGATTCCACGTCCGCCGTTGCGTTTTCTGTCATCCCGCAGGGGATCTGGTTCTGGCAATACTCTGAACTCTCAAGGCTCACCACCTCAAAGCTCATCGCTGACCACAACCCAGGCCCGGGTGCCCCATCTTCGCGCGCAGCTTCACCGTGCGCTAAGGTGGGATCGCCGACACCTACCCCAGGGACCCGCTCCGCAACAACTCCGCCTTCACCGCAAACCGCTGTTCAATCGACAGGCTGCTAAGCGCCGCATCCAGCGCACCGGCTTCCAACCGGCCCGTCTCCAGCCCTTCGGCCGAAACCCCACCCTTGCTCAACATCGCCGTCACTCCGGCCGAAATGGTCTTCCGCCCGGCAGGCTCCGCCTTCACCGCAGCCGCGGC
The DNA here is from genome assembly GCA_964236545.1 of uncultured Bryocella sp. Taxonomy (GTDB): domain Bacteria; phylum Acidobacteriota; class Terriglobia; order Terriglobales; family Acidobacteriaceae; genus Granulicella. Next base: position 174,735 of record CAXSCE010000003.1, read on the forward strand.
CGTCAACTCCGCAACCCGATTCTCTGCCGCCAGCAGCTTCTCCTCGGTCACCCGCAAACGCTCCGCCAGCTCACCCTCGCGCTGGCTTTCCACAGTGGCCACAATCCGGCCAACGCTCTGCTCCGCCTCCGCCGCCAGCGCGATCTGCCGCTCCGCCATCTGCTCCGCCACACGCTCCAAAGCCGATGCTGCCGCGCTCAAACGCTCCATCCACTCTTTCATCTGTCCTCCTTAAAACCCTTTTCGTCTCAAACCTGAGATCCCAGTCAACCCTTGTCATCTCAACCGAAGCCAAAGTGGGGTCCTGCCCCCAAGCTCGCGTTCAGCTATCTACCGCTCCGGGGAGGCCGCACCCGGAACGACGTCTCGCGATACGCCGCCTTTTCCCGTAACAAAATCGCCGCTCCGGTAAAGGTCGCCCGCGTCAGCGTCCACACACTCGCTCGCATATCGGCCACATGCGCGTCCGCAAGCTCATAGCTCATGCCCATCTGCCCGGCCGCGGTCGCCTCCGCGCACACGGGGCCTTCCATCTCCGGAAAGTCGCGCGCAAACAGAAAACCCCCCACGCGCAGGCACTTTCCCTGCAGCTCCGCCGCCGTAATGATGCCGCATTTCTGCCGCGCATCGTGCCCGTCCCACCCTGCCTTGTAGTCCACCGCCATGCCCAGCAAACTCGGCAGCGCCGCCTCGGCCGCGGCCCGCGTCAATACCACCCGATGCCCCCGCGCCCCGCTCGGCGCCTTGTCGCTCGGCACATCCACCAGCGTCAGACATCCCTCAAACGGCAGCCGGTTCGGATGCCCCGCCACCTCCGGAAACTCCACCGCCATCGCCTGCAAAGCTCGCAAACCCACATTGGGACCCGAACACCGCTTCTCCAACAAACCCGTCAAAATCACCCCCGCTCAGATCCGCTCCCTGTACACGTCGCGAGCAGCCGCACTCACCGCTCCACACCTCATCGCTCACACCTCAACAACACTCACCGGCGGCAAACCCCGCATCGCCCGCACCTCCGCCAAGCTGAGCACCCCTGCCTGCAGCAGCTGCATCTGGATGCTCACCTCAGTGGCCTCATCGCGGCTCTCCAGCTCGCTCCACACAAAGCGCAGATCGCTCCACCCCAGCACCTTCCGAATCACATCCCGCGTAATGTGGTCGGCGATCAGCCTGGCCAACGGCACCACCGCATTCTGAAACGCCTCGTCCGCCAACTCCCCCGCCGTCGATCGGTTCACATCCTGGGTCACCCCCAGCAGCATCGCCGGCAGATCGAACGCATTGGCAATCATCGTCAATAAAAACTGCTGCCACTGGAGCCGCAGCTCCGCATCCGTGCCCCCGGCCAGCTTGATGACCTGCGGCGGCTCCTCCGTGCTCAGCACCGGCACCCGTCCTGAGCCCTCCACCTCCTCCTGCCACCACCGAGTCAGCCGCTCATGCTGCTCCGGCGTCCGGTCCTTCAGCCAAAGCGCATACTGCACCGTGCCGTTTGAAGCCAGCCTCCCCGCATACCGGTGCGCCGCCAGAAAGCTGTTAATCGCCTCAAAGGCGACCTCCACCTTGCCCAACCCAAAGACGGTGTGCGTCCGCGGGTTCAGCTTCACGTACATCAGGTCGCGGTCCAGCAGCATCGTGCGTGCTTCCGCACCGATCCCAGCCTTCAACTGCGCATACCGCGGCGTTTCGGGATCGCTGTCCCACGCCGGATTCACCTGAATCGTCGCCCCGTCCACGCTGTATAACCGCACCGGCGTCTCCCTGTCGCCCGGCTCTACCTCGACCGCCCCAAAACCGCCCACCAGGATGTCCTCGATCACCGGCTCCATCAGCGTCCTGAAGCTATCCGTCGCGTTCGGGGCCGCAAAGGCAGCTGTCAATCGCGCCACCCGCGCCGCCCGGTCCTCAGCCCCTTCCACGCCTGCTCCCGGGCTCACCTCCACGCGCCAGTCCATGCACGCAATTCGGTCCTTGATGCAGTTGATCGCCCGCCGAGCCGCGGGGATCTCTGCCAGCCGCCGTAGATTCGCCGTCGTCGGCTTGGGCCGCGCATTTGCCGCACCCGCACTCCGAAACGGCATCAGGATCGACCCCGGAATCACCCCCGACCCCAATCCCATCGGCATCCCCGAGGTCTTCCGCCCGCCCTCCCCCCCATTCGCCCCACCATTCGCCGCGTCCACTCCCGCCAGCCGCTCGCCAAAGCGATTCCAGACCCGCGCCACCGCCTCTCCCAACCCCATTCACACTCCCTTCCGCGGCCACCCGCAAACAGCAAAGGGGCGCGGCCGAAGCCACACCCCCGAAAATTGAAAATGCAAGTTGTAAGTGTCCGTCGTCGGCACCCTGCCAACGACTCATAGCTCAAACCCTCATAGCTCGCCGCTCATCAATCCACACAACCGAGCCTTCAAACTCGCAACTCCCGCCGCGCCGTCTCCGCCACACGCGGCAGATCCGCGGCCGTCAAAACCCGCAGCCCGGCCTCTTCCATCAAATGGACCCCAAACCCATACATCTCCGCATCGCTTACGGTTGAAACCGGCTCCACGACGGCTGTTAGTTCCAGCTCACGCTCTTCCACGCGCCGCACACCCTCGCGCAGCGCCGTCGCCGAAAACGCCAGGCTCTTCGCGAGCTCCGCATCACCTTCGAGCGATACCGCATGAAACAACCGCACCGCCCCGTTTCGATACCCGCAGTCGATCTTCAGCGGATCGCCGGGCCGCGTGTACTCCCGCGCCGCCACCCGCTTCCGCATGGAGCCCCAAACGCCGGCTCGCTCAAACTCCGTCCGCATTCGCCCCGCAATCGCCGTCCGCCCGGTCGCTCGCCGCCGTTCCGCCTTCACCTTCAAAGGCTCCACATACATCCGTAGCAGAAGCTCCATCTCGGCCGTGAAACTCTCCGCCAGCGTCCCGCGTACGGGCGAGATCTGCAAACTATTGGAGAGCGTCTCTTCCAGCAGCCGGAGCACCGGCTTTGCCTCGCCCCCACTCTCTCGCGTCAGCTGTTCGTTCAGCTCGCTCTCGAACGCTTCTATCATCTCCACATCCGCATCCGGATGGAGGCACCGGACCCGGCTCCAATCCCGCGTGAACCGCGCAACCGCCTGGCCGCCCTCACCTTCCGCCCGCAGCACCACGCCGATGTTGAGGAACTCGCCCTTGATCGGGTCCGGCACATACCGAATCAGCCGAAACTCGCACGCCACCCGCTCCGGCATCCCTCAACCCTCACATCACCATCATCCCACTTTCACCGTAATTCTCTGCAAGCCCCGCGCCAGAAACTTTAGTCACCTTACCCCA
>CAXSCE010000004.1:0-1413 GCA_964236545.1 uncultured Bryocella sp.
TGTGATCTGCGACCACAGCTTGGTGATGGATTCCGGGCCGAAGAGGGCGAAGTTGTCGTCCGCTGCGTTGGCCACCTTGCGGCGGCGGCGCAGCAGTTCGCGAATCTCATCCTCGGCGATCGGCTTGTTTTTCTGATCGTCGATCCGCGCGCTGATCCAGTACTCCAGAACCTCCGGATGCAGCTTGTGAAAGGTGGTGATGGGCATGTACACCATGTTGTCTTCAGGGTTTTTGCCCACGCCAAAGGCCGATTTGCGCTTATCCATGGTGCCGATCACGGTAAACGCGCGGCCCTCCACGGTAATTTCCTTGCCCGTTGGATCGGCCTGGCCGAAGAGTTCTTCCGCCGTGTCGTGGCCAAGAATCGCCACATCCGCGTCTCGCTGCTGGTCGGAGGCTGTGAAATAACGTCCGTAGACGATCTTTTCCTCGTAGACATCGCCATTGGAAACGCTGTCCCCGGTCAGCGTGAGGTGCTCGGCCTTGTGCTTGCCGTACTTGGCCGTCGCCAGGCCGGTGTTGAACTCCATGTTCTCGTAGCGCAGATCGGCACCGGCCGCGACGATGTGCGGCAGCTTCGCGATGGCCAGCATGTCGTCATAGGTAAGCTGTTTGCGCGCGAGCATCTCCGCCGTGGGTCGCAGTGTGATGGGCGTGAGGCGCGCGATCCAGATCACATTGGTGCCGAACTGCTCCACCATGGCGGAGACCGCGCTGTTCAATCCGGTGATCACTGAGGAGATCGCGATGACGGTGATCACGCCGATCACAATGCCCAGAATCGTCAGCCCCGAACGCAGCTTATTGGCGCGCAGGGTGTCGAGCGCCATGGTGACCGCTTCGCGTTGTTGGGATGCCTGCATAGGGGAATGAAAGAGTGAAGGGTGATGGAGTGAAGGGATGAAGGTGAGTGACCCGATATTAGATAGTGATCGGTGGAGAGGCGATGCTAAGAGATCCCTTCGGCAATATTACTGGCCACCGAAACAGAAGCGCGCCGCAGCTGGCTCGTCAACCCATACCTCTCCTCAACCGGGAACTCCCGTGTAAGCCTGTAAACTCCTTCTGACAATGTCATGGCCTTTTGCCAGGCGACCGAGTCACGCAAAGACTTCACACCCGCCCCACTCACTCCTTCACTCCTTAACTCTTCACTCTTCTCAAAACTCCGACCGCAGCGCGACGATGGGGTCGAGCTCCGCTGCCTTGCGCGCCGGGTACACGCCAAAGAACACGCCCACGCTCACGGCCACGCCCAGCCCCGCAAAGACGCTCCAAAGCGCCACGCTGGAGGGGAAATCGAGTGCAATCGTTACGGCTTCTGCCCCGCCCACCCCCCCCCGCCCCCCCCCCGGCCCCCCCCCCCCCCCCCCGAGTCGCCAACCCCCCAAAAACTTTGGCAAGACGTCAGT